>CAZPME010000006.1:0-56939 GCA_964587885.1 uncultured Candidatus Poseidoniales archaeon
CGTAGCCGGCGCGAATATAACCGATGGCTTGGCTTGTTAGGGCATGGTAGAGTTATACATGTCGCGCACATGTCGACATGGTCGTTTATTTGTCATTGGAGATGACTTACATAAGCGCAGTGCAGATGTTCTTGTCACTCCAGCCAACAATCGCTTGTCCGGTCGAGAAGGAGCAGATGCCGAAGTTCACAAGAAGGCTGGAGAAGAATTGCGTGATGCGTGCCGACAAATTTCTATCGAACAACGAAAACTGAATCAACCACCTTGTGCAGTAACTACCAATGTCGTCACCAAACCCTTTGGTCTTTCCGAGCAGTGTAAGCACCTTGTGCATGTTGTTTCACCCGATTGCCGTCGGCCTAATCAAGACGATGACAGACGCGAGTTATTGCGAACGACATACGAAAATATGTTCGCTACAATCAAGGACTTGAAGGGAGTAAAGACAGTTGTTGCTCCAGCACTTTCGATGGGAGTATTTTCTTATCCACACCGTGAGGGAGCTCGCATGACTCTTGACATTCTTCTCAATTGGCTTGATGGTGAGGAAAAAACCGGTATTGATGAATATGTATTAATCGTCAAAGAGCGCAATTTCATTTCTAATATGCGTACCGTCTACCGTGAGTCTGAAGACCAATTGCCTGGTCTTGATACCACCAATGAATGATTTCAGTCATTGTAGCGTTTATTTCGCTGAACCTCTAATGCTTCTTCCATAGATAGTCTTCCTACGGCTACTGACTTAGCCAAATTGCGTGAGATTGTGATTTCACCTTCACTCATTCGCCGACTACGCCGTTGTAATTCGCGTAATTCACCTTCGGCAGGTGCGACTACTTGTCGCTGGGTAATGCGCACACCATCTAGGAGAGCAATTCGGGTGGCAGCAGCGTGGTGATGATGGCGTGAAATACCTCTTGATGTTCTCCTTTCATCGACGAATTCTACCGTTAAGCCACGCACAATGCAGCAATTTGAAATTCGATTTCTCAGGGTAGATGAACCATCACCAATTCTAACGATTAAGCGATCATGCTCGATACCTGATGCAATGGCTTGAATATGGCTGGCGACATCATCAACTTTCTCTATCAATGCGGCACCAACTAAGACTCCATCGGCCAACCATGCTAGTCCTGGCCGAGGGCCGGGGTCGACGCCGAAAACCAAAATCACGGTAGGTCCGAGACCCTTGAGCAAATGGAAGGCGCGTTCGACCGCTAATTCAATACACGATTCATCGGCATAAACCGCTTGACCCTCAGAACAAGATTCGACTTCTTCAACTGAGCCTATCCAAACACTATTTTCGTGAGGAAGAGGATCATTGGGATGGAGTTGGATACAGGGTATCTTACGGCGTTGAATAACTTTGATGAGTCGCCAAGCGAGGCGAAAATCTGCAGTTCTTACTACGAGGTGCTCCACGTACCACCCTTAGGCTGTCGAACTTTGAACCCTCTGCCTCAATAATTCCAGTAACCACTTTTCGGGGAAATCACAAAAAGGGAAAAATTGCCTTAGAGTTCGTATAATTACCGCTTTGATAAAAGGCGAGTGCAGTCCGATAGGCGGTGATGGCGAGCGGCTATGAGCGAGAATTACGCGCAGTTCTAGCCGGAAATCCCGATGGAGTTAGAGCAGTCACACGTTCTTGTAGCGAATTGGAAAAGGCTCGTGCGATGCGAGTAATTCAACGACCATTCCTAGTGGTACGTGCAGCTGGTAGCGGTATGGAAGGGAGTGGCGATATCCTCGCTTTACGAGGTGATTTATGTTTTCCAATTGAGGTCAAAACGACTAAGGATAAGCGAGTATATTTGAGTGGCAGAACCCGAAACCAGCATGATGCAATGCAGGCTGAAGGTGAACGTTGTGGATTAATGCCGCTTTATGCCCAACGTCTCAAAGGTGTGCGGGGTGATTCATGGAGGATTTTTCGAGTCGAGGTCTCGGCACTTTCGGGTCGTCTTGCTTTATTGTCGCGCCGTTTACCAGCCTTACCACGCACGAGCAAAGGAAATCCTATGCTAGAATGGGAGAAGGGTATGCCGTTGCATAAATTCCTCGCATTGGTTTGTCGTAGCGAGACCACAGTCACAGATTCGGACAATAAATCGGTCGTTGATACTAGTGATGAAAGCAAAAGTAATGATGGCTCGGCTTCACTTCAACGAGCCCTCGAACGCGCTAAGCGGTATGAGGACGAGGCCGAGACAATTGAAACAGTACCAATTTCAGAATCTAATGACGAATCGATTGAGGTGGTTGACGATCCCCCCTCTTGGGTTACCAATTTCCGACCCTAGCGGAAATATGGTAGCAGAATAATGAACGCAACCATTAGGAAAAGCACCAGACTACTTTTGCTGCTGGTGCGGTTGACGAAATGCTCAAGTCGCAGCGGATGGATTCTCCATTTGCCGAGTTTACGACCGAGTTTATCGACCCCGCGCAAAATGTCTCGTAGCGTATCGCGCATCATATGGCCACCATCAAAGGGAACCATTGGAATGAGATTGGTGATGCCAAGAAGGAAGTTGACCCACAGTAACCAAAAGGCGAGATTCACCAGAAATAGCAAACCATCCTTACCAAGGGTTTGTCCGATAACTCCATCATCCGCTACCAACATTTCCTCCTGAATTGGGTGCATGGATTGACCCTTGTATTCAAATGGGGTAATGACTAATCCGAGCAAATGGAAAGGCGATCCTAACGCCCGTGACTTGGGGTCCAAGTCAAGATTAGGTGAGAGTGGTCCAGCCAAATTATCGATAGCATAGGTATTACTGGCCAGCCCAACAACTCCGACAAAGGGGTCACCTTCTTCGACTTCGTAAAGCGATAATGTATCCTCATCATATCCCTGTTCAACGTAATGTTGGTATTTGTCAGTTAAATTAACGATGATTTGTACCTGCTCGCCATCTTGATAGCGAATAATGTCCATGCTGACAACATCGCCAGCCCGATGATTATCCATCACCAGTTCGAAATCATTGAGGTTGGAAACGCTGGTATTGTCAATGGCGATAATGGTATCATATGCCGACAACCCCCCCTCGTCAGCACCTGATTCTTCGACGATACCTTGAGCGTGTATTCCCGCTTGTGCGGCAGCGAATTGCCCAGCTAGCAATCCCATAACCAATAAGCAAAATATGCAGGCGAAAATATTGGTCGAAGGCCCAGCGGCAAAGATTCTCATCCGTTCACGATTTGGTGCCTTCATCAATTCCTCACTTTGAGGTTCAGCAAACGCACCGAGTGGAAGTGGTCCAAGTAATAACATTCCAAACGAACGTACTCGCATCCCGTGGGCGCGGGCTTGGATGCCATGCCCGAATTCGTGAATTACCAAACCGATGATGAAGGCAAGAGCCCCCCAGCCGAGTGGGATAACCGGATTTAGACCTGGGATGGCGACCAACTCGGTTGCCGAAGGCGGGTCGGTAGGAGGTGAGGTAATGGTGGCAAATAGAGAAAGAACAAGCAATAGTAGGACAAGGAACATTGAGAATTGGCAAATCCACAGTGAGATTTCACCATACCAGCGCCAAAATTTACGCGGTTTAGATATGGTTTCAAGGGTTTTCTTCCCTTTGTCGGTACGTATCATCAAGATAAATCCGAATACTTTGGTCGCATTCCACCGGTCGAGAGTTCCATTATGCTCCCAGTAACGTAATAGGATCCACCAACCAATAAAGGCGATGAAAATAACTGAGGGGTTGAACCACTCGATGGTCAGCCAATCCGTCGCCACGCGGCTCGCTCGCCTCCATCTCTATTGAAGAATCGCTTTTGATGATGCGAGAGTTATAACGCAATGGCGGTTACGCGCAGGTGTGGACGAGTCAGAGGCAAGCATCATCGCTTGGGCCCAAGAAGAGATTGGAGAGACGCCATCTGAGGTATCGGTTTGGTCGACCTTAGGCGAGCGAATAGAATGTATTATGCGCTTTTCACAATCGGTAGTAGTGGCGGTATTGGTTGGTGATAGTGAAGTTAAGATCGATGAGCACAGATTGACGATTGCTGGGGATGACTGGACACCAGGTTCAGTTCAAGCCAATCGTCGGCCAGATGGATGCATTCGAGTGCGCTATCGTCGTAAGAGTATCGATATTACCGCCGAGGTAAAATCTCCCCATTCAGTATCATCATTACTTGAAAAGTGGTTATTGGAAATGCGAGGTAATGCTATTCTTCCGCGTGACCGCAATCGCCGATTGGCTAACCTCAAACGGGAGCGAGAATCAGTTCGTCGAATGCTTGAACAGGGATCATTAACACGTTTATCCGAAGAAATTTCCAAGGTAAGTGAAACGATTCATTCGGCCGAGACAGAACTCGGTGGGCGTGCTCCAGCCCTTTCTGTTGACGAAGAATGATTATTCCTCTTCAAACAATGTTTTGGCAACGACCGTGACGGCTTCTTCACGCTCGGCTTCATCGACTTCGGGTGAATTCTGCATTATTACACGGGTGATTGGTTCAAACACAAATGGTAATGCTAGCAATAATCCAACGCTAACTACGAGACCAATCCATGAAGAAGTGGGCACGTAACTGGTTCCAGGTTCGTTTCCAGATAAGGCCAACTTGACCGTTCCTAGCCATGGGATTTCAGCACCGGCAACCCCTACCAACCAATCATCTTGCACCGCTCCGACCTGACCTGCACTTGTGTATAGGCCGCTGGAGCCAGGCGATGCTCCACTACCTTGGTCAACCGAACAGCGATTATTATCTCCAAGCGTGATGAAACCAGCGTGCTGAGGGTCCCAATCATTAATTAGCAAATAGTCGTCAATAATATCGCCGTGATTGAATTCATTATTGCGATTACATTCGTATAAGCCGGTGCCATTCCCATCAAAAGCCCATGTGATTTTATCAACATTGAGTAATGTCGTACCGGCAACATCCCAAGTGAGGACACAGGTTCCTGCAACTCCATCTGCACCTCGGCTAATTCCGTCCCAAGATGAGCCACTGGGACAAGATTGTGTAGATCGGTCGGTAGGGTCTACGGTCGCATTAGCCACCGCTTTGAGAATTGCTCTGTGGATAATTGGAGTGCCTTCAGCACCGTTTTTCTTGTAGATGATGACATCTCCCCCCATACCAAGTGAATCGTGACCGAAATGGAAACCCGAAGGGTCGGTCGCTTCTGCATAAGTCACAATATCTTCGGGTGGATAAGAGTGGACAAGTATTAGGTCACCAGCATCAATTGAACCGATTTCACCTTTTTCAGAATGAATCATTGAATCCGACTCAACCACGACCAGTGGCGGCATTGAGCCGGTGTGAATCCACATCCCGAGAATTAACATTCCAATCATCCCGAATGCGAGAATCATCTCGCGGGCGAGAATCCAGCCTGTATTGTCGCTTGCATCGGACATGGGTGAAGTACCCTCAGCGGCGCATCTTCTTAAGACCAAGACTCGTTAAGTGTTCGTTTAGCCGCTCTTCGGCTGAACTTCCCAACAAGCGGGCTGCTGACTCGGCCTCGCCACGCATTTTGCCCAATTCTGAACGTGAGTCGATAGCGAATGCTTCGAGTAATACCGAGCGTTGACCGATGTAGTGGAAAAATTCAGGGCCGATTACGATTGCGACAATGCTGCCGATTAGAAGAATGACCCATGCTGGACCGGTATAGTCTTCGAAACCTTCGACTTCTTGGAGAAATAGAAATTGCGCAAGTGAAGCGACAATAAGCACTACGCTGGCGGCAAATAGGGTGGACAGGATTGCCAAATGCTTGTCGCGTTTACCTTCCCACCACTTGCTGAATTTTGCCATTAACCCCTTTTTTCCCTTACCAGCCATGGCTATCCTCTCATCTGCGTATGCGGTGGTGGGAAATACCTTTTTCCCTCAAGCATTTCCCTTTTCAAATTCTTTTGAGTCCCTACGGGACTCTTGACCATTGGTGGATATATTCAAATGCTGTAACACGTGGTCATAGATGATTACCATGAGTTCTCGTCGCCGTTTGGCATCTTCAATCGTATTGATTTTCTTGGTATCTTCTCTTTCTCCATTGGCTAGCGCAGCGACAACTGAGACCAAATTCAATGATGGTTCAACCTCATATTCCCATACTTTTTCTGGCCAAGGAACCGGTCAAGCCGGTGAAATTACGATTCCATACGGGGCTGAAGTGACCCAAGCAGAATTTGAACTTGAAGGCAAGGCATCAGGTTCCAGTTGGACGAATTTGACTTCAGACAGTAACTTTGGGGGGGCCGGGTCCGGTAACTGGATTGGTCAGCCTCCTGGGCTGAACTACGGATGGCGTACTAACTTGGAAGTAGAGAATGACGCGGTTCATCTAAAACCTCAACCGACCGACCGAACATCAACCTTCGCTTCTTCGACACATGTATCCAATGCAGGTAGTGCAACTCACAATACGACAGGTCATTTCGTTGCATTATCCGATCAAGGCTTCAAAGGTGTTACCTACCAGCCACCCAAGAAATCTTTGGGCGCAAGCCAAACTTGGAATTATCCAGGACCAATTGCCAATCTTGGCGATGAAATTCACGTCCTAATGTATTCTTCAACTTCTACTGGGCAGGTTCCACAAATACAACGTTACAATTCGACTTCAGGCGCTTACATAGGAACCGCAGGTCTCAGTTACGGGAGTTGCACTTCAAGTGCAATCTACTACATTTATGATGCAGCTGCAGACGGTAACAATACCGTATGGCTTGTATCGTACTCATACCGTTATGTGTCCAAATGGTCAATCAGCAGTAGTGGTGATTGGAGTTGCAGTCAATATTGGATGATGAGTTCTCCATACTATCCTGTGGGAATTTCAGTTGACCCGGTTACGAATGACCTATATCTCGCAGTTTACGAGTCGATGTCCCCAAATTATTACCATTACCTTTGGCAGGTAAGTAGGACTTTCCCAACCACTGCTAATCTAACTTATACGCTTGGATCAAATACGAAATTAGGTGGCTTGGGTTCAGGATTAGTAGTTGATGGTGACCGAGTAACTTACAATAGATATTCATCTAATTACGCCTTGCATAGTTATTTCGATATTGGTAGCGGTGTTGCTGTGCATATGGGCACAAATCAATTTAACAATGTAGGCCATTATGGATTAGAAAACATGAGAGATGGAACGTATGGCCATACTTGCTTCCATTCAAATTATTGTTCAGCATCTTCTAGGAAATTGGTTCTGTCTGGTAGCGGAGTAACCTATGATGAACGTAGTGTTTCGACCACAACCGCAGTTGTGCAAGGTATCACCAATACCCTTTCTTCGTCTATTACTCAGGTCAGTATCACTGAAGCGATTACCCATGTCCCTGATAATACTTCGATAGAATTTGAATTGTCATTGGATAATGGAGTGACTTGGAAGTCTGCGAGATTAGGAAACACTATCACTTTCGCCCAGGCGGGTAATCAACTAGTTGCTAGGGCATACCTAAATGGAACTACTACCAAGACACCAGTACTCGATATGATAACTCTGACATATGTCGATTCATACGTTAGTAGCGGTCATTTCTATCTACGTTCACAATATTATGGTGGCACCACTGGTAGTGCTCCGGTTGCGGCGTCAATTTGGTGGAACGGAACCACTCCTTCGGGAACATCATTGACAGTAAGAATATACAGTAATTCGGCTTGTTCCGGCACATCACAATTATTTGCCAATCCAGGTGAAACGCATTCCTTTACTACCTCCACTTATTTTGCGGTATGTGTGAATTTTGCTGGCGGTAGTGATACTCCTACATTACACGACATCAATATTCAATTCCACACCAACGCACCGAAGAATGTAGGTTTAGATATCGGTGGTGATGGCTCCAAAGAATGGACCAAAACTGACACCTTCCTCGGTAAATTGGTAGTCAATGATGTGGCGGTAATTAATGCCTTGAATAATTTAATTCCCGATACTGGTAGTGGACTTGTAAATATCCCAATTGAGATTAGTTCAGGTACGTCTGGAATAATGAGTATTAATTCATTTTCAATAATATACCAAATGTCAACGGTTAATTTGGATATTATTTATGACGAGACCGAGGTTCTTCACGAACGTATTGAACCGTACGAAGTCATCACCCGTCACGTTATTGGTGAAACCGCTAGCGCGATTGATGAGGTGTCACTACAATTCAATGCCGCACCTTTAGGTATGGCACCATTGCTTGAATGGGATTTACTCGATTCGTTGCCTACTGAAAATGACCCTGGAGATTGGATTTCAGTAGACCAATCATCATACACAAATATCAGTAATGGCATTCTTGAAGTGCATTGGCGATTCAAGGTGAAAGGGGATTTCCCTGAGCAAAGTAATGTTAGATTTACTGCCCGTTGCATTGATAATAATGATTTTGAGCCAAGCCAATTAGCTGGTACAAAGACCATGCTAGTCAACCATAGTTTTGGACTAGGGTGGCTTAAGGTACTCGATAATGATGGCGAAGTAACTTGGAATGATATGCCGGAAAACACATGGGTTGCGGCAGGAGAGACAATTCATTTCCAAGGACAAATGTTCTTCAAGGACACCAACGATACTCCCAAGGATAATGCCTTTGATACGCGTATTGCACAGGGCACCTTTGTCCACTCATCGTGGCGTGATCTAAGTAATCCCAATGGCTCCTTTTTCATCAGTGTCGATGTACCAACTATCGACGTTCCAGATGGAGTAACCTATGGGTTGGAAACCTACAATGAGCGTGATCCATCACGTGTGTTAGATATGGATGAAACTTGGTTTCACACTATCCGAGTCGATGCAACTGAGCCGCGAGCGATGGAAAATTATCCTGTTGAAGGAGACTATGAGGCGGCCGATCCAGAACATCTAATTCGCTTCCATGTTGATGATAAGGTCGGCAGTCCGACTAGCCTCGACCTAAATTATTGGGTTGAATTTAATCATGATGATAACCGCAACGGGTTGGCAGATCCCGAAGAATATCACAGTATCCGAATGGTCAACGAAACCGAGGGTGAGGATAAGTGGTTCTTTGCCGAAATTGATGATAGTATGAACCCTAATATGGCTCGAGTCTCTTACTTCATATCAGGAACAGACCCCGCCGGGAATGTACTCAAGCACAATCTTGGACTTGATGCCGATGGTGACATTGTCTGGGGTGAGCATGGAGCCGGTTTTGGTAGCGATACCGCCACTTATCTTACTCGCCGTGATTCTTCGGCCGAATTTACTGGACTTCAATGGCTTGGTCATTTCGATGAGTCAGCAGTATTTGCGGGTCAAGACCAAACTATCATGCTAGGTTTGATAGATGCAAATACGGTGATTGATTTTGAACATATTTCTTTGGTCTTTGACTTTGAAGGGCCAAATCCTCAAAAGGATAGACAAGTGATTTCATACAGCGGTTTCAACAATACCTTTTGGTCTGAAAGTGAATTCATAACTCTATTACCGAGTAGTTTCGTTGAAACCACTCTCGATCCTTCGGGGATGCCATGGATTTTAGTAACCTTCAATTTCCGCTTTACATGGGATTGGCCAGATGAAGAATATGGTGACCTTGCATTGGTTTACAAGGAACGAGGCAATGATGAAGACACCTTACTTGAGTTTGCGGACTACACCTTCAAGGTTGAGAATGATTTGGTTCTCTCATCGAGTAGTTTCCTAATTTCAGATATTTCCGAGCCTCGTACGGGTCCGGTTGCTGATGGCAGTAGGGTAAGGTCTGATGATAGGCTTTCGTTCTCGGGCCAAGTCGTATATGAGGGTTCAAACACTCCAGCACCGCGTAATCTTGGTATTCAAGTCGAAGTATTCGATGGTTTGAATATATGGTCTGATGGTAGTATTGCTTCTGATGGTGGCTACAACGTCGAAGTTCCATTGTCGTCTGCTGCAGCGCTGGCCTCATCAGAAATGCGTGTTTGTCTAATCTCAATTTCCGATATTCCTGGTAGTGGTGAAGATATGACAGGAAATACTGTGGCTACCACATTACGGGTTGTTGTCGACCACGCTCCGCCTCGAGTTACCCATCGCACTATGCCAATTGATGTGATCGATATTAGTGCGGCCACTGATTTATCACGACTTCCTGTAGCCTTTTCGGGAACTGAGGATGCTGATTTGACCGGCAGTAAGCAAATGGTAAATTGGGTCATGCGTGACCATACAAATACCATTACCATTGCCAGCGGCACCAATACTTTGGGTATTCAGCAAGATGGAATCATGGTAAATTGGACTGGCACGGTGGATTTAACCAGCGGGGGAACCATAATTCCGCGCTCGGGTGACTTGATTGGTTTCTGGGTAACCGGTTATGATGCAGCAGGCAACCCATTCCATGAAATTGGTAATAGCGAAGCGAACCCAATTGCCGAATTACCCAGCGCAGACCAGGATAATGACCTGTCTTGGCTTCGTTTAGGAGCCGAAGTTACAGAATTGACGGTCATCGATATTTCACTTGCTGATGACCACATCAGCCCTGATTCTAAAGTGCAGATTAGCGCTACTATTGCCAATCATGGTGGTCCTACCGGAACATCGTTCTCGGTCGCCTTTTATGCTGGCCAACACGAACTTCCATTCCATGCTACGACCCTAAATGGGATTGATTCGGGTGAAACAATTGTCATTAATGCTGAATGGACGGCTGAGGAAATGATTGACCGAATCATTGTAATTGTTGACCCTGAGGATGTAATTTCAGAAGTTAACGAAGATGATAATAAGGCGGAGCACAGCATCGAAGTGGTCTATGTTTCGTACATGGGATGGCTTGACAGCCCGAGAGAACAACCATTGGCATGGATTTTCGTGATATTTTCTCTAATGGCTCTTTCAGTGGTCTTTACCATCGCTCGTAAAACTGCTATCCACAATGATGAAGGTAGTTTACTTGATGAGTTCTTTGAGGAAGATGGTGAATTCGACGAAGATGCCTTTGAGGATTATGAAGACGACGAAGACGACTACGATGATGATGACTACTAGCGCTCAGTTTAGCGTATTGATTCATAGGCATAGTGGGTCTGCATCAAATGATGGAGCAGGCTGGTAGCGTCGAATCTCGGCTTGAGGCCGAGCAAGAGCGGCGGCAAAAACATCTCGACCAATTAGCCACTTTAGTAGCATTATTACTATTATCAGCAACTTTTTGGTTGGCTTGGCCCGATATCAAATCATCTTTCAGTGGTGAGCGCTCAGTCTTGCAATCGTTGGGAGCACCGATGATTGTTCTAGCTTGGGCTCTAATTATGCAAGATTTACCTCGTATGACCCCCGGTGCTCGCTCGCGTATTGGTGCAGCTACAACCGTAGCGTGGTTGCCGTTGGCCCTAATGGGTACTTGGACTCTTGAAAGTGAGACCACACAAATGGTGGGTGGACTGGTATTGATTTTTGTTTCCTTTACCCTTTATCGTGTCAGCCGTATTATTATGGATGGTAAACCTGTAGTTATCCGTTATCGGGGAGTTATGGGTGCTGTTGGTTGCGTAGCGACTCTCTCGTTAATTGTCGCAAGTCTGCATCAACCCCCTGTATTATATCTAGATCTGGGGATACTTCTCGGTGGCAGTGTGCTAGCTTTTTTTGACTGGTCTGGGGGGGATGAAGATAAAACCGAGCGCAAAATTTTCCGTCGCCGCCTCGATAAATTGGAAATGCGCATTCTTGAATTACGAGCAACCGGTGCTGCTGTTGATCAAGCAGCATCATTGGTCATGACCGCTGGAGAAGAAGGCCATCTTGATATCGGATTGGGGATGCGTTTGCTCGATGAGGCGGATGATGATATCGAGAGAACTCTAAGATTCACTGAAGATGTTGAAGACATTCGCGCCGAAGTTGCTCGTGTGGTGTCTGAAGCAGAGGCGATTGCTCCAACAGCAAAAAGAGCCGAAAGTGCCATGGTTCAAGGTGACCGTGAACTACAATTGGGAAGTTTACGTGAGGCTGAGCAACTCTATCGTCAAGCCAAGATTCGGGCTTCCGCCGTAATTGAATGGTGGCAGCAAGCCGAGGAGGCAATCTTAGAAGCCAAGCGATTGCTGAGAGGCGTCGAAGGTGGCGAGGCTGATTCAATGCATTCTATTCTCAAGGAAGCTGAGGCAAGTCTATTAGCAGAACACCCGAAAAAAGCCTATGATTTCGCTGTAGTTATTCCAGATCAACTTGCAAATGTTGGAGTTGCGGTTGAGAATGCTGAAGAATCACTTGAGAATGCTAAACAAGCACTCAAGTCTGTTGATGGGATGGATTCATCAGTATGGAACGAGCGCTTGGAGCGTGCAGATAGAGCTTTCAAAGAAGGAGATCACAGCCTTACCCGAGGACTAAGTGATGGTATTGTGCGAGAAATATCTCGTGAGAGAGCGGCGATGGATGATGTTCGCCGTGGATTGAGACAGCGTAAGAAATTGGTGGCGAGATTCTCTGACCGAGCTGATGCGCAGGAGTGGCAAGACCGACTAGAAGAAGTAAAATCTGCTGCTGATGATTCGCAGTGGTCGCATGCTGCAACCTTACTTGAACGTCTTACGACAGACTTAGATTCGGCAGGGCATGCATTGGATGAGGCCAATGAATTACTTACCTTTGTCAAAGAAGAATGGTCAATATTGCGCAATCAATTAGAGGCCGCCAATATCAAAGTAAAGGATGAAGAACGCCGTCAAGGCGAAGCCGCAGTAGCGTTGGCTATTGATGCCCATAACGAGGGGAGAGTAGAGGATTGTTTGCAACAATTGGGCGAGGCTGATGCATTCATGGAGAAATTGCGTCGTCGCCTATAGAGAGCAAAATAAAGGAGCTAGTCCTTGGGAATTTGAACTAGAGGGTACTCCTTGAGCATACCCACTGAGCACCCTGTGCAACCTTTGCTAAACCCATTGTAACCAATGCGTAATCACTGCAAATACCCTCTAAGTTTCCATTCAATCAAGTGCCCAATGTTTGAGGTGCTCGAATCTTTCAAACACTGAAATATCCGCATCATCAACGAGTAATGATGCTATTTTATACTCTAGGATTGTCATTATTTTGGTAGTCTTATCCATGAATTAGTGGGATGGCAACATTAGGAAGAAAGATTCTACATTGTTTTCAAATCTAATGGCTGCTTGGCTTACAATAGGGATGACATGAAAGCCATTCGGAATGTTGCGGAGAGGTTTGCTTCTATTCATCTCTTGCCCGTGTTGCGCAAAATCTTACTTCCAATCAATATCAGATATCGTAGAGAAATTAGGTTGTCGATGAAGCGACCAGTGTCACTCGACAGGATAACTAAATCATTTGAGCAGAGGTTTCAGAACGGCAATGGAATGCTATTGCCATCAGTAGTTGAAACTATTGACTCCACCCTTTCTATAGACCGATTCGGAATCTTCCAATTCAATGTTGCCTCAAAGAACAACTTTCTTCTCGGAGCGATTAAAGGGATTACACCACTAAACTACAATCTCGGTCTCGATCTGTATCGTCACTACATCTTCGCTGGATTTGATATCAGAGCTGATCGCTACTTCTCTGTGATGAGCACTAGGGAAAATCGAACCGATGTCACTTCAGACATCGTGCAACTAATGCCCTTCAATGAATGGAAGGTCAACCAAGAGATGTGTTTGCACAGAAGACGAAAAACTCTGTACCCCACACAGGTTGCGAAAGGGAATAGGTGGTTTATTGATTCAAACGATTTAATATTGAATGACAAGGGGAAAAAATACATTCTTCACCTAACAACGAATGGTGATGTATGGTCAAATGTATTGATATCGGGAAGATTGCGTGGAAATGATCACACTCGTGTTAATTCCGCTTTGTGTAGTTTCAGGTTTTTTGACAGTGAGTTCAAAATGATTGTTGCTGATTCTGTAAACCATCATCTAAAAGGCTTGTACATTTCAGAAAAAGTGGGATGGTTTTCCTACCTAAAAACTGATGAACAAGGTTTCTTCATATTTGAATTTAAGATTCCATCGAATGCAAGATTTGTTGAACTTTCATTCAGAACATGGGCCGAGAAGAAGAATGATATCGTAATTGATCGAGAACTCTACGTTGTTAACATCGATTCAAATGTCGAGAGGGTTTCATTCAGGGCGCTATTATCTCGTATGAAGAGATGGTATGCTAATGAAAATTGGAGGCACGTTTACGAATTGTTTCTTAAGGGTAAAATATTGCATTATCTTGAGGGTAACAATACAAATAACAAACTAAATAAATTTCAACTTTTAAATCCATTTTCTTTGGAAGTTGGTCAATTGACTTCAGAATTAGAGTTCATCATTGATTGTTATGAAGTGATTAGTAGGAAAAGATACAAGCCAATGGAATTAGTCTTGGATTTACAATCTCTGGTGGATACTAAACCTGAGGATGTTTCACTTATGATGTTACTAAACCAGATGGAAAAAGAGCGTCTATTCCAAAACTGTAGAGTATTGACAAAATTTGCCCTTGAGGCAATCTCAAAAGAGTTGTCAGCCTATGACATCGGGCATTTAGAGGATATCGTAATTATGATTAGTAAACTGGAACTGGCATTAGGAAATATTACTCAGTCATTTTCGATATTGTCGCGCTATCAAGAGAGGTTTCCTAAATCAAGTTTCATTACTAAAAGGTTGAACAAATTGCAAGAAAATCTTTCTACCATTAAACATGGATTTGACTTCAATATTTCTAGATCCGCCAATCGTGCCACAGAAGATACTAACGTCGTCTACCTATTGTACAACTCTTTACCTCATCATTCAGGAGGGTATGCCTGCAGAAGCCATGGGATCCTGTGTGGCTTTCTTGATTTGGGAGCAAATATCAAAGCCCTGACTAGACATTGTTATCCAATTGAAATCACGGGCAAATCCACCTCTTATGCAGAAGCCATTGATGTAGTCGGGCCAGTCAAGTATCACAGAACTTTCACTCAAGGTGAGTATCTAAGAGACTTGGGACTTCAAACTTACATCAACTACTATGCTGCAAACGTAATCAAATTTGCACAACAGAATAATATTTCAATAATTCATGCTGCTTCAAATCATGTCAATGGATTGGCCGCTGCTATGGCTGCGAAAAGTCTTGGATTACCTTCGATATATGAGGTTCGTGGTTTTTGGGAAATTACAAGGGTTTCAAATGATCAGGAGTGGGAATATTCAGAGGAGTTCACTTTCAACAGAGCCATGGAAATTGAAGTTTGTAATGCCGTAAATAGAGTGTTGGTGTTGAATGAGCCTATGCGTAGAGAATTGATTAGGCGTGGTATTCCTACAGAGAAAATACAGATTGTGGCAAATGGTGTTGATTGCGACAGATTTCAACCAATTGGGAAAAATAGAAACTTATTGAAAGAATTAAATCTTGAGAATAAATTCATACTTGGATATATTGGGTCTTTGGTAATGTATGAAGGGATTAATGTATTGATTGAGGCAGTGTCATTGATTGCTTCCGAAAATCCTGATTTGCACGTCCTCATAGTTGGAGACGGTTCCGAAACTGCTTATTTACAACAACTCGTAAAGGAGAAAGAGGTAAGTAACTTATTCACATTCACTGGCCGCATTCCTCATGAAGAAGTCGAAGACTACCATAGTTTGGTTGATATTGCAGTATTCCCTAGAGTATCTCTTCCAGTAACCGAGTTGGTTACACCATTGAAAACGTTTGAATCCATGGCAATGGGGAAATGCATAATTTGCTCGAATGTGGAAGCATTATCTGAGCACATAATAGAGAATGAGACTGGAGTGACATTCGAAGAAAATAATCCTCAATCATTGTCCGAGAAAATCATCAACTTGGTTGAGACAGAAGATTATATTAGAATTGGGATAAATGCACATACATGGGTTAAAGAGCACAGGGATTGGAAGGTTATAGTAAGGAAGCTCTCAACAATATATGAATTATTACAACAGGAAGTTAAGTCTTCAGCATCCCTAATGGAACAGAATATTAACATGGATTTGGAGGATGTACCTTGGACATGGCAGTTTCAAACGAAGCAAAAGTTGACTTCTAAATCAATCTTGCTTCAGCATTCATTGATCGATATTAAAGGTGGCAATGATTGTCGGCCCAACCGTGGAATTGAGATTAGAGGTTTTGTAAATCAACACACACAACCAAAGAGAGATGCAGCTTTGGTAAGTATGCGATTTTACGATAAACTGAGTAACGAGATAGAGGTTACGAAAATCCATGGTCTCACTTTTTCAGAGAAAGTTGGGCATTACTCGTATCTAAATCCCGACTCTACATCTGGTTCTTTTTATATTGAATTTGTGCCCCCTCAAGGAGCGACTGGGGTAGTTTTAGGGTTCCGCTCTTGGAATGCAAACACAGAATTAACATTACTTCCCGAAATCACTCTTCAAGAATCATCAACAGAGGCTTTCATGGATGGATTCAACCAGTTTCAAAATGATGTATTGAAGCTTCAGCCAAGTCAAGTCGTCTTTATGTTTTCAGGAACCACCTTCGTTCAAGAGATTCGTGCCAATCGTCCAATTCGTTTGACTAGAGATTTTCTAAAGCGTGGAATACCTGTTATTTTCAGTTATCATAGATTTCATCGAAATCAAACCATCCCGTCATACGAGGGAGATTTACTATTGCAAATGCCAATCGACATCACCAGTTCTCTCTTATCTGAAATTTCTAATCTTAATTTTGGTAACGTCGAAAAAACATTCATCATTTCATATCCTCACCCATGCATTCCAAAAATATTGAATCGATTCAGAATCAAAGGATGGACCGTCATATATGACGCACGTGATGATTGGGAAGAATTTGGGATAGTGGGCCAAGCCAGATGGTATCAGTCATGGAATGAGAGGTATATCACCGCTAATTGTGATCATGTGACTTCAGTTTCAAGACCGCTTGCTAATAAGTTGAATACATTCTCCCCGAAAAAAGCGGTTGAAGTTGTCCCGAATGCTTTTGATCCTTCTTTTCTTTCACGTGATTACCAGAAAGTCAGTTGCGACATGAACAAAGTGGGATATTTTGGACATCTCTCTGAGAGTTGGTTTGACTGGGATTCATTGACAAAGATTGCAAAGATGAAACCGAATATTTATTTTGAAATTATTGGTCATTCTGAGCCAAATAATCTTCAAATTCCCGATAATATGGTATTACTTGGGCCAAAAACTCATGCTGAAATTAATAAGATAGCCTGTCAATGGAAGGTCGGCATAATTCCATTCAAGACTGGCCTACTTTCAGATGCCGTTGACCCGATCAAGATTTATGAATACTTAGCATTGGGATTACCCGTGGTCTCTTTCCGTATGCCTCAGATTCAGGATTATCCTTATACTGTTACTGTTGAAACTGTGGAAGAATTCTGCGATGCATTAGACGAGGCAATTATCATTATGCCACAAGAACAGAAGATTAATCGTTGGCTATCAGTGAACAGATGGGAAGACAGAGTTGACAGGTTCATTGCATTGTCACACACCCCTAATGTTGATGGTCTATTTTCCATGGAGGTGAGAAGTGAATGAAGGTTCTTTTTCTCTATCGTTATGGTATTCTTGGTGGCGTATGTACTCAAATTTACCACCGTATGCGTCACATCTCAAATGAGTTTGAAGTGGACATTCATTGTGGTTTTAGGTATGAATTGTCCAATGTTTCAAATATGCTCAGTCCATATGCTAAAGTACACTTTGGGGTTGATATTGATGAAGCAGTGAAACTATTGAATGAGAACAATTTTGATACTGTTATCATTATTGATTCGGAAGAATATCTTGAGGCTATACGTGTAGCAAATCACAACGCAACTGTTATCATAGAAGTGCACACAAGCATTGAAAAGAATCTTGAATACCTTACCCGAATCAGGGAGAATGATATTCACAGTATCTCATTATCTTACTGAAAGAATCGAATCTTTGAGATCTGCCAGCACATCAAAGTTGCCAATATCCCTATTCCCTAATGTGATAGATTGTGACTATTTTAGATTAATAAAAATGGAATATGTGGGGCCGCCAGTTATCCTTTGGGTAGGGAAAATTGATGATCATAAAGATTGGCGCATGCTCCTTAAAATTGTTAGCGGAGTGATGAAAGGACACGCAGATGTAGAGTGTTGGATTGTTGGTGGAGAAACATGCCCCTCTGGACTTGCACAGGAACTACTTTCAAGTGCTGAAAATCTAGGGATTATTCACCGTATAAAGTGGTTTGATAGGATTGAAAATGATAACATGTCGCAGATTTATTCTATGGCGGCAATGAGCGGGGGTTTCAATCTCGTAACAAGTCATTGCGAATCATTTGGAATGTCAGTTCTAGAGTCATTATTATCGAGATGTCCAGTAATATGCACCAATGTCGGAGCCCTATCAGAATTGGCCGAGGAAAGTGATTGGTTCAAAATGTATAATTTGGGTGATGCAGAGAAGGCTATCGAGATTGGGCTTTCAATGCTTGATGAATTTCCACCTTCACGAAACGGCAATCTGCGTAATAATCTCATTCAGAGATTCTCAAGTGAGAAACGATCCCCTGAATATTGGGAATTACTTGGAAAATTGACACAGGAAAACCTGCAGATTCGTCAGTCCTTTCATCAGTCTATTTCAATGGATTGAATACCCATCACGCATTGGCTACAAAGGGCTGAGCACTTGACTCACAGGGCTTGAGCAGTGACTACTCATTGAGTCATTAGGCAAGCACTCGATAAAGGAAAGGAAGCGAGATATCCATCCGATAGTCGATACTGGAGTGAGTATCATCGAATTCTTCGTGAGTGTGCTCAATTTTCAATTCCTTCAAGCGGTCGCTTAATTGCCTCGTTCCAAAGTGGATATTATATTGGTCTCTGGCCCCGCAATCAATGAAAATTCCCTGCAATTTGCGCAGGTTGGCTTGCACGTCATCTCGCTCAACCATTACCACAGGGTCATGGGCTAACCATCGCTCCCATGCGGCTGAATCTAATTCGCAAGTTCTCATTTCAACAGGCAGTGAAACACCCTTTGGATTTTCTGGGTTTGGGTCGTAGGATGCCCCCATCGCTAACATCATCAAGTGGTGAAAATCTTCGCCCTTGACCTTGGTGCCGTCTTTGATATGATCGAGGAATCCGGCATAGCCACCGTGCTTTTCCAAGGCGGCAACAGTCTTAGGAAAATCTCCAAGAAAAAGTCGATCCCAACCCATATCACCAGAATGCACTGCAATCGCTCCCCAAACATCAGCATGTAACATACCGTGTACAATCGCTCCATATCCACCACTTGACTTGCCGAAAACGCCGCGCTTGGCTGGGCTTCCACCAACTGGAAATGCCGCTTCAATTGCTGGTAGCATTTCATCGACAAGATAGGTGGCCCAATTTCCGGTAGCGATGCTATCGATGTATTGATTGCCACCCAGGCTGGTGAAGCAATCTGGGAAAGCGAGGGCGACCGGCCCCATCTTTCCTTGTGAGATTAGGCGTTCAAGCCGTTGTGGTAATCGTTCAGCAAAGGGTTTCCAGTTGAGGTGAGCGGGACCGCTGCCAGTAAAACCGACTAGGTCTACCAATAGAGGAAGGTCATTCATATTCTGCCAACCTTGGGGGAGATAAACGTCGACTGAACGCACATGGGGGTCACCACAGAGGTTTCCTTGCAGGGCTTGTGACTCAATGGATAGAGTGTGGATTTCACCGGTTAGGGGGGTAAACGGGTGTGAGGGCATGGCTGCGCCTAGGGCTATCCATCCATATTCATTGGCTCGAGGTTGAGTGCGAATACACCCTCAATCATTCACGAAAATGTTCCATTTTAATTTATACGTTCAGCCCAATTCCCCTTTTGTATGGCTGGTGGGACACGCTCCAATGCCATCATCGCCGTTTTATTGGCGGTAATGGTAACCAGTGGTTCATGGGTTGCCTTTCAAAAGTTGGCTGATTCGGCCGAAATTATCTGTATAGAGGGTGAGGAATTAATCGGCGGCGAGTGTATTGAGATTCCCGAATCAGGTGCTCATTTGGATGACGGAGAGAACATTACCTCCGATGACTGTACATTATCGCAAGTATGGCGCGATGATACTTGCCAAACCATGTTGGCGCCGAGCAACCTCTCTTATGGTGATAACGAATTTAGTTTCGTTTTTGGTCAAACTACGCATGACGTGATATCACCTTCGTTCTTAGGCGATGCACCGGATAATTGGGCGGCAACACCGAATCTTCCAGCCGGAATGACGTTGAGCAACTCAACCGGAGAAATAATTGGCCAACCGGGCGTGATGACAGCACAAAATTACACCATCATCGCTTCAAATAATGTTGGCTCAACCAGTGTACAAATCAGTATTGCAGGCTTACCTATGTCACCGATTTTTCAACTTGCTCATCCCTCAATATTGTTGATTCTCGGGATAGAAGTGGATTTGGAACCCCCATCAATTCACGCGGGCAATATCGATACGTGGTCGGTTAACCCTCCACTCCCTGCAGGTCTAACATTGGGTAATGATGGCGGAATCGATGGGGTGGCGAGTGAAATGGGTGCAACCTCTCACACAATAACTGGTGAAAACGCCGGTGGATTATGGTCTCAAAACTTGACGATAACAATCGTCGAAGCTCCCCCTTCGGGAATCTATTATTCCGGTAACCCCTTTGTTTTACGCCTTGGAAATGACATAATGCTTGAGTCTGGAGTTTCAAGCGGTGGTCAGCCAGTATCTTGGGAGATAATGCCACCTCTTCCTAGCGGCCTATCTATCAATTCTACAAGCGGGAATATTACAGGGGTTCCATTGAATTTGTCACCAGAAACTATTCATGTTGTTTGGGCCAATAATAGTGGCGGGAGTAACTCCACCACCCTAACATTGACAGTCATAGATTTGCGCCCGAAGCAATTAGACTTTGATGGTAATTATCTCGACCTCGCTTTGTTGGTAGAACAAGTAAACATCACTCCTACATTTACGGGCGGATCACCGATTTCTTGGGAAGTTGAGCCAGCCTTACCAAATGGACTAGAATTAAATTCCTCAACTGGCCGAATTAGTGGCGCAGCAACCGAGTTATGGGCATGGACTAACCATACTGTATGGGCCAATAATAGCGGAGGAGTTGGGATGACAATTTTGCACATTCAAGTTGTTGATTTGACTCCAACAAATATCACTTGGAATGGTACAATTCACACCTTGGAAGCCAATGTTTCAGTTCGCATTAACGCGACAAATTCAGGACCTAGTATCGAGAGTTGGGAAATTTCCCCTCCTCTTCCAGTCGGGCTTGCAATGTCTGGAGATAATGGCAGTATCAGTGGGACGCCGACCCAGCGCTCGGGCTGGACGACATACCAAATTTGGGCCAACAATTCCGGCGGGTCGTATTCCGCGAATTTGACTATGGCAGTACATGACCTTGATGCCGATTGGTCGGATATTACGGCTGGAGTTTCTTCAATTGATTACGGCAGTTCTTGGCCTTCACTCATCATTCCTTTTGGCGATTGGTCTTTTCCCATTGGACTTGATTGGGATGACCGGCCGATTATCTCTGCTGGGCATGTCGGGATGGGAAAAATCGTTGGTTATGGTCATGAAACCATGGTTAAACGCACCAGTGGCGATGAAGGCACTCTGTCGATGAATGCCTTACAATGGGTTTGTGGGGATGGCACTAATGTGGCATTAGCAAGCGATTTCAATAGTTGGGAAACCGAACTTGAAGCCGAGGGCTATTCTGTGGTTACCAGCGCCACCCCCGATGATTTAGTGGGTATGGATTGCTTCGTTGGCGAGTTTTGGAATGGTTGGAGTGAGAGCCAAGACCGCAAGGTTGAGCAGTTCATGCAAGGTGGTGGAGGAGTAATTCTCGGTGGCCACGCGTGGTATTGGTCATACAGCAATTCCGATGCTGCACATAATTATCCAGGCAACCAAATTTCACGAATTAGCGGTTTAATGGTTTCAACATCATCGGGATCTTCCTCGATGAGTTTCCCCTCCACCCCGCACAATAGTCTGCATCAATTACGCCCTGCCTTGAAGGCGATATCAGCCCATATGACGGCCGGGCCACTCCTCAATCAGGCAGATTCAAGCATTGCAGCAGGAGCAGTCAGTCGTTCAGTCTCCGCATTACCATTTGATTTCACAGATTTTTGGACGCAAGTGCGAGCGATGTCAAATGAGAGCGGATGGATTCACATCAATTCCAGCCACACTTACACACTCGGTGCTGACGCAGTCGATGATTTAGTGCTAAATATTCAGGAGAAATTGATGCTTGGTCTACCCGCTGATGAATTGCTTGCCCATCCTTCTAGTATTGATTTCCCTGGTGAGACGCCCCCTAATTCCCCGAGGGTCAATACCACGGTAACAGTCAACGGCAGTTTCGTAGGTCTACCAAGTCAATTTGGTTACGCAAATGCTGGTGCGCACGGGAGGATGAGTACAGGGTTATTCGCGGCAGCGGGCGAAGTCGTCAACGTTAGTTTACCAGCTGAATTAATCGATCAAGGCGCGTACATTTTGGTTGGAGCACATTCCGATTCTCTATGGTCAAAAACCACATTGTCTCGTCATCCAAAGGTGGTACGCTGGTGGCCGGTCGACAATACAAGTATGCAGGTAGGCAATTCCTTCGGGGGGCCAATCTATGTTGCTTTCTCAAAGGGTAGTAGTTTTGGAGAAGTCGAAGTGATGTTTGAAAATGCGGTCGAGATGCCATATTACGTGCATGGAGAAACCAATATTTCCGATTGGCAATCTACTGTGCGAAATCATCCAGCCCCTATCGCTGAATTAGCATCAGGATATTTCATCCTTACAGTTCCAAGCAAAGACATTCGTAATCTCGACGACCCTGATTATGCGATGGATTTCTGGGACGAGGCCCTACAAATGGAACATAATCTGTCGGGGTATACTCCGTGGCCTCGGATTGAGCGAGCGGTTTTCGATGTTCAAATCAGTGCTGGATGGATGCATTCCGGATATCCTTTCATGGCGCATCACGCAAGCGTTAGTGGCGTGGTTAATGGTAGTAAGATGTACCAAGATGGGGATTGGGGTATGTTCCATGAGTTAGGCCATAATCACCAGTGGATGTCTTCAACCTTGCCAGGTACTACCGAGACAACATGTAACCTTTATTCGGTCAAATTGATGACCGATTTGGTCGGTAAAGATCTAAGGGAAGGACATGGGTCAATCAATACTGCATCTGCTAAGAACCGAGTTGAGAATTATTTCAATAATGGTGCTAATATGAGTTCTTGGTCGGTATGGACGGCGTTAGAGACCTATTTACAAATCTACGAAACCTTTGGCTGGGAGCCAATTACAGCCGCCTATCAAGAGTATTACTACAATTACACCACCCAGCCTAGCGGTGATACCGATGAGTTCAATCAGTGGGCGAAGCAAATTTCCATTAATACCGGGATGAATCTCGTACCTTTCCTTTCTGCATGGGGCTTCCCCCTTACCCAATCCACCTTTGATTCGGTTGGACATTTACCGGTGTGGACTACTGACCCATTGCGAGGTTGGGTACATGATTACGACCCAATTCTATCCGATTTAATCGATACCAATGTGACATCATCTAGCGCCGATCTTAATTTTGAGGTCTATGATAATGGCACCGATGTAAACTTGACCGTGTGTTGGGGATTAGCCGATGGTGGTAACATTACTACAATGTGGGACAATTGTCAAGGCCTTGGTATTTCCAGTGTTGGAGGGAAATCTTATTCTGTCAGTGGATTGATTAGTGGCCAGACTTATCATTGGCGAGCCATGGGTGAAAACGACAATGGCCAAACTTGGACACCCGCGGCAATTTTTACAACTAGTTGAATTTCCAATTTGGTAATTTTTAGCCCTACAACCAATGTTATTGATTCAAAAAATTCGTTAATATTGCCCGCATTGATTTTCACCTTGTAGTTTTGCAATTCGGAGAGTTATTGAAATTGTTAGAAAATGCTCCTTCGGAAGTGCCTTTGCCG
This sequence comes from uncultured Candidatus Poseidoniales archaeon, assembly GCA_964587885.1. GTDB lineage: Archaea > Thermoplasmatota > Poseidoniia > Poseidoniales > Poseidoniaceae > UBA60. Next base: position 24,061 of record CAZPME010000006.1, read on the forward strand.
CGCAAATGATGGCGGGCAGCACATCACTTTTCCACCGGAAACCAAGGGGTATTGCGAATACCGTCGCGTAGGTTATAGAGCCCCATTGATGAGGGGTTATTCCGGCGAGTGAATTCATGGTCTTACAATTTGATATGGGAGCGCGTTGGCGCGGCTTTCTCGAAGAGGTTTGTCACGAGGCCATCACCACTTTGGCTCACGAGTGGCCTAAGGCTCAAAGCCTTGAGGTACGCTATGGTGATTTGCAGGCGTATGACCCCGATTTTGCCGCATCAATTCTTCAATCTAGAGATCCATTCAAGGAAGCGAATGAGGTTTTGCAATCATTGATGCAGGCGTTAGGGGCAGAAGTTGAAGCGACAGTCAGTTTGATTGAATTACCGCGCGACCACACTTACAGTCTGCGCGAAATACGCAACAAGCATATTGACCCATTAATCGCAATTGAAGGAGTTGTTTCTAAGATTACTTCGGTTAGGCCAATGATTACAAATGCTATATTTTTGTGCAAATGTGGTCATGAAACCTATATCCAACAAGATGACGAAACCCGACTTACAACTCCGGTGATTTGTGAGGAGCATGAAGGTGGTTGTGGCCGAGAAGCACGTAGCACACGATTCAAAATTCTCCATACCGAATCAACACACTTGGACACCCAATCAATTGAGATTCAAGAGTTGCCGGAGAAGGTCAAATCAGGGCAAGCGCCAGAGATAATGCGTTGTTTGTTCCAAGGTTTCCTAGCCGGTGTCCTTTCTCCTGGCAATCGTGTTGTGCTGAATGGCAATCTTCACCGCCGTGCGCAACGAAAGGGTGGTAAAGACACCCCTGTCTTTGATTTAGTTTTCAAATGCCATTCGCTTGAGCGTAAGAATATCCCCCTGGAAGAGGTCGAGGTCAATGACGAAGAAAAAGAAATCATTCTAAACTACAGTAAGCGGGATGATTTGGATAACCTTTTATCCCGTTCAATAGCCCCATCGATTTTTGGATATTTACAGATAAAGCGCTCTTTGGTATTGCAATTATTTGGTGGCGTTACTCGCATCAATTCTGATAGTACTAGGGCGCGCGGTGATATCCATATATTGCTGATGGGTGATCCGGGAGTGGCCAAATCGCAATTACTCAATTACATGGTCTCATTGGCACCGCGTGGACAATTTGCTAGCGGCATGAGCTCTTCGGGAGCCGGATTAACTGCAGCCGCAGTCCAACACCCTGATGGTGGTTGGACGGTTGAAGCCGGCGCACTTCCATTGGCCGACATGGGATTGGCAGCGGTTGACGAATTCGACAAGATGGGTGAGCAAGACCGCAGTTCAATGCACGAAGCAATGGAACAACAGAAAATATCGATTCACAAAGCCACAGTCCACACGACGATGCGAACTCGATGTGCAATTTTGGCTGCAGCCAATCCAGTCGATGGTAAATTTATTCCGCCAGAATTGGACAAAAAAATGCGCCCATATACTCAACAAATAACTTTGGCTAAACCACTCCTTACCCGATTTGATTGTATTTGGACCATGCTTGACCGACCTGAAAAGGAAGGTGACCGACGAATTGGGTCGCACATCGCTTCATATCGCCAAGCGGGAACCCCCGAATGGCTTATCGATGAAGGTATTGAGTCGATGCCTTCTTCTAGCGATGCGGCCCGTGGAACTGTAGATGGTTCAGAAATAATTGAGCCCGAAATTTTCCAAAAGTATGTTGCTTATGCTAAGAAAAATTGCCATCCTAAAGTCACCGATACGGCCCGCGAGAAAATCGTTGAATATTATGTTCAAGCCCGATTGCAAGGTGGAGGCATCAATGAATCTGGAAGCACATATACAGATGGTGAAAAAGTCGGTATGGAGGCCAAAGAAGACTCATTATCAAGTGTACCAATATCGGCTCGCTCAATTGAATCATTGATTCGTTTAGCCGAAGCCCGTGCTCGTACCCGTTTATCTAATGAAGCAACCATTGAAGATGCTCAAATGGCGATTGCCACATTTGATACATGGCGTTATGAATTGATGGGAGATAATTACGATGAGACCTCTATGGTCTCTGGTAAGACCACTACCAAACGAAATATTGAGCACAATGTTTTGTCCTTTATTGTCCAGAGATATAATCAAACAGATAGTGCGGTTGAATTGCATGAAATCCTTACTGCGATGGAAAAGTTCCGCATTTCACAGGAACAAGTTGAGGATATTTTGGATGTTTTGTGCAATAATGGTACTCTGTTTAGGCCAGCCTCTAATCGTAATGAATACCAACCTGTTTGATGAATATGCTCATCACTCTCGACCCTATGGGTCGAGTTATGGCTGAGCCGAAAGGGGAGGTGAGTCGCGCTGGCGAACTTGACCCAACTGGCTTAGGATTCATGTGCGGCCTTGAGGTACACCAGCAATTGGCGACCGGTAAATTGCATTCACGCCAAGACAGCAAATTACATGATGTGACCATTGATTCTGTCCCTGATGAATGGCGGCGCGTCAAACGTCGATTACACATCGCTCAAGGTGAATCGGGCAAAGTCGATGTGGCGGCTCGCTTTGAAGCGCGCCGCTCCCGACGCTTTGTCTACATTCAATCTCCCAATTCTGGCCTAATTGAACTTGATGACCAGCCCCCCGAGGCACATGATGTGACAGCAGTCGATGTCGCCCTTACTATCGCCGGGCTAATGCAAGCACATCCAGTTCCGCTATTGCAGACAATGCGTAAAACTGTGGTCGATGGCTCAAACACCTCCGGATTTCAGCGTACTACACTGGTTGCAACCAATGGTGTAATTCCTACTGAGGCTGGAGATGTTGGAGTTGATGTCATTTGTTTAGAAGAGGACAGTGCTCGCAAGTTGGCCACCGAATCCAATGCGGCTGGAGAAATAGTCACTTGGAATCTTGACCGGTTGGGTATTCCATTGGTAGAAATCGCCACCGCTCCAGACGTGCAAACTCCAGAACACGCGAAGCAAACTGCGATTGCGATGGGAGCGTTATTGCGCGACACGCGCTCGGTTCGACGTGGCCTTGGCTCAATTCGTCAAGACCTCAACGTCAGTATCGCCTGTGGAGACCGTGTTGAAATCAAGGGTTGCCAAGACCTTGAGTGGATACCTCGAATTATTCGTTTAGAAATGGTCCGGCAATTACACTTCTACCGCCTTGCTAATGAATTACGTGACGGCCTCAACCTTCCCCCTCTTCCCAACGACCGACGGGAAACAGACTCAGATATCGAGATTGAAGTTGCAGCCCGCCTTGAGCAAGAAATACCTCTTGAGATTAGTGATGTTGGATCTATATTTTCTGCTTGTGAGTCGAAAATGGTAGTCGAAAGTATGGCTGCTGGTGCGGTGATGTTAGCGATAAAACTCCCGCATCTTGCGGGGTGCTTAGGAATCAAAACTTTTGATGACGAAGGTGCACAGTTGCCACGTTTAGGCAGGGAATTGGCCAGCGCGGCAAAATTAGCTGGTGTAGCAGGGATTTTCCACAGTGATGAGTTGCCGGCTTACGGAATTAGTCAAACCGAAGTAGATGCAACCAAAGCCGCCTTGGGTGTTGGTAATGGTGATGGTTTTTCCTTGTGCTGTGCGCCGGCTTGGCAAGCTGAATTGGCGCTCGAATCGGTGGTTGATAGAGCCCGCATGGCTTGGCATAGAATCCCACAAGAGGTTCGCAATGTAGTCGTCTCCAAAGGTGAGCCTGTTGACGGAACTACCACCGCCATGCGACCATTGCCGGGTGGTGCGCGGATGTACCCCGAGACCGATATTCCACCCCTAGCACTTAGTGCTGAAAGGTGGCAAGGAATTTCTTCCAATCTGCCCCCAAGCCGTAGTCAACGCGAACAAGCATTGGTTGGCAAAGGAATCTCTAATGACCAGATAATGCAATTGCTAGATCGCCAATTAGACGATGAATTCCATCAAGGTATTTCTGGAAATCTACTTGTCGGCCTCTCAAAATTACCACCTAAAACGTGGGCTAGTGCCTTACTCGACACCACCCGTCAATCGATAGAAGCGGAGGTTGCTAATTCTGTAGATGAGTTTTCAAGTAAGGCTAGTAAGAACGGTTCAAAAATTCCACTTTCAGTCATTGCTATTGCTATCTCTTTGCGAGAAAGTGACGAAATTACACGTGAAGGAATTGTACCAATGTGTGCAGAAATGCTGACCAGTGGAGCATGGCCTCAGTCAGAACCATCAACAAAAGATGCGACAAATGCATTGTCGGCAGAAATGGCGAATCGAGCTGAATCTAGAGGTTTTAAGCCTGCGGCAGCAGCAGATTTAGCCAGTATTGTTGACCAAGTAGTCACAGAACGAGCCGATTTCATCGCCGAGCGAGGTATGGCGGCAATGGGGCCGCTAATGGGGGTAGTTATGGCTGCGGCTGGCGGTGTAGCCGATGGAAAAGTCGTCAGCCAATTACTCGGTGATGCGATTCGCCAGCGCTTGTGAGGCAGCGGAATGCGCACACAATACCTCCTCGCTGTATTGGCCGCAATGATTTTTTTGCTACCAGTAAATTTCACTCATGCTAGCGAAACACCGGTCGAAGAACCCCCAAACGCATTTGATTTAGATGGCACAACTCCGCCTCAAGCCACCTGGTCAAAAAATCTCGATAGTGGATATATTTCTTCAGCGCCTTTGCTGTGGGGCGGAATGGCCATAGTTAAGACCCCTAATGCCCTCAATGCCTATTTGCAAAGTGATGGGAGCGAGATATGGAGTCAAAATACGAGTTCCACTATTCAGTTTGAGATGTCACCTTTACTCGTATATGCGCCAGAACTTGAAAACGGTGAACTCCCTTGCCCTGATTTATTGATTACCGGCTGGTCATCAGGGGAAATAACCGCTCACAGAATAATGGATGGGCAATTGCATTGGTCCTACAATACCTCGGCTCCAGCCTATGGAATTCAGGGCTCAATCGTCATCGTGAGCGGCGATATCTCACATCGTGAAATACTTGTGCCAATGGAAAATGGCCTGTTATCTCTTGATCCTGCCGACGGTAGTGAATATTGGAATGTCACCTTCCCAGATTCGGTGCGAGGGTATCGTCATTGGCCATCATATTGGTATGATGATAACCAGATTTGGTATGCAATTGGTGATGAATTAGGTAGAATGACCTATTGGAATGAAACAGCACCGCAGGCTGCAAAAACTTACGATTTTTCCGTACCGTCTGGAAAAATACGTAGCCGTATCCACTCACTTGGTGGTGGCGAACTATTAATTCCAGTTCAGTCGAGTAAAGGTAGCCAATTATTTCATTGGGCTAATGATGAAATTCAAAGCAATGTTTCCCTAACCGGTAGTTTTGGAATAATTGTACAATCGGAAAACAATATTATCATTCCAACAACGCACAATACGACTTGGTGGCAAGTAAATGACAAACTCAGTTATATTGCCACAGTAAGCCAGAATCCTGTAGTAGGCGAAGTTACAGCCCCTCTCACAGATAGAATCGCCTTACCAATAAATTCCGCTCATGGCTACATTGAGTTGTATAGTCTAGATCAGACTTCAAATGAGGCAATATCACAGTGGATATGGAAACCAAATGCTTCAGGCTACTTGACTGCTGGGTTGGGCTTTGATGAAAGTGGTAATGCAATAGCAATAGGAAATGATGCAGGCCGCATAGAAATTGCCATTAATGATGTACTAAGGGCTAATGACAATTACCAAAACAGTACCCAAAGGCTGGCCGAATGGTTATCCCAAGGCCACGACACACAACCTCAAATGCACTTCGAAAGCACTCAATCTGAACTTGAAACAGGTTGGATATTCATCGCTTTGGGCTCTGCCATGACATTATTTTGTGGCGCCCTATTTCGTATAGGTCGCCGCCCCCATATACCACTTGCATTCGCCACGACAATGATATTGATAGGCATGGTCCTACTATTGCCATTGGTTAATCAATCGGTAAGTGAGGTGCTAAGCGATGATGGAAACAAACGTGATGATGGACTCTGGCCACTTGAATGGAAAGACACTCAAATAGTCGGATTCAAGTTACCAGACCCTAATCTCCCAGATCCATACAAAGCTAATATCACCTTGGTTTCAGCAACTGGTGAAATAATCTCTAGTAAACCTGCTGTGAATTCAACTCCTGTAGTTTGGGTCGGTGGATTGAGCGGCTCATCAAATGCTTATGATTTGACTGCGCTTGGTTGCCAGGTCGCGGGCTTGAATATGGAATCGCATAACGAATCAATTGGCGGTTATATTGATTCCTTGGCTGGAGCAAAAGATGGTGATGGTGACCGATGGTTGCTATATTGGGTAGATGGGATTCATGCCAATCTCGCTGTTGATGCATATAACATTGATGATGATGCAACACTCATATGGTATTATTACTGACTGATTGCAAATCTAGTTGGCACAATATTCACCATCCAGTATACTTGTTTTCAAAAATGTCTTCAAACGAATTATTATGGTTCGAATTGCATTGTTATCTAAAGATAATTGAGCAATGGTGAAGAAGTCTACCTGCTGTGGACCATTTGGCGAATCACATGCTATCTCATGCAAATACAATCGGCTACGCTAGTATAATGCTTCTTGACTTTACTATATTGCTAGTAGCATTGCGAATAATGACCAAAGGATCAAAGTCTGGAGTGGAAGCAGATTCAAACAAGACCCACCAGCGTTCATTGTTCGTTGCTTTCATTTGTGCTGCCGTATTTGGCCGTTTTCTTCTGGCCGAGGTTCCCAATGTACAACCTGTAACCATTCTTGTGCTAATGTGTGGGGCTTTACTCGGGTGGAGGCGCGGCGTTGGTATGGCCCTAATCGTCACATTACTGACTAATATCCAGTTGGGTAGCGGTCAATGGTCGGTATTTCAGGCACTTGGATGGGCAATAGTGGCGATAGTAGGTTACCGCTTGGCTGACCATTTAGTATCCGAGGAAGGTTACATTCGGTTAAAACCGGTATTATTGGTTGGTTTTGGAATGGCATTTGTCTTTGATTTGGTGGTTTCCCTTTCGGTTTTGCCAACTCTCTCGCAGTCGAATGAATTCATCAATTACCTCATTGCTGGATTACCATATGATTTCTTGCATGCCTTTGGAAATATCACATTTGGCCTATGGTTAGTTCCAAGTGTGAATTATTTGTTGCAGCGAGCGGATTGGCAGGTTTCAAGCCCAGTAGTTGGGGCTAGTACTGTTGAAGCGGCGTGACTGTGATGGCTGATGATAATCGCTTGACTATGGCCATAGTGGCTCGTGCTGACCTGAAATTATCGAAGGGAAAGTTTGCAGCTCAAGCAGCTCATGCTGCCGTTAATGCTGCTCTAACTGCGGTCAAGTTCAGTAAAAAGCAACTCGAAGAATGGAATAATAGTGGGGCAAGAAAAATCGTCGTTGTGGCTCGAAACCTTGAGCATTTGAAGAGAATATATGGTGAGGCAAGAGCCGATGGCTTGGTCGCTGAGATGATTTCTGATGCTGGCCATACAGAGATTCCAGCTGGTACGGTAACCGTAGTAGCCATCGGGCCAGCTCGACGCATCGAGGTCGATGCCATCATTGGGCAATTGCCGTTATTATCGTGAACTCGACTTATTCGTCGGCTGCGGCCAAACCTTCAGTTGGATCCCAAGTGTATTCAAGAGTCAATGTTCCCGCTTCCATCCTTTGAACTTCAAAATTACCTTTGCTCGGCATATCGCCAGTATCTGCATCGACGGTAAGATATCCGGAGGCTCCGGCATAGTTGTCGGCTATTGCGGGGAAGAACCAGTTGACGTATTCTGAATTGCTGATTCCAGAAAGACCAACGTTGTAGCCATAAATGAAGGATAGAGCGATCATCAATCCACCATCAGCCGCTTCAGCAGAATTTGCGGGGGGGGCTGTTCCATAATTCATCCAATATGCGACATTGAAAGCATCGCTTAGTGAGGAAGAGAAGCTTTCGTCAGAAAAGCCCACGATGACCATGCCCTCGGTCGAGGAGGTGACAGCGGCATCAAACTCGGCGCTATCCATAGCACCATTACCAATTATTTGTCCAGTATAGCTATTGGCGTTTAGGTCGTCAACAATCATTGCACTGTCACTGGCGTCAGCGAAAATCACTACAGCATCGCATCCTGCAGCATCCGAGGTCGTACCTAGACTGCCGGGGGTGAATGTAATATCAGCGCAAAGTGTGCTGCCAACTGCACTTTCTAAGGAATCAGCCAAAGTTTCTCCCAACGCATCATCGGTACGATATACTGCAATTGAGGATAGACCTTCTGCGGCTGCGAAATCAGCTGCTGCATCTGCTGGCCATGCATCACTATAGGTGGTGCGCCACAAGTAGCCGTGACCATATGTGTCGGCTCCGTCATCATAATTAGTCAACTCTGGTGATGTACAAGCGTAGGAAATAATTGGCATCTTAGATGCAACTGCGACATCGGTGGCCGCCATAGTTTCAGCACAACCTGCTGCGCCAACAATCCCAACAACTCCTGCATCAATCAGGTTTTGTGTGGCTGCTGCCGCTCCAGTCGCAGTACTTTCGGTGTCTACAGAGATTGCTGCGAAACAGACATCGCGTTGTTGTACGTTGATTAGCATAGCTGCCAATTCAACCCCGTTCACATAACCTTCTGCACCTTCACTATTAGAGCCGGTCGCAGGAAAGAGAACTCCGATGTTCACTAGAGGGGTATTAGCGCGGCAATTGGCCCAAACTCCGTTGTATGGGCTCCAAGTTGCGACTACCTCAAAGGCAACCGAAGTTCCAACTCCATCCGCATCACAATCATCACAGGTGAACTTCCAGAATTCGAAATGTGCTCCGGGCACATCGCCATTATCTTGGAATGAGAAATCACCAGTAGCGCCAGAATAGTCAGTCCCTATCGACATCAATTTGTTCATTACCTCGCTTCCAGTAGTACTTTCAGCAACCTCAACCGCCTTCAGTAATACTCGAGTAGCGTCAAATGCTTCAGCAGTATAATCTCCTGGAGCAGATCCATATTCGGTAAGATAAGCGTTGTAAAAGACGTTGAACGTATTAGTCGCTGCTGGAGCGGAGACTCTTGACCCATATACTCCATCCAAAAGGCCAGGGTTGGATAATTCATCGGCAAAGTTTGCATCGCCAATACCACCGTGACCGACGACGGTGAGGCCATCTTCACCGAGCAGTTCTTGTGCGTCTAATTCTTCAATAATTGCACTACCATCAGAGAATGTGGATACAAGGAATACACCATCGCATTCGGCTGCTTTGATTGCGGCTACATCGGTTGAAAAGTCGGTTGTTCCTTCATCGTAAAACGAAGCATAGCAAGCATTTACTCCAGCGGCTTGGGCAGAGGCGAGAAAAGCCGAAGCAATATCCGCTTCGCCAGAAGTATTCTTGGCCAAGACAGCCACATCGGTAATCTGGGCGAGTTGTGCCCAAGTAGCGGCAGCGATGCCTTCGTAGGCGGTACTTGCCACGACGCGCCATAGGTAGTTACCATCGTCTGCAGTGCTAATATCTGGAGCGGTGGCTCCGTAGGAAATCATTGGAATCATTTCAGCTTGTGCTATTGCCATTGCACTTAGAGCAGCAGCATCGCATGCAGGTCCGACAATTCCGCTTACACCGGCATCAGCCAATGCTTGTGCGGCGGTTGCCGCAAGAGCGGCAGCGCAGCCGGAATCCTCGATTACGAGAGTGAATTCGTACGCGAACTGTCCATCATTCATCTGATCAACCGCAAGTTGAGCGGCATTTTCAATCGCGGTTGCATGAGTAGCCATATCTCCGGTTCGCGGGCTTAGCAATCCGATTTTCACTTCAATAGCAGGGGCGACTTCACAGCCACTATTATCGACTTGAGCCGCGGCGGGAGTATTGGGACAAAGGTCATCCGCGTTGTTGATTCCATCACCGTCATCATCGACGATTAATGTACACCCTTGAGCATCAACTGCATCGCCAGTTGGCGTAGTAGGGCAGATGTCATCGCTATCTACAACTCCATCTCCGTCAGTATCGGTTGGGGTGGTGTTATTATCGCCGCCGTTACTTGAATTACCGGTTTGATTTGTAGTTGAATTATTGTTGGTATCATCAATAATATCCTTCACATCATCGGCATCAATAGTATTGCCATCTTCATCAACGCATCCGGCAATGCTTGACATAATCATCATTAGTATTAGCAATAGTGCTCGCTTTTTTTCATAAAACATGGTATAGCCCCGGGCACTTGGCCCGTCCCGTCCTATTTCTAAGTGGCTAAAAGGTTCGCCGTATGAGGTCAATGGACAAAAGACATTGCAATATAGCCGAGTTCATCTTGGACATCCATGGGTCTGCGTTCTCTCATACATCGTTTGACTGCCCCGCCAATGGTTGCTAATGGGGTTGAGATCCCAAAAGGGGAAGTCAAGTTGGTGTGCATTGTTAATCATGGTATTAAGATGGGTAAAGGCAAAATCGCAGCCCAAGTAGGTCATGCCGCGGTCAAGTCCGCATTGGCAGCCGCGGAACATCATCCGAATCTAATGCAGGCTTGGTTGAGTAGTGGGCAACAAAAAGTTGTGGTTAAGGCTGTAGATGCAGCCGAGATAGAGAAATTGGTCAATGCAGCACGTCGTTCTGCACTTCCTGCTTGCACAATTAATGATGCAGGGCGAACGCAAATTCCCGCCGGCACGCTTACAGTCGGTGCAATCGGTCCAGCCGAAGCCGAGGAAATTAACCAGTTAACTGGGCATTTAAAATTGCTTTAGGTTGGTTTTTTGTCAGTAATATTGCCATCATATATGGTAATAAGACAATGCTCATCGCCCAACCATGGCTGACCTACGTAGCGATACCGTCACCAAACCATGCAGCGCAATGCGGGCTGCCATTGCCGCGGCAGAAGTCGGTGATGATGTTCTTGGTGATGACCCAACTATCCTTGCACTTGAGGATAAGATTGCTACAATGCTGGGTAAAGAGGCGGCTTTATTCGTTTCTTCGGGTACGATGTCAAATGCTGTCGCAATTCGAACACAAACCCAGCCTGGAGATGAGATTATTACTGAATCAACATCACATATTTACATCTATGAGGGTGGTGGTTTCGCTGCTCTTTCAGGTTGTTCTGTTGCGCTGGTGCAAGGCCATTCCGGTTTGATGAAGCCAAGCGATGTTGAAGATGCGATTCGTAAATCCGATGGTAGTCTTGGACACTTTCCCAATGGTTCACTCGTATGTGTAGAGAATACTAGTAATCGCGGTGGTGGAACTTGTTATTCTCTTGAAGACCTTGATGAAATCTGTCGCATTGCCCATTCCAAGAATTGTAAAACACATCTTGATGGTGCACGATTATTCAATGCGGTGGTGGCAACCGGTGTCGATGCGGCGCGAATAGCGCAGGATTTTGATACCGTCTCAATTTGTCTTTCCAAGGGCCTTGGGGCACCAGTTGGTTCATTATTGGTTGGCTCAGCAGCAGATATTGAACGCGCCCATCGGTGGCGAAAATTGTTCGGTGGGGGAATGCGTCAAGCCGGTATTTTAGCGGCGGCTGGATTGTATGCGTTGGAGAATAATATCGAGCGTTTAGCGTTCGATCATGAGCGAGCCTTACGTTTTGCGACTGCGATAAATGGCCTTGCGAATTTTTCGGTCAATCTCAGCGATGTACAGACCAATATGTGTTACGTTGATACTGTAGCCCCCGCTATTGATGTGGTGGCGGCATTAGCCGACCGAGGCGTATATCTCTTTGACACTAGTCCACATACTGTGCGTGTAGTCACTCATCTCGATGTCGATGATGCTGACATTGATCGTGCGATTACCGCGTTTAAAGAATTAGACAATTTGTGATTATTTGAAATGATAATGTCGAATAAGTCGGGCAATCATCAATATTTTTCTTTCCGACGAGCCACTTTAGTGGCTCGTCGAGAAAATTCGTTATTCAAATAGGGTCATTTTTCTTTATGTACGCAGGGGGGGGAGGAAAAACCACCCTCCGAAGGTTGTGTCGAAGTGGTAAATTGCGCATTGTGTGGAGAGAGAAATACTGGTGAAAATTGGTGCCCAAGGTGCAAAGTAGTAACTGAAGGGATTCTCGGTGACATCGTTTGGAAGATGCCTTCAAGTTGGGCTAATACAAGAATATGTAATCTACTCCAACCATTATACAATCGGAATAAACACGAGCGAATTCAGCGAATAATTGAAGAATTTTCATCAACCAAAGATATCAGTTGGGCTCTTTTAGGTGATGATGAATTATCGTCAGCACAACAACGTGTGCTGTTAACCGCGTGGAAACAATACTTCAACCACGCACAATTATCTGCTGGTAAAAAGCACCCGCGCCCAATCAGCAAGGTTGAATCGCGCGCTCTTTTACGCGGGGTTGCCCTTCACGACGGCACTATCCTCTCCATTATTGGTAATCGTATTCTCTTGGATGGGGTAGAATTGCCAGGAAATTTTCCTGTTGAAGCTTTGGCTAAGGCAATGACTCGCCGTGCAAAGCACGGTTTGCCACCAACAAAATTCAATTGGCCCCTCCTAATCCCAACCATGTCGGTATTGGTCGCAGATGGAAATATGAAACTTAGAGACCGCAGTATCGCCGCATTTGCCCGACTTATCTATGCACCAGAGAATAATTTGCATGTTACGGTAATGAACACTCAAAGCGTCTATCAAATGGCGATGAATCACAATGCTCTAGTTGGGGCTATGGGTTGGCTTAATTGGCGTCAACCACAGATGTCGAAAGATATGATTAGGCCGATAAGTCTGCCTCACTCTAGATATTATTCAACTCAGATAGATGGCTTCCATATTCATGGTAAGGACTGGCCTCAAGGTAGTGAACCTTGGGTAGAGCGCTGGCGGATTATTGACGAGGAGGGAGTAAAACTAATTCCCGAACGCCGATCTGCATTTTTCATGCGCAACGGCGCATTATTATTGCGAGTATTGAGTGAATCCGGCCGGTGGATTCGCACAAAACTACCGCATGACCCGCGTTTGTGGGCCTTGCTTGCATCTTGGGCTCTTTCCCCCCCACAAAGTCGCACTTACAATATGTTCATGTCATTGCGGTGGAATTGGAAAAACCCCCGTCCAGAAATGAATTTGCCTGAGCCGGAGGTGAAAGCTCTAACTTTACTGCGTAGTATCTGTGTAAATAATCGTGACAAAGTATTGATCCATGACCGCAAAATCATGGTACACGGTCGTAGTGGTTGCGCTTATGGAATTGATGCCAAGGAAGGTGTACATCGGGCACCTTTTACCATTAGGGCATGGCCTAATCCAACCAGTCAGAGCAATGGTGAAGAAGGTCAGAGCCTTTGCATTCATACTGGCACAGAGAGGAGAAAATTACCTCTCGGAGACGTCATCGCTTCAGTAGTTTTGACTTTGCTCGATGATACTGCTAGTGCGAATCGTATCAATTCATTACAGCAATTTATCGCAGGAGCGAATGATCCAACACTAGCACGACGTCATCGTCATCGGCGTGGCCACCCCCTGGACAATAACCCTGAATGGCGTCACTATTATCGCCAACAGCGACAGAATATAGGTAGAATACGTGAGTATTGGCGGGAAAATGCCGATGCTTGGCCAGATGCTCAGATCCGTGATGCCGATGGCCAAATACGTAATATTGAAGTGCGATTCAATGCCAATGCCAACGCCAATGTTGCTGCCAATGCAGGAATCCCGATAGGAGGGGGGAATGAGGTATTTCTTCGTCATCCGAATCAAAATGTAAATGATGACAATGATGACAATGATGACAATAACGAAGATGACAATGCCCGAGGCGGAATCGGTTTAGCGGCATTGCGCAATTATTTCCACAATCGAGAAATCGTTGAAGTTGACGGCGAAGAAGACCATGTCGAACCTCAGCGAGAAGTGGGCGAAATTAGCCAGTTCGGCGCAATCGGCCCCTTTGGAGTTGGACAAAATGAGGCGGTGCATGGAGAAGATGCAGAAAGAATGGATGACTTGGTACTCAATGAAGCGGCTTTCCGTGAACTTGAAAATAATGGCCATTTACAAGCAGGGCCAGCTGGAGTTAGAACTCCGCGTTGGACGACCTTATTTCCCTTATTGAGCAGGATATTTCAGGCGATGCCACAGGGTGAAGTTGTGCGTATCCCACGTGTTAACGGGGGATTGTTGCAATTTGAGTCATGCGGTTTTCAAATGAATATTCGTTCAGACCAAGAAATTGAATTCGTTAACAGGCTCGCAGAATTGATGGGCTGGGGAATAAGCAGAGTAGAGCAAGACAATGATCAGCCCGACGAGGCTCAAAATGCCACTATAGTATGGGTGCGTGAACAAGCCCCCAATCAAGATGCATTGGCGCAAATAACCCGCATTCTTAGACCGCTCCAGCAAGAGTTGGGACAACGCGCAGAAGCGCCGTGGTGGTGGTCGTTTCGTAGAATCAGTGTAAGACTTCCCGAGCAACTTAATCTCACTTGGGATATGGAATTATCATACGCCGACATTGGTGATGATCACGCCGATCTAATCGCTTGATTGACGCCGGCGAGTTGCTGCGAGGATGAGCATAGACATCGTTGCCAATAGTCCGATTGCAGGCAGGAAACCCCCATCATCTTGCATGGGGCTTGGTTCCTCCTCAAGTACCTCAATTTCATGAATTAGCATTAGAGTAAGGTCATCATCATCCCAGGCTTGTGGTAGAGTGATATTAGCGACTCCTTCACTGGCAAATCCGAGGTCAATGATTTCATGAACCACATGAACATAATCCTCGACTCCGTTACTACCTTCGGCGAAGTGAGCACTATCTTCGAGAATAAATAACCACGAATGTACCGCCGAGGCTTGGGCGAATAATTCCTGCTTAGGATCGTATTGTAGTGACCATGCGAAGGCACCGTCAGCAGGGCCTTGTCCGGCAGTCCAAATGAATTGACTATCACCATTACCCAACTCAAATCCACGCGGGTACTTAGCGGTGAAATCATCCTTTAGGCTTGCACCTTCAGCTATTGACCCGGCTTGAATTTCTTCACCGTTGAAAACAATAGTGGGGGGGATACCAGTATCGTACCGCCGTGTCCACCACGCTTCACCGCTTTCGCTACCAAATGGATCTTCGACGTCGTTATTACGATGGAAGTAGATAATTTCAGCGTTACGTTGAGCGGCGACATCATGCAATGCTTCTTCGACATAGACACAATTATCGCACCAAGTTGCAGTATAATCTTCAGCGATTTCGGGTAACTCGGCAAAAGCGAGTTCTACTGCCCCAGAGTCATTAGCAGCAATACTCGCGCCTCCGAAAACAACGCCTCTCTGGACCGTTCCCTCTTCACTAGACCCTGCCGTTATTGGAAATGTTGTGAAAGTTAGCAGGATTGCTACAATTAGTACCCGACGCATGACAATGCGTATTGCACCGTATTCTTGAAACCGCCGCCAATTAGTCTGCACCGATGTGACGGTCTATTTCAGTAGCCAAATTGCTGGAACGCTGAGCAACGCCGCCGGCTGAAAGCCCAAGTCCACAGGCGGTAATAGTGAACAAATTGCGTACATTCAAGCGACGCATAGCTCGACGAATGAGGATGGCGATGAGCATATCGGCACGGACATTGGCAAATACTGCATCTTCTCCTGGTTCGCCTAATTGGCGAATCCAACCAGAGACTTGTCGCATCAATGAGCGAATTGTATTATTGTCGAGGTCGGTAGTCTCGAGGATTTGGCGTAATAGACAAACCTGTGCACTCAATTCGTTATCGCGATGCATTTGGGTGCGGCGGCGTTGTTGACTCATTTCGTGGGCACGTGCTTCCCCAGCATCACCGTAGGCGGCGACAATCATGCGTTTTATTCTGGCGACAAAGCGCTTGGTCATACGTTGACAGTCGGCCCTTTCAAGCGCCCAACGCTCTGAATAACAGGTCGATAATATTCCTTCACACAAACTGAATGAAGCGGCAGCACGTAATCCTGCAACCACACAAACACGCTGACGATAGGCTGCACTTCTTCCAGTCATGAAGCGCATTTCATTGCGTGGTAAGGGGGCGACATCATCTTCATTCGAAGCCTCGATGAGACAAGCGCGGAATATACCGATTAAGATATTCTCAATTTCTAATCCCAAACCGAGGTCGCGAATATGACGGATGCAATTATCGGCAAAGGTTGGGCGTTGGTAATTGGTACGCACATGCTCTTGAATAAGTGCATTTAGGTAATTGCGGGAATTGGTAATATGACGAAAATCCGCGCGGTCAATGTAGGTTCCATTCATGCGATTACGGTTTGAAACACGGTTATTACCGCCGGCTTCCATCTGGGCATTTTCACCACAAATGTCGTTGGGGTTTTCGCAATCAAGTTGCACCCCACTGGCCTGCAATCCGCATTGTGGGCATTCATTTTCTATCGGGGTGCTGGCAAAGCCACACCCTTCGCAGTTTTCTTCAATTATATTTTCATCACTCAGTGTAACAGCTCCTCCAGCGAGCGAAACCGGTATGGTGTAGGCGAGTGCGCGAATGATGAGATTTTAGTGAAAATTGTAATCATTTGCACGGTAGTCGTGAATTGGTATTGCCTTGGTCATAGATTGCCGCTCTTTGCCGGCTTTGTTAGAGTAACACTCGCCCCTTATCAATCCATCAGTGAAAAGTCAGGGCGCATAATGAGCCCTTCAACATATTATCAATCAATCAATGAAGAAAATATTAATCATTCACCCCTTCAGTATCTCAATTGTTACTCACCTACTCAGCAGATTCCAAGATTACTGGGCGGGTAATCCTATTATTGGAGATTTTTGGAATTGGTAAGTTTTACCTTCGCCGAGCAGGGCAAATAGAGAATTTGGTGGCCGAGCATACAATGTGCGAATTAGACAATTGTTCAATCGCGCAACAGCCCCTCAAGTAAGGATTGAAGTACCCCTGTTGAAAAGGGAGTGTCGTGGTGACGGCGTGAGCGATGATTCAACGGCAGAAGAAGGGGGGGTGACGATTGAGCACACCCATTCGGGAGTTGGGATGCCCGATTGGTTGGTCCAGCAAATCTGCGCAGAAGCTTTGAGTCCTAC
This sequence comes from uncultured Candidatus Poseidoniales archaeon, assembly GCA_964587885.1. Lineage (GTDB taxonomy): Archaea > Thermoplasmatota > Poseidoniia > Poseidoniales > Poseidoniaceae > UBA60. Next base: position 41,214 of record CAZPME010000006.1, read on the forward strand.
AAGTCAAGATGAATCGGATAGCCCAAAAACTTCTCATCGCTTGATGGCAATCCATGGTAGCGATGCAAGTAGGAGGCAAAGTGTTGAACAAATTGCCGCACTATCAAGGACGGGTTTGGATCCAACACAATTCCAGTCTATCGACCGTTTAATCGATGCCCTACACGTCGACCTCCGCTTACCACGAATGATGGCCGAGGATGGTACTACCGCACTATTGGTTCACGCTTCTTGTGTTAATGCAGCGGCAGAATTAGCCTTCCCCCTTTTGCATCCAGTAGCCGAGCGTATGTGGCCGTTGTCAATGACTCAGAGATTAACTCAACTACATTCAACTTTGGCCGAAGAAGACCCAAATTTCACTTGGGAGGGTGATCCAGGTTTGGCTGAGTATTCCCAAGTTCTAGACACCTTGGAAGAGAAAGTTGAACGTATTCATCCTGCCACTCGTTTACGCCGAGTGGTCGACGAATTACATCTATGGGCAGATGCAAAAAAGGTACCCTTCACCCTTGCTAATTTTGATGGAATTATCGTCCTCGACCAATCACCGTCTCTTTCGTGGTTACGGCGTCAATTCTTGCTGGCGATTTCCCGTTTTACTCCACTTCATCAAATTAGCCATGCTGGAAAATTTCGGCTGGGAGAACACGGGGCATGGTTGGAGGATATCGGAGTTTGTCGCACTGCAGAATCATTGCCGAAACAATTCATCGCCGATGGCAGAGCGCCTTGGCGTTCACCGGAAGAGGTACCTTGGTGGTTTAGTGATGAAAATGATGAGAGGTCAGCGGTTCACCGGGTAAAACTCGGTCGTAGCGAACACGATTTCACCGCCACATTAGCCTTAATCGATGCTTTTGAATCTGATGTGGCGAGGCAAAATGGTATTGATGATTCGGCCAATATAATCATCGCCGATGCCGCGTTAGCCACTCGTCGAGGTAAGTGGTCGCAAGCACTAGCGGAGCGAGCCTATGATGTGGCGGCAAATGAGGAAGCACTAGCGGCCAACCCGGCAGTACATTGGGTATTGGAATTAGCAGGGTTAGCGATAGGTGAAGAAGCATGGTCACTTAATCGATTGCGAGCATTAGCAGTCCAGAAAACTCTCACCTTCAAACATGATTTTTTCAACGGTGACCAGCACCCAACCGATAAGAAAATCCGCGCCAAGGGTCATGTAAGGATTCTTCAAGATGTCGCTCGATCACATCATATCCTGGGGGGAAATCAAGCCCTGAATAGGTGGCTTGCTGCTTTGGATAGTTGGCGTCCTGACCCATTAATGGTGGGCTACGACAAAGTGATGTTGGCACTTGAGGAGACTCAATGGTGGGTCCGTAATTTGGCTCAATCACAACGTCCCTTACTTGATGAAGATGATATCATCGCCTTGGATGAATTTGGACAAATGAAGGGAGCCGTAAGTGGGGCATCACTACCTCTATCCATAGCCGCAATTGATGGAAATGCTTGGTTAAGTGAACTACTCTCCAATCTTAATTGGCCATCACTAATATCGGCTGGAGATGGATGTGTCGCAGGATTGCAAAGGTTGTTGGAATTGGTTCAGCGCAGTGACGAGATGTTTTCTGCAGCTGGATATGAACGGCAAACCAGTGGTGTAGGGTGGGTCGAAGAATTGCAAGTTGTTATCTCTGATTCAGTAATTCCCACTAGACGTACTGATGCTAAGATTCGTTTGTTGACCCCTGCGGCTAGCCTAGGGTGCAATGCAGATTTAGTGATAATTTGTGGAATGTCATCAACCGAGTGGTCGATGCGTGAGCCGAGTACTCCTTGGCTGGATGATGAAACTAAATTGGATTTGGGAATTTTACGCCCATCTAGTGCACTTTGTGATGCTCGCCATCACCTTCGTCATCTGCTAAATTGTGGTGAAGTAGTGGTTGTTCTCGACCCCAGTTCCGACCCCGATAAACAACCGAGTGCGCCATTTTCTGAATGGTTGAATAATCTCAGTATTGAAGAGCGTTCTATCATTTCCGCCCCACCGGCATTTATTGTCGAATCAGATTGGGATGCTGGGCGTCCAGAACGAGTTTGGGATTTCATTGAAGGAGACGATGCGCAACCGCATTTGGTTTCACGTCCTGCGGCAGTAAGCATCTCATCTAAGGGAGTACGCTCTGATGTCAATTCTTTACGATGGCGCAATAAGCGTCATAATGATGGCTTGGCAATTGTCGAGGGTCGACAAGCCCAATCCAAACCTCTCGCTCCAACTTCGGTAGCACATGGTTGGTCTAAGGAGATGATGAGTGACCGTTTTTCGCGTGAGCCGCAAGCCCCAAATCAAGATGAATTGTGGGTTGGGCAAAGCGCTCATTCACGTCTAGTAACAATGCATAGACAGAAACTTGACCCCGGAAAGAAATGGCCGGAAAAGCGCAAGAAGTTGCGTGAAGCAACCACTTGGCCAGCCCTTACTGGCCGCCCAAGTCCACGCAGTATTATTCCAGCCATAGATGCTCGACCATTATTGCCTAAATCTGTTGCAATCGATAGTTATGATACTCAACATGGCGAGGATAGTAAACTCAAACTTGAGTCGCAAGTTTGGTCCGCAAGCCGCCTCAAATCATGGCTAGATTGCCCGCGTAAAGGATGGCTTGAGCGCCATCTGCGTGCCGGCAAGGATGATGATTTACGTGAGGGGCTAGATGCTCGAACCCGCGGCACTCTGTATCACGATAGCCTAGCCCATCTCATTTGTGAGAAACTCGGTTTTGAGGTGGGAGAAGTTCGTTCAAAATATGAGCACGCCAATCTCAGTAAAACCAAAATCGCGCCACAAGTATTGATGTCGGATTTGGTCGGTATTGTTCTAGCCTCAGCACCTTGGTTATGTCGCGGTGATGCTGTAGCTGAGCAGAGGCGGCGTGAATTATTGGCAATGAATGCAGCGGAAATTGAAAATTTCATCGCCAAACCGAAGCGATTGGAATTAGAGGGGGCAATCGGTCGCTTGCTTGCAGCCGAATTAGAGTTGCAAGATTCTAGTATTATCGCGTTGGAAGCACCGTTACATGAAGGCGATAATGACCATGTTAAGATTGAATTATCTTCATCACCGGACCTTGCGGGCAAGTCAAAGAAAATTGGTCAAATTGACGTAATGGGGCGTATCGACAGAGTTGAAATTTTATGGAATACAAAATCAAGTAGTTGGGTAGACGAAGCGGGAAGCGATGAAGTCTGTCCGCTTGACCTTGACCATGATAAAGAGTGGCGTCCAAAGCGTTTAGTCATTATTCGTGATCTAAAAACTGTCAAAGGGCCAGAGAGTGGAGATGTTGGCAGTCGCCATCGAAGTGCGTTATTTGAGGAAGTGCAATTAGCCCTCTATGCACGTGCTTGGGAATTGATGAATCCCGGTGACCGTGTAGTTGGAGTGGGCATTACTGAAGCCGGAGAGACGGTGCACCATTTCATTGAGTTTGATGCTACAATGCAAGAGGTTACGCCGACCGAAAATCTTGGGAACTTGACGCAATTCACCTCACTACTATTTCGTCGTGAAGGTGAAGGTGCTAGCCCTAAGAGTAACCCATTTAGGGCGTGGTTACGTCAACGATTGACAGTGGCTATTGCTGCTGCTGCTGCTGCTGCCGATGGGCAAACCCGTCCGACTCCGAGCAAAGATTCCTGTAGTTATTGTGGAGTCAAAAATTCTTGTCCATTAGGCGAGATGTTCACAGGTGGTATCTAATGGCACTAAATCCGTTGCGTAGTCAGTGCATGGGGCTCGACCTCGACCGGCATTTGGCCATCAATGCCGGCGCTGGAACTGGCAAGACTACTGTGATGTCAATGCGCTATGTTGAACATTTACTTTCACAGATCCAGCGTGCCACCCTGCTCCTTCCACCAGGGCCTAGAGTTCCCCTTAGTGGGCGGGGGGCGATTCGGGCGCCAGCCCGTGAATTATCAAATTTGCAAGAATGGGCAGGATTGTTGCCAACCGAAGTGGTGGCGATAACATTCACCAATAAGGCCGCGGACGAATTGCGCCAACGAATTCGTGATCGCTTAGCCAACTTACGTTCGGCCTTCGACCCCAATGCGCCTAATGCCATCGTCGATATCAGATTACGTAAATCAGGTGATGTTGAGCGACTAATCAGTTTACTCGAAGATGCACCGATTGGTACGATCGACAGTTTCCTATCTGGACTTGTCTCTCCCCAACTCAGTTTGGTTAGCGCAGACCCTTCAAGTGATTTAGTCAGCGATGCCCAACGTCCTGTGCTGTTGGCACGGGCAATAAATACCGCATGGCGTCTGCAAAATGAAGGTCATGCGTCATTAGCAGGCGTCGGGATGGATCCTGCAATCTTTATGGCCGCTCGCAATCGAATGGCTTGGCTATTAGGTGGGCGAGGTTCAGCTGAGCGAATGTTGATGGCGATGCTGAAGCAACCACTATTCGTTGAATCGGCCGAGGAAAAATTGCGCGCCGCTTCCGGTGGCGTAGCGAGTGACATTTCATTATCAGCAATCACGCAATTAGTACTCGATTTAGCCGGTGATTTAACCGATTTAGCCGAACAATTACAAGAGGCGTTATCAGACTGGCTCGACACTTTGCGACCTCATTCAAGTGATTTGGAAATGGCGACTAATCTAGGTGGTGATAATCGAATAACCCATTTGAATACAATGGCAACTGAAAATTTACCTGTAGGTCAATGGGAAACTCTCCAATGGATTCATCATGTTGCATGGGCATCAATGTCGCAGGCTCAATATTCTGAAGCCAGTCCAAAAGCTCTACCCAAAGGTCTATTTCCAACTGGAAAAGGCCAGGGTGGTTGGCCTTCTGGAGTAACTAAATGGGGCGATGTCGATAAGGACGCCCGCCAATCGGCTCAAGAATCAGCCGAAGCTGCAGCATTGGTATTTAGAGAATTATTGGCAACACCACGAGGGCGAGCGGCCCGTCAATTCGCCCGAATGGCATTCTTACTACATCCAACTTTACCGGTTGTGGCATTGCCGGCGACTGGGACAAATTTGCCCATCGATATTGATGTACCATTACCGCGCCATATGGATGAATCATTGACACGTATGCCTTCACAATTGCAAGTGCGCACCCTAGATGATTTATTCATTCTTCAACGTGGAGTTCAATCGATTTTGGCTCACATAAAATTGGCTGAAGGAGTCTATGACCATAGTGACATGCAGCGGTATGCTGAGGATTTACTATTGGCTCGGTGTCCCGACATTTGCCGGCATTGGTATCCAACTGCAATGGTTAATGCCTTGGATGAATTGGGTGAGCGGCCATGGTTGGATGGACATATTTTGCGTGCGCTTGAAGCGGTTCCAGTCGGTACTGATGGTGATATAGCTAGAGCTGACTTGAGCCGCAGATTTGAGATGCTGAAACGCCTACGTCGTCGTTATCGTGCCTTTATTATTGATGAATATCAAGATACCAATCCACAGCAATTTCGCTTACTTGCAAGGTTGTGGGGTCGACGAGCCCTTGAGGTTGATGAACCTACACCACCCGAAGGTCCGTGGGACCCAACCATTTGCTTAGTTGGCGATGTAAAACAGAGCATCTACCGTTTCCGTCAAGCCCAAGTCACTGTAATGGAGCGTGCAATTCTCGCAATTAAAGAATCAAACCAGCGCGAGGATGATGTGGAGATCCGTCTTGCCGGATTACGGCAAACCGACAAAGTTCGTGACCCCCGTCCAGTTGCAGGGGGGGCTGGAGAAAGTAGCACTTTCGTCCCCGGTATAGAGTTGCGCGGGGGGGTTCGTGGCCGTGATGAGGAATGGATGAGGATCGATTTTGCCGACGACAAAGTAACTTTAGTCAGCGATTCAGTAAAGCAGGAACGAGCCCTTGGACATATCGACCTAACCACAAATTTCCGCACAGCACCTAATGTATTGGAGACCCTCAATACATGGTTTAATGATGTTTTTAGTGATTCACACGACTTGCTTACCGGAGATTGGCATGCTCGCGCTCAACGTCTTTTTCCTCCTCCTTTAGAGGCGGGAGAAGTCGCGCCAATCGGACGAATAGAGTGGTTGGCTACAGTACCTAAAGGTGGCGAAAATTCGGACCCATCGGCTGACCTAGACGAATATCTTGATCCCTTCAGTATCGGTGACCGAGCCAAGCCACATCAGCGCGAAAATGAGATGATTGCTGCTCGCTTGCATGCTTTGATAAATGGTGCAAAAATCCGCATTCGTGGTCCAAACCAGGGAGACAAGCCGCATTGGGTCGAGGTTGATGGTGGTGAAGCTGTAGCACCTGAAGATATCTTGATTTTAGTTCCGCGCCGTAAACACGTTTCTGACCTTTTACGCCGATTACAAGCGTGGGGAGTTCCTGCTCAAGCCGATCGCCAAGGAGAATTATTAGCCCGTCCCGTGGTTAGAGAGTTGAACGCATTATTACAGGCCCTTGCTCGCCCTAATAGCCGTCACCATGCTGCTGGCTTAGCCCGTTCAAGTTTGGTTGGGCTATCCGATTCACAACTTGAGACATTGTTCAATGAAAAAGGGGTCAAGCCGAATTCAGATTGGCTTGCCCGAATTTGTACTCAAGCACCTACTGATCAACAGAAAGCATTGCTACTCAGACTTTGTCAATTGCGTAGTGGCGGTAGATTGGTTGAAGCGTTGAATTGTGCGCTTGAGCATGGTGATACACTCTTGGTCTATCCAAGCCTTGATGCGGTACAAGATGCTGAGCAATTCATCGCTTTGGTAGAGGAATTGCAAAGTGAAGTTGGTGGTGATGCTGAATTGCTAGCCGATGCAGTTTCACTCATCGCTGACCAAGAAGATGGTGCGATTGAAAGCCGAGCGATGCCCCCTACAGGGGCGGTTAGGGTGATGACAATTCACTCAGCCAAAGGACTAGAAGCGAAAGTTGTAGTTGTGGCTGGATTATTCCACGAAGGTCATTATTCTTCAGCCATAGAAAAGCAGGCTAGCGTAGTAGTCACTCCTGAATTGTTAGCCGTTAACGCACGGCCATGGCGTCATGTCGAGGCGCCACTATCTGGAACTTGGGAGTTGGCCAAGGCATTGTTAGATGCACAAACTGCGGCCGAGCGTCGACGCCTATTCTACGTTGCATTGACAAGAGTGGAAAAGCATCTGATTCTTGTCGGTGCGAGTGAAGCATCAGTCTGCAATGAGGATGGTACGCTTGAGGTCAAACGTCCCGTCACCAAGATGCCGAGTATGGGTGAAATGTGGCTTTCCGCCCTGCGCCATGCCGCTCATGCTGCTAGCGATGATGCATCACCTTGGGCGCATGCCAGTGATGATATTGATTCTAATTTGCTTAGTGTGGATAAATCTTGGAAGTTTAATCTTGACCCGGTAGCGATTTACGATAATCCACATTTGGGGGCGGCGCCATTGGAACATTTGGTCATTATTCATGACCCGAATTCATTTGCGGCCCTTGATAGTCGTTTGTCGGTCAAAAAGGAGATGCAGCAGCACCTAGAACGAGCGCAAGCAACTTACGATGATCAGAACCTTGTCGAAGGTGGAGAATTGTGTCCGACTAAGCGCGCCCTCAACCTTTCGCTCGCGCCTCACCGCCTCGATACTAGTTTTGCTTGTAATCGTCGTCTATGGCTTGGCGAAGTTCGCGGTTGGTCGAGTGAATCAATGACTATTTCTTCTGCCCCTCAAACTATTTTGAATTCAAATAAAGGAACTGGGGTGGGTGGTGGAAGCACCGTCCCTGCCGCTACTGCTTCTGGACTACCTTCAGCCACTACCCTTGGTTCGCTCTTCCATCGTTTGGTCGAAGTTGGAATTGGTAATCCAGCAATTGGCGAGAAATTATCAGGGTTAGATGACCAATGGGGGTTGGCCCAATCAAGTCAGCTAACCGAGGTTGACCTAATTGAACAAGTTCTCAATGAATTATTACCGGCTGATGCTGACCGTAATGCAACTGCAAAGCGGCTAACTGAACTTGCCGAATTACAAGAACAGGGTCGGCTCGGAAAATTGTGTGCTGAAGATGAAGTTGATGGCCAAAAATTGGTCGGTCTTCGTACAGAATTACCTTTTCAAATTGATATTTCAGTTGATGCCAATGGGCGTTGTCTTACCCGATGGACGGTAGGCGGCGAGGTTGATTTGGCTCTAATTGGAAATATTAACGCCGCCTTTAATGGGCGCATTGACCTTGCTATCGCCTTGGATGGCGAAGGTGGACCCACTCTGCAAGTAGTTGACCTCAAGACAGAAGGTTGTGGCGAACCTTTCAATCCAACCGAGCCCGAAAAAGGTCACGAATTGCAAGCATTGGTTGGTGACCACTTTTCGACTAATGCACAAAGCCCAGCCGAGCAGGAACTGCTCGATAAGCACCGCTTGCAATTAGCGCTCTATACCATGGTTCTCGAGCGTTTACAATCATCAATACCTGAAGATAAACGCCGCAAAATATTGCCACCCGCGATTCAAGCCAGCGCAAGCGGCCGACTAATCGCCATGAGTGAGGATGAATTAGTTCAAGCCAAACTCGACTTCGCCCAATTACTTGAGCGAATGGTGGAGATGCGCATTAGGCCTCAAGATGAGCCAGTACGTTTGCCAAGTGACCAATCGGAAACTTGCAAAACCTGCCCATACTATTTCGGTCAAATCCGTCTGTGTGGACCGGAAGGCGAGCAGTTGGGGATAATCACCTGATAACTTAGTCTTTGATGCACAAAAAGGCCAAGGTACCACTCCACCCCTCACTTGAACGTGGCGCAGCACGCCATCGTTTGAGGATTGAAAATCCTGCTCCAACAACTAATTTTGTCCACTCTTCTTCACTATGTAAGGCCATGAAACAGCCTACTTGTTGGTCCCAATCATGGCTTTGTGGATTCTCAAAATAACGGTCAACTCCAAACACCAAATAGCCACCTTCAACTAGCCAATCGTTGACTTTTGCAAGAAGGGCAGCAGTATCTTTGAGGTAGTAGAAGACCTCCATAGAATGGACGAGATTGACTCGCTCTTTGGGTGACCATTGCATTAGGTCAGCGTGGTGATAATCTCCCACTGGGTCTATTTCTTTGGCTTTAGAGATCATTGTCGCTGCACCATCAACCCCACATACGTGAGTGCAGAAAGGCATTTGCCGTAGATTACGAACTACCCAACCATTACCGCAACCGGCATCAATTGCGGTGAATTCTTGGCCTAGGCTTGCTACTTCGCTAAGAGCAACCGCGAGCATTTCATCGACTGCAGCCGCATGACCAGTTTCCATCCCCACATCTTTGCCCCTAAGGGCCCATTCGTCAAAGACTTCGACCGGTTGCCTTGCCCCCATGTCTGCGCCTTGAGAGTCGACTAAATAATCCAGACGACAGTGGCGAAAGGCACATGGCTTGAGGGTAAATCGGCGAGTATGGCCATTTCGAGTCAGACCATTGAAGAGGTCCTCTACCCTGAAATTGAGGCGCACACAACTGGCATGCTAGAAGTGAGTGATTTACACACCATCGCGTGGGAGCGAGCTGGCAATCCTACGGGAATTCCAGTGATTGTTATCCATGGCGGACCTGGTGGCGGTAGCCAACCTTCGTATCGACAATATTTTGATGCAAATGCATTCGATATTATTCAATTCGACCAACGAGGCTGTGGAAACTCGACCCCATATGCGGAACTTGAGGATAATAATACTCAAGCATCGGTATCCGATATTGAGGCTTTGCGCCAACACCTCAATATCGACAAATGGCACGTTTTCGGCGGTTCATGGGGCTCGACCCTCGCGCTCATCTATGCCCAAAATCATCCTGAACGAGCCTTCAGTCTAATCTTGCGAGGAATTTTCATGTGCCGAAAGAGCGAGTTATACTGGTTCTATCAAGATGGCGCTAGCCATATTTTTCCCGATGCTTTTGAGCCATACCGCGATCATATTCCTGCCGCCGAACAAGATGACCTTATCACCGCATATTATCGCCGCTTGACTAGCGAAGATGTTGAGGTTCGCCGCGCTGCGGCACGCCAGTGGACTCGTTGGGAAATGGCTACCAGCAGATTATTTCCCGACCCAGAATATCTCGACAAGGCTGAGGACCTCGATTTTGCCGTCGCCTTTGCCCGCATTGAATGCCATTACTTCATCAATGCAATTTTCGTTGAAGAGGCACATATTCTCAATAATGTCGACAAGATTCAGCATATTCCGATATCAATTATTCAGGGTCGCTACGATGTGGTATGTCCTGCACGTAGTGCATGGGAATTGGCCAAGGTTTTACCAAATTGTAATTTGGTCATCGTACCCGATTCGGGTCATTCAATGGGCGAGGTTAGTATTGCTCGAGAATTGGTTAAGGTAACCGATTCACTTTTCTGAATTACTACCGCTACCACCTAGCCATTTTGGCGACCACCAATTTGCATCTCCCATTAGGCGCATTGTGGCAGGAACTACCAATGCTCTAACAATGGTGGCATCAATAAAAATAGCAAGAGCAAGGCCTAACCCAATTTGTTTCAAAACAATTACAGAAGAGAGCCCAAACGCTCCAAAAACAACTACCATTATCGCTGCTGCACCTGTAATCAACCTTCCAGTTCGTTGCAGCCCATTTGCTACAGCCAAGGTATTATCCCCAGTTCTTTCCCATTCTTCATGAATTCTTGAAAGCATCAAAACTTCATAATCCATTGATAATCCAAATACAATACAGAACATAATCACAGGATTACCAACATCGATTGGCTGTGGAGTGAAATTCAATAGTTCTGACCCGTATCCCCATTGGAAAACAAATACTAACATTCCAAATGATGCTGAAATTGATAAGATATTCATCATAATTGCTTTTATCGGAATCAAAACACTCCTAACTTGAATAAAAATTAGTATTGAAGTAGATATTAGAATGAAGGCCAAAGCAATCGGTAAGTTTTCTTTGATCGCATTTACGTTATCCAAACTTAATGCTGCAAAACCACCAACCAATAATTGTCCCGATTCGCCTGATTCTAATTCATTTAACAATACAGGCCGATCTTCTCTAATCTCCTCGATATAGTGAAGGCTTTCTTGGCCGCTTTGCGGGCCATCTAATGACAAAATTATGTATGCTAAATCATTTGAAATATACTGATAACTAAGAGCAGCCCTAGATGCAAGTGTTTCGTTTCTAGTATCCTCTGGTAAGTCTTCATCCGGAGTTAACCAAAATTGTACTACCTCATCTCCACTCATCCCAACTTGAGGTAAAGCATATCCAAAAACATCGATTACTTGTTCATCATCTAATCTATCAATCATCCATTGATGTACTAATCGAAGATTAGTCTCATTCAATGGGTCTCCGCCATCCAAATCAACCATTACTAGTGCTACATTTCTTGCGCTCTCAGGCCAATAATCATCAATATGATTTAGGCCAATTCTTGCCTCATCATCGGGTGGCAGTCCGTCTGCTGATGTCAGTGAAAATTCTGCCTGAAGAAATGGCAATCCAGCCCCCAATAGGATTACTAAAGTTGGGATGAGTACAGCCCAAGGATATTTCATAACAGTCGTAGCAATTTTTGACCAAATCCCATCAGTATTATCGGTTGAAATTTTATACGAGAATGGTAATTTCCGTCCTGTGTTTACTCTATTCCCAAGCATTGCCAGAATTGAAGGCAATACGATTAATGAATAAACCATAGCAATTGAAACCGCCAATGTCCCCCCAATACCTAAACTTGGGAGACTTGTATTTACAAAGAAAAGCATCCCCATCAGCCCAATAGCAACTGTGACTCCAGAGAAAAATACTGCTTTTCCTGCAGTTGCAACAGTAACTGCTGTTGCTGTTTTGGTATCTCTTCCCAATTCTAATTCTTCTCTAAAACGATTAACCATGAACAATGAATAATCAATTGATACCCCAATCCCAATTAGGGTGATGATGTTAATTGCATATTGCGTTAGGTCGGTGACGTTTGATAGCCAAATCGTAACACCCATCGCGGCTAATACAGTCATTACACCAATGCCAATCGGTAGTAATGCCGCGATTAAGGTTCCAAATACAATTCCGAGTATTATTAATGATAAAGGGACTGATATTAGTTCAGCCTCAATTAGGTCATCAGCAATACGTTGGTCAAATACATGATCTACGGCGATATTTCCGGTTCTCCAATCTTCGAATTCACCATCTACAGAAACCGTCTCTTTCAAATCGGAATAAAGAATTTTAGCATCTGTTCTACTCATGTTCATTTTTACAACATTTACAGCCCAAAATCCATCTTCGGCATGTATGACTTTGTCGCGATTATTGTCATTTGCTTCCCAAGAATATTCGATAAGAACATTATCGTGAGTAGCAAATTCTTTCAATGATTCAATAACAGTTGCTCTCCATAATTCATCACCATCGGTCAATGTAGGATGATAAACAAGATACTTGAAATTTTGAGTGATAGTTTCATTCCTATTTGTTGCGGCTTCAGCAAATAACTCTCTCACCTCAACCGATTCCATTTCACCTTCACCCCAAGCTTCAGCCCAATTGGGGCCCATAAGCATCAAAGATGAAAGAGTAATACAAACCAATATTCCGGTAACGAATACCTTTTTTCGATTATCGTAACAAAATTCACCGAGTTTGAAAAACGCTCTATCTTTGAGCATTTCAGGTTCAGTGAATCCTTCCATATTGGGTGGGCCTGCAAATCTCCCATATCAACCAATGCACTACAATAGTAGCGGTTAGCAAGGCGTTGCAAAAGGATTTCTAACTTTGATTAGATGTTGGAGTGAAGAAATTTCAAAGCTACTTTTGAATGTTGTTTGAAGCGCAATTGCGAGTTGTATATCTTGCGAATAATTCCTGTGTCATCAACAATAATAGTCACCCTTCCAGGAAGTACCCCAAAACTTTTCGAGATTCGTAATTCCCGACGCAGCACTCCCTTCATATCGGCTAAAAGCGGGAATGGTAGCCGATGTTTCAAGGCGAATTTTTGATGTGATTCGATGTTATCCATTGAAACGCCAAATAATTGCGCACCCAATTTTTCATATTGCGAATAATCATCACGGAATTGGCATGATTGTACTGTGCATCCAGGGCTGTCATCCTTGGGATAGAAGAAAATGACTATCCATTTTCCCATTAGGTCGGCATTGGTGATTGAGCCACCAGCACTTGAGGCAAGGTCGAAAGGGGGTAGAGGTTGCCCAATCATTCCCCCGTTGCTTGCCATCTGAACACACAACTTTACAGGGCATTTGGAACCGGTGTCTGGTCCATGTGTAGGAATGCCAAAACCGCCCACCATGTCACGATATCCCAAGAGTGTACGAGATTTGCCTCTCCAGTTGCATCTTCAGTATCCATGTATCCTTCCATGGTTTCCAATTTGTCGCAGGTTTTGTGGTAACAGGGATAACCATCGACAACTCCGTTCCAACCGAGGGTGGCAACCCCGATATTTTGGAAGGAGTCGTGGTCACTACGAGCGGTAGGAGATTCGTATACTGCTACCACGTCTTCGTATTGATTACCCCAAAGCGGGCTTTCTCCACTCGCCTCCCATTCGGCTCTACCGCGCTCAATTTGGTATGATAGATTCAATGCATCCGCACCAATCCATTCAGCCAAATGATACATTCCTGGTTGGTCGATTGTCTCTGCTGCAGCATCGGGTCCAAGGTAGACTGAAAGGGCATAATCGCCCGGATAATTAATGCCTGCCATATCGAGGTTTAGATAGTTCGAGACTGTGACTCCCGAGGGGATATCTCCAGCGAAGGCAGCGGAGCCCCACAGTCCTTCTTCCTCTGATGACCAAAGACAGAATACCATTGTGCGCCGAGAATCAAATTGTGATAACACCCCTGCGGTAGTCAAGACCATTGAAGTACCAGCAGTATTGTCGTAGGCTCCGGTACGGGTGCCGTATCCAGTCTGCTGTAGTCCTGGTAGAAGTGAGGTTGGAGTAGCATAAGGGGCGATGTCGAAATGGGAGCCGAAAACCAGCCATTCATCGACGAATGATGAACCGTCTTTGTAGCCACAGATATTGACTGCCCACAGCGTTCCTGTTTGAAAGCGGTGGACTTCAGTTCGTAATCCATAACCTTTGAGTACACCTTCAAAGTAAGTAATTGCATCTTCGTAAGCGGGATTTCCGTTACCAATCCAGCGGTCGAGATAACCGACCGCTCTATCGGCAGGGTCGAGAGGGTCAGGGGTTTCGTCTGTGATGAACTCAACCCATTCATAGACAGAGCGACCATCGACCCAGCCGGCACTAGCGCCGACACCGTTTTCTGGACCTAGATCACTACGTTGAGGTCGCTGAGCATCGAGGATTTTGTAGGCAACTGCACCACCATTTTTTGAACTAGTGTTAAGCCAAGGCCATTCCCCGCCTTCATCTTGATTAGCAATGACGCTTACCGCAGTGCCATTGCTAGGACTATCAATCCAGTCTAGCCAAGATTGGTTTGCGGCGCGCACCGGCCAATCGGTACGGCCATACTCGCCGATGAGAAATACAACTGCGGAATTACGCGGCGGGAAGAGAATATTGTCACTGTTCTTTCCGCCTTCGCTCAAATTGAAAACCGTGCCGTTTTGGGTGCGTTGTGAGCCGACATCTTGAATGAAATATGGTAGCAATACGGACAGATCGGCATTGGCTTGCAGTGTAATAACTTGCCACATTCCTGCTTGAAGTACCCCTTCTTCAACTACGGTGAGCGAATTGGCGTCAATTTGCACTTCAGCATCACTAGAAAAGCACCCTACTAAGCCCGAACTCAGCATGAGAAGGGTCAGTAACACCGCGGATTTCAAGCGCATCATGTCGCAGTCCTCATATGTACTCCACATAAACGTGCCCGTAGATTTTTTTTAGCAGTATTTGAAAGTGGGCGTTGAATGCTAAATCTTACAACCTAAGAGGCGGCGACTTCATAACGGCAGGGCGGGTCGTAAATAGCGAGCCTAAGGCTCGGAGTGGATTTAATGAGCGGTGAAGATGGGGGCACGATAACTCCTGAGGTTCAACTCAAGGAGACCGAAGAACGCCTAGGTGAGGAGCAAGAACGCTTGCTGAAACTGTATGACGCATATGAGGTCCAAGAGAAAGAAATGGTTAACCTCAAGGCTGAAATTGAAGTTTTGGAAAAAGAAATCGTTGACCGAGAAATTGAGAAGGAAGGTCTTGAAGGCTTACTCACAGAAAAAGACAACCGGATGCGAGAATTAGAACTTCGCGCCGCAAAGTCAAGTAAGCAAGTGGATTTCCTTGAGCCAGAATTACAAAAGATGGAAGAGAAATTCACCCGTGAAAAAGAGCGCTTAGGTAAAGTTTTCAACATTGCCGAAGAACTCGATAATGACCTACGCTTAGCCGTTTCAGAAATGAAGGCACGCGATGACTGGTACGTATCACACATGGCTCTTTTCGAAGATTTAAACAAGGCCATCAAAGTTCGTTATGAACTCATTGAAGAAGCGGTCGAAGCCGAACGCAAATCACAGCATATGCAGAGGGCGATTGAAGAGCGCATGACCGAAATGGTCGATGCTCGAGCCGCAGAAATGACTCTTGAGGAAGCTGAGGCGCTGCAGACTTCAGACGAAGCAACCGAAGAAGAAGCCCCAGCCGAGGAAGAAGCCCCAGCCGAGGAAGAAGCCCCAGCCGAGGAAG
>CAZPME010000006.1:57039-81066 GCA_964587885.1 uncultured Candidatus Poseidoniales archaeon
GAAGCCCCAGCCGAGGAAGAAGCCCCAGCCGAGGAAGAAGCCCCAGCCGAGGAAGCATCAAGCGACGCAGTTGAAGAAGCTAGAAAAGCCGCAGAAGAAGCTAGAAAGGCGGCTGATGATGCTAAAAAAGTAGCAGAAGAAGCTAGAAAAGCAGTTGAAGAAGAATCTCCAGTCGAAGAAGAACCAAAGATTGAGGACCCGAAACCTGCACCAGCCGCAGATTGGGGCGACGATGTCGATCCATGGGCTGACCAACAATAGGCGGGTGAAAGGGCATGCCCCTGCTTGCACATGGAGGTAAAACTCCAGTTTATACCACGGCGGCGATGGGCATTGCCAGCCTTGCAGTTGCGGCCTTCATTAATCCGCTAGGCCACCTGGTGAGTTTGGTGGGCATTACCCTCTTGATGTTGTCTGCATTTCTTGCTAACTTTTTCCGTGACCCCGACCGCCCGATTCCCAAAGACGCAGGAATTTTGGTATCAAGTGCAGATGGGCATGTAATGTTCTCAGTTCGTGAGCGTGCAACTGGACGTCGCCCATCCTCAGCCGAGATTGAGACAGAGAGGGTCGAAAATGATGAGTTGACTGGAGATTGGTATGCCCACCCTCTTGATGAGCCGAGTAGTTTCG
Source organism: uncultured Candidatus Poseidoniales archaeon (assembly GCA_964587885.1). GTDB lineage: Archaea > Thermoplasmatota > Poseidoniia > Poseidoniales > Poseidoniaceae > UBA60. The sequence goes on from CAZPME010000006.1 coordinate 57,673, forward strand.
TTACCGAACAACGGTGGGAAAGGGTTCCTGTTGGCGAGGAAAGTGATGGAGATGTTTGGCGCATTGCGGTTTTTATGTCTCCGTTGGATGTTCATGTCAATCGTACCCCATTAGCCAGCACGATTGCCCACATGGAGCACCGTACTGGCAAAGGTCGTCGCCGTGGTCCTTTCCTACCCGCATTTCAAAAGGAATCAGAATATAATGAACGAGTTCGAACCGTCTTCATTGCCACTGGAGAAGATGGAAATGAATCTGATACCGCGATTGAGGTAACTCAGATTTCAGGAGCGCTGGCCCGCACAATTGTACCTTGGTCTGAACCTGAAATGAAAATGCGACGTGGCCAGCGCTACGGGATGATAAGACTCGGTAGCCGTGTTGACATTCGTGCTCCCGCCAGCAGATACGTGCCAGCGGTAGTCGGTGCTGAAGCCGGTGATGCAAATTATCCCAAGGGCGAGTACGTCTATGCCGGAAAGACCATCCTCTTCTCACCATTCGGCAAGTAGGATGAGGGCGTCGCTAAAACGTGAGATTCCAGCGATTCTCACCATATTTATTCTGACATTGCCGACCCTTTGGTTTGCAGTTGGTATCCAAATATACGGTATGGTCGCAAGCACAGCCCCGCACTGTACTAGTAATCCTAATTCAGATCATTTCGGCAATAGCCTATCCAATTATGATGTCGAGATGTATGATACCCCACTAGAGTGGTGGAATACGACTAATTTTACCGTCCAAGGATGGGAAAACGTTACGATTTCTGTTGAACAAGAAGATGTGGAACTTTCAGCATGGTGGGTTGGAGAAAATGAGGGTGAGGCAACTGTCATTTTGGTGCATGGAATTAGAAGTTGCAAGGAGGACCACAATATCCTCTTGACCGGAGCGCTACTCGCTAATGCTGGTTTCAACGTATTAGCGATTGATTTGCGTGAGCACGGTGAATCTTCAAGTGTAACCGGAAAAGTTGCTGGCGGGCAGACCGAATGGCGCGACGTAGTCGCTGCATTTGATTGGGTAAACACGACGAAGAATGTGGCTGAAGAGAAGATTGGTGTGCTCGGTTTTTCTATGGGGGCGGCAATTACGGCGATGGCATTTGGCGAAGATGATAGAATCAATTCGATTTGGCTTGATGCGACTTACTATGACTTTGAGCGTATTGTGCGCTCGGAATTAGAATTCAGTGGCCTACCGACATTTTTCGCCAAGTCTGGCATTTATGCTGGCACTTTTTTGGATGGCATTACCCTAAATGAAAGAGAACCATCAAACGCCGCAACAAGTATCGGTGAGCGCCATATCTTCGTTCACCACAATGAACAAGATGAAAGGATACCAATTATCCATTCCAAAGATATGTGTGAAGTCGCGAAAGAAAATGTAGGCAGTTCAGGCTCGGCTCAATGTTGGTTCACAAATGCTTCAATCGAAGTGGATGGATACGATGGGCTCATCGGGCATATGATGCCGTTGATTCTGCTAACTCCTGAATATGAATACCGACTTGTTCACTGGTTCAAAGCAACCTTGAATCATCAATTGCCGGAAGATTATTCACCTCTCGGAGAAACGTTTCAGCCCCTCTAAGTTTTATCCAAGTCACTAGGCGCCAATCACCCCACTTCCATTTATTGCTTACCAGTCCGCCCTTTTGGTCATAATTGATAGGAGTTGTAGTTGGCTGAATGCACAGCAGGGTTCATGACCAAAAGACCACCCGATTAGGTTGAGGAGGACATATGGCCGGTGGGATTCGATTGACGATGGCTACTGATGAGTCGAAGCCTAAGCGCTTGCACGACTTAGTCAAAGCACCGGAAAATACCGAATGGGCGCTGAAGAAAAAGCACTCTTGGGACGCACGGCGACCAGCAACGGTTTACTATACTCCCGAAATGCTCTCAGACGGCACTCCAACTACCGCAACTACGGTGATATTGCGTACAAAGGGATGTCATTGGTGGTGGTCTTCCGGTTGTACTTTCTGCGGTTATTTTAATGATACACGTGATGATGTAACCAGCGAAGACTTGCACGCACAGTGGGATTTTGCTAAAGCCAAGTTCGACGATTTTTCTGAGCACGGGATGGTCAAGGTCTATACTTCAGGTTCTCTATTGGAAGACCGAGAAATCCCTCTCGACTTCCAAGAAACAGTATTGCGAGATTGCCATGAATTAGGTAAGGAATTGGTAATTGAGAGTCGTACCGAACAGTGTAGTGAAGAGAAATTGGCCTGGGCGACCAGTATCAATCCTAAGTTTACTGTGGCTATCGGCCTAGAAGCTCTCGACGATGAGGTGTTACGTTTTCATATTAACAAGGGGTTCACTGTCAAATCTTGGTATCGAGCAGTTGATAATCTACAGAATGCCGGCTTGAGAGTGAAAACTTATCTCATGTTCAAACCGCCATTTATGAGCGAAGGAGATTCACTAGTTCATACCGTTCGATGGATTGAGGGAGTTTGCCAATTAAGCGATGAGATTTCCATTAATCCTATGAATATTCAAAATGGTACGGTAATCGATCGTTTATTCCGCGCAGGAGATTATCGTCCACCGTGGTTATGGTCGTTGGTCGAACTCATTGAGCGTGTCCATCCGATTATCCATCCTGAAGGGGGTAAGAATGGTGATGATGGCCAAGTTAGTCGATTGATAATCCATCCGACCGCCGCTGGCAGGGTTAGGGGGTCGCACAATTGCGGTTCTTGCGACAAGGAAGTGGCGGCAGCAATTGAGAGATATTCGGTCAGTGGCGACATTGGAGAATTTTCTGGTCTTGATTGTGAATGCAAGAAAACATGGTCAAGCGAGATTGCCCGCGATGCGTCATTACCGATTCCTCTTGGCGTCGGCATCCACCGACGCGGGCCGGCTTCAGACCGTCTTCGCTCGCCATAATATTGACCGCATACTCGGTCAATGTTTATGACCGCTCCACCGCTCGCCAAGATGACCCCAAAGGGGTCATGATGGTGATTTAATGAGTGAGACAGAACTTCCCGATGTAACCCAAGGCATAGCAGAACCCGAGGAATCTCGAGTTGTGTTGACGATTATCGGCGTAGGTTTACTCGGCTTGATGGGTCTTTTCACAGTGGTTTTTGGCTGGGATAACTTCCCTCTTATCAGTGAATTGATTCCCCTTATGGATGCACTTGGAAGTGGTGGCATCTGGTACTATGTCCTTGGAATCTTAATCTCATTTGCCTTATTACTCAGTAAAATGATGGCGGAGGTCCTTGCGGATTAGGTGATTGTGATGTTCGGAAATATTACTGTAATAATGCTCGCTTTAATTATTCTCATGGGATTAGTCGTAGTATATACCACCCGTGGTTTAGGTAGTATGGGTGAATCCATGCGCCAATTAGGTAACTTCTTGTTAGACAAGGCTCCAGCCGGAATTATCGATCTATTCGATAAAGGTGCAGGAAAAGGCTCTCGCAATTGGATGGTCTTGGGTGGCCTATGGCTTTGTGTTGGTGGAACCCTTGCGTTCATTGAGACTTGGTTACTATACGATAGCACCGCCTTGGATTCATTGTCTAGCGTTGGGTGGACATATAACGCCGCGGCCTTGTCTGCTACCACTAATCTAGTGCTGGTTTGGGGTGGGCTTGGTATGGTGCTTATTGGCGCCGGATTAGCAATTCAGAGTCGATTATCAGGCTCACCATTGGCTAGTGAGGCCAATGCAACCCTCGTCGCATTTGGTTGGTCGACAGTAATTGCCGTCAACATTGTGTTGCAAATATTCTGTGATATGGGTCGAGACGAGCAAGCAATTTCCTATATTGTAATGGGGACAATTGTTGGCGCATTATTGCTAAACCACCTTCTTACACTCGCTAACCGTGTTGAGTCACAACCGATAGAAATGCCCTCATGGATGCTAATTCTAGGACATACTGCATTGTTATGGGCGCTATTTGCCAATGCTCTTGGCCATTTCACGGACAATACTCAATTGGAATGGATTTCCGGCGGGATTATCAATGGCTGGTTCCCACTATCATTGATACTGGCAATAATGACTTACAGTGTTGCTAAAGCCAGCGGCTCACCTATTTGGAGCCGCCATCTTTCGGTTGCCATGCTCCTGCTCTTTGCTTCTATCACTCCGTTTGGAGTTACTGCCTCGAGTAATGCTAGTGGACTTTGGGTAAGTGTTGCCGCTATCGGAATCACTGTCGGATTATTCCCGATTATCGCCGCCTCGACCAATACGATGGCTACCCTCAAGGGGCGTTGGGATTGTTTGGTCGACCAACCGGCTGCGGCCGCTTCTGCCGCCGCCGCTCTAATGCTGCCAATATTTGCAGTAGGTGCTTACTTCACCGCTCTAGATACCTTTGCCGGTGCTGGAACACTAAGTGATGTTCATGCTACAGTCAATCGTGGTTTCTTCTACGTTGTCGGTGGATTAATGGCTTGTGCGGCAATGACCCAGATTTTACCATTGATGGTCAATCGTGAATTGGCAAGTCGCTCTAAGTCTCGTTGGGCGTTTTGGCTCATCCTCTTCGGTGGTTTGGGTTGGACTTTGACCAGTCTAATGGGAGACTTTGCAAGCATGGCTTTGACCGATGCTGGTGCTGAAGGATCAGTCGGTGGTTTCCGACTAACTGCCTCCGTCTTCTTGTATGGCTGGCTAATGGGAGCATTTGTGATAATGCACAATGCTACTGAGACAGTATTCAATGGGACACCAATTGGCGATGGTGATGCCTATGCTGGAGCAGCTGCACCAGCCGGCTACCGTTTGCGCAATGGTTCGACTTCAATTCGCCAATTGCTCAGCATGGGATTGGGCATGGATAGCGAAATTATCGTCGGAGGCGAAGCAGCAGTTGCCGAAGAAGAGGATGATGCTGAGGAAGACGTTGATGGTGAGGTAGAAGCCGTCGAGCAGATTACCGCACCTGAAAGCGAAGAATTCCCAGACGAATTGGTCAAGTTTGCTGAGCATCTCAGTGAGACCGGCAAGACCGTATTTGATGTCTTTAGCGAGATGGATTTGAACAAGGACCAAGTCATCGATGGATTTGAATTCCGAGAAGGTTTGGCAGCTATGGAAATCGCTGATTTAGCACCTTGGGATATGGAGAAATTACTATCTCAAGTGGACCTGTCGGGAGATGGTAAGATTGACTTGCCGGAATTAGATATTCTAATCATGCGTATTGGTAATGTTGGCCAAGAGGAAGAGTAGTTAGTCCACTCTCTAGTCACAAACATTGTCCTTTGCAACCGGCGCTCTCATAGCGAGTGCCCTCCCTCTCCCGCATGGTGGTAGTATGCGAATCGGTATAGTCGGCAAACCGAATGTCGGGAAATCGACATTTTTTGCCGCCGCTACTTTAGCCGATGTTGATATTGCGAACTATCCTTTTTGTACTATTGAGGCGAATGTCGGAGTCGCCTTTTTACCGGCTCCTAGTTCATGTCCTTGTCAAGAAATCCGAAATTCTCGTGAATCCGAAGGCCGGCTTGAGCCAGTCTCGGAAAACGATGTGCGTGCGGGTAGTTTATGCCAACCTAATACCGGTACCTGTAATGGCCACAACCGCTTAGTTCCAACCTTTTTGGTCGATGTTGCTGGACTGGTTGCTGGAGCCCATGAGGGTCGTGGTCGCGGCAATGCATTCCTTTCGGACTTGGCGGCATGTGATGCTCTAATCCAAGTCATCGACGCGGCGGGAACGACCGATTCTGAAGGCAACCCTATCGGAGTAGGGGATGACCTTGAAACCGTGGCTGATGGAATGGTAGCAGAGTATGATTTTCTAGTCGAAGAAATTTCGGCATGGATTCAGGGCATCGTCGAAGATGGTTGGCAACGTGGTGTACGTCGGGTGCAATCTGATGGCGAGAAGGGTTTAGCAGATTATTTGCATGAACGGCTAACCGGAATTGGCTCAACACCGAACAAAATTGCTCGCGCCATTGAAGGTTTCAATAGCGAAAATACCGATGCAGCAATGCCGTGGGAATGGGGAGACGAAGTCAAATTTTTGCTTGCCAAGCATTTGAGAAAAGCGATTTTCCCAATTCACATTGCTGCCAATAAAGCCGAAATTGCGGTGGGTAAAACATGGAATAAATTAGCGGCGCGCCTTTCGACTGAAAACGCATTACTCATCCCCTGTTTTGCCGATGGTGAATTGGCACTTTGCAAGGCTAATAAGGCCGGATTAGTAGACTATGTTTCTGGTAGTACAGGTTTTACAATTCCGGCCGATTCCCAATTATCTCCGGCACAACGTAATGGCCTCGAACATTTGCAGAAAAAAATGAACATTCTAGGTGAGACTGGAGTAGTAAATCTGATTTCAGCGGTTCTCTACAATGCTCTCGACCATATCGTTGTCTATCCGGTACAAGATGAGTCACGTTGGACCGATGGTGAGGGTAAGATTCTGCCCGACGCCTTGGTAGTTCCCAACAATACGACCGCCAAAGAATTGGCTTATGCGGTCCATTCAGACCTTGGTGACGGCTTCATCAAAGCCGTCGATTGCCGCACTAAACGAGTAATAGGTGGTGACCATGAATTGAGCGATGGTGACGTAATAAAAATTCACGCTAAAACCTAGGAATTGAATCAGTAAAATGTGTAGGTGTATATTTTGGAAGGGCAGCCGGTGGTTGATGAACGTCCTGCCAATTCACTCCTTTGGCCATGGCAAGATGAGAACTGCAGCAATCTGAGGTTCAAACCATGGCTAATGACTCGAGGTTTCACAATTTCCTTTCTCTCAATCAGTTGGTTAACTATAATTTTCCTCGGCTTCGGCTCAAGTTGGAATTGTAGTGAATCTTGGCAGAATGAAATCATCTGCTCCTCGGCAATTTATGCCAACGAGATATTCACCCAACCACATGAATTTATCTTCAGTTGGTTTAGTGCTGTATGGTTCACAAATGGTCTTGACCACATCATATATGTCACAGTTGGGTTTCTTATTTTTGTTCAAAGTTATGAGTGCAGAATGGGTACTGGAAAGACCATTTTCCTATTTTTTTCAGGTACCGCTGTTGCTGCAACCGTGGTGTCAATAGGGATAAACTACGGTTATGCTGCCTTCCCCTTAGATGAAATGTTCATCACTGGTATGAGCCGAAACTGGATGGGTGGATCGGTTGGAATGTTTGCAATAATGGGTGCATTATTGCATTGTTCTCGTCGCCCTTTGCTCTTGCTAATTCCAATAATACTTTTTGAGATTTGGAATGGTCAAACGAACATAAGTTTTCTCACTAGTTCTGGGCACATGGTAGCCATCACATATGGCTATGTTGCTGGATATTTTTTGCAGCAAAACTCAGTGTCCGGGGGGGCGAGCATAGTCAGGGGATAGACCAGCTAACTTTGCCTGATATGAAGGACTGCTGATGATGAACCAAGGGATTAATGCAAGGGTGAATATTCCAAGCAATACTGCTGAGGCCAATCCCCAAATAGCGATAGAAGAAAGTGATGTTATCCAAGCAGTCCACAGTAAACCAATCCACAGAAAGGGACTGTAGCGGCGGGCGAGCAGAGTCATTCTAGCGGTTGAGGTGCTAGCATCATAGAGAGTAGGGGCCTCTTCAGCGGAGATGAAATCATGGGCGATTCCGCAACGCACACAAACATCCTTGCGCGGTCCAATACCGTGAATGAAATATTCACGTGGATAGGTAGCGGCACACAATCGACAAGTAGGCATGACTTCCCTCATCCCCCTCGAGCCACATTCCGCACTTCAATTATGCGCTGAACAAGACTGGAGGTCGGGCTCTCTAGAGATGAAGGCAGCGATAAGGCTGAGGCCGAACCCGCTGCCGCAAGATTCGGGATGGAATTGGACTGAATCAAGTGGCAAAGTTGGATGGGAAAAGGCCATTGGTAGAGTTCTACTTTCATCCCAAGCAGTGATTTTCAAATCACATTGTTGTGGTTGTAGTACTAAGGAGTTGTAGCGAGTCATCTGGGCAGGGCTAGCCAAACCGGAAAACAACCCTTCTTTGTCATGAAAAATATTCGTCGGTACACCGTGTACTGGACCTAGAGGTGATTCGACCAACTTCATACCAGCAGCCATTCCGATTGCTTGATGACCCAAGCAAATCCCAAGTAATTTAATTGGCATACCTTGATGATTTTTCAGATTCCCAGAGATGGCTAATTTAGCGATTTTCATCGTCAGTTTTGAGTTGCTAGGTCGTCCAGGCCCAGGACCGAGGATAATGTGAGTTGGGTTGGTCATACGCAATAGTCGCGGTAATTCCTGGCAACCCGTAGTTAATCCACAGGCGCTAATGACATCGGCCCCAAGTCCCGCACAGGCATGAATAATGTTGAATGCAAAGGAGTCAAGATTGTCAATGAATAGTATTCTTGCTTTTCCTTCAATGGTGGCGATAGATTCGGTTGTGACGTTAGAAATAATCCCTCGAGGTGCAGCCGAGAGGGTACTGTTGCGGCGCAAAGGTTGTGGAAAAATAGCGATTTCACCACTGGCCAGATTCTTTTCGCCATCATCTTGGAGCCAACCGGCGGCTCGCCTAAGTGCCGCTGCCTTCCATTTTGCCTCCTCGACTTCACGGTGTGGAACTGAACCGATTACCAAACCACCACCGGCTTGTACGGTAGCGTGCCAATCTTGCCCACATTTTCTCGCCTCTAATGTGCGGATGAGGATATTCCACGCACTGGTGCCTCGTCGAGCGTCAAGATAGCCAATTGATCCAGTCCAAAACGAACGTGGTCGGGCCTCTAGCAGGTCGATTGCCGCACAGGTAACGGTCTTTGGGCAACCGGTAATTGAGCCGCCAGGAAATAATGCCGAGAGGGCTGACCACAAGTCATTATCGCGATTAATTTCACCTCTAACCTCGCTTACCAGGTGCTGAACTTGAGCATAGGCTTCAACCTGATATTGGCTTTGTTCAACCGAGCCAGCTTGTGCGATAATACCGATATCATTGCGTTCGAGGTCGACCAGCATGCGGTGTTCGGCCAATTCCTTTTCATCATTCAATAATTCACTGCGTAATTCAGCATCGTGTTGGGGTGATTGGCCACGTGGCCGAGTGCCTTTAATTGGCCGAGTTGAGATTTTATTATCTGCAGTAGCCATCAATAATTCCGGTGAAGAAGAGCATAATGCCAAACCGAGGTCTGGGGCGGATAACCAAGAAGAGAAAGGGGCCGGATTATCGCGGGCTAATCTGCGCATTATCATCCACGGTGATTCGGCCAATGGTCCTTGCCAAACCCTACCGAAATTCAACTGGTAGAGTTGTCCAGCAGTAATTGCTTGTTGTACTGTTTCAACCATTTGTGCATGTTCATCATCACTATGACTTGTCGTTTCACCACTTACGACTGGCTGGGGTGGCAAATTTGCAGCGACTAATTTGGGTTGAGAATCAAGGAAATCCGCCACTTGCTGGCCCCATGGGTCCTTTTCTTTGGTGATCATCACCAAAGATTCAGCTGCACGGTCATGAATTAGCCAGCGGTCTACCCGCCACAAGACCGCCAATACTTCATCCTCTAAGGGAGGATGACGTAATCGCCAAGGCTGGGTCCATTGTAACAAATCATAGGCCAGACCACCAGCAAAAGTTCCTGGTAATGCTGGCATCCGGTTCAGTAGTCCTAATTCTTGTGGCAAAGGGTAAGTGCAGGTCTCCAAGGTTCGCAAGGCAGTTACTAATTCAGTCCCCATGTGCGATGCGCTTTGCACCCATTTCCCGCCCTGCCAATCTTCAATCTCTAATCGTAAGGGCGCTGGTTCAGGTCCTAATTCTGGTTTTCCAGCCAATGGGCTACCACTTTCAGGATTACCGGCAGGAAGCATTTCACGCTTTGGCTGACGGGCAACAGCCCGTTTTTCCGGTGGACCCATTAGAAGTGAAAATTCTGCCAAAGGCGAGTGAGGACCTCCGGATAATTGTAACAATTCATCGCTACTGCCCCACTGATTTCCAGCCCCGAGGAGACGGTTTGAGCGCAAAACTTCCACCAAAGCCAGCATGCTCTCATCATCGCAAGGTAGTGGCCATGCACGACTCATCAAGCGCATCTTAACACCTCGATCCAATTTGAAAAATCTACCCAACCGGCCTTTTCAATCGTGGTTTGGAACATCGGTTGGAGAATAGAACTACTATTTGCGAGCGGCTGTCCATCGACCTCGACTAAGTTTACTGCAACAACACCTGATCCAACCATCACCACTTCCCGGGCTTGGGCTAGCATTGGTGCGGTTAGACGTCCATATTGAAGTGGGATTCCCGCATCATCAAGTGCGTCGAGTAGAAATTCTACTGTAGTCGAATGTACTCCACCTAGTTCAGGACTACTCAACCATGCCACTCCATCTTGATCCAGTAACATTGGCGTGGCGCGATCGCCATCAATTACTGCTCCATCATGGATTAATAATGCAACATCGGTATTGGCTTGGCGTGCAGCCAAGCCAGAATCATAGTAGGATTGCCAATCAGCGTGTTTCATTCCTTGTATTGTGGTATCAAAGCGTGGTGCTGGATGGGTAATTCCTGCAACATCTCGTTTGGTTTCAGCACAGGGTCGTCCGGCCAATTCAACCACGCCGTTGTCATTGACTTCAACCCTTAATAGGGCGGCAGGTTGACTCAATTGGTTGCATTCCTGAGCTCCACTATCATCGGGACTTAGGGTTTGTAATGCCCGTTCCAACTGTTCGGTAAAGTCATCCGGCCAAGTGATACCCAACTGTTGGCAATGGTCACGTAATCTCTGCATGTGAAGTTGAGGTAAACGCACTTTTCGACCACCATCCCATGGCAAAGTAGTGAAAGAGGCTTGCTTTGGAGAGCGAGCCAATGAACTTTCGCCGTCAGTACTACTCATGGCACTCACGCGCTATCAAAGCAGGTCATCGAGGAAAGATGTATCGATGTCGCTGGCGGGTCTTTGCACAGTTGGTTGTTGGATAGTTGGTTGTTGGGCAGTCGGTTGTTGAGCAAAGCGCTGTTGTGGTATTTCTGGAGTGTTTTTGGCTTCGATATCTGATGCCGCGGCATACAATCCCGCAGCCATTCCCTGTGTTGGGGAAGAAACAGGTTGTGCACTTTGAGGTGCAGGTGCTGCCAGCGGGTCAATATTGGAATCCCAGCCAGCATTGGAAATACCCCATGTTGATTCTTGCAACTCCCACATGGCGTTTCGGCCTTTGCCGTCTCGCCCACGTACGAGCATTATCATGACTAACAAAATCGCCAATAATAGGACGATGATGAGAATATTTGTCGGTTCTGCGATATCTCCAAGGAAGCCCTTTTCATCGCTTGCGGTGGCTCCTCCAGATCCACTTCCCCCATCATCACTAGCGCTGAACTTTGCAACTTCAACCGGCGTTATTTCATGCCGATAGGTCAAGTCATCACTAGCTGAGATTCCAATCCACCACGACGTGCTGTTATCGAGTTTATCAAAGGCTTGCTTGGATATTCGCAAGGAATGTTCATTATCCTCAATACCAACTAATGTGGCATCAATAATTTCACCACTTTCTGCGAATGTCGAATCGCCGATCCAAACTCGATATGATTCAACTCTAGTATCGGCGCTATGCACCCAATTAACCAAAATCACTTCACCTGAATCATCCCATTCTCCACTTACTCCAAGGATGTCGGGTAAGTTTGCGCCAGGATCTGAAACTCCGTTATCGATTGCACTACCAGTTGCGGTTAGTAGTCCGTCGAGGAGGACATTGCCACTAGAATCGTATGCGACTACAGCCACAGTGATTTGCACATTTGGTAGAATTGGGTCTCCCAATAATAATTCTTCAAGAAGAATTGGCTGTTCATGGCTTCGAGATAATGTTAGCAGAGGATTTTGTGGACCGTTGCCGGATTGCCCTACACTTGAGAACGGACTGGTTGAGGCATAGACTTCGTAATAATCTAGGTCTGATGCTGTAGATAGGTCAAACTCAACCAATAATCGTGTGCCGTCGTCCATCGGGAAATCGTAGACATCAATATTGCGGATACGACTTGGAGCGACATCGTCTTGAGAATTATCTACAGGGGTAACTGATGCGGTGACCAATTCAGTCGTCTCAACATTGCCGTTGATGTCATGAACAGTTACAGTTACATTGATTTCAACATCTGGTTGGATAGCACCTGCATAGCCCATATCTGGTGAATCACCACCAAATGTTGATTGGTAAAGTGCCCGATTGATAGTTACCTCAAGTGGCGTATTTTCATCAATAATCCATTGTTTATCTACTCGCAAACAGCCACAGGAAGAGGCATCGGGGCCGAAAGAATCCCATGCTGTTGAAACATCACTCATATCGAATTCTCCAGCCCAAATGATGTAGTAAGCGAAATCGTCAGCACTACTTGGAGTCCAACGAACATCGACGGCAGTACCATCATCATCGGGGTGGTCCCATGCTTCTATGCTGCCGATTCGATTGGGTGCAGTGTTTTGGCCGAACAAGTTTCTAAACGGTGTAGCGGTGACAATGTCAACATTGCCCTTATCTTCATTTAGCCAGTCATCACTAGCAACTACAGCAATCCAATATGGTTGGCCATCGGTAAGTGGAATCCCATTGTATAGGCTGATGATTGTGCCATTTGCCGCACAATCCGCAATAACTTCTACGGCGATGAAATCATCGACATTTTCGGGAACTCCGTTATCGTTAACTGGATAATTGGTATTAACTTCAAGGACATAAATTGTATAGAAAGCACAGTCATCGGCACTGGATATTTCCCAGCCAACTTCCACTCGACCGCCCTCATCGGGATCGATATCTTCAGCCCAAACCCCGTTAATTTTTGGTGGTGGCACACCATCGTTGAGTCCGCCGGTCGGAACTACCGGGCCGATGATTAGAGAGTCACTGAGGTTCTCTTGTCCAGCCGCATCGACACAGGTCAAAGCCAACCAGTATGGGATGCCAGCTGGTAGGTCAATAATCGAAGTGTTACCTTGTTCAGGAGTGACACTGGAATGCAAGGGCAAGGCGATTGCATCGCTTACAATTGAGGTTGAATAATAGATGTTGGTCATCGCCAAATCGAGAGCAGTACAGCGGGACCATTCAACGTATAATTCACCAATTTCACCACCAGCGTTCGGAATAGCATTACCCCACGCTGGAGCCATCGGCACTTCATCAGAAGAGGTTGCAGGGCCAAATGGTGCGCTTGGAGTCCCCATTATCCCTCCTGCATATTCTACTGCGACGATGGCATAGTAATCTACACCATCTTTGAGCATCATGCCGGCAGCGGTGGTTAATTCAGTTTGAGTTCGACTATTAACGCTAATCGAAGCATCAGGTACTAAGTTAGCCAAGTCTGCAGCAGTAGTTGGGGTGGAATTCCACGGACCTTCGTTCAAGTAGAGAACATAACTTGAGAACGAGTCATCATTAACGATAGTCCAGTTGGCAACCAATGCTCCTCCACCGTCATCGGGACGATCCCATAGGTCGACGATTTCTACCGGTGTCTCGGTGCGCAGCCAGTCATAGGTAATGCGTACATACATTGAGCCATTTTCTGGGCTCTGTAAGCGTAATTGCACAAGGCGACTGCCATCGACTAGTGCTCCACCATCAACTGCGGTTTGCATACTGTCTTGCAAATTTGGGTTTGTTTGGTTCAAATCCCATGTGCCCGAGTAAGTCAAGCCATAGCTCTTAACCCAAGTTGCAGCCCCATCAACAGGGCTTGAAAGAACAAGATTGGTGCCTTGCATGAGCATTCCACCGGGTCCGGCTACGCCAACTATTGCATCTAGGGTGACGTTTTGTCCGGCACTAAGGAAGTTGATCATTTGACCAGGGTTAGTCGAATCGGTAATGTTGTCATAGATTCCAGCAAAGCCAACGTTGAGTGGTTCAGCCCGGCGTAATTCAAACATATCGCGTTGGGTATAAGCTGGCGCAGGCTCCCAGCCGAGTAAGCCAATTTCAGCAATCATCCACAAGCCTTGGTTGGAGATGCATACTTCGCTCGCTCCTTCAGCCCGATAGATATCGAGTACAGCATGAGTGGGAGAACTAACATCAATTCTTGCTCCACCCATAGTACCAGAGACAAGCAAATCGGTACCATCACTATCCATGTTGTAAATTGGCCACGATGGTACTTGCCATGCTGCTGATCCATCTTCGAATTGTTTGCTAGTAGCATTCCAGTGGGTAAGCGGGTCACCAACTGTGGCTATGTGTACCCCCCAATAATCGGTTGCTACCGCGGTAACTGTATTGTGGGGAATTTGGTCAGGGCGGTGGGTCTCGGTAACAGAACCACTATTCATTGAGAGAACGCTTACTCCGGGCCGGGTTGGGCCGGCTCCATCATGAATTGCATACATTGTTAATTGGTTTAGGGAATTGGCATAGACTACTGTTGAAGCGGTACTGTCGCCGACCAAACCATCGGCTCGCTTGATTGTCGAAAGCGCTTGTTGGGAACTCAAATCCCAGCGAGCGATACCTACCGGCGTTCCCAAGTAAGCCGTATTTTGGTGAATAACAATGGAACTAATTGAGTTGCTGGCTAATCCATCCATTGAGGTAAGAGGGTCATCCCAATCGTCTTTACTAAAATTCCACATGCCCAATCCACCTTCGGTGGCGATGAGGATATGGGTATTGGTTAGAGCAAAATCATTGATGATATTATTTGGTAGTCCCGACAAGAGTCTGCCCATAGACCACTGGTTAATCGTGGTATTCCAGACTTGAACTCCAGCTGCACTAGCCCATGTTCCTTGCAAGCCAACTACGAGGTCATCACCCCAAACGGCTAAGCCTTCAGCATAGGTGTTTAAGCCGGCAGGGACAACATTTGCTGCTCCCGTGATAGTATCGTAACGGGCTAGGCCAATACCGTTAATTGAGACGTAAAGGGTTTGGTCGACAAGGGCTATTTCCTTAATGTCGCCACCATAAGAAGACCAACCTTGTTCCCATTCGACACTGCCATTGGGTAGAATTAGACCTTGCAATACACCTTGACCTGCAGCCCATGAATTACCGGTTACCGCCCATACGTGGGTTGAGTTACCGATCATCTCGACTACTCGGCCATTGACTAAGCCAGGCAGTTTCATTATCGTGTTTATACCATTATGGTTAATGGTATCGATATGTGAATAACCGCTTGAACTTCCAGCGGCAGAGACCATCCAGCCCAAACTAGTCAAGTCGATGTCAGTTACTCCACTTCCTTGGTTGATAATGTTGGCTTGTCCGAAATTTCCACCACGTGCTGCAACTAGGGATAATCCACCGTAGGAGACTTGTGTATTACCGCCGCTACCGGTGGTTCCATACTTGTGCCCCAACAATAGTTGACCATTATACCAATCAATGCTATCCCACCAAATTCCATCGTTAGAAATGCCACTGTTGCTATTATCCATGGTCGCAAGCCAGCGTGCATTAGTGTAGTCATAACGGTCGATACCGACGTTATTGTCGAAGTATCCAATATAGAGAGTATCGGTATCATCACAAGTTATTGCGTCAGGTGAATCATCGGATAAATCGCCGCTATTGCTAGTAAATGCACTGAGCCAAGTACTACCGTCGTAGCGAGCGATGCCGCCATTATTTGAGTTAGACATGGCGACGTGAACTAGTCCGTCACAGATTTCAAAGGAGATTGGGAATCCATTAGGAATATTGTTTTGGCCGCCATTCCATGTCGACCAAGAACCTGTTGACGCCATCATAGAAATGCGTGGGTTTTGGGGGTTACCCCACCAGTTAGATCCGGCAGTACCGACCCAAAGTTCGGCTCCATCGACGAATAAGTCGAAAACTTCGTCTTCAGCATTATTTGGCATTCCTGAGCCCGGTGTCCAAGTGTTCAACCATTGACTATTTGCCTCATCATATCGAGCGATTCCATCGGAGGTAGCAAAGAGTAATTCACCATTGTATTCGACGATTTCTCGAACTGGCCAATCAATACCGTTATCCCATGAGTTGAGTAGTTGACCATTAGCATCGTATTCGTTGACGCTAACTTCGCCCCAAACAACCCAATAATGGCCGGTGGCATTTGATTCGTAGGTAGTTACTCGCTCGACTGAGCCAGTTGCTTCCCATGTGTCAGTCCATTGTTTATTCACAGTATCATAGCGTACGACTGCCCCTTCACCATCGTCGCCCCATTGGGAAACTCCAATGTTAAGGATTCCATTAACAAGCCCGAGTCCATAGACGTAGGAATTACCCGAAAGGCTAGCCTGGGTGCCAGCGTCTAGGCTTGTGAGAGCCGACATATTGTCGAGGTCAATTCGATGGATATTATCTCCATAATTGTAAGGAGCAGTGTAATACATTACATTGCCAGCAATTACAATTTCAATAGGGTCGCCATTTCCAGAAAATAGGCTGGAAGATTTCTCAATGTCATATTCTTCAGTTTCGTTGACGACATCAAGTAATTGGAATCCATCGTCACCGCCAATCCAAAGTTGGTTTGGTAGGCGGTCGGCAGCCATGCTGGTGATGCCATCGGTATCCAGTAATCCGCCGCTACCATCGGTCCACAAATTCAACCAGTTACCGGTATTCAAATCAAATCGAGCAATTCCGATTCCGTCGAGGGCAACGTATGCTATGTCGTCCATTATTTCGACGACTGCATTGTTAGTTTGACCACCTGCTTCCCATGTGCCGATTACCGCGTTCTGAGTGGTATTGATAATTCCGACACCGAGCCAAGTTCCAGCCAGCACGGTATCGCCATAAACCGCAACACTACGGACATAATTGTAGGGCATACCATCTTGGGTATCGTAACAGTCTCCTAAAGCTCGAGATGAGATACTATATTCGCACATACCGGCATTGGTGCCGGCATAGACAGTGGTCGAGTCACTAGTCAAATCATAGAATGTGTTAGGACTATTCCAACCACTTCCACCGGTGGCGGAATTGAAGTTTGAACCATCCCATTGGACTAGGCCAGCACTGGTGCCGACCCAAATATTGCCATAGGTATCTTTGTGGAGGGACATTACATTATTTGAGGGTAAACCGTTACCTTGTCGGTTAAACTTCCAAGTATCAAGATATTCTCCAGTACTCAAGTCCTTGCGCACAACACCATGTCCATACAAACCGATCAGTAGAACTGAGCCAGCCATTTCTACTGAAGCATAGTCTACATCATCAACTCCGGTTGAAGTCCAGGGACTTAGCAAACTACCACTTGAGAGATTGAGTCGCATTAAGCCCGCACCATCGGTAGCGAGGTAAGCGACCTCACCCAGTATTGCCACATCACGCATGAAGTTGATTCCATCGGATTGGCCAACCGTATAAGGTACGGAAAAAGTTCCGCCTTGATAGGTGATAACTGAGGCGCCATTGGTAGGGTGGATTACCACAACATCGATTTGACCGGTAGAAGTGGTACGGACTGCAAGTCCTGCGATTTCATCGCTCTCTAGGCCATCACTGGTGGTAATGGTGTTGACGATTGTCGCCGAAGCAATATCGATTTCCATTATTCCCGAATCCTCGGTACCAACCCAAACCGAACTGGTTGTAGCCGCCATCTTTGTTGTTTCAGCACCGATTGCAATAGGATCAAGCCAACGATATGAACCCAAGTCGAAACGGTCGACATTTTCACCGATAGTTACCCATGCGACTTGACCAACTTGAATGACATCATGCATTTCAAATCCACTAGGTCCGCTAGCCAATAGCATCGAGGTCCAATTATATCCAGTAAGTCCCTGAGTAGAGGATGAAGTATCTATGGCGATGAGTTTACCACTGCCATCATTGACCATGAGTAATGGACTGACTGGCCCACGTTCTCCAGTATTTGGCCAAGGTAAGAGATCGAGTCCATCACGTGGTAGGCCATAACTTGAGATAGAGACCGGCGAAGTCATTGAGCCGAGTGCAGGGTCGTATTCTTGCAGGCTTGAACCTGATAAGATGTAGACTAGATTATTTGAGATGACTACTCCGTGAACTTCGTTTGAAGCCAATCCATTGCTAGTGCTCCATGTTCCGAGCCAAAATTGGCCTTGGTAATCATAGCGGGCAACGCCAGCATCGTCTGTAGGCATCAATATTCGTGAACCTTCTTCGACGAAGTCGGTAACCATGTCAGAAGGCAGCCAATTGGCTGATGACCAAGTTGTCAATGGCTGAGAATTTGCCATATCCCAGCGAGCAACACCCTCGTCAGCGATCGAGACATAGAGTACAGAATTCAACAGATGCGAAGCAATCGGCTGGCCGGCTGGCCAGCCAGTAGACCCTGCAACCCGTTCTTGTGTCCATCCAGTACCTGCACTATTCAACTTGAACAGACCTTGTTCACTAGCTGCCCAAGTATCGCTACCATCGACTATTACCTGAGTAATAATGTCATTTTGAAAGGGGCTGGAAGGTAGCATACCCGAATCGGTACCATCGCTTAGTGAATAGGTCATAATGCCGACTTTTGAGGTGACGACGATTAGTCGGTCATTGATGAGATCAAGTTCCAAATCGATCACTCCCCATTCCACATCACCTGAATTGGTAATGTCGATTAGATGAGGATCAGCATTGGCATCTAGATGCAGAATTATATTCTCAAGGCCCAAGTATAGTCGGCCGTCGGTCGGGTGGAATTCATAATCAATAATGTCGACTTCATATGGGGAGAAAGAGACAACTGGATCGATTGGTGCAAGAGCCTCAAAGACTAAACTATCAATGGTTGCTCCACTAGGTAGAGTCCAAACCGCACCAGTATCGGTATTCGGAGTCATACGCCCTGAATGGGGGTTACCTGAGTCAAAATCACCAGCGTTGCCGAATGTCCCGTAACTGGAGAAATCAAATAACAAGTCGGCAGTGTTCACCGGATACAATTTTGGCTCAGCAATACTGATACCATTACCTCCATCAACCATTACTTCAAAGGTCATGTTGGAAATTTCAGCACCGGGGGCAAAGTCGAGATTCAAGTCTGCATAAGCGGGTTGGCCTGTTATCGAATCAGCCCCAGTGGCTTGCATTAGCACCCACCCGGTATCGTTTGAACCACTCTTATCCCAAGTAGCTGAAGAGTTGGACGATTCTTGAGCGAAGGTGGATGGAGCCGATAAAAGTGGAGATAATGAAAACAGAATCATCAGTGCCACCAATCCTAATGATTTGCGGCTTTGGTTTTGGGCTAGCGGACGCGTAGCGTCGTGAGACATGGGATGAATGCGAAACTTTGGATATTTAACCCCGTGTATTTCGTGTCTCGTAGTTGCTTCCCCTCTAAAGAGGGGAAATCAAGCCCTCAATTAGGTCCAATTATTCAAGGTCGACTAATTCTCCACCATGACCGACCATCAGTAATCGAATTGTACTTGTTCGGCTCCTAATGTCTTGTGGAGTACATGGATATAACTACCATGGAAGTGGCACTTTCATTCCAAATCCGCTAGGGTTCCGTCTTCCCTGACCTCAAGTAATCGGATAGTGTTTGTTCTGCCAGTCATTGCTAGAGGGGCACCAGTTACTGCAACCACTGTCTCGCCACTATTCACCTGTCCATCGGTCAGCATCTGTCTGGAAGCGGAGTTCAGGGTGTCAACCGCATCCGGCAATTCTTCGACATGATAGCCCACTACTCCTGGAAGAATAGTGACTCTTCTACAGGCTCTGACCCTATTAGTGACAGCGAAGATGCGTTGTGGCGGGCGAATGGCTGCAGCCAGTCGGGGCGCAGTTCCATGCTCAGTGGCAAACATCAGATGGTCAGCATTGAATCCGGTCGCCAACGTGATGGCTGCATTTGACACCGCTCGTGTGGATTGAAACTTGGCCAAAGCCGGCGGCTCCCCCAAATTCTTGACTTCCTCATCCACTGCAGTAGCGATCTTCGCCATTGTCTGGATGGCTGTGATTGGATGATTACCACTGGCGGTCTCGCCTGACAGCATTACTGCACTAGCACCTTGACGGATGGCGGTAGCCACGTCAGTTACCTCCGCTCTCGTAGGCCGGGGATTCTCACACATCGATTCAAGCATCTGGGTGGCAACGATGACTGGCTTTCCTCTGGCCATTCCGGCCGCCAGTATTCTCTCCTGTGCCGCTGGTACTCTCTCCAATGGAATCTCCACTCCTAAATCACCTCTGGCGACCATCAGGATGTCCGCGGCTTCAACGATGGCATCTAAATCCCGCAATGCAGCAGGGTGTTCGATCTTAGCGATGATAGGAGTATTTACTCCAGCCGCTTTAATGGCTTCACTAGCTGGTTTGATATCATCTGCTTTTCGGACGTACGATACTGCGATGAAGTCAGCCCCGTGTTCGATAGCGTGGGCTATGGCATTCTTGTCCTTGAGGCCAACTGATGGCAGGTCGACGATAGTCGCAGGCACGTTGATTCCCTTTCTGGATGAAAGAGGTCCTGAATCGATGACTACACAGCCTACCTTTGAGGCGGCTTGCTCAGGTGCATCTACAACCTTCAAACGAACCAGTCCATCATTGAGTAGAATTGGATCTTCAAGTCTCAGATTCAGTGATAATCCTTCGTAAGGGACTGGTAGAACCAGCCCTTCATCGACGTGCACCTCCTCCGCTTCATGAACTCCACAGTCCAGAGTCAATGATTGACCTTCCACAAGGTCGATCTTCCCGGGAAACAGCCCGAGTCTCAGTTTAGGGCCAGGCAAGTCAGCGAGAATCCCCACATACTTTCCTACTGCTTTCTCCGCAGCTCTTACCTTTGCTATCAATTCAGTCTTACCATCCAGATCACCATGGCTGTAGTTCAATCGAGTGATGTCCAATCCTTCCCTCAATAGGGTCTCAAGGATATCTGGATCGTCGCTGGCTGGTCCAATAGTGCCGATGATTCGGGTTCGTCGCATGTATCCCCCTTATACTTCCCATCCTTGAACTCATAGGGCGCACTACTAGCATGGGAAAAGGCCTTACCAACGTTCCCGCGCCCATAGTAAAGGTGAGCCGACTTGGGGTCAAAAGAAGACCAACTGCGCCGTGATGCATTGGAGTACCATGCAAAATCTCCGCAGGGGAAAATTAAAGTCGAACCAACCAAGCCTCACGGTACAGCAAAAGAATTGTCTCTAGCCTACTCACCAGGGGTAGCCTACCCGTGTTTGGAAATTCAAAAAACCCCTAATGACGTTTATCGCTATACTGCTAAAGGCAATCTCGTTGCAGTTATTACCAATGGTACAGCAGTTCTCGGACTCGGCGATATTGGGGCGTTAGCTAGCAAGCCAGTGATGGAAGGAAAGGGATTACTGCTCAAGACCTTCGCCGATATTGATGTCTTTGATATTGAGGTCAATGAGACCGACCCTGAGGCTTTCATCAAGACAGTCTGTGCGATTTCACCGACCTTTGGGGGTATCAATCTTGAGGACATTAAAGCCCCAGAGTGTTTTGAAATCGAGCGCCTCATTGCTGAGAATACAGACATTCCAGTCATGCATGATGACCAACATGGAACCGCAATAATTTCAGGGGCTGCATTACTCAATGCTTGTGAGATTCAAGACAAAGAACTCGACCAAATCAAGGTCGTCGTTGCTGGTGCTGGGGCAAGTGCAATCGCTTGTGCAAATCACTATGTTGCGCTTGGAGTAAATGTTGACAACATCATCATGTGTGATTCAAAAGGTATCATGACCAAAGATAGAATGGAGGCTGGAGAATTGAATCAATACAAAGCGGTCTATGCCCAAGATTGTTCTGCCGGAAACCTAGCAGATGCTTTGGTTGGTGCCGATGTCTTGCTCGGGCTATCGCGAGGAGGAATTGTCAGTCCAGAAATGCTTACCGAAATGGCCGATAAACCGATTATTTTCGCGCTTGCTAACCCCGACCCAGAAATCATGCCCGATATTGCCAAGAAATCTCGTCCCGATGCAATCATTGCAACCGGTCGCTCAGATTTTCCCAATCAAGTCAACAATGTCCTCGGTTTTCCCTATATTTTCCGCGGTGCACTTGATGTGCGCGCCCGAGATATCACCGCCGGTATGAAAATGGCGGCAACACATGCATTAGCCGAATTGGCTAAGGAACCGGTTCCCGAAGATGTCGCCCATGCCTATGGGCTTGAATCGTTACACTTTGGGCAGGATTATATCATTCCCAAACCTTTCGATGAGAGAGTTTTGCTATGGGAGGCTTCGGCTGTGGCCGCCGCTGCTGTTGCCGAAGGAATTGCTTGTATTGATGAAACGCAATTCAATATTGACACTTATCGTGAATCACTTGAGGCTCGCCTTGGTCTGCGCTATAGTGTAATGCGAGGTGTCATCAATCAAGTCAAGCATTCAGGTAAGAGGATTGTATTTCCTGAAGGTGATAATGAGAAGGTCATTCAAGCCGCAAGTGAGTTGGTTGACGAGGGAATTTGTTATCCAATCCTGCTTGGTAATCCCCCAACAATTCGTAGAATAATGAAAGAATTGGGAGTTGAATTTCCCTGTGATGTAGTTAATCCGCGTAATGACAAACGTCGTGTTGGCAAGTATGCTAAAGCTATGTTCATCGAACGAGAACGCAAAGGAATGACGATGGTCGATGCCAAACGTTTGCTCAAGAGCCGACCCTATTTTGCCGCCCAGATGGTAAAAAGTGGCGATGCCGATGGCTTCCTTGGTGGACTTAGTCGAAATTACGCCGATGTCTTACGACCATGTTTGGAATTAATCGGCAAGGATGAGGATGCACACTGTTTGGTCGGTTGCTACATGATGACGGTCAAAGGTCGAGTTATTTTTCTCGCCGATGCGACGGTGAATATCTACCCTGATAGTAGGACGCTGGCTGAAATAGCGGTGCAGACTGCACAGGTTGCCCGTCAATTTGGCGTAGTTCCTCAAGTAGCAATGTTATCTTTTTCCAACTTCGGCTCTAGCCGTGCTAAACGAACACTAAGGGTTGACGAAGCCGTAGAAATGGCCCGTGAATTAGACCCCTCTCTGGTTATTGATGGACCCATGCAGGCGGATACTGCGCTCAATCTTGAAGTTCAAGAAGAATACCCATTCATGGATCTCGATGGACCAGCCAATGTGTTGATTTGTCCAAATTTGGCTAGCGCGAATATCGCTTACAAACTTCTGCAAGAACTCGGTGATGCCGAAATGACTGGACCAATTCTCTCGGGGATGGATTTACCGGTTCAATTACTCGCCCGCAGCGATGGGGTAAGAGACATCGTTCACATGGGAGCGATTTGTGTGCGAGATACTTTGCGACAAGAGAGTTATTGGGAAACCCTTGAGCGGATTTCAAGCAATGAAGAAGAATAATCGAAGTAGTAGACGCACAAGCGT
>CAZPME010000007.1:0-79891 GCA_964587885.1 uncultured Candidatus Poseidoniales archaeon
GACCGCCGACCATTTCATATTCTACATCTGGACGTTCAATCATTTCTGCGCCAGAGACCAATGGGTCCCAAGCATCACTAAGGACATCAACAACAGATAATGAATCTTGGTTTAGGGCAACGCGTGTTCCGGGTCGCAATTTCTCGGCATCGAGTTTTTGATTTAGAGAGACTTGAAAAACTGTACCGTTGGAAGAACGTACAACAGCATGCCCCTCATCAAGAATATCTTGAATGTGGCCGATTATGAGTGGTGGTGATTTGATCAAACGCACTTCCTCCTCAAGCCGATTAGCCTTCTTTTTCAATCGAGTTATTTCGCTCTCAAGGAATACTCTCTCAGTCAATAACTTCTGGGCAGATTCGTTTAAGAGGCGGAAATCTGCTTCAAGAGCAGTTATCTCATCGACACCTGATGGAGTAACCTCGTCTCCACCTGAACGAATTGAATCACTTTGAGACGCCATGCAACCATGTAGGGGGTAACGCTAATCTTCTTCAATCTATGCTATTATTATATCCAAAGTGAAGTCATTGGGTAGAATAATTCAAACCCGACAGCCCTCACAACAAATTGAGAGCCATGGGCAGTTGTGAAATTTGTGGCGCCGAAAAGGTTGGTACGCGCGCAGTATTGATGGGACGGGCTGAAGTAAGTGCCTGCACTAGGTGTATTGAAAATATGAATTTAGAACCTCTCGCTACCAAGACCCCACTCACTACTCGCAAAAAATCGGTTAATGCCGGTGGTTATGGCGGAGCAGGGAGGGCAGGACGTGACATGATGGTGAGGGGTGAAAAGGAATTAGTCAGTAATTTCGCCAAACTTGTTACTTCTGCACGTGAAAAGAAAGGGCTTGATAAACGCGAGTTGGCTCATCGTCTATCTGAGAAAATTAATATCATTCAATCTGTGGAATCAGGCAAGCGCCCTACGGATTCAGTAATAACTAAACTTGAGAAATTTTTGGATATTGAATTAATGGTTGCCATTCAACCCGAAGAGACTACCAAAGTAGGAACTGCTCCGGGTCGTGGCATGACCCTCGGTGATTTCCTTAATCATCAAAATTAGGTTGTGAAACGGTGG
This sequence comes from uncultured Candidatus Poseidoniales archaeon, assembly GCA_964587885.1. GTDB lineage: Archaea > Thermoplasmatota > Poseidoniia > Poseidoniales > Poseidoniaceae > UBA60. The sequence goes on from CAZPME010000007.1 coordinate 1,090, forward strand.
AGAAGGCCGTACCCATACATGCTATTTGGCTTGCACAGGATGATGCAAAAAAGAATACTGCGGTCCGTTTATCAAAGGGGAATAAATTGCAATTGCATAAGAATTTTCGCAACCTACCACGGCGCGGGATTTTACTCGACCCTCTGTGCGGGAAAGTATTCGGACCAGAAGATCACGCAATACTTTCCCATGGATTAGTAGGCTTAGATTGTAGTTGGGCCAATATTGAAGAAAGTGTAGCAACTGTCAACAAGCGTACACGCTTAGTTAATCGTATGTTACCATTACTCCTTGCAGCAAATCCAGTGAATTGGGGGAAACCTAGTAAATTGTGCACTGCAGAGGCACTTGCAGCCACACTTTATCTCTCTGGAAGAATTGAGCAGGCCACTCACTTACTCAGCCAATTTAACTGGGGAAGTCGATTTATCGAGTTAAATTACGAACCTCTTGAGGCTTATAGACTGGCTAAAACTAGTGCTGAATTAGTCCAACTTCAATTTGAGTTTTTTGATATTGATTGAATACTAATTAGCGATAACATCTTCAAGTGCGAGTTGAGGCGGAAGGATATGTCCAAATCCTTGGTCGAGTGTGTTCCCAATTTTAGTGAGGGGCGCGACCTTGCAAAGGTCGAGTTGATTGTCGCCGCGGCTGAGGGCATCGAAGGGTGCTATCTACTATCTGCAGAACCGGATGCCGATTACAACCGCACTGTAGTCACATTGGCTGGAGATCCTGAATCTGTATTAGAAGCCGCATTTTGCTTGATTGCAGCGGCCCAAGAGCACATCGACATGAGGCAACAACATGGTGAGCATCCTCGCTTGGGTGCTGTAGATGTATGTCCTTTTATCCCCCTTGATGGTATCACAATGGATGAATGTGCAATTTTAGCTCAGCGTTTAGGTCATCGTGTATCAAGCGAATTGAACTTGCCTGTGTACCACTATGGACAAGCAGCCAGTGATGATGCAAGACTAATGCTCTCAACCCTTAGAATGGGGCAATATGAAGGGTTACAGGCAAGACTTTCAGATATGGACGATACTGAGCACTCCGATGCAACACGTTGGCCAGATCAAGGACCGAGAGTTTGGAATGAGACAATTGCTAAATTTGGTGCTGTGGTGATTGGTGCTAGAAACATCCTCGTCGCCTACAACGTTAATGTCGATGAGAAGGATGCAAAAATAGCCAAAATGGCTGGCACATTAGTTCGTTCATCCGGTCGCTTGCTCAAGCGTGAAGACGGAAGGAAGATGCGTGTTCCAGGAATGCTGGCTAAAGTCCAAGGCATGGGTGTAACTTTAGAATCTCACGGGATTTCTCAAGTATCCATGAATCTTCTAGATATAGGAGAAACACCGTTACATGCCGCTTTTGAAGCGGTTAAATCTATCGCATCCGACCATGATATTGAACTAAAAGGTAGTGAAATTGTCGGGCTGATTCCCCTCAGCGCAATTCTCGATTCTGGCAAGTGGTATCACGACAATCCCGAAAGTGCCAATCAGGATGAATTGATTGACGCGGCAATAATTGGGCTAGGTCTAGACTCCTTAGGAGATTTTAATCCAAAAAAGCGCATTATCGAATTAGCAGTAGGTGAGTAAAATGGAAAAATGGGACGAAATGACATTACGAGAATATCAGACTGCCTTGGCTAGTTCATCGCCAACTCCTGGTGGTGGAACTGCAGCTTCAATCGCTTTGGGTCAAAGCGCGGCATTAGCATGTATGGTGAGTGATTTAACTCTCGGTAATGAAAAATGGCAAGCCGGCTGGGATGCTGCCGACAATGTAAATGATATCGCTATCCCGATTTTTTCCAAATCACTGCAATTGGCCAACCAAGATAGTGCTGCCTTTGATGAGGTAATGGCTGCATTCAAATTGCCTAAGGGTAACGATGACGAGATAGAAGCACGACGTGCTGAAATCCGCCGGGCTACACTTGTGGCGGCGCAAGTTCCTTTGGAAACTGCTCGTGCCAGTCTCAAGTTATTGCAAGTATTGACTCCATTGGCCGAATTTGGTAATGCCAATGCCATTAGTGATGTAGGTGTTTCTTCTCTTTTGGCTAGTGCTGCTTGCAAGGGTGCTTTGATGAATGTTGAAATTAATTTATCTTCGCTTCCTGATGACATGGGTGCTGCTGAAAGAGCAGAGTGTGCATCTATCAAAAATGCAGTCAGCGATGCTTCGAGAGAATCCGTCCGGGCTGTTTCAAAGCGCCTTTAGGGACTTTGAAATCTTGCGATAGGTTCTTTTTCCGTGCGTCTTCTGTGGTGTCATGGAGAGGTGTGCTACTACACTGGTAGTCATGTCCCTCTTGTTGGCTGGCATTCCAAGTAACGTCTCGGGCAGTAATCACTCCGGCACTGAAGAAGTCACTATTTTGATTTCAAAAAATGTTTGGAAATCATCGGAAACTTTCTCTGCCAATATAACTGCAACGAATTTATCAGTTGGCCAATATTATACTTTAAATTGGGCTATTTACCTTGGTAATACCAGCATTAGTTCATCGCCATTGCGTTCTGGTCAATCGTCTTTTAGCGCCAATACCAATGCATCAGCCATATATGTTGAAATTAACCATTTGAATTCAACAATTAGTCACTTACATTACCTCGATGTTGAGCTTGTTTCAAGCACAGTGATTGTTTCTCACGTAATGAAAAATTTTAGCGTATTCAATGATGCAATTGCAACTTCATACACTGACATAATCTTCTTTGGTGATTCTCTTTCCGATATGGGGAATTCGTACAGCCAATGGGGTACTCCGGAAAGTCCACCTTACTGGAGTGGGCGTTTCAGTAATGGAGAAGTTTGGTCGGAGCATTTTGGTCAGTTCATGGGTATTACTATGACTGCAGGACGAGGAACTGCTAGTGGTAATAACCGAGCTTACGGTGGAGCACACTCCGGCAATGGAAGTTATTTATTCGTCATACCAAACCTCGGGAAACAAGTGGAGGATTACACTCAGAATCACCAAATTGGAGCTAATGATTTGGTTGTTATATGGGCAGGAGGTAATGACTTTGTCCACAGTGATGAGGATGATACTCAGTTGGTAGTGGATAATATAGAAAGCCGCATGCAATCATTGATGGCTGCAGGAGCCAGTGAATTTCTCATCTTTGAATTACCGCCATTAGATACAGTTCCTAGAGTTAAAGAAGAAAACGATGCTGCTGGAGTTGACGCAATGCACAATAGAATTATTGATTTCAATTCGAAATTACACTCCATGCTAAATGACTCCGTTGCTAACTTGAATACGGTTATTCACCGTGGTTTTGCCTGGGAAGTTTTCGATATTGTCTACAATAACCCGTCATTTTTTGGCATTACAAATATCACCCACCCCGCTTGTGATCATGATGGATATTCGTGTAGCAGCGGTGATACAATCGCCCCAAATGTAGACGAATACATCTATTTCGATAAGATGCATCCGACTCGGACAATGCACAAATTAGTTGGTTTGTATGCTCAAGAGATAATGGGTATTGCGGATTTAGATGGTGATGATGTGGCAGACGAATTTGATGAATGTCTCGACACATTACCTGGAGTTGAAGTAACTGCTAATGGTTGTGATGTGCCTCCGCCAGATCTAGATGGTGATGGTGTTTTGAATGAAGATGATTACTGCCCGAATACCCCAATTAATGAGTCGGTGAATGCAGATGGTTGTGCACAATCCCAACTCGATGACGATGTAGATTTAGTTGCAAATGATATCGACCAGTGCCCCTTTACCCCGGCCGGTGAAGAGGTTGACGAATATGGTTGCAGTTGGTCGCAATTTGATGATGACAATGACGGAATCACCAATGGAGATGATGATTGTTCCAATACAACCTCTGGCCAAGCTGTTGATTGGCGTGGTTGTGCTGCCTACCAAAGTGATACCGACAATGATGGTGTGACTGATGATATTGATTACTGCCCAAATACTTGGGCCGGAAGTCAAGTCGATTTGCAAGGTTGCGCACTATATCAGAAGGATAGTGATGAAGATACTGTCACAGATAACAAAGACCTGTGTTCTGACACACCTCTTGGCGCTGATGTCGATGCCGATGGTTGTGGACCTACCCAAAAAGACAGTGATGGTGATGGTGTTGCAAATGCCTATGATGAATGTCAAGCAACACCAAGTGGTGAATTAGTAAATGCTGTCGGTTGTGCTTTGGTTGAATTAGATAGTGACCACGATGGTTTTTCTGATGCCATCGACAAGTGTCCACAAACTGAATATTCAATCGAGACCGATGATGAAGGCTGTTCTACAGCACAACTCGATGCTGATGATGATGGAGTTAATGACCGCGACGACCTCTGCAAGATGATCAAAGGGGAAATCGGGGGTTGTCCGACGATTATAGTAAATTTCTCGACACCGCAATTTGCATCGCAACATTACCTTGGAGATAATGTAACCTTTGAATTCAGTATTTCTTGTAGCTCTAGTTGTTTGATGAATGTATCTTTAATAGAACGTCTCGGACTATTTTCGGCACCGAAGCAACATGATTTGACTAATGGAACATATGAATGGACTTTTACCATACCTGCTGATTCGTCATTAAAGCGAATTGATTGGGATCTAGTAATCTCGGTCGATGGAGTTAGTGAATCAGTGCCAATGGCAATATTACTTGTCTCTAAGCCCATCATTGAGGACAATAATCAGACAGATGATGAAATGGCAAATTCTTCCGATAGCGTCTCAGCAAATGGTGATTTACTTGAGACAAATCAAATTACTATCTTACTTCTTCTTGGAATATTGGTAGTACTAATAGCACTATATCGACAACGCCCACCCAACCAGCCACTACTTAGTGATGAAGAAAAATGGAGTGAGCAGACCAGTTTAGTCACCTCAATGAATGCGACAGGGGTGCCGGATAATGTCTGATACAATCGCTGAAGGTATAGCCAAACGTGGCATTAATCGAGTCGAAAATGGGGAAATTTCTGTTGTTTCTGACGATATTGCGGTTGAATCCGCTCACGCAATATACATCCAGCATCGCGACAATCACATTTTGTTTAGCAATACACTCTGCACCCCAAGTGATTTGGCGGACCTCTGCAGGGGGATGCTGTGGTCAGAAAATGTTCTACCAGACTATGATTCCCAGGCCTATACTGATTTGAAAATTAATTGCGATAGTATTAGCAGTACCGCGATAATTTCCTCTGAAATAAATATCGATATCGCTAATACGAATCGATTACAATCCGCAACCCCTAGTTGTGGTTTGTGTGGAAGAGAAACTGTAGCCGAAGTTATTGCCCTATTGAATGGTCGAGAATCAAATACTACAATCTCAATATCGGTTGAGGAAATTGTCGCCACATCAAAGAAAGTTCATAGGGAGCAACCGATGTTTGCCCTCACTGGTGGTGTTCATGCCGCTGCATTGGTTGAAAAAGGCGGTAATGTTTCATTTCTACGTGAAGACGTAGGGCGTCATAATGCCGTGGATAAAGTGCTAGGGGCATGCATCGCTAATAGTTGCCAACCTAGCGATTTTGGGATCCTTTTTCTCTCTGGTCGCGCAGGACTAGAATTGATGCATAAAGCAGCAATTTCAGGTATTGAAATTGTAATTTCAATCGGCGCTCCAACTTCAATGGCCGTTGATGTAGCAAGAGCAACCAATATTACTTTGGTCGGTTTCGTAAAAGAAAATTCCTTGAACATCTACACGAATCCGCATCGTATTGTGGACAATCATTAATTTCAATGATTGAGTATTAACACGAAACTAAGAGTTCTGCTGCCCAGTTTGTACTGACCATAACGTTGCATAAAGGCCGTTATTTGCTAGTAGTTTCGCATGTGTTCCATCTTCAACAATTTCACCCTTATCTAGAACAACTATTCTATTGGCGTTTCTTATCGTTGACAGGCGATGCGCTATTACTATTACAGTACGACCTGTACTAATGCGGACAAGTGAACGCTGAATTGCTGCCTCAGTCTCATTATCGACTGATGATGTAGCCTCATCCAAAATCAAAATTGGCGCGTCTTTTAAGATTGCTCTAGCGATTGAAATGCGTTGACGTTGCCCACCAGACAATCTATGCCCTCCTTCACCAATTTTTGTATCTATGCCATTAGGTAAAGTCGAGATGAATTCATTTGCCTCGGCTGCTTTCGCGGCAATGTCAATTTCATCATCACTAGCATCTTGTTTACCATAAGCAATATTTTCTTTTACTGTGCCAGTGAATAGGGTAATCCTTTGACTTACTAAGGAAATTTTCGCTCGCAACTGCTTTCTCTTCAAGGAAGTGAGAGGTTTCCCATCTAGGGTGATTTCTCCTGTACTAGGGTCGTGAAAACGTAAGAGCAAGCGCATTAAGGTGGTTTTTCCTGAACCCGTGGGGCCAACTAGGGCAGTTGTTTCCCCTGGTACAATTGAGAAATTAAGATCAGTGAATATTGGCTCTCGGGTAGCATATGCAAAGCACACTTCGGAAAATTCAATTTCTCCTTTCACAGAAAGCAATTCAGTTTCACCATCAATTATTTCCGGTTCAACTTCTAGCAAATCGAGGACGCGTGTGGTGCTAGCCATCGCACGTTGGTAGAGGTCAAAAGTCTCGCCAAGACGAGTAAGTGGCCATAGTAATCTCTGAGTCATGAAGACCAAAACTGAGTATTCTCCAACGCCCAATTTACCGTCAATGGTCAAATATCCTCCATACAACAATGTAGCACAGAAACCCATCAATATCGCCATTCTAATTAGAGGTACAAATGCTGCAGACATCTTGATTGCTCGTCTATTAGCACTACGATAATTTTCTGATGCTTGATTTAATCTATCTGATTCACGTTCTTCTCCAGTAAACGACTTTATTGTCGTAATTCCTTCCAAATTATTATCAAGAATCGCATTCAATTTCCCAACTTCACTTCTAACTTCAGCATAACGCGGTTGGATACGGGCCTGAAAGCGGAATGATGACCACAAAATAATCGGGATTGGTAGAATGGCAAATAATGCAACCTGCCATGAAATCAAGAAGAATAGTGAGCCGATAACCACTACAGTTGTTGCAACTTGTAACAAATCATTGGCACCATGGTCAAGAAATCGTTCCAGTTGATTGATGTCATCATTCATAATTGCCATCAAATTGCCTTTTCTCTGTTCATCAAACCATGCCATTTCCAGAGATTGCATATGTGAATAGGTATCAATGCGTAAATCGTGTTGGATACTCTGAGCAAGATTCCTCCATAATACTCCATGGAAATATTGGAACAGTGATTCGAGCGACCAAACAATTGCTGAAGCTATTACTAAAGCCCACAATTGAAGGTGAACGTCGACAATACCCAATTGTGCTAAGATAGAGGAATCCTTTTCGACAACTGTATCAACTGCCGCACCTATCAATATTGGAGGGGCTAAATCAAAAATCTTGTTTACTACTGAACATATACTTGCCAACCAAATCGTTGAACGGTGATTTTGAGTATGGCTAATAAGACGCGATAGGGGTCTTTGCTTAGCCATGTTGTGCGCAGGAGATGTTACACATCAATTGCACCCTCAAAACTTTTGCAAATATTACTGATTATGCTCAAGAACAATGCTCAATACCCATAATTGAGTGGCGTAATTATGGGCGAATCAAAGCCGTCTATCCTACGTCAATATATTGGCGAAGGCATTCCTTCAGAACTACCTTTAGGGAATGATTTGTCAATTGATGTAGACCACGCACCCAAGCGTAAAAAAATACTATCTAAAACAGAAGAAGCTCTGTCTATTCAAAATGCTCTACGGTATTTCCCTGTTGATTGGCACAACAAATTGGCACCAGAGTTTCTCTCTGAATTACGCACCTACGGTCGCATTTACATGCATCGTTTTCGGCCAACTGAATACCCAATGGCTGCACATCCCATCAACGAATATCCTTGTAATACAAATAATGCAGCTGCTATAATGCTGATGATACAAAATAATTTGAGTAACGAAATTGCCCAATTTCCTCACGAATTAATCACCTACGGTGGCAATGGTTCAGTATTCCAAAATTGGGCTCAATACAGAATTACCATGCAGTATCTTGCCCAAATGACTGAAGAGCAAACATTGGTAATGTATTCTGGCCACCCACTTGGACTATTTCCTTCACATCCCGATGCGCCTAGAGTAGTCATCTCTAATGGAATGATGATTCCAAATTATAGTTCACAGGATGATTATGAACGTTTCAACGCCCTCGGCGTAACTCAATATGGGCAAATGACTGCAGGTTCATACATGTATATCGGACCGCAGGGGATTGTTCATGGCACTACGATTACTTTGCTAAATGCTGCACGTATGAATCGCGATGATGACTTTTCAACGGACCTTGCTGGCATCACATTTGTGACTTCAGGACTAGGGGGTATGAGTGGTGCACAAGCAAAGGCTGCTGTTATTGCGGGAGCGGTAGGAATAGTGGCTGAAATAAATCCTCATGCCGCCGAAAAGCGCCATTCACAAGGTTGGGTCAATGAATTGTATTATGATGTCGACAAAGCACTCGATCGACTTGTCTCAGCCCGAAAAGCCAAAGAGGCACTATCAATAGGATTTGTCGGCAATATTGTCGATTTATGGGAGCGCATAGTTGAGCGTGATATTGATATTGATCTGGGTAGCGACCAAACTAGTCTGCACAATCCTTGGCAAGGTGGATATTTTCCTGTCGGTTATTCTTTTGCTGATGCCAAGGAATTAATGTCGGAAAACCCGGTTGAATTTCGAAGTGCAGTAGAGGATTCATTGCGGCGACAAGTGATTGCGATAAATATGATGTCTAAACGAGGAATGTATTTCTGGGATTATGGTAATGCTTTCCTTCTTGAGTCCGGTAGAGCCGGAGCTGAAGTATTCACACCAGATGGCAGATTTAGATATCCTTCATATGTTGAAGATATTATGGGCCCATTGTGCTTTGATTATGGATTTGGCCCGTTCAGATGGGTATGTACTAGTGGCGATCCACAAGACCTTGCTACTACTGATTCAATCGCAGAACAAGTAATTGAAAGGATGCTGAATAACTGCCCAAGCGAGATTTCACAGCAGTTATCCGATAATTTACACTGGATTCGCCAAGCCAATCAAAATAATTTGGTCGTCGGTAGCCAAGCTAGGATTCTATATGCAGATGAGCAGGGTCGACGTCAAATTGCCAAAGCATTCAATGAAGCCATAAAGGATGGACGGGTTTCAGCTCCAATTGTATTAGGCAGGGACCATCACGATGTCTCTGGAACCGATAGTCCATATCGAGAAACAGCAAACATAAGAGATGGTTCGGCTTTCTGTGCCGATATGGCGGTACAGAATGTGATTGGAGATAGTTTTCGAGGAGCAACATGGGTCAGCATTCACAATGGTGGCGGAGTAGGTTGGGGAGAAGTTATCAATGGCGGGTTTGGATTATTACTAGATGGTAGTGATGGGTCTCAGCGCCGTCTAGATATGATGCTGTCTTGGGATGTAAACAATGGTGTTGCTAGGCGGGCTTGGGCTCGTAATGATGAGGCAATAAGTGCTATCAAAAGAGCCATGAAAGTTGACCCTCGTCTTATTGTAACCCTTGCAAATGTGGCTGATGAAGATGCTATTTCAAGGTTGGTTGACGATAGCGATAATTGATTGGCTATGACGTGCTGAGGTGGTTAGATGAGAACGATATATCTTGATGGTGAGACCGTAACTACCGCTGATATTGTCGATGTAGCCTATGGGCGTGGTCGCGCTGAAATCGCTCTTGATGCAATGGCTAAGATTACTGCTTCTCGCCAAGTTGTAGAAAAAATTGTTGAGAGTGATATGTCTGTTTACGGCGTCAATACTGGGTTTGGCTCGTTGGTAAATACTAAAATCCCTAAAGATGAATTAAAGGAACTACAGGTCAACCTCATCCGCTCTCATGCATGTGGTCTTGGCGAACCCCTTTCAATCCCCCATGTTAGAGGGATGATGGTCGCTCGAGCCAACTCACTTGTGAAGGGATACTCTGGTGTTCGATTTGCTGTAATCGAGCAATTGCTGGCTTTTTGTGACCACGATATCACCCCCTTTGTTCCACGCATTGGCTCATTGGGAGCCTCGGGAGATTTGGCTCAATTAGCCCATGTAGCCTTAGCATTAATTGGTGAAGGTGATTCCTATGATACCAATGGCAATCTTCGCCCAACCCGAGAAATAATGCTTGAGATGGGTCTTATTCCACTTCAACTTGAAGCGAAGGAGGGGTTGTCGCTGATTAATGGCACAAGTTTGATGGTCTCATTATTAGCAGATTCTGAGCGCCGCTTGGAACGATTATTGCCACTCGCCGACCTTATCTTGGCAGTCTCAATGGAATCACGCTCCTGCAGTGCTAAACCCGCTGATTTGCGAGTTCACACTGCCCGCCCACACATAGGCCAATCACTTGTCGCCGAGCGTATCCGTCTATTTATGGAAAATTCTGACAACCTTGAAGCGCACACTAATTGCGAGAAAGTTCAGGATGCCTATTCATTTCGCTGTGCTCCACAAGTACATGGGGCAATCAATGAGGCCTATTCTCGGCTCCGTGAAGTTACCACTATTGACCTGAATTCGGCTACCGATAATCCTCTCATTTTCCCCCACAATGGCAAATCAGGCTCTGGTGATGTCGTCAGTCAAGGTAATTTCCACGGTGAAATATTGGCAATGGCCGCTGATGCAATGAGTTTGGCTTGCTTTGAATTAGCCAGTATAAGTGAGAGAAGGATTGACCAAATCCTCGACAGTAATCGAAGCGAACTATCCCCCTTCCTCGCTGGCAGTGCTGGTACTGAATCTGGGATGATGATTGTTCAATATTCAGCCGTTGCATCTATTGCCGAATTGCGGATGCTTGCGAATCCGGCTACTGCAATAAGTATTCCAACTTCAGCAAATCAAGAAGACCATGTAAGTATGGGTGCTACCGCTGCTTGGTCACTATATCAGGCAGTTGACCGATTATCCGAAGTCCTATCATGTGAACTAATCGTTGCTGCAGAGGCACTTGAAATGGCGTCTAATGCGACCAGCGTGTGGACTCAATCTCTAATTCGCCACTTACGTAGCATTGTCACACCTCTATCTAGCGACCGTGTTCTCAGTGGTGAAATGCGTAAAGTTTCTGACATTATTGCTCGTGGATCTTGGTTGCCCCTAATAGAATCAGAACACGGGAAAATCCCCCGTCTATGATTCACTCACAAGTAAATCCAGTGATCTCATTACATCTTCAAGGCCACTCAGTTGCCGGATTTTAAAGCGGTATTTAAGAGAGTTTTTTGAGTCTCCAGCCTCAGCAATGAGGTCAATTACTCGGTCCAATTCAACTGCAATTCGAACTTTTTCTTCGACCACAGCATACAATCGATATGCCCGTTCTTCGTCATCATATGACAGCGCTGGTTCAACTTCACTAACATCGAGTCCCATTCTACGCCAAGACATAATTCTCTTCCGCAAAATAGCTAGATTAAAGCCACTTCTTGGGATACGAACTAGATGAATTAATCGCGGTGTTCCGTCCTCGGTTAATTCAAATGAATTACTTGGCTCAATTTCTTGAGTGACCTGCTTTTCTTCGACTTCAAGTATCGGCGCTTCCTCTTCCACAACGACTTCAGGAATAGTATATGCAGGAGCTTCTCTCCTAAGCATGGCTATTTGTTGAGGTTCCATTGTCAAGGGGTCGAGAGGGAGGACAAGTGACCAACCAGTATTAGAGATAGCATCAACGATACTCCGAACATAAGTCATTACCGCATCCCATCCATGCATCCCGATAAGTAATTCAATTCCCTCTTGAATGATCAAACCCTGTCCTTCAGCAACGCGCTGACGAATGGTTGAATCCATTCTCTCAAGGTGAGGGAATAATGCACCATCACCTTGGTTTTCAGTCAACCAATGAGTTTCAATTCTAGTCAAATCAATTCTCTCAAGTAATCGCCTCGGCGGCAATCTAGAAATGAGTATATGAGTACGAGGGGAATCCTCAATAATGCGCCCAAGCCAATCATGTACGGTTGCGATTTGCTCGCAGGCAATTGTCCGAACCTCGCCCATCGCGATGTCTTGGCTCATGCTATCAAGTAATTCGTCTCCTTGACGGCATTTGAGCATTAGCATGATAACAGACTCAATGCATTGATTTCCGAATAAATAGCCGGTATCCATTCATTAACAGTTAAAATAGCGTTTGTGCTGGCGTTGTAAGGGGAGAGTATGACTGAAGAAGAAAAGGATGGAAATATGGCTGAGTGCGGCGCTTGCCGCGAAGTTGTTCCAATTGACTCTAGCGCATGCCCAAAATGTGGTGTTTCTTTCGGCGGAGTCAGTGATGAGCCGCTCGGAGCCTGTGGTGCTTGTGGTGGTTTAGCAACTCTAGATGCTAAGAAATGTCCTCACTGTGGAGTTTCATTTGTCGCCGATAATGTACTTGAAGTATTAGGTGATTGGTTAACTGCAACAGGATTAGACGTACGCGCTCTATTTGAGAGATTTGATGAAAACAATGATGGAGTCATCAGCGCTTTTGAATTCAAGAAGGGTTTGTTGGCCCTCAATATTGCTGACTTACCACCTGCACAAATCGATCGTTTGATTGAAACATTAGACGAAGATGGCGATGGTTCTATCGACCTCTCTGAGTTGGAAAATACTTTCTCAGGAGGGAATGCCCCCACCAAGGAAGTTGGCAAAGAAATTGCCAAAGATACCAAGGACGACTCAGTCAAGGAAGAGGACTCGGCAGCAGCCAAAGAAGAAGATCCGAAAACAGACGAGGGAGAAGATTCAGAGGATGAAGTTCCCGACGAGGATGAAGATTCTGATGATGAAGACACTAGTGATGATGAAGACACTAGTGATGAGGCAGATACCTCTGATGACGATGATGACAAAGAAGAGGAAAAATCGGATTCCGAGGATGATTCCAGTGATGATGATGATTCAGATGAAGATGATGAACCAGAGGATGATGAACCAGACCAAATGGCAGCGTTCAAGCGCCTAGGTCATGCAATTGCCGACTCCGGAATGACTATTCGTGAGGTATTCGAAAAAATGGATACTAATGACGACCGACGCATTGATGGACCTGAATTACAAAAAGGCATCAAGGAGTTAGGTGGAGAAAGTCTCTCTCCTCAGGATATTTTCGTAATATTGGGAACGCTCGACGAGGATGATGATGGTCGACTTGACCCCATGGAATTAGTCGATGCGCTTGAGGAATTAGATTTGGACATTGAATCTGATGTCGTTGAAGAATCCAAGGAAGTGAAGGAAGTCGAATTCCCTACTGAACAGCAAAAGATGCTGATGAGTAAGAAGTGGAATGATGTATGGTGGCCAATTATTCATGTCGGATTCGCTATCATTGCAGTCGTATGGTTAGCTAACGGACTAGTTGGACCAGTCGATGGAACAGGCGGCAATGTTGCCTTTGACGGAGATGTCGAGACTTGGTCACCAAACAATGGTATAATGGTTGAGCCAGGTGACACATATTCTTGCGACATAGAAATCCAAGTAAGTAAGTGCGCCAACTCATTGACTCCACTTGCTGGTGACTCATCTTCAATGCCTGTAGGATTCTATTGGGATGGAATACTATTCTTACTGTTTGGCTTATTCGGACTAGGTGGTTCATTATTCATGCAATACAGCGTTGTGAAGGGCTGGAGAGTAAAAGCTAAGGCATTGAAATCCGATGATGGCGATGGTGATGGTGACGCTGAAGATTCTGATGATGACGACGATGACGTCGATGATGATGACGATGATGACGATGATGACGACGACGATGATGATGACTCCGATGACGATGATGATGACTCCGATGACGATGATGATGATGATGACTCCGATGACGATGATGATGACTCCGATGACGATGATGATGACGATGATGACGATGATGATGATTCCGATGATGAAATAGACCTTGGATCTCGCATTGGCATAGAGATTGATGGGATTGATGTATTCGGAAAAATCATCTCCTTTGACGATGATGCTGACACCGTCACGATAGAGGATGAAGACACCGGTGAAGAGGTTGAAGGACCTCAAGAAGACATGTTCATTGAATGATAATATGAGTGATCCCCTCGATATTTATGAGTCAACTAGTACTTGCCCTAATTGCTACGCAGTAACTCTTTCTGGCATTTCTAGATGCCCTGAATGCGGTACATTTCATTCATCCGTACATTTGGTAGAACGTGTGCCAACCGCAGAAGAATTACGCCCTCACGAAGACCGTGTTGTTGATCCATCAATGTACAGTTTAAATCCAAATTCATCTATCAAAGAGGGCGAAAATTCAGAGGATGTTGAAGATACAACAGTAAAGTGGCAAGGTGGCAGTGCCGATTTCTCATTTATTGATGAAGTTACAGATGAGTCAGAATAGTTTATTGAAATCCTATTTTTAATATGTTATTTTGTTTTAACAACAATAACGAATATTCTGACGATTAACATTATTTCATAGTGGGCTCGGCCAGAATTGAACTGGCGATCTTCGCCATGTCAAGGCGACGTCATAGCCCCTAGACCACGAGCCCTTGGCAGCGCTACTGAGGGTCGGTATTTATCCGAATCGGTATAGTAGTTGGCGAGTTAAGAAACAATTTTTGATATACGACCTGTACAGCTATCCTGGGAACAACCGCCCGCCATTCGAGTTCGTCCATTGGACATTACAAATTTTTTCGCATCCTTGATCGGCCCGTAGGTCTTGCACTTCAAGCAGAATCCTTCAATTGTTGACATCCTTCTCATATTGTCCACTATAGCGACTAATTATCAACGCTACTATGTCTCGATGTCTGAGAAATTGCAAAAAATGTCCACAAAGTGTAGGGTCTGAAGGCTAAAAATACGTAAATATGGCCAATAGAATGTTGATGTTAATTCATAAACGAGGTACTAAGAGCCTGTTTTTGTTTTGTTAAACATTATTCCTACTTCCACTCCACCTGCAAAGGCGTATAACCTGTGTTATACGCCCATACGCCCAACGGTTTTTCTCACAATTACAAATCAGCCGAGTTAGCTTCGAACATTCCCACTAGAGGAGGGCCCCCCAATTCTGATTCTATACCACCGTCTTTAGAATCCAATTCTTCGATAACCCTCTTTGAAGCGGCACGCCATGATTTCTTGTCTACGTATGTGGCTTGAACCAGAAACAGGTTGTCGTCACCAAGAGCGGGGGCGATCCAAGCGGATACACAACCCTCACATCGACGCTTAAGTGCCTGCCTTGCTTTGAGCAATCGCGCTAACCTAGCAGATCGCCCTTTGCGCGCAGAACATACAACTGTCTCAATCAACATCCTATCACTGAAAAATCATTTATTGTATTTACATTCTCTAAAACATTAATTATTATATAATCTATAGTTACTATTATTTCATACTTAGTTGAACCATACTTTCGAACCATGTAAAAAGGTCATCTCGATGGGAGACTCTCCGGGCTGTAAGCACCATGCTTCCCATTGATTTGATGAAAGAATATTGATGTTTGCTATTGCGCCTTTCTTCAGTACTCCTTGACTAAGACCATCATCTCGCCTCACTCCTATTGCGGGATTACGGGTTGCCGCTACCAGAGTGGTCAATGGATCTATTCCACATCTTTGTACTGCTAAATTACCGATAAATGGTATGCTTAGAATTGGGCAATTGGGATTGAAATCTGTAGCTATTGTAAATGGTATTTCATTGTCGACACATGTATGCACCGGTGGCATCGGCTCTCCCATCGAATGTGGTGTGCCGAGGAGAAAACCCTGTAAAGTCCTAGATTCCTTAGCAGCAAGCCTGGCTTCTAAGGGTGAATGGTGAGCATGGTCGGCTGTTACTGCGCCTAAATCACTGGCTAATTTCATCCCGCCACCATCGCAGAATTCATCGACATGTAATCTTAATGCCAACCCTGAATCAATCGAGGCATTGGCAATGCGCTCTGTCTCATCTATAGTGAACCATCCGGGTTCACAAAAGACATCCGCTGATCGTGCTATACCTTGTTGAATAATCGCTGGTAATTGTTCGTCAATTAATTCCTCAACATAATCTTCCCGAGATAATTTTGGCGATTGATCATTTTTAGGGGGTGGTGTTGCATGTGCGCCTAGCCAAGTACAATCAATATCGGGCATCCCTACAACTCTCCCCAGATTTTTTGCGCATTCAAGTAATCGCAATTCCGTTTCTGTATCTAAGCCATATCCGCTTTTTGCTTCCAACATTGTGGTTCCACTTTTCAGAGCTGTTCTGAGTCTTTTAGTGCCCAAATTGAGTAATTGTTCCGTAGTTGCAGACCGTGTGGCACCAACAGTATGTCCAATTCCACCGCCCATCTCAGCTATTTGTGAATATGAGTGACCTTGTTGCCGCCACATCACTTCGCGCGACCTATCTCCAGCCCACAACAAATGGGTATGGGCGTCAACAAATCCCGGAAGAACTGCGCGGCCTGCAATGTCCCATATCGATATATCATCGCCTTGGAAAATTTGTTGCGGGGACGAAATTTCCGATGAAGATACACTCTGAAATTCTGCTACTATTTCATCACTATCGATGATTTTCTCAATGACATTATCAATAATCACAATTCCGTGATTCTTTGCTATGAGGTCATCGACCCTATCTATCTGCGCGCCACCAAGCACACCCACGCTACCATCATTGAGATGGGCGATAGGCCCACAGTTTACCAACACGGTGCGCATAAACAGCGCAGGGCGAGGAGTGTTCATATGTTATCCCCTGTTCGGCTAAGATGATAGTATGGGGTACACCTTGGGAATTGAGTCAACAGCACATACATTTTCTTTCGGACTATGTGATGAAAATGGTAGCCCACTCCCCTCAAAATCAGTCTTTGTAAGACCCGTGAAAGGTGGTATTCACCCGCGTGAAGCTGCCGATCATCATGTTATTAATTCTGTTGAATTACTCAATGAACTTCTTAATACTTATCAGATTCCAACTGATGGATTAATCGCTATCGCATTCTCTCAAGGTCCAGGTTTAGGCCCATGTTTGCGAATTGGGGCTGCTGTTGCAAGGAGTCTTGCACATCGATTAAACATCCCCTTAGTTGGCGTAAATCACTGTGTTGCACATATCGAAATCGGTCGTGAAGTTTGTGGTTGTGATGACCCTGTATTGCTATACGTATCGGGTGGCAATACACAGATTATTGCTCGCCTTTCAGGACGCTATCGTGTATTAGGAGAAACATTGGATATCGGCATAGGAAACATGCTTGACAAATTCGCTCGAGAACAAGGAATTCCTTTTCCTGGTGGGCCAGTAATTGAACAATTGGCAAGAGAATGGTGTGAGAATAATCCTGATGCAAAATTGTCAGATTATGAATTACCTTATGCAGTTCAGGGCATGGATTTGGCTTTCTCGGGAATTTTGACTGCGGCACGGCACATGGTAAAGGGTGGAGCTGAACTGGGTGCAGTTTGCTGGAGCCTACAAGAGCATGCCTTTGCAGCCTGTATTGAGGTGGCGGAGAGAGCCCTAGCTCACACAGGAAAATCTGAAATCCTGTTGGGTGGCGGAGTGGCATGCAATAGTAGAATTAGAGAAATGAGCGAAATTATGGCTAAAGAGCGTTCTAGCACTAGTTTTGTCCCACCAAAAATGTACTGTGTTGATAATGGTTCCATGATTGCTGTTTTAGGGCGCCTACATTTAATTCACGGTGATTCAACGATGCCTGAAAATAGTGGCATCCAACAGCACCTTCGCACCAATGAAACTCCAATTCTGTGGGCATAAAGTGGGCGATTTGGTACAAACCGATATAAGAGGTGTTTGTGCCGCCGTTTTGGGGTAGCCTTTGAGACGTCGGAATGAAGACCCATCCAACCCGTTTGCATCGGGAGGTGGAGGCCGTTCTAAAGGAACAAAGAAAGCCGCGCCAAAACGGCCTCGGCCACAACAGTCTACCGGTGGAAGACCGGCTGCAATGACGAAGCAAGAAATTGCTGATGCTATTGCTAAAAAACGTGCTTTGGCTGAGCCCAAGGATGATGTTGAAATCGTAAAGCCAGTTAAGGAAAAATCAAAACCTGTCGCCGCTGTCAAGCCTAAAGACGAAAAAAAGAGTGAAGAGGATAAGGAACAGGCGCGAATTCAAGAATTGCAACGCCGAAGCGCCGAGACCAAGGCCGCTCGTAAAGCTCTCGCTGCAGAAGATGATAAAATTGCTGAATTAGAAGTAAATTCTCCTGATACTGCGGCTCAATCACCTACTGTTCCTTCACTAAGCGGAGAAGGAACTTCGGTTGTAACTCATAGAACTGCGACTATTACGGCTCAGACTGCACGTCCTATGGATGATATTGCACCCCGCATCAAGCCACCCAGGAATCGTGAGGCGCCCGCAGCGGGACAGCCTGCAAAACGCCCACCACCGCGTCGCCGTCGAAGAATGAGTGATAAGGGCGGTGGAAAACAACCACAAGTTCGAAAATTGGACCGCCGAAAGTACTTGGAATATAAGTATGAAGTTAGAGATCTTCTCGATGATGAGCGTATTGCTGAAGAGCATCGATCTAACGTACTCGGTCAAGTTTGGGCCAAGGGAGAACGCATGGGAATTGATGAATCGGTTAAATTCGTCAACCTAAAAATAGAGGAATTGGTAGTACCTGAAGATATCGGAAATGAAATTATTTCCCTAATTAGAAAATTTACCACTAAGAGATGATAATATGAGTGATTTAGTTATAGCCCAAGATGTAGTAGCAACCGTGCATTATACCGGAACTTTGCAAGACGAAAGTGTCTTTGATTCAAGTGAGGATAGAGACCCTTTGACCTTTTTAGTTGGACATAATCAAATGATTCCTGGTTTTGAGGAGGAGATGCAAGGTGCGGCAGTTGGAGAGAGGAGAACCTTCACCTTGACTCCGGACCGCGCATACGGTGAAAAAGATGAAAACGGCATTGTAGAATTGCCTAGGAGTCAGTTTCCTCCCGAAGCCGAACTTGAAGTTGGCATGGTTCTAGTAGCTCAAGTTACAGAAGGCCCACTGCCATTTCGCATCCTCACTATCGGTGAGGAAACCGTAACAGTTGACTTCAATCATGAGTTGGCTGGCCATGATTTGACTTTTTCAGTAGAAGTCGTTGAATTACGCGCCGCCAGCGAAGAAGAAGTGGCGCACGGACATGCTCATGGCCCCGGTGGCCACCACCATTGAGTGGGGCAATGCTTGAGTCCCGTCTTGAGATGGCGTTATCATGACAGCCGGCGAAAGCGGCACTGATGCGAAGGGCCGAAAGACCCTTGGCGGAACCGATTTACCTATCCAAGCAGATGAGAATAGTCTTGAAACGGCCGGTCTAGATAGATCCGAAATTGGAACCGCAGGACAGCCGCCATTTACGCGTGGCATCCACTCTACAATGTATCTTACTAAGAGATGGACAATGCGGCAATATGCAGGGTTTTCGACAGCAACAGCAACCAATGAGCGCTTCAAATTATTATTGTCCAAGGGTCAGAGTGGCCTATCCGTAGCCTTTGACTTACCAACGCAACTAGGACTTGATAGTGATAATGAATTATCACTTGGAGAAGTAGGAAAAGTTGGAGTTGCTATAGATAGCATCCACGATATGCGTGCACTATTCAATGAAATACCGCTCGCAGATGTTTCCACTTCAATGACTATCAACGCACCTGCAATGGTAATTCTAGCAATGTATATCGCGGTAGCCGAAGAACAAGGTGCTGATCTAAGTAAACTAAGAGGAACGATTCAAAACGATATTCTCAAGGAGTATATCGCCCGCGGCACATACATTTTCCCGCCATCACACAGCCTTCGCTTAATCACTGATACATTCTCATATTGTGCCGAAAAATTGCCTGCTTGGAATTCGATTTCCATCTCTGGATACCACATACGCGAAGCCGGATCTACTGCAATACAAGAAGTCGCTTTTACACTCGCCAACGCACTACAATATGTTGAAGCTGCTATCGAAGTTGGACTCGATATCGATACGTTTGGTCCAAGACTGTCATTTTTCTTCAACTGCCATAACGACTTTTTCGAGGAAGTGGCAAAGTTTAGAGCCGCCCGAGCATTATGGTATGAATTAATGACTGAGCGTTTCTCTCCAAGCAATCCAAAGAGTTCAATCCTGCGATTTCACACTCAAGTTGCAGGAGTTTCCTTAACTGCTCAGCAACCACTGAACAACATATCTCGTGTCACCATTCAGGCGCTAGCTGCAGTTTGTGGTGGGACACAAAGTTTGCACACAAATTCATACGATGAGGCGATTGGATTGCCCACAGAAGATAGTGCAACAGTAGCACTGAGAACGCAGCAAATTATTTCCGAAGAAAGTGGGGTTGCAAATGTTGTTGACCCTCTTGGTGGCTCATGGTTAGTCGAATCATTGACTAAAACTATCAAACAAGAAGCACGAACGGAAATTGAGAAAATTGATCAACTAAATGGTGCCTTAAAGGCCATTGAAGGAGGTTATCAACAACGCGCCATCCATGATTCAGCATGGAGTTATCTGCAAGAAATAGAGTCAGGTGAGAGAAAGGTAGTTGGCGTTAATTACGGAGTATCGGACTCCAAAGTCACTCCAGCGTCTCAACCAATTGACCCAGCAGTTCAAGAGGAGCAAATCAAGCGCTTAGATAGTTTGCGAGAACAACGGGATAATACGGGTGTAACTACCGCATTGGCGGCAGTCAGTAGGGCTGCCGAACAGGGAAGCAATCTATTCCCACCAGTGCTTGATGCGGTAAATGCTGAGTGTAGTTTAGGTGAGATAGTTGGTGCTATGCAAGATGTATTTGGCACCTACAGGGCACCAAGTGGATTTTAGGTGGTTAATATGACTGATAAGTATGAAGGTAAAATATTTCTAGACCATATCGGGGTTGCTTGTAACGACTTAGAAGTAGCCAGTATTTTTTGGAGGATTTTGGGGCTTGCACAGGGTGATGATGACGAATTAGTTGCATCTCAGGGAGTGACTACCAGATTTTTTTCAACTTCTGATGAGCATGAGATGGGTCGGCCGGCAAAGATAGAATTACTTGAGCCAACCAATGACGATACTCCGATTGGTAAATTTTTGGCCAAACGTGGCCAAGGAATTCAACAAATTTGCTTTCGTGTTGAGAACATCGTAGGACTATTAGCACATCTTCAAAATCATGGAATTGTCCTGATAAATGAGTCGCCAATTCAGGGAGCTCATGGCAGCCTTGTGGCCTTTGTCCATCCCAAATCAACCGGTGGAGTTCTAGTCGAGCTATGTCAGCTATGAGCACCTAAAAGACAACGCTCTTGAATGATGGATTGCTCGAAGGGGTATGCGCACATGCATCGACCGACTAATCTCTCGCGCACATGTGGATTCTACTTCGATTAGAGTGGAATTAGATTTCATCTCTGGAGCCCTTGAGCAAGTACGTGCTGACGGTTTAATTTCCAACGACGCATTTCTTGATGCAGGTAGTGTTCATGGCGCACTGTTGATGATTGCTGAGCATGTTGATTTGGGAGTATCCCAAAAAGAAATTCACGAAATGTTAACTCAACAAATTACCCGAGCCAAAAAAGTAGAAGAAAAACATCCAGGCATTAACCACGCCTTGGAATCTCGTCGAGAGTGATGCTTTGTCTAAGCCGCTGCTGACACTCGATAATGTCAGCAAGCGATTTTCTCATGTTGAGGCATTGAGTAATGTAAGTTTAACTCTTAAGCGGGGTGATATCGTCGGCTTAGTAGGCGGAAATGGGGCAGGAAAAACTACACTCTTACGTTTGATGTGCGGCCTGTATCAACCCAGCGAAGGAGAGGTAAATTACCATGCAGAGACAGGTGTCGCACCGGTAACAGAAATGCGTAATCATCTAGGTGTAGTACCTGAATCTACTGGACTCTATTATCGCCTCACTGCATGGGAAAACATCCGTTATCATTCTAGATTACACGGCCTCACGGATGAGGAAAGTTGGATTAGCACATTAGAATTGGCAGGTGAATTGGATTTTACTGAAGCACTTGGACGTCCGACTAGGGGATTTAGTAAAGGAATGCGTCAAAAAACTGCGATTATTAGAGCACTGGCTCATCGTCCGGAAATCCTTCTGCTCGATGAGCCAACTGCAGGACTTGACGTAACTTCTGCTAGGATGGTGCGGAAATTAGTCGCAAAGATGGGTGCAAAGGGGGGTACTGTGATTTACAGCACTCACAAATTATCGGAGGCTCAGCAGGTATGTGACCGCATAATAATTATTCACAACGGTGAGGTTAGGGCAGATGGTTCCCCATCATCTCTACTTGAAGAGACCGGCACAAACACTCTGGAAGAAGCATATGTTCACTTGACAAGCGATGCTGCACGTGAAGATGAAAACGTCTCCGATGAAGGTAAGATTGCACGTGTATGGCGGCGCTTAATGACTTCTAAGAAATTGCCCAAGGAGGTGCTTGAGGATGAGTGATTTCGGCCAGATTAAGGCGATTGCTCTTAAAGAATTAATCGACTATGTTCGTGATTGGAGGACCTTGCTTGCCATCGTACTTGTCCCACTACTACTTTTTCCAATTCTGTTTATTGCCTTGCCATTATTACTTGAATCTGAATATGGTGAGAGACAAGAATTTGAATTATCGGTTATTGTACAGAGCAATGAATCAGTTGATGATCTGAACCAATATCTTTTGCAAAGTGAAATTAATTTGACCTGGGAAAATCTTCCCACAGGGATTGCAAATCTCTCTGATACTGGAACTGATGATGAGCGAATTCGTTCAGGACAAATACATTCAATTTTGCGTCTGCAAAAAAGTGCAGAGAATACAACGACATGGAAGTACGCAATCCTATACGATTCAACCGATGAAAGGGCAGGAGAAGCCCATAGACGCTTACTAGTGGCCATATTTTCATGGGAAGATGGGTTAATTAATGCCACATTAGAAAATGCCGGACTAGACCCCCAGTCCACTCTAGACCCTGTACAGTGGGATGGAGACAGTGAGTCTGCCGATGTGGCTACCACTGGAGAGCAAGCTGGATTTGCCTTATCATTATTCATTCCCTTAATCGTAGCGACTTGGACTGCAACAGCAGCGATGCAACCAGCCATCGACATGACCGCTGGGGAGAGAGAACGTGGAACCTTGGAGGCATTGTTATGCGCTCCAATAAGTCGAATTGACCTACTGGTCGGCAAGTGGGTAGCGGTGGCAACTATTGCAGCAATATCGGTGCTAATACAGATATTTGGACTATTTTTAGCGTTAGCAGTTGTTGCAAGTGGCTCAAGTGTACTCGAAGTTCCCACTCTTAGTTTGCTTTCACTTGGATTGATTATTTCGGCGGTGCTGATTTTCGCGGTGATGACAGTGGCCTTCCAATTGGCTTTAGCAGTACGTAGCCATAGTGTAAAAGAAGCAGGGACAGTACTAGGCCCCATCATATTGCTGATAATTATCCCAGCAATATTTGCGCAATTGATAAATCTTGAGGGGATTGAATATTGGTGGTTCTTAATCCCTGTTGTTAACATCCTGATTGCCCTACGTGAACTACTTACTGACACAGTTATTCTCGAACATATTCTTTTGTGGGCAGGTTCCAGTCTTGGCTATGCACTTATGGCTGCATGGTACGCTAGTCGACAGTTTAACCGTGAAGATCTAGTGGAATCAATTAACTGATGAATATTACTTGAGTAATACTACAGTAATATTTATTGCTGTGTTGCTGGCGTCGCAATTCATGCCAAAGATCAGTTTGGATATGCCATTTGAATTGTTAGAAGATATACGTATACATGTTGGCGATGAAAAAAAATTCGTAAGTGTGGCTGATGCTGTTCGTACAGCATGCCGGAAAATGCTCGACCAACTAGACGAAATCGATGCCCGTCATGGCCGTAGAGAGGTGGTAAAATGACAACTAGAGCAGATGCTATTGCTGCGGTAGACACCCTCGTTAGGTATCTGGAAGGTGATGAGGTCGAATTAAGAGAGGGGTTGGTAAATACTCCAAAGCGAGTTGTGGATTCATTTGATGAAATATTTGATGGCTATACGATGAAGGCAGACGAAATACTTGATGCAACCTTCAATGCTGAAGGTTATGATGGTATTGTGCTGCTAAAGGATATTGAGTTTCATAGCACTTGTGAGCACCATTTGCAGCCATTCACAGGTAGTGCACATGTGGCCTATATTCCAGTTGATAGAATTGTAGGTATTAGCAAACTAGCTCGAATAGTAGACCTGCATGCTCGTCGCCTGCAAAATCAAGAGCGAATTACTAAATCTGTAGCAGATGATCTTGAGCAGCATCTTTCTCCAATGGGTTGTGCTGTAATAATAGAAGCGCAACACGGCTGCATGCGTTGTCGTGGAGTAAAGAAACAGAATTCAATTATGACGACTTCGGCAATGCGCGGTGTATTCTTTGATAAATCTGAAGCGCGTAGTGAATTGTTACAACTAATCTACGGCAACAAATAGGTGTATTATGTCCCGAATACCAATTGAAGATTTTCAGCCTTGCGAAATCTCAGGTGGAGATTTTGGCGGCGATGCGGCTGAAGATTTAGCAGCGGAATATCCAATTGTGGAGATATTTCACAGTGTTCAGGGAGAGGGTTTTCACTGTGGAAGTCCACGAATCTTCATACGTTTTGGCACTTGCAATCTTCGATGTGAATGGTGCGATACAAATTTTGATGAATGGAATACGATGACTGTAGTAGAACTCCTCGCTGAAATATCAGCATTTGACTGTAGAGAAATTGTGTTCACCGGCGGGGAGCCAGCATTGCAAGACTTATGGCCACTCGTACGTTGTTTGAAACGCAGGCAATATCACCTCTCTATTGAGACCAATGGTACGATTGAATTGCCAGAAGATCTAATCGACTGGGTGTGTGTATCTCCCAAGGACCAATTGTATCCGAATAGCAAGATTAAGCAGAGGTCTGGGGACGAATTAAAAGTCGTTTATTGCGGACAGGACCTAGCATTATACGATGATTTGATTTCTGGATTTGATCACCTATTCTTACAACCATGCTATATCGAAAGTGATTCAGTAGAGAAGAACGGTATCTCTTTTCAACAAACCGAGATGGTAGTTAAGCAAAGTCATGGCTGGAGATTGAGTCTCCAAACCCACAAATGGATGGGGGTTGACTAATGCGCGCGGTAATTGCCCTATCTGGTGGGATGGACTCGACTTCCCTACTACTGAGGCTTTTATCGGCGGGATACTCTGTGTCATGCATCTCTTACGATTATGGGCAAAAGCATGTAATTGAGTTAGAGAGGGCAAGGGACAATATCAGTTACCTAGAAAGTAATGGTTTTACAATATCTCATCAAATAATTGACTTATCGAGTGCGATGGAGTCTTTTCATTCGGCCCTTACAAGCGAAAATTTCGACATTCCTCTTGGGCATTATGAAGAGGAGCAAATGAAGCAAACAGTTGTTCCAAATCGCAATGCTATCTTTTCATCCATTCTATACGGTCATGCCCTCTCAATCTCGACACGTGAAAATTGCCCGGTTACTATTGCACTCGGAGTGCATTCAGGAGACCATGCAATTTATCCGGATTGTCGGCCCGAATTTTATGCTGCATTGGGTCAAGCCTTTGCTCTAGGTAATTGGGATAGTGAAAATGTAAATATTCAACTACCATATATAGAGGGGGATAAGGAGACTATCCTGCTTGATGCACTTATCTCCTGTGAAAAACTTGGATTGGATTTCAACACGATTTTCTCGAATACAAATACCTCATACAACCCAGATGCTCAAGGCCGATCTTCGGGCACTTCGGGTGCCGATATTGAGCGTATTTTGGCGTTTCATGCGATCGGGCGTCCAGACCCAGTTGCCTACGTCAAACCGTGGCCAGAAGTACTTGATTACGCATTAACAGTCGCAGCACAGCATAATGAGGTGATTTGATTTTTGCAATCGTAGAACGGACTTGGCACATTTACGCTTTCTTTGGTGCATGTTTACTCGCATTTTCAGTATACGGCTGGCATAGTATTGGTGAGTGGAATGGGTTCTTGAGCGCGATACTAATTGCCGGATTGTTCGCAATGTTGGTTGCAAAAATTGTTCAAGTTATCGATTCTAGAAAAAAATTGGAGGAAAAAATATGACTACATTAATTAGACGCTGGGTAGAAACTGACACCGGCCACAGAGTACCAAATCACAAGAGCAAATGCCGTCATATGCACGGACACCGATACCGTTGGGAGGCTGAAATAGAAGGTGATATAATTGAGATCGATGGTGTAAGCGAGCAGGGAATGCTGATTGATTTTAGTGATGTTGCAACTATTCTTGAGAAACGAATTCATGATGTTGTCGATCACGCTTTTTTGGTATATTCTGGCGATGACGAAGCATTGTCAGCATTGAAAATAATGGGTGATTCACACAGAACTGTTGTGGTTGACTTTATTCCAACTGCAGAGAATTTGGCGAAATGGGCATTTGAACAGGTTGAGCCGCACTTGAAAACCGCATATGGGAATCGGTTACAATTAGTAGCAATGCATGTACGAGAAACACCCAAATCCTGGGCTGTTTGGCGGAATCAGTAATCTACTCAATCCGACGCCGGCGCGACCTCATCCATTCTTGATTACCAGAAAGTTTCTGCAGTGCAGTAGTTGCTTCGACAAAAGCGCCGATGAGGCGTTGTACCTCATTATCAATTGGCAATCCTCGTAAGATAGTACGCTGTAAATTGTCCTCAAACATCGCTTTTTTGTGCACATCTCCTTCCAATGATTTTGCAAATTCTGAAATCGACTGACGCAATAATCGACGTAATTCTGGAGATAATGAACGGTCGATTTGCAAATTCTTACTGGATTTTGAATTAGGCAATTTTGAGGAGATTAATGATGCTCGATTCAGTTCATACAAAGTTAGAGCAACAGAATGAGATAGATTACAGATGGGGTATCCTTCCCAAGTAGGTATGGTCAGTAAAAAATCACACTGCTGCAATTCATCAGTGGCCAATCCCATTCCTTCTTCACCAAAAACTAGAGCGACTTTACCACTGTAGTTGTCGAGCTTGTCGGCCACCTCCCACGGTAGTAGAAAATGACGGAATAGAGTCTTATCACCACTTTCACGCTTCCCACTTGTACCAATAACCAAACCGAAATTAGAACATGCTTCGGTAAATGAATCGTACATGATACACTCATCAAGGAGTCGTCCAGCGTGCTTGGCCCTATTACGTGCTTCCTCTTCGTCAGGAGAGCATAGAGGGTTAACTAGGCATAATTTATCAAAACCAAAATTGAGCATTGCACGGCAAATGGCACCAAGATTTCCGGGGTGTTGAGGGCGCACTAGGACTATTGAAAGTTCATACGGGCGCTTTGGCAAAGGGATGTCTCGACGATCACCCATCTAATCACCTCGGTTGTTTTCCCATTCCAGCACCCATTCGGGGTCACACAATTGATACAGAAAGGCCACAAAACCACCGTTTTCTCGATCTTGCATTGGAATACTTCGCTTTTTTAATCCATGATTATCACGTAAATGATTCAATAGTGAAGTTAATACATCTGCTGAATCATGGTGAATGCTGACTGGGTTACGACTCCAGTCCATCCGGACCGGGGTCAGCATAATCTCGCCTCAATCGACTCGGCGCTGTTGGTAACGGGTTACATAGCCCGCAATCCAATTGCGAAGTTTCTTATTTGGGACATCGGTATATTTCTCAACCAACTTTTTGTTGTTCTCAAAATCATCGTTGAATTCATCCCCGTACTCATTACATAATTTGATGGCTCGGATTTTAATAAATGAAGGTCTAATATTTCCCATAACTACACTACTCCTCTAGTAACTTAACTTCAATTGGAATGTCTTCTTCCTCGAATCTAGTAATTTGTAATCGCACCTTGCGTGGTGGATTTTCAATACCATTAGCCCAAATATATTCATTTACATCTGGATCAATATACAACTCTTCTTCTTCAGTCACTTTTAGATGACGAATAACTTCGTTGCGAATAATAGTAATAGCACGTGGGCTACGCTTGTAGCGAGTGATATTCCATGCACCACGCAATGGGACTGTTAATTCGCTGATATTTCCTCGTGCCATATTCTCACCTATCTCTGTAATTTACTTCGGCGCCAATGGTGGCGCTTTGGGTGGGTTGTAGTCTTGCGGTTAGTCTTCATCATGACCCAAACAGGCACACGACGATTTTGCTTCACTACTTTGAGTAGTCGTTGTTTCTTTGGTCCTGGTTTATTACTGGCCATTTCATACTCTCCTAATCGATGGGTCACGGCGCTGCTCCTGCAGCCCAGACAATATTGTCTTCAAAGTTGAGTCGGCGATTGGAATTGCAATTCTCTTAGAGGAATGCAGTTGGAAAAGTTGCTCCTTAACTGACTGTGATAATTCTGGAAAAGCCAATTCGAGGCGAGCAAGACGTGAACGTGCATCTGGAGTTAGAATAATCTTCATTGCTTCATTTAAGCGACTTTGTTCTGCCTCGGAAATTTGTGCCTGTTCTTCTGCAGCCAATTGTGCATTGGATTGCTCTTCAATTTGGGATTGCAACTCTTGCCGGCGAGCAGCGCGCAATTGAGTGAGTTCATCGTCTGTAGAAACAGCCATTGTACTCACTTCTCCACACCCTAATACTTGCTCAATCCAGGATACTCTGAATCGACTGAGTCACGAATTTCATGAGCTACGCCGTCAAGTAATTTCTGCCCAGCGCCAGTGATTTTTCGGCCATTGTAAATGTTGACCTTTTGCTTTTCATCGTCTTCCACTTCAACTTCGATGACCTTGAGTAAGTCTTTCTCAATCAAACCTGCATCTTCGAGTTGCTGCAGAACTGTGCGGATGACATGGCGGCTACCGGCCCGAGCCGAATTAGGACTGACTCCACGGTTGCTCTTGCCACCATATTCTTGTGCGAGATGATTGACTCCAATCGGCCCTTTATCAGCGATTTTACGTAGTACCGCTGCGGCACGAATTTCCCACCAGTTGCCTTGTTCCGGCGGCCTTTCCTTGTGGACTCCGGTCTTTACATGCTCAGCCCATTCTGGTATTGAAATAGCCTTGTTGTCTGCAAATGCATCTGCAACAGCAGGTAGCAGTAGGTTGGATGGAACATCGTAAAACGTCGTCATGCGAAGCACCGAGCGATTCGCCGACCCACTTCCCGTATTTGAATCAATTGGCTGTCCCTACGGGACATATTAGACGACATCCACCCATTTTGACGTCGCTCATGAACAATAGTTGAAAGAGAATCGCCCGTCGCCCGACTCAATGCGAAAGGCTTTGGCGCAGAATCCCAATATATTGCGGACCCTTGTCGGCCTTTCGCTAACACTGATAATCGTGCTATCATATGCTGTTTACAGTGCCTCTTTGGATAGTGATTATTACGTCTATTCCAACACTAGCAGCGAAAGCATAGCAGATCTTGAGCTTATCTCTAAGCAACAGTATACCGCTGAGGGAGAGCAATGGACTATGTGGATTTGGGAATTCGATTCAATCGGCACCAACTTGACGTGGATTAACGCCACTCTAAGCGGGGGTATTGAAGGTGGAATTGTAAAAATGACCAATGCTGGGGAAGGTTACTGGAGTCACCCTGATTTAGGCAATATTGATGGTGAAAAATTTTCTTGTGCAATTTCGTGCGCCAAATTGGGAACTCATCAAATCGAAATTGATTCAGACGGTAGTGCTCAAATATCCGGCTTGACCGATTGGCAGCCAGCTCGCCGTGATGGTGGTACAGTTCGGGCAACAAATATTTCCGTAGCAGAATACGAGGCGCGAGAACTCGTTGATTACAATCACTCGAGCAATGTTTGGCAAGTTTCCCTAAATATGCCTGGAAATCACTCACTCAGTCCGGAAATTGAAGTAACATTTGTCAATGAAATGTTTGGTGGAATTGAAGCTTTTTCCATCGACCCTGCTACTGAATTACTATGGGCAACGTTCTCAGTCATAGGCTGTTTTGCGGTGTTACTAGTACCCTCATTTGCAATATATTTTGCCGCCCAAGCAAAAGAGAGGCGGGCAGAAAAAATCGTACTTCTCAATGGTGAAGAAGAATAACCCGCCTGCGGCGAATTGAAATAGATAAATTGTAGTCATCCCCATACATGGGCACCCAAGTGAAGGCGGCAATATTCATTGCCATTCTCCTTTTCATCCAAGTTACTAACTCATGTTCCTCGGTTTTACCAACTGTCGAGGACTCGGATTATACCAGTGCACGCAGTGGAAATGGGATCGATATCAAGCCGACAGGATTTTCTTTTTCCTATCCAAATTCCGTCGACCAAGATAAGTATCAAATGTTTAGTAGCAATTATCCACTCGGGAGTTTTAACCGCGATGCAAACTTATTTGTTGTTGATGGAATGCTCGACATTGACTTGAGAATTTCGATAACTTTAGAGAATATGGGCGTCAATACCAGCGGCTCATTCCCCAATCTGCTAGTTGTAGAACATGACGAATACACATACTTTGATTTGCTCAATGTTACTGTAAATTCTCCGAGTATTAATCCAGGCTCTACGGCTACAGTAACCTATACTTGGGCGCCGACATATTCTGGAAATCATACCATTAAGATGATTTCTCAGCATCCTTTAGATGATGATTCAGGCAATGATATTCTAAGTCGGCACTTGACTGTAGGAAATCAATATCGAAACTGTGATGACTTTACTGGGTGGAGTGTTGGAAGTGGATGGTCATCAAACTCAGATGCAGCTATTTCCAAAAATGTTGCATGTCATATCGGTAATGGCGCGTCGAATAATTATGGCAACTCAATGAACTCGATTCTATCTACTCCAGTTTGGGATTTCTCCGATCGACATCCAGCACCCTCTCGGGCAATAGGTATGTCCTTCTTTGTCACGGGTTCTGCCCAAACTGGAGATGGAATATCGTTTCAAGCACGCAAAACTGATGGAACATGGCAACAAATCGGCGAGATTTCAGGAACTATTGATTCAACTATTGCTGATGGAACCAGTTCATGGACAACATTCACTAATGCAGTTGGCGGACATAATCTACCCCTAGCACCAATCCAAGTAGACCATTTGCATTCAAATTCGCAATTTCGTTATGTATTTACATCAAATTCGGCAGGCACTGATATTGGTTATTGGTTGGATGAATTAATTTGGTATTATGACCAAAGAGCCAGCATTGATGAATATGATTGGCGCATCGGCAACAATAATTCTAGCAGTGCTCAGCGTGGACAATGGACCGACCAAGTGATTACAATTCACAATGATGGAAATATCTCCGACCGTTATGTTCCGGCAATATTGTCGTTGCCGGCCGAATGGGAATATTCAATTCTTCATGAAACCGGTGGAAACGTGAATTTGGCCACTGGAATTGAAGTGTTACCTGGCCAATCACATAATTTGCGCATCAAACTCAAACCCGGGCCAAATGCCACGGTTGGCCAGAACCCTTACCAACTACAAATTTCCAGTCTTAGTGAAACTAGTCTGATTGAAACAAAGAATCTTGAGGTGTTGGTTGAGCCTTCATATGTTCCAGACATTGTAGAACAAATTACTCCAGCTCTTTGTCCGCCAGGAAGTACCTGTGAATTTTATATTGGGATTGAAAACATCGGTGAAGGAAGCGGTGATTTTACGATCTCCGTAAGCACATTGAATGTTCTCTCAGGATGGACACTTGGTTTGGCGTGGGACCAAGATGCTACTTTGCTCATCAATGCTGGTCAAACCGTGATGGTGAAATTTGTCGTTAGCATTCCGTCTGATGCTGTTCCTGAATTGGAAAGTTCTGTTTGGTTGGAAGTTGTAAGTTCAAACGATTCTAGCAAGACAGATACAGAGTTAGTGAAGGCACGATCTTCAATGGTTAGCATCGCAGAAGTCAGTTATGATTTCTCCAATTCTATCGATGATGATTGGTCAATACTACCCAATTCATCAAGAGAACTGACATTTACTGTTTGGAATAACGCATCTCGTCTCGATAATTTCAATGTCGGGGCGACAAAACAAGGTGGAAGGGCTTGGACATTGACCCAACCCTCATTCCCAACCCTTGCCGTTAATCCCTACTCGTCTTCGACCTTTACTGTCGAAATACATGCTCCTTCAACCGGCCAAGTTGGCGACTTGGGTCCAGTAATCATACCGCATGCCACTAGTATCCTTTCAGGCAGCAATGCGACCTCAACTGCATTTGAATTATTGACGATTGAGCCAATTTATGATGTCAACCTATCTCTTATTAGTTCTGAGGATGAACTCAGTCCAGGAGCCAACTCCACCATCGCTGTCGAAATAAAAAATCAAGGAAATGGTCCTGTCGAAGTCGACTTTTCGGTGACTGGAATCCCTGCAGATTGGCAGATGGATATATTTGTCGAAGGAATATTAGCGACTGGATCTATTCATTTGAGCCCAACCTACGAATCTAATGATGTAAAGTATGTTGAATTAGTCATCTGGGTGCCTCAGGAAATCGGCCAAGGTGAAGAATATGATTTGACTATCAACGCTAATGTCGTGGATGGAGAGGACATCAACTTGGGTGATAACCAACTCATCATTGTAGTGGAAACTCTTGGAGTTAAGCGGCCTGAAATCATTGGATTCAATACTTCAACCCAATTGGTTAGAGTTTCGGAAACAAAAATTGTCGAATTTGAAATCCACAACATTGGCAACATTGTAGATTCTGGAGCACGGGCTAAAGTTCAAATTCAAACTCTACCGCAAACTGAAGGTGTTACGATTGAATTCATGACAAAGAATCTCGAAAGCGGAAAAATTGAGGACAACCGCTGGCTTGGCTTGACTATCCCTGCTAGCGGAAATTTAAGTATGGAAATTCGAATTATTATTAGCGATCATGTACAAGTTGGGACTAATATCGCACTGACCCTAATTGTAGAAGGTGGTGAAGGTGAAAATGGGCAGCCGATTGTCAAGACACAATCAGTTATTATTGAGGTCTATGAAAGGCGAGATGTAAATATTGACTATTTCATGAATGAAACTGCTGAAATCGGTCAATCTGAGGAATTGAATTTCTTGGTTTGGAGTAATTCAAGTATATCGGAGACCCTAACATTGACTCCCACAATACCCGAATTATGGAGTCTGAATTGTGATGGCTTGAATATTGTGGAAAGTTATGATTTTACAGTAGTCAAATCAGATGGATTACGCCCTTCTTCTACTGTAGTGAAATGCAAAATCATTGGCACCTCGGAAGCAGAATCAGGAAATGTCACTTGGGTTATTTCCGATAATGAAAATAATATTATTTCTCAAGCCGAGCAACCTTTCTCATTTGAATCGTCAAGCAATAGCGGCAATAGTTTCTTATCAATAAATTTGCAAGAAACAAAAACAATGGTTGTTGGAATCGTATCAATAGCAATCTTAGCAGCTATATCATTGCTTGTTTTGGCTAGACGGCGGCAAGAAGACGGTGAAACTGAGGAAAAGAGTTTTGAGGATAGTGAGGCGGTTGGGTATGCTACACAACCGGTTAGTTCTCATGTAGAGAACGCTGCTTATTCACCACAAACTTCAGCCCAAGTCCCAGTTCAACCCTTAGTACAACCACAAGTGGAACCTCTGGGTGCAACTAGTGGAATGGTAGAGAAAATTGATGGATATACGGTCACAGAATTACTGGCTGCAGGTTGGACACAGGCGCAAATTGATTGGCGTCGTCAGGAATTACATAATCAAGTCATCCACCAGAGTGGAGCCGAAGTTGTTTCAGGACCACCTGTGGAGGAAAGTGGAGATGAATATTCACTTGGTGGTGCTTTTGCCGCTCTTGGCGGATGAGCGGCAAGGCTATTTTACCCACCCCGTAGCCAATCACATGGCGATGCCTGCTCTGTGGTACATTCTGTTATCTATAGTCTCAATTTGTGGTGTTGCAGTATGGTATGTTCGTAATTTCACTCGTAACCTTCAGTTGCTTCGAGTGATTGCTGGAATCGGTGCGGCAGCGATGGCAACACTGCTATTTTGGACTTGGCAAATGGATGTGTAATAATGGATTTACCAGATATTCTCGAAAGTGAATTGGCGGAGCAATATCCTACCCGATTGCCAGTTTGGTGGGCACGCCATGGAGTTGTTTCGACTCATCCAGTTGGCAAGGGGATTTCTGGTCGCAGAATAATTCTAAGATACCCCAAAAAATTCGGCAAGATAGAATCGATAGTACAACGGCTCCTGCGCGGTCCTAAGTCGATTCGCCGCCCCCTTGACCAAATGAATAGTCTGCTTTGGGAATTGTGTGATGGTAGCCGAACTTTTGGACAAATTTGTGAATTACTAGACCAAACATTCCACGAAGATATCGCTCCAGTGGTCAAGCGTACTGCAACAGCAATTCATCAATTCCAGGAATTGGGATTGATGATAATGTTAGCAAGGCCCGAAGATAAAGTATGGGAGATTGGACCAGGCATCATCCCAAAGGGTCACGAAGATAACGAAGTAATACCAGATGATTACGACACCAGTCCACTTGTTGATGGATGATTATAGCAGTTTGGAATTGTAAATATTTTCTGGTGGGCGGCCAATGAAAACTTCAGTGCCATCATCGAAGATTGGTCGTTGCAAAATTTTCGGAATGTCGGCGATCAATTGTGAGATTGTTTCGGCTGAATTCAAATCATCAAGCGAATATCCAGTTTGCTTAAATGAATCATCACCAGTTCTCACAAAATCACATATTTCACCAGAATAGCGACTCAATAAATCCACAATTGTAGCGGTTTCAACATCAGTCTTTAGATATTCAACCGTAGAGAAATCTATCCCACTATCATTCAGTATTTTCATGGCTTGGCGAGATTTTGAGCAACGAGGGTTGTGGTATAGTTCAGCCATTTGATTCACCTAATGGTTCCCATACCAACCTTAATCCTATCCCATCCGATGTATGGCTTGCTCTAGCCTTACCGCGTGAAGAACTACGGCAGGAATATGACTCGTGAAACCAGCATCCACCTCTATGAACTCGCAAATCATCAAGACCATCGTCCAACCATGGTGAATGGTCTCTAGGTGCGCCGTGATAATTGGGGTGCCATTGGTCTAGGCACCATTCAGATACAAGTCCGTGTACGTCATATAAGCCCCAATCATTAGGGTCTTTTTGACCCACCATTTTTGTCCTGGCGCCGGAATTTCCAGCATGCCAAGCAAATTGAGACAATTCCCTGTCTGCACCCACGAATGACCATTGAGTAGTTGACCCGGCCCTAGCCGCACATTCCCACTCAGACTCACTAGGTAGGCGAAATCTTCCGCTTAAACCGAGATAATCAGATGTGAAACGCTGATTTAATTGCTCTACAAAACTCATTGCATCAAACCACGAGATACTTTCAACTGGATACAACCCTGCTTCTATTCCTTCAGAGAATTTACTGGGATTGCTACCCATAACCATCACCCACTCGGCCTGCGTAAGTGGCCTTACTGAAATGAAGAATGGCTGGGCAATCTCGACTTGTCTGGTTGGCCCCTCGTTTGGACTTGACTCGCGAGTTTCCGACCCCATCCTAAATATTCCAGTTTCAATCAATACAAAGGTACCACCAAACTCGGTGGTGAAGGAAGGCCGAACCTCAGCCATTCTATCACTCATTCGGATTGTGAAGAACGCCATTTTGCTGCTATTACTAATGATTCGGCCATAGCATCAACGCGTTCTTGCAATTTTTCATCTATGAGTTTGCCGTCCTCGGTAAATGATTCCTTGACCTTGCCTACTGCAACCTGTTCTGGTATCGCCCAGCCATGCAACCACCTAACACAAATGCGCATTTGATTTAGGGTATTCGAATTTGCTTGTCCACCGAGGGTTGACATCAATGCAAATGCTTTACCACCAACATGGTCATTATAGAGCCAATCAAATGTATTCTTCATCACTCCAGACATGCATCCATGATACTCTGGTGATGATACGATAAAGCCATCGCATTCCTTTGCCAAGGCTTGAAATTCTTTTACATTTGCATTTTCCCAGCATCCTTCTTCACCAACAAGAGGTAGTGGTTTCTCAACCAAATCCCATAGGTGTGTCTCTGCACCTGCATCTTTGGCCGAATCAAGCGCTATCTGAACTAGTAGGCCATTTTTTGAGGTCAAGCCATAGGAGCCTGAAAGTCCGAGAACCTTGACAGATGATGTGTTACTCATGGTGTGTCCACTCAATTGGGGTTGATACATTTTTCCAAATGCCAGCCCGTTACTTTGGGAGCATAGACAGGTAAGCCTTATTGATAGATGGTAGTGGTCGCAGTTTGGTTGCCATGTCCGAGTCCGGCCCTACTAACACTGATATGCACGATCTCTTGCGAGAAGTTCAGGATGGGGATTTTGAGGGAGTGGTGACTGCACTTCCAGAAAAGGAGGCATTAGTTGATGTTGCTGAAACCGAAGATATTGAATTGGAAGATGACTCTGCCAACGAAGAAAATACTCCTGCGATTTCGAATGTGAAACCACCTAATGATTCCTATGATATTGCTGAACTCCTTGATGCCGGAGAGTTAATGGCGCGGCAAGGTGATGTTGAAGAAGCACTTGCCGCCTTCAATCGGGCAATAGCCCTAGATCCAACTTGTGACATGGCATGGTTTAATCGCGGAGTATTACTTGAGGGGAATGGGGATACTCTTGGAGCACGTCAATCCTTTGCCATCACTCTTGACTTAAATGCCGACAACGGCCCTGCTGCTGCTAATCTTGCCACTTTGCTCGACCGTATTGGCGAAACTAATGAAGCAGGACAATGGGCAAATGTTGCCCTAAGAACATATCCTGGCCATGCAACTTTACTTGATGTGCTAAATCGTGCTGGCATTGCACCTACTTCGGCACCGGTAGCCGAAGAACAGATACAGAGTTCGCCAGAGCCTCAATCTTCATCTCCAATAGTGGTTGTAGAACAGAAAGAATTAGTGAAGAGTGATGTAGAAGAAGAGGTTGAAAATCCGGTCAATTTTGACCAGTTGGTTGAGAATGCCACCGCATTACTTCGCAGTGGCGATGCGGATGGTGCATTGTCTCTAGTAAACGAACACCTTGAAGGGGCTGGGGCTGGGCATGCTGGGATTTGGCGTGTCGTTGCTGGTTGCAGGGGTAAAGGCGGTGATACTGAGGGTGCGATTGAAGCCTACAACAAGGCTCTTGGCATCGATAACAAGGACTCAAAATCATGGCATAATCTTGGAGTTCTACATCGCCGATCTGAGCGGAAAGATCACGCCTTGACATGTTTTTCAACTGCGTTAAAACTAGATGGGAATTATGTTAAGGCTGCAGATAACCTCCGTCAATTAGCACTTGAATTAGGTAATTTGGAAATGGCTATTTCAGCATGGGAGTCTCTTCTCGAACTTGAACCTCAACACCCATCATCAGTCGAATTTGTCGAACTGCTTCTTGATTTAGCCAAGGGAGAATCCGATATCTTGCAAAACGATGGTTCAATTCCAACCACTATCCCTCAAGGTCCTGAGTTGGCTTTGATGGCCCTAAAACATATAGGTGGGCAAACGGAATCAGCATTACTTACTGCTCGAGCGATGACCTTGTCCGGCAACCATATTGAAGCTGTATCGCAGTGGAAGGTTCTGCTGCAAAATGATGGAGAAAATGTCGACTATTGGAATGGCTTGGCCGATGCCCTAGAAGCTGCAGGGGATTTGGATACAGCCATAAAATGCCGATCCAAGGCCCGTGGATTTGGAGTCAGTGACGATGATATCAACTCTGCTAATACAGCCCTTGCTGCAATGTCGGTAAATGAGCCTGCACCAGTTACAGAAAATGTTTCACTACCAACAGAAATAGAGCAAGAACAATCTACTGCTCAAATTGAAATAAGTGCAAATGAATCAACACTTGAGGAGCAAAAAACGACTGAAGTTGATACAGAGACAATTCCAACTGTGGCTGAACCCGCTGCTCAATTGGAAGAGGAAGAGGGGGTAGATGACTCGCAATTACTTCTCGCACCTGTCAAGCCGGTAGAAAAAGAAATCTTGACTGAAGTCACTCCTCACGTCGATTTATCTGCTGCTGCTGCCGAAGCAGTAGATCGAATGGATGATGCAATCGTAACAACATATTCTTCGGCCGGTGTAAATAATGATATAGAATGGTACAATAGGGGGCTTTCGCTAATTTCTGATAAGAAATATCGTGAGTCACTTTCTTGCTTAGATAAGGCACTTGCTGTATTCAAGGATGATGATGAGATGGTCATCCGAATACTTAATGCGCGAGGTAATGCTTTTTACTACCTTGAGGATTATTCCAAGACAATCGAAAATTATCATCAAGCCATGCTTATCAATCCATCATTAGTTTCCGGAAGAACCCTGTACAATATGGGAACCGCGTACGCAGAGATGGAAAAATTTGATGATGCGATTAAATGTTTTAATCAAGCATTGCCAAGAGGGTTGACTGAGGAAGAGCAGGCCCTCGCTAAGGAGCAAACGCGCCTTTGTACTAAATTGCGTAGAGAGAGTTTGCGTAAGTCATTATGATGCGTACATTTTTTAATTACCACTCTTAGCCACTATTATGAGTGATGCTGAATGTGGCACATGCCCAAGTGCTTCTCCCATAACCCAAATGGAAGTTGCTGATGCCGTAATTGCAACGGTTACTCTTTCTGAAAAGGCCCATACAATGCTTGAACAAGCTCTTGGAGATTCATCGGCTAGTCTTCTCGTCAATGTTCTAGACGGGGGCTGTTCGGGCTTCATGTACGACCTACAATTAGTAGAGGAAACCGATGATTCTCATCAGCATTCCCTCGTAGATGGCATCAATATTCTCATTCCCGAAAAGGTTAGTTCGATGCTTGATGGAATTGAAATTGATTACGAAGATAAATTGATGGGTGGGGGATTCAAAGTGAACAATCCCAATGCCGACCGCACTTGCGGCTGTGGTGAATCATTTCGATAATTCATCTAATGGCATTGATTTCGGTGCTTGAGGAGGAGTTATTGCTCCATCTTCTGCCTTACTTTTTAGTTTTTGAACAAAGGAAAAATCTAGTTGCTCACGTGGACTGATTTCTGACCCGTCACTTGACTCAGAACGGACAATATACTCCGACATTGAGGATGAAACGTGCAATTCAAGCCTACCGCCATGGCGAGTATAGGTATATGATAACGGATTTAGAAGTTCAACTACCTGTGTGGCGAATACTCTACGAGTCCTTTTCCCTCTGCGGCGAGAAAAGCCAATTTCAACACCAAGGCCGACAACAGCAACTGCAAAGAGAACAAATAACGCAGTTAATGCAAAGACAATAGGGTCACCAGAATCAGTTCGTGATTCCTGCATTAAATCTCGCCACAGTAAGAATACCAGTCCAGCACCAATTAACGGTTCAATAAAGGCTTGAACCCATTTATCGACCGGCAATAATCTGCTCCCAGCAGGGTCAGCAAATACCAATTCTGCATCTATTGCATTAGAAACCACCTCAATAATTGACAACAGGGCAAGATAAAGTAGTCCTGAGAAAAATAACTCTAGCCAAATTGACTCTGTAGCAAATGACCAATGAACCATCAGCCAAGCAAACATTCCCAAAAAGGATGCTCTTGGAATTCTATGAAAGGACACTACCGCCTCACGCAAATTCGAATGAGAGCGATGTGGTTGAGGAATATGAATGATCTGCCATTTTGTGCGAGATTGCAGGAATAGTAAACCTTTGATTAGCAACTTTCTTTCTATCAGCAACCAATCGAGAAGAAGCAATATTGGTATTGCCATCAGTATCATTGGTATTGCCAACAAGATTGCCAATGGACTTACAATTAGGGCAGGTAAGAGTAGAAAGTGCGGGAGTGAAAGTGGGTATAGTACATCGGTTTCAATCAAACGTGCTTTATCGGGTTCAATATGCAAGCGCCTGCGCTCATCATCAAGGCTGGTACGGAATTGTTCAAGTGAATAGCCACTGTCTAGAACTTGCTTCACGGCCTTGCGGTAGTCGTTATGTTCAATCTTTCCACCAGTGTATATTCGCCAAGCAATTCGGGCTGGAATTGCCATCACCAATGGAATACACAGTAATCCAACAGCCCACAATAAGGCTCCATAATCGGTCTCAGCCACAATGTTGCGTAGGGTAATCTGCGTATAGCAACACCTATTCACCCATATGAAGAAGTAAGCGTTAGAGAACCTTCATGGTTCACTCGATTGTCGAAGTAACATGGCGCGAATTGCTGTCACCGATGGCATGGCTGAGGCAGCACAAAAGAATCTGTTTGAAATGGGTCACGAATTAGTTGTTGCCCCAATTTCACCTGCTGAACTTCTATCCGGAGCCTTGCGAGAATTTGACGCAGTGATAATTCGTTCAAGCACAATAATCACGGAGCAGGTAATCCTAGCGTCACTCAAAGACGATGGTGGTTTACGGGTAATAGGTAGGGCTGGAGTCGGCGTTGATAATATCGACATTGATGCCGCTACTGAACAAGGAATTATGGTAGTAAATGCACCACGCGCCAGCACTCAAAGCGTAGTTGAATTAACCATTGGGCATCTATTAGCAAGTATTCGCCATATCCCACGAGCACATGCTGGATTAAAGTCTGGGCGTTGGGAGAAAAAGATTCTTGGTGGTAGTGAATTATCTGGTAAGGCAATCGGATTTATTGGATTTGGTCGCATCGCCCAAGGTGTCGGCAAAGTCGCCCAAGCACTTGGTATGGAATTGCATGCATACGACCCCTATCTGCCGCCTAAAATTGCCCGTGACCTGAATTGCCGATTACACACCAAAGTTGACGACGTATTCAGAATGTGCACCCACATTAGCGTCCACTGTAATCTCACTGATGAGACTCACCATTTAGTAAATTCAGAGCGCATTGCGTTGATGCCATCGAAGTCACCCGATGGGATTCATTGTGGCAATCATATCGTTAATTGTGCACGAGGTGGAATTGTTGACGAAGATGCAGTTCTAAAGGGCTTAGAAAGCGGGATTTTAGCCAGTGTTGCTCTGGATGTCTTTGAGATAGAGCCGGTTACTGAGGATAATGCGTTATTAGGACACCCGAATTTTCATGGCACACCACATATTGGTGCAGCAACCAAAGAAGCCCAGCACCGTGTGGGTATAGATATCGGCGAGGCTGTAGATTCGGCGCTTGGTAAAAAAACCTGTAAGGCATTAGTCAATCGTACTGTACAACCACGCTGAATAATCACCTCACATATTGAAAGACTATCGGCACTGTTCATTGCCCATGGAAAATAATGAGGAGCCAGTGGGTGGGCGTATTCTCATTCACTGTGATCTTGATGCGTTTTTCGCGGCTGTGGAAACCTTGCATCATGACCTCGATCCAGAAGTTCCGTTAATCATTGGGTCAGACCCCAAAGGTGGTAATGGCCGTGGCATCGTATCAACCTGTAATTATGCAGCTCGAAAATACGGCATTCATTCGGCAATGCCGATTACTGAGGCGTGGCGTAGGTGTCCGGGTAAGCCGGTCGGACAGGGGCTGTATATGCAGAGTACGCGCGGCCTTTATCGTCGTGCTAGTCGCCGAGTCATGCGTATATTACGAACCGAGTCTGATCGCTTTGAGCAATCCTCAATTGATGAAGCATATCTAGACGTTACCGAAAGAGTGGGCGGAGATTGGGATGTTGCATTACACTTAGCCAACAAATTGCAGAAAGAGATTCTTGAAAGCGTAGGTCTTTCGGCTTCTTTTGGGATTGGCCCAACTAGAATTTTAGCTAAAATGGCCGGGGAAGAAAATAAGCCTAAGGGGATTTTCCGAATACTGCCCCAAGACATTCTACAATTCTTTGAGGGGCGCCCACCCCGCCAAGTTCCAGGCATTGGCCCCAAATCAGCCACAATGTTGGCTGAATGGGGTATTGAGGGCATGGATGAAGCACATGCTATGGGGCATTTAGGCCTACAAAGATTTGCTTCAGAAAGATTTGCAAATTGGTTAATGCGTGTCCTGGAAGGTGAAACTTCTGATGAAGTTAGCACTTTACGGAGTCGCAAATCTGTCAGCAAGGAACATACCTTCCAAGCCGATCAAGTAGATGCCGAGATTGTACTAGCAAGGCTCGATAATTTGATCACTGACGTACTTTTTCGCTTGAAAGATCTTGATGTAGCGGGCCGTTTAGCTGAAGTGAAAATTCGCTACAAGGGTTTTGAAACCCATACTCACGGACGTTCAATTCCAGTCGCTATGGATGATGAAGGGGTGTTTCATAGGCTCGGACATGACCTCTTTGCTCACCACTTAGAATATGACCGCCCTGTTCGCCTAATAGGATTCAGGATAGGACAACTTGAAGAGCCACCTAACCGTCAGGCAACCCTGGGAAATTTTTCCAATGAATTACTCTAATTTATGCATATTTACCAATACCGTGGTGAATTCAGCAAGATTCGGGTCAATCTCAATTCCAGATATGGGCATGTTCAATGAAATCCCTGCATCTTTCTTGGATTTCCAAGTTGAACTGTTGAAATCAACAATTCTCTGTGTTAGAGAGCACAGGCGTTCGCCCTCAGCACTTCCACTGATAAGGTCAGTAGACGGGGGCGGGGGAAATGAGCGAACATCGACCGAACTTATACCATAAAGTGATGAAGAAACGTGATGGGTGAAAAACGGACAAACTGGGCTAAAGGCAGACATCAAATCCCGTACGATTCGGTGCAGGGTCCATGTGGCAGATTGATCGCCATCATAAAGCCGAGATTTGGCCATTTCCATCCAATGACTCGGCATTATACCGGTGCCAAAATTCTTCACCGCTTGAGTAGCAGAGTATATGTCGAAATCAGACCAAGCAGTATTTATTGTGTGCATTGTGGCTGAAAATTCAGCGAGAATCCATTTGTCCTCAATAGCAAGTTCATTTGGACAAGTGTCTAAATCAGCGGGGATTTCGAATAATGATGCGAAGCGAGCGACATTGTACAGCTTGGTAAGAACTCCAAAATATTTCTTTTCAATCTCTTCTGGATTTATTTGGAAGTCGTCACCCACTTGAGCGTCACAAGCTTTCCACAAGCGAAAACATTCACTACCTATCTTATTGGCTCGTAATGATACAGTCTTGTCTGGGCCCTTCACTTTCCATGCACCCGTGCGACCACCGGCACCACATTCTAAGACAGAATCGGCATCAATACCATTACCCAAAGATTTACTCATTTTCCGACCCCATGGGTCCATCCCCAACCCATCAATCCATACATTCACGAAGCCAGGCTGATCAAGCAATAAGGCGCTTTTTAGCAAAGTATAGTACAGCCAAGTACGGACAATTTCCTTGCCCTGCGGCCGAATTCCGGTTGGAAATGCTTTTTCAAAAACCTCAGGCTGGTTGAGGTAACCACTGACAAAAAGGTTAGAATTGGAAGAATCCA
This sequence comes from uncultured Candidatus Poseidoniales archaeon, assembly GCA_964587885.1. Lineage (GTDB taxonomy): Archaea > Thermoplasmatota > Poseidoniia > Poseidoniales > Poseidoniaceae > UBA60. Next base: position 44,820 of record CAZPME010000007.1, read on the forward strand.
TCCAAGTGTCAAACACCTTCTCCTCACCTATTGCATCTCCAAGTTCTAACGCCATTTCACCCCATGTTCCTAGTACTTGGCGAGATTCACGGTCAAGTACACGCGAATTTTCAGGCGGTGATTCACACCAGGGCCGAACATAAACTCCTTCGGGAGCTACGATAACTTTGGTTTGATCGGGTGAATACCATATGGGAATCTCAGTATGATACCATCGGCGGCGACTAATTGGCCAATCGATAGTAATATTTTCCATCCAATCGAGCAAGAATTGACGATTACGAGGAGGTACGAAATTTATCTCTTCAATAAGTTCGCGCATCCTTTCTTGGACGTGGGTCTGGCGAACGTACCATTCCTTCAAAAGGATGATTTCAACTGGATTCTTACCCCGTTCACTCACAGGAACTTCCTGCTCCCGTTCTACAAGGTTAACGACTAACCCAGCTTGATTGAGGAGTTCAATTGCCTTTTCCCTGGCCTCCTTCACCGACAGGCCTGCTAACGGACCGGCGATTTCAGTCATACAGCCATCAAGATTAATCGCTTGAAATGGGCTCAGCCCAAGTTCACGAAAAACCGCGACATCGTTTTGATCGCCGAAAGAACAAACCATCAATACGCCACTGCCGAAATCGGATTTGACCGAGGGATGTGTTTGGATTTCAACACTACTGCTGCGCCCTTGGGTCTGAATTGGCAAGTGGATCTGTTTTCCTACTAGTGCAGAATATCTTGTATCATCGGGATGAACAACAACAGTCCCACAAGCACAAATTAGCTCAGGTCTTGTTGTTGAAATTATTACTTCATCACCATCCTCGGTCAGCCATTTGACATCGATTAACTGAGTTTTACGTTCTAATCGCTCAACTTCAGCGTCAGCAATTGTCGTACCTTCTACTGGGTCGTAAATATTCGGACGTAAGTCCTCAATAATGTCACCACGTTCAAACAATTTAACGAAAATTGCTTGGGTGACTGCACGATAATCTGGAGAATCTGTAAGATACTCTTTGGAGAAGTCACATGATAAGCCCACTCTCGATGCAGTTTTTCGCATTGATGTAGTGAATTCTTCTATAGTGTCTTTACACAAGTCGATGAATTCTGCTCGGTCATAAGTTTTCATTTTACGCTGGGTTTTTTTCTCTACAGTAAATTCAATATTTATTCCATTTCGGTCGACACCCCAAGGAAAGTACACTTCCTTTCCCAATAATCGCTGACTTCGTGCGATTACGTCAATCATACTGTATTGTGCTACCGCTCCAATGTGCCAAGTTCCACTCGGATAAGGAGGTGGTGTATCAATCACAAATACTTCTTTTCCGCTGTTTGGATTAAATCCATAACGGTCATCATAAATTGTTGAATCGGAATAATGTTGCTCTTGGATTCGCTTTTCCAGATCAATTGACCAGCGCTTATCAGGTAATTTCGGCTCAGGCATCAAAATCCAACCAGCCCTCGTTTCGTAAACAGACGAGGTCCAAACCGCCGGTATGGCGTCTGCTCAAGAACCCACCGCTTATGCAGGCCATCCGCATTTGAGAATGACCGCCTAAAGATGCATGCATCCTTCAATCGCACACTATGTGTTAAAGGAGATAAGCAGGCGCAACCTCAGCGAGGCATATGACAGAAGAAGGGGTGCCGCGAAAGCCAAGTTTTGGTGAGCGGATTAGTGACCTTTGGAAACACAGTCGTGAAAGAACTGCCGAAAAGCGAGCGAGGATGATTGCCTCTACGAAAGATTTCGACGTAATTGATTTTTCCAAATCTGCCGCAAAAGGATTTGCCGATGCCCCTCAAGCCCTGCGCCGAGAATACAAACGCTCAGGTCCAACCGGAATAATTACTGCTTTCCCTTTGTTGACAGTATTACTTTGCGTTTGCATTACAATTTTCTTTGCATATCATAGTGGATTTATGGACAAGAGTTCTGAATCTAGCATGCCTTGGCAGATCAAGGATGAAAAATCATTGAATGTTAACGGGAGCCTCGACGTGTACTTGCCGAAAGGTGATCCTGTTGAACAAGCCATCAAAGAGGTGCAAGAAGATTGGTCGACCAATGTAATGATTATTTATGTCGAATCCGAATCACAAAATATTACTGATGAAATTATCCTGCATCAATTTGACAAAGTGGAAAAGGCGTTGAATCCATATGTATCTAACCCAACCGATGATGTGATTTTTATTCTGTCACTTTCGACCGTTATGAAAGAAGTTAATTCATCAAGTGCGAGAGTAACTCAAGCGTTCATTAAGGAATTGGGTGAGTTTGGTTGCCAAGGTGCTAATGATGATGACTGTACGACGCGAGAATTGGCAGCATCAATGAACGAATCTCTTGAAGATGCATATCTATTGATGGGAGATTACAGCATTCCCTCGCAGACTACAATTGACCAAATTATCGACACAATGTATGATGATAATGGTGATGCCTCGCCGGGTTTGAATAAATTGGCCCGAGATGTCGACAATGATTTGAAACTAGACCGAGCAGTAATTATTGTAGCAGTTAACGAATCAAAACCATCTCCGCAAATAATTTCCGAAGCCGAGGATATTATTTCCGGGATTGCTAGTGAAAGCAATTGGAATTGTGATTCTGAAGTAACCGATCCAAGCGACGAGGACTATTGTGATGGCGATGAATTAGGTATCAAGATGACCTTGACTGGACCAGTGCCGATTACAAATGCAGTTACCGAATTTTCATTCGCATTGTTTTGGAAGATTTTTCCAATCGCGGTAATATTGGTTGCGGGGGGATTATTCTTTTTCCACTCAGATGTATTGCAAACCGGTTCATGGCGCCCGGTTCAGGGGCTAAAGGTGGTAATAATATCAGGACTTCCTACCTTATGTTCGGTATTCATCACACTGGGGGTGATTGGTTTCATTGATTATGAGGTGGCGATGACAATAATTATTGTCGGCCCAATTCTGCTAGCCCTTGGGGTATCATATGGATTACACATTACCAATCGTTACACAGAAGAAAGTGGTACTAAAAAGGAAAAAATGCGTTCATCAATCAGTTCTACGGGTAAAGCGGTATTCCTCTCTGCAGTAACAACAGTTATCGGTTTTATCTCACTTACATTCACTCCGATGGCACCAATTGCGAGTATAGGTTTTGCACTTTCAGGCGGAATTGTAGTAGTTTACATCATGACGATGTTGATGGTGCCGAATTTGACTATACTACTGGACCTGCAAAAACCAAGCCATCCACCCCTAAAGGTGTTTGAGTATGCAGCCCAAATACCACTGCGGTGGAATTCAGTAGTTTTGGCAATTTTCCTCGTTGGCATAATTGTTTCAGCCACTTGGGGGCAGCAAAATGTTGAGGAGAATATCGACCTACTCGGTATGGCTCCAGAAGGCGAAGAGCCGGTTGTAAAAATGAAGCAATATTCTCGTGAATTTGACGCAGGTCAAATCGGGATGATTCTAGTTGAAGGGTGCATGAAAGGGGAATCTCGTGATATCGAGGAGGATCCTGAATGCGCTGACCCTTACGGTAACTTGCTGGCAACATCAATATTGGAGAAAAATCTCAATACTGTGGAATTTACAACTGCTGTTAGCGTTGTGTTCTTGATGAAATCAGTCGGTGTTTCGGCCAATTTTTCAACTTCCGACCAATATGAAATTCTTGAAGACATAATGGATCTCACTCCACTGCCGGAGGAAATGCGAGAATTGGCTGAATTAATGTTCAACCAATCCGCATCGGAAGATGCAACTTTTTGGAAGGTACTCGGAACTCTTGATAGTGGTTCTGAAGGTGGGAGGCAAACGCAAATCTTCCTGCTGAATGTCTTCTATGATAGTTTGACCGATGAGACCCGATCGCTCTTCATCTCAGATGATTATCGTCGCAGCCTAATTTATGTTGATTTGCCATTCTTACCTGTGTCTCAAACCTCGGATTCGGTCATATATATCGATGAATATGCTAGCCAAACCAATTATGACCGAGGTAATATCAAAGCCGGAAAACTCACAGGTGTTGCCGCTGTTGCAATTGCCGTCAATAGCCTAATTGTGGATTCACAATGGTCATCTCTAGCATTTGCGATTATTCTTACTCTGATTACTTTAGGTATTGTGTTCCGAGATTTGCGATTTGCGATATGGACTACATCTCCAGTAATTGCTACAGTTGCTTTACAATGGTTGGTGATGGCTGAACGTGATGTTTCTCTTTCACTGGTTACTGTTATGATTGGCTCAATTCTAGTCGGTGTTGGAGTTGATTTCTCAATCCACATAGCTAACCGCATACGCGAATTAGGGGGTGGTCTTGAAGCGATACGGATTTCAACTGTTTCGACTGGGATGTCTTTATTTGAAGCGGCAACTGTAACAACATTGGGATTGATAACTGCTTATTTGATTCCAATTCCCGAAATCAAGCCGTTCGTTACAGTAGTCATTATTCTGTTATGGATTGCCGCTGCCAGCGCTCTACTATTACTACCCGCAATTTTTGTAACTTTGGAAAAACTTGGTGTTGGGTCTACAGGTGGTTCTGATTCAATGAAACGTGCATTGGGACTCATTCAGGCACAGAGATCTGGTGATGCTGACATTGATGCGATTATGATTTCATCTTCAACTCGGAAAGACGATGCGGATGCATGGTAGTCAAATCGTCCAGCCGTCAGCCTCAAGTCCTTATCATCACTGAAGGTTACATGGCGAGTTACTGGCTGATGAAGAGCGAACCTGATGTCTATCCTTGGTCGCAACTGGTCGAAGACGGGGTGACTCATTGGGACGGAGTCCGTAACTATCAAGCACGTAACTTCATGCGTGATGCCATGAAAATCGATGATAAAGTGCTTTTTTATCATTCAAATTGTAAGCCACCACATGTTGCAGGCATTGCTAAAGTCGTTAAAGAGGGTTATCCAGACTACACATCTTGGGATGTTGAGAGTAAGTATTTTGATGTCAAATCAAGCCCAGATAATCCTCGCTGGATGATGGTTGATATCGAACCAATAACTGCAATGGATGTGGTTTCATTACAGGATATGAAAGAGAATCCTGCCCTTGAAGGGATGCCACTATTGGCTCGCGGCCAACGACTTTCAGTTCAGCCGGTTGAATCAGCACAATTTGACATCGTTTGTCGGATGGGTGGCGTAGTACCGGAGTCGTTGGAGTGATAATATGAGCGACATTCCTGTAGCAAAACGTGCCGCACAGATAGAATACGCAATTCGTGATGTAGTGGTTCCAGCAATGGAACTTGAGCGGCAGGGACATGAGATTATTAAATTGAATATTGGCGACCCTATTGCCTACCCTGGCCTACCCACTCCAAAGCACATGGTAGAAGCATTTCAGCGAAGTTTGAGTGCAGGTGAAAGTGGCTATTCTCCCTCATATGGATTACCCCAATTGCGTGCTGCAATCGCAAAAGATGAAGATAGAAAGGGGTGGAATTGCTCTGCTGAAGATGTCTATGTTTGTCATGGTGTTACTGAGGCTTTACAAATTATTTTTGCTGCCACTTTAGAACAAGGTTCCAAGGTATTAGCGCCAGGACCCCACTATCCTCCCTACATGGCTTATCCGCAAATGTATGGCGCTAAAACCATTGAATACAAGTTGAAATCTGATGATGAGTGGCGAGTCGATTTTGATGACGTTGAGGAAAAAATGGATGAAGATGTGCGATTATTGGTTCTTATCAACCCCAACAATCCTTGCGGCAATGTAGCCAATTCTGAAGAAATTAAAAGATTACTCGCTATCGCTGAGAATTGGCCCAATTGTATGATAATTGCCGATGAAATATATGATGAATTAGATTTCACCAATGCACATTCTAGTGTTGCATCACACTCGACCAAAACTCCTATTTTTACCCTTAATGGAGTCTCAAAGAATTATTACGCTCCGGGTTGGAGGATCGGTTATCTAGCAATACATGACCCAGCAAATCGCCTCAGTCTAGTTCGCGATGGAATCGAGCGACTATTGCGTTCACGGCTATGTGCCTCGACTCCTGCTCAGATGGGTTATCTCGCCGGCCTAAATTCCGACCGTGCATGGATGAAGGGTTATTCCGACAAAGTACGTCGCCAACGCGACCTTTGTATAGAACGAATTGAGCGGATCGAAGGACTTGAGGTTGAGGCTCCGGGTGGTGCATTCTACATGTTCGTTAGATTAACAGATGAACACTGGTACGAGAATGATAAGGAATTTGTCCTGAAATTACTAGATGAAGAGCATGTGTTAGTTGTTCATGGAAGCGGCTTTTCGGCAAAACTGGGTAAAGGCCATATCCGCATAGTCTACCTTCCAGGAGAGAATGTATTAAATGAGGCATTTGACAGAATTGAAGCATTTTTGACCCGCCATCGATAATACTATCGTCGGCGAACTTCTCATAATGTTCAACACATAGCAACCGATATGGGCGCAAGGCATAGGTGTGCAATTATACGCTCGTTACTTGTTGTTGCAGTATTATCTACAATCACTTTTCTACCTACTACATTAGCCGAATCAACCAGCGAAAATGGCGCAGCAGTAATGTCGCCTGCAAATTTCTCTTTAGAGTTGATTTTTCCAGTCCTAACCGCATTCGCTATTGCTATATTCATGTGGCGTTTCTTGGTACCCAATTCACTTTCATCCTTGCAAATTGCCTTCGAAATAGATGATGCACTGTATGAAGTTCATCGTTTGACTCGGACAAGAGAAGAGGCACGTGAACTGCTTAGATTACCTAGTGTGGGATTTGGAGTCGCACTCTATTTGATGGCGATGACCGGCATTTTAATTTTGGTAGGGGAATTGACATTCCAACCAAATACCTACTACCAATTGAATGTGTTTTTGATTTTCTTATTGATTTTAATTCCGATATTATTCAGTCCATGGGAAACTCTCACAGCACAAGTTGGGATGTTTTATCGTGATAAAGTAAGAGTAAAATGGTACATCAAATTGATGAGAAGGGCCATTACTTTAGGAATTCTACTATTTTCCACAGGCCTAGTATTGTGGGTAGGCATGTCACAAGTAGGTGGGTTATCACCGATTTGGGTAGTATATGCACTTCTAGTTTTCATGTCACCTACAATTCTTGCTTATGGGCGAATTCTAGGGGCCTCATGGAACATGCTACTGCAGAAGAAATGGGAGACGGTTAGAGGTTTTGAGACTCCAATTGATCCAGATCCACCAGGATTTTTCAAGCGAGTCGGTTCATTCATCCTCACATTCTTCTTATTAACCATGCCATTAACAGCCTTGAATGGGATAATTACTGTTATTCACGTAATGCTAAATGAGCCTGCTAATTCAGAAGAAATTCTAAATTTTGGCGGGATTATCGGATATTCGTTGTATGAATGGGCTGAATTAAACCAAGATTGGATTGAAAAATGGATTTCAATTAAGCAGTTGGCTTCAACCCTTACCATATACTTGAGTTTTAACATTGCAATCGTCGGCTTGGCGTTTATCTTTGAATTGACACGCAACTTGTTTATCGGTGGACAAACATTTGGAGGTCTAGGTGGTGTATCGCTGGCATCGCCGCGTGAAATTCGTTCGGAAGAGTCTGCTCAAGCTAAAATATTGTACTTCTCATTTGCTGGTTTTTCTGGCTACACTGTACTGTTATTGATTTTAATTTGCTACAAAGAATTCTCACATTTAATGCCGTATACTTATCTGCTTGAACAACAAGGATTTACTGAATTAATAATATTGCAAAGTACTTGGCTGTTTATTGCTGTCGGCCAAACAATTTTCATAATGACTTGGCTTCTAAGTATAGTTCGATTTGCCAGCCTTTCCAAACTTGATTTCGATCTTGACCCAGAACTTCGGCGCGAAGGAGTCATAATGGCAGGCGGCGGTGATTGGATGCGGGAATTAATTGAGAAGGCTGCAAGGCTCGATGACATAGATCATTTGCGCCGCTTCCAGCAAGAGTTTATCGATGGTGACGAAGCTGTAATTCGCCTTGAGAAATCACGCGCTAAAATGATTGAAATGGCACTACGCGGGCTTTGGCCGAAGGCAACAGAAGAAGCACGTAAGGTTCTGGCCCAAGAAGGTGGAGATGATGATGAAGCGCGAATGATAATAGCACTAGGGCATTTATCCTGCCGTCGTCTTGATGCGGCTCGTGAAGCTTTGCGTGGATTGGAAATTGATGAGGGATATGACGAGCCTGAATTGATTTCATTTGTCCTCGAATGGCTCGACCCATGGCGAGGACAAGTTGATGAAGATGACATATGGGATTGGGAGAATAATTCATGCATCGATAATCTAAATGATTTGATGAAAAGGATGCGGAATTGGACGCCAATCCCCCAAAATAAAAGTCAACACAGTGACCGTTTGACTGTTCATGCAAGATTGAATCATGTTGCTTTGTTACGTTCACAACGGCGCCATGAAGAGGCATTGGACTTGGCATTAGAATTGGTCAAAATGGAGCCCCTAAGTGCCAAAGCAAGAATTGCAGCAGCATTATGCCTGGTTGATATTGGCGAATGGCATTCAGCACTTAGCATCTATAAAGAATTAAGCGAGAGTGATACTTTTGATCCAAGAGTTAAGGCCTTGGGCGCCCTACTTGGAATGGATGAAGATGATTCTGAATTCGAGGTTTCATTAGCAATAGGAGATAGTAAATCGACCCGTAATTGGGTAAATGAGGCACCAGTGAATGCCATAGCGGCTCTCCATGCTAAGAAAGGTGAAGACGAAGCAATGAATGCCAATATGATGGTCAGCGCTCATCAGTCCCTTGAGAAAGGGATACCTCCTAGATATTCGAAATCTCCAATTTCAATTGTTCTCAACTTCTTTGTTTTGCTTCCAGCATGGTGGATTATAGGAATATATTTGACTTCGGTTAGGTCTTTTGCAACTGGCATCGGTTTAGCTATTGCCCTAACTGCACTGCATATTTTCTATCGCCATTTCCGCCGCAATCAACGTCGCCTAATCAAGCACCGTGACCAAAAGGGGATGATTGCATATGCACGGAGGCTCAAAAGGCTGAGGGCTAAACCTGACAAGCAGACGCTGCCAATAGGCAACCATATGCTATTATCTGGAATACTACTGCCAATTAATGGCGCTATTTACGACATAGGCTTACCTGCATGGCTTACTGTAAGATTACCCTCCGAGTCCGACAAAAACATTAGAAAGAAGTTCGCCAAAAGAGTTATTGAAATGCGCAAAAGGAAGACCGCACGATTAACCCCCCTTACTAGCAATTGGTGGGTTAAACGTCCCAATGAAATGAGGCACGAAGGTGAATATCTTCAGCAATTTATCGGACCTTCTGCATATCGAGGGCGGGACAATCACATCGCTCGGAAAAAGCGCATTAATCGCATTGCCCCGAGTGTATTAGAGTCTCGAGTTCCAATTACTCAACGTAATCTAGGCAAAATGGGAATTCATCAAAACACACGTATTAGTGAAAGAAAAAGGAGTGGTCGTCCGAGTTCAAGGACACCAAGTTCGAGGCGACCTAATTAGTGCTACAAGTCTGTGAAAACGGGGTCATCATAGGCTCCCTTTCCGGTAGGCCAGCAGTAATTGATTGTGGAAAAATCATTCTTTAAGGCTGCAGCACGCTCTCTAACAGTGGCCTCATGCCCACCTGCAGCTGCAAGATGAATAAGGTCTGCAACTTCATCCATTTCATCCCCCCCCATTCCTAAACGCGTCATCTCGGGTGTACCTAAACGAATACCAGATGGTAGAACTGCAGATGTATCACCAGGTAGCATGTTCTTATTCATTACCAATCCTTGCGACTCAGCTCGAAGACTGACATCAGCACCACCACCAAATTCCTGGACATCGACAAGAATCGTATGGCTCTCGGTAAATCCATGATCAGGGGCAAAAACTTTCATTCCACGATCCCACAATCCCTCAGCCAATATTTTTGCATTTGAAATAATATTTGCTGCATAGTCAACTTGAAATTCAAGCGCCTCAGCCAAAGAAACCCCCAATGCAGCGACCTTGTGGAGATGGTGATTAGAATGGACTCCGGGGAAAACTCTTGACCTAATCGTCTTGTGGAGCATTTGCCCATTAGGTAATTCCACATCACTATTCCCTAGAATAATTCCATGCTGAGGGCCGGGGAATGTTTTGTGCGTTGAAGCCGTAACAATATCGACTCCGTCGCCGAGTGGGTCCTGAAACTTACCACCTGCAATCAGTCCTAAAACGTGTGCTGCATCGTACATCACACTTGCGCCAATTTCTCTTGCCGCGTCAATTAATGGCTCTAGTTCTGTCGGAAACAAATATACTGACTGGCCAAAATAGCAAATTCGCGGTTTCTCAGTAAGTATTGCTCGGGAAGCAATATCAGTATCTATTGACATTGTTTCTGGAATTGATGGATATGTTACTGTCGAAAAACCACGTAGACCGGCCGCACCAAAGCGCTGAGTCGAAATATGTGCTCCTGCCTCGAGTTGGGGAGCCATGAATTTGTCACCTGCTTGTCCGAGACTGAAAAGTGATGATATATTGGCGGAAGTGCCCGAAATCGGTCGCACATCAGCAAAAGGGCAGCTAAAAAGACGCTTGGCGAGATTTTCAGTATGGGTCTCTATGGGATCATAATCGGCATTGCCCTCATAGTATCTCGAGCCGGGTAAACCCTCAGCATAGCGATTATGCAAATCTGTAGCAAACATTTCTGCTGCACGTGGACTGACTAAATTCTCACTGGCAATAAGTGGAATACTATTTTGGAAACGCCGATGGTGTTGAATCACCTGAGATTGAATATACCGCAAATTTTCTTTTACCGGCCCATCTATATCTGGAAAAGCAATCGGTTCTGGAAATGGACTTCCATCGCTGGCCATAAAACCAAAAGTCCCGATACGGTGTATGAGTTTGACTGGTAAGGGTTGTCGATTCAACACGGCACAACAATCAACATTGCGATTTACTTGGATACTTTATGCCAGTTAATGAGAGTGAGGATTCCTTACTTCGCTCGCGTCTGGTTTCACGCTGGCGAATTGATGACTCATACCGAATAATTGACCGCGATTGTAATGCTGAGCCTGTTTGGCTCGTAAGTAGCGGGTTTTGGCGAGATTGGTTTGCTGAAATAGAGGATGTCATGGATACACCGTTAGAACGCAGACTCGCATATGCTAGTGAATCCCACGAAACATGGCGATTGCAACAAAGAATGATTACTGAACTACTACCCAATCCAATTATTGGAAAAAACAAATCCCGCCTCAATTGGATAAATGCAGATTGGGAGGAACGAGGTATTGGCAAATTGTCCTCGCTAATTGGTGATGAATTGATGGTCTCGGGTAGATGTATTTCAGCCCAGGCCTCCGGGCAAGTTTGTGCTATAATGGCAGTTATCCGAAATAGTTCCTTACGTCATCTATGGCGTGATTATGGTCCCGAACGAACACTTGTTGACCTCGAGAATCGTGGCGCTTTATTACCGCCTGTAATGGATGTGAAGATTACTTGGAATTTTCTTAGGTGCGGCGGTGATCGTCCAATGGAAAAGTTGCAAAATTCAGCACTAAATATACTTGAAGGCCACCTTTATATAGATTCTATAAAACATATATTTATTGGGCGGGACTTGGTGCTAAGATTGGCAGAAAATATTGCTTTGCAAGAGTTGATCCCCAATTCCGATGAGCGCACGGAATGGAATGGGATTAGTTCAGATGAAGGAGTGATTTGGTCAGCAATGGCTGAAGCTACTCGGCGTGTTTTTATCGCCGAAGGTGGACACGTACTAATCGGTGATAGCAGTCATTGGAATAATGTAATTGAGGAAAATTTAACCCAATATGGACTAGGGAAATTATGCTCAGTAAAGAGCATTGGTGATTATGGAGAAATCCAATTTTCACTTGAGGGGGGAATTCATCCCTCATTGTGCGTAGGTATTTTATTGGGATGTTGGCAAAGATCCGAGGGTAGAGATGGGCGCGCAAAATGGTGGCAAAATGGCCATGTACAGATGATTGAAATAATCCCTAGGAGAGCGCTTGCAGACCCCATTTCGTAGACTTGTGACATAATCTATTACCCATCACTTTTATGTCTATTACTTGAAGTCGGTGGGATAGTTCCGACTACGTCTGTTGGCTCCGGTGATAATAATGGTGCTCTCTCACAACCAAATGGCTTACTCAGCAATTGCTGTAACAATGATATTTGGCTCACTCTTTGTAGGTATGAGTGGTTTCGTCCAAACCAGCGAAGGTCTAGGATTTTTTGAGCCAGCGGGTGAAGAGAATCTATTTGAAGATGAAGAATTAATTTCTCAGGCTATCGACACCGATGGAGATGGATTGCCAGATAAGATGGAAGAAGTACAATATGGGACCGATCCGTTACGCGAGGATACGGATAATGATGGACTTAATGATGGCTGGGAAGTCGCAAATGGACTTAATCCCCTTGATTCTGGTGATGCTGATGAGGATAACGCCCCCCCAGCAACTGGAGATGAGTCGAGTAGTGAAGGTAATGAATCTGAAAGTTGGCCAAATCCAGAGGATGGACCCAATGGTGACCCAGACAGAGATGGGTTGACTAATCAGCAAGAACAAGCTTTTGGCACCGAGCCAAAACTAGCTGACACTGATGGTGATGGACTCAATGACCGCTGGGAAGTTGAATATATGCACTACAACCAAACCGCACAAGATGGTGAAGTAATTGACCTGTTTAATCCATTATCGGGAAATTGGAATTGCGGTTTACTTACCGAGGCCAAAAGGAGTGCAATTAAACAAACTCTGGATAATGACGACCAAAGACCCTCTTGGGATGAGATGGCAAATATTGCTGGTCAGTATTCATGTGATGCTATTCTTGATTCTGATGGCGATGGATTATTCAATTTTGAAGAAGAGCAATATGGCACCGATCCACTTTCGACTGATAGTGACGGAGACTTGCTGTCAGATAGTATAGAAATCGCCTACGGAACCGTGAGTGTTGATGATTTCTATAATCAAATCTACGGTGTATCGGTCGATAAAAAGGCGCCATTTTCAGATGCAAGTGGTGGCATGATTTCGTGGTATCTCGAGGATATGGATGGCGATGGAAAATTCAACGGCCCTTCAGATTGGGATACTGACGGAGATGGCATGCCCGATGGATTTGAATTTTACTTTAGTGATTCTGCAGACCACCCCTATGCTGGTGCCGCAATTTCAACTACCCAACTTCTTGATCCTGCAAATGGCTCTGATGCTTACCACGATTGGGATGAGGACGATTTGAATAATGCCGAGGAATATCGTGTTGCATTCACCTTTGGGCCCAAAAGTTTCACAAATCCCTGGCTTGCAGATACCGATGCCGATGACATGCCAGATGGTTGGGAATTTGAAAACGGATTAAATGCAACCGATGGAGAAAATTGGGATGAAGACCCAGACCATGACGGATGGGATGCAGACGGTGATGGTAGTTCCTTCTTTGATGAACTAGAAGGGCCTTCTGCTAGAGTATATGCCATTGATGTTTCTCTAGATCAATGGGTAGAGGTTAACCAAACCGTTGCTCGTGCCCAAGTTACATTAGCAGGAGGTAATCCTGTAGTCTATCCAATTAGAGCAATGGCGACCGGGTACGTCTATTCCATCCATGTGCAACTCGGTGATACCATCGATAGTCGCCTTACACCTTGGCTAACCGTTGTTGAGCCATCTGAAATGTTTACCAATCTGCAAGAATACAATGCTCGGGACCGCGATGGAGATGGCTTGAGTGATTCTCGCTCTACCGATCCTCTAAACCCAGATACCGATGGTGATGGGTTAATTGACGGAATTGAAGTAATGGGATGGGAGATACAGGTTGTTAGTCATGGAGTCCACCAAGTTCGGGTGATTAGCGACCCTGGAGATTGGGATACTGATGACGATGGATTAACCGATTTCAAGGAGTTTTCCAGTGTTTGTGACTTAGGTTCTAATGCCAGCAATAGTGATACTGATAACGATGGACTTGGTGATTATCACGAGGCTTCGATTGGACACGAATGGGAAGGAGAAAATTATTCGACAAGTCCATGTATGGATGATACAGATAACGATGGTTTGGTCGATGGAGAAGAATTGGAGATAGGTGATGATGGATATTTGACTCACGCCAACAATTCCGATACCGATGGTGATGAGTTGATCGACGGAAATGAAGCACTTTACATTCCACGCCCATGGCAACAGGGTACTGACCCTACCAATAATGACAGTGATGGAGATGGTATGCTTGATGGCTGGGAAATGCAAGTTGAATCTCTAGAAGATAATTCAAAATCTCACAGCCTGTGGGTGGTTTCTGAAAAGTGGCGCACACCTAATTGTGACGAGGCTCAATGCGAACTCGATCCTGGCGGATATATGTGGAATAATTGGCTTAAGGGATTCGTTGAAGTGAAGAAATATGAGATGGAAGCAATGAATCTAACCGATTTCCAGATACCAACTAATATTCAGTGTAACTGCAAGGGACGTTGGGCTTTGAATCCGGCTGAAGGGACCCTTGATGATGCTCTGTATGATATCGACAATGACACGTTAACTAACTCTGCTGAAGCCCCTGACCGCTGGGATACAAACCCTGTGGACGACGATACCGACGGTGATATGTTGCCAGATGGATGGGAAGTTTTCTACTCTCTAGAAGCCATACAAAGTGGGTTGGTTGATAATGCAACTTTGGAAGCCACCGGCTCTCGTGGAGTGATGGACCCAGCTCTAATTGATTCAGATTTCAACGGTATTGATGACGGTAGTGAGGACCCAGACCATGATGGACTAAATCGTACCTCCCTCCTCAATAAATATTGTAAGAACCACGATGACCCATCATCTTCGGATTGCAATATCAACCCGAATACTCCTGATGGTGCAATATTCTATGAGAATTTGGAGAATTTTACGAACTTCGAGGAATTTGAAAATGGAACTAATCCGATCAACAACGATACCGATGGTGATGAATGGGATGATGGACCCGAAGTATTCTATCAAGACCACGATAACGATGGAATGGCGACCGGTTGGGAATTTTACTTTGAATTTGACCCAATGGATTCAGTCGACAGAAATATCGACAGTGATGGCGATGGTCACGTCAACTATTGTGAATACAAGTGGGATACCAATCCACGCGACCCAGTGAGTTATCCAGGGCAGGGTCAATCCTGTGATTGGTATAATGAATGATGCCTTGAGCAGTTGGTTTGATAGCGAAACGCTGTCCGTACACTAACAATGGAGAAGTCAATGAGAATATCTTGTCTCGCCCTTCTCGCAATGTTATTGCTATTTTCAAGCAGCGAAGCCATTATAGCACCAGCATCAAAATCAATTAGTCTAACTAATGAAAACATTGGATTGTCTGAATCCCGTTCTCAAATAAATGCGGATTTCTCTGTTAGCCATTTGAATGGGAGTAATTATTCTGCAATACTATTTTTAGATTCATCAATAACAGATTATGAATGGGGTGTGTTTGATGCAATTAGTGATGAGACTTTTATTTCGCAAAACTCAAGCCTATCTAAACAAATTAGTTTTTCAATTAACGGCAGTAAGTGCTCATGTATAATCTGGGCCAGTTACTTTGAAAATAATGAAGACCATGAAATTAATTATGATTATGAAGTTATTTTTCTTGGTGATGCACCACACCCACCAGTGGTTACAATTTCAAGTCATAGTGAAGAGTATGTAAGAAATGCAATGATAATTTCGGGAGAGGTGTTCACTGCAGATGTTAATGAAAGTTATGAGATTCGTCTAACATTGTGTCGAGATGTAGATTTTGAATCCACAAATTGTGATGAATTGCTTGAGACAATCTTCGACCCAAATCCACTAGGTGTTGCTGTCCCAATAACATGGCAATGGAATGAAAACCAATTTACAGTTACACTCCAAGTAAGTGAGAATTCCGAATCGATAACCGATGGAATATATTATCCGATTATTTCGGTTAGAGGCATTAGTCTGCTTACTAGCCACAGAAACTTAGAATCTAGCCTTATAGATACTACGATTCCAGACATAGAAATTTATGGTCCAGAATACAGTAGTGAAGAAAATTCCACTAGTATTGTCCTAGAAGCAGCTTTGCTGAACGAGGAATTATCCCCTGTCCATTATTCGTGGACTATTACGAATCCTGCTGGCGAGGTCCGCGGGCCAACTGATCATGAAGTGAATTTTCGTCATCTTGTTTTGAGCCTAAACGAATCTGGCTCATGGCAATTTACAGTCACAGGTACTGATGGAGCAGGAAATAGGAATGTCATCATGCATAACCTAACTGTGACTAATGACCCGCCAATTGCCAATGTCTCAATCGGCGGCGTAGGTGTTGAAAATGGTTCAACTCATAGGCTTCCAGAAAGTGAAAATTGGACGTTTAGTGCTGAAGGTTCAACGGATACTGGAGTTGATCATTTGTTCCTAGGATATAGTTGGTCATTTGATGGCGAAGTAATATCGACAAATCAAATTCTAATAGTAGAGCGGGATGATGTCGAAAAAATACACAAAGTCGTATTTACCGTAACTGATGATGATGGCGCAAATGATACAGTTGAATTTGAAGTAGTTGTTTTCGGTACTGATGATGACCCTTTGTCACAGAATGATGAATCTAATCCATTGGGTGGATTGGTAGATCAATTCGTTATGGGTTCATCCACATTCGCATTCTTCGTACTGTTATTGGCCATTATTGGGTTAATTATTGCCTTAGGAATAAAGCGTAAAAAATCCACCCCAGAAATTCCTAAATGGAATGAAGAGGATTAGAATTGACAACGGTCAATTCAAGTGCAGCGACTGATTCGGAGAGATATGTTCGCGGAGTTAGCAGGCAAGATAGGACGCCCGCCACCACCTATAGAAAATGCGGAATATCGTTCCCGTCAATCTGCGCTGATGGACCAATTGTCTGAACGTGACCTGTTAATCATCTGCTCGCCAGCACCTGCGGTTCGTAGCAATGATGTCGACTACCCGTACCGCAACAATAGTGACATGTTATACCTGTGCGGATGGCATGATCCTGATTCAGTTCTCGTAGGTCGTAATGTCGATGGTAAATGGCGAATTGAACTATTTGTTCAGCCCCGTGATGTGCTAATGGAAATATGGAATGGGCGCCGTCCCGGCATTGAAGGAGCGATGGATAAATGGCCAATTGATGTTGCCCATTCGATTGATGATTTGGAAGAAATACTCGACAAATATCTAAGCAATTGCGACAATGTTTACTCTAGAACAAAGGTCAATTCGAAAATTGATAGTTGGGTGAATAGTGCAATTAGCCGTCGTGATCGAGCCCGCCAACACTATGGCTCAGGACCGAGTTCAATAGTTGACCCAAGTCAAATGATTGCAGAATTGAGGCTAATCAAATCTTCTGGTGAAATCGCTCAAATGCGACATGCCTGTGAAATCTCTAGTCTCGCACACATTGCCGCCATGCGCAATTGCACACCAGGCATGGGAGAATGGCAACTACAAGCCTTAATCGAAGGATTTTTTCGCTATGGGGGTGCATCCGGAATTGCATATCCTAGCATTGTTGGTAGCGGAGATAATGCCACAATTTTGCACTACAATACCAACCAAATGGAGTGTGAAGATGGTGCTGTAGTCCTTATTGATGCTGGTGGAGAGTATTCAGGATATGCATCTGATATTACACGTTCATGGCCGGTAAATGGGAAGTTTACTCCAGCACAACGCTCAATTTACCAGTTGGTTTTGGACGCTCAAGTTGCTGCAATTGATAAATGCCGAGTGGGCAATTCATATTCCGCTCCACATGATGCGGCGCGAGAAGTTATGGCAAAGGGATTAATTGAGTTGGGTATCATCAATTCCAACCTTGAAGATGCACTTTCTGAAGATGGGGAATTGAGAAATTGGTATATGCACAATACTGGGCATTGGATTGGACTTGATGTTCATGACGTTGGAATCTATAAACCGAATGGTGAACCGCGATTATTCGTTGAAGGGATGGTAATTACCGTTGAACCAGGATTGTATTTTGGCGCATGGCGGCCTGATGTTCAAATCGCAGACAAATGGGCTGGCATAGGAATTCGTATTGAGGATGATGTTCTCATTACTGCATCGGAACCCGACGTATTGAGTGCAAATTGCCCCAAAGAAATATCTGAACTTGAAGCGATAATCGGAACGCTTGAGTGATGTTATGTTATCGTGGAAATCTATTCTAGAGTCCGTGGCTTTATGGACGCGTAATAATGACAATCAATATCGATTAAGTTCGAAGGACGCGCAGATATTGTATGATGAAGCACCACTTTTAGAGTTGCAAAATGCAGCCAATTTAAGGCGTCAACAAATGCATGGTAAGGAAATAGTTACCTACTTGATTGATCGCAATATTAATTATACAAATGTGTGCACAATAAATTGCCAATTCTGCTCCTTTTACCGCCCCCCTGAACATGCTGAAACTTATACTCAAGACATTGAGCAAATATCTGCTCGAGTTGCCGAATTGGAACAAATAGAAGGCACTAGAATTCTGATGCAAGGAGGGGTGAATCCGGACTTATCTATTGAATGGTATGAGGAATTATTGACGGAATTGAAGAGGCGCCACCCAAGTATCTTACTCGACTGCTTTTCACCGATTGAAATCGCAGGTATTTCTCAAGTCACCGGTTTTACTACATTAGAAGTATTGCAACGCTTGCAAAATGCTGGCATGGATGGTTTACCTGGCGGCGGGGCAGAAATGCTGGTTGACGAAGTGAGGAAGGACGTTTCCCCGAAGAAGCAACGGGCAGAAGATTGGATGCGGATCATGCAAGAAGCGCAATCATTAGGTTTGACAACTAGTGCTACAAATGTAATCGGTTTTGGTGAAACAAATGAAATGCGCATACAACACCTTGAATTTGTGCGCCAGTCCCAAGATCACGCCAACAAAAATTGGGAGAATGGCTTCACCTCATTCATTGCTTGGCCAGTACAATTAGAATTCAATTCCTTTGGTAAGCGTAACCGTGGCCAAAACAGAGTGCGTTTAGGTTGCGGCGCCAGTGAATATTTGCGACATGTAGCCATTTCTCGGCTGTTTCTCGACAATGTGGAACATATCCAAGCCTCATGGCCAACAATGGGTATGAAGGTAGCTCAAATGGCATTACTTGGCGGTGCCGATGATGCGGGGTCAACCATGATGGAAGAAAACGTTGTCTCGGCATCTGGTACAACTAGAGTTCAAGTAAGTGAAGAGGAACTCCAACGTACCATTACTCGAGCCGGATTCAAACCATGCCGAAGAAATAGCAAGTATCAACTGCTAAAAACTCCAGAACCCGCAGAGAATTTGCAGAACTTACCGTGCCCACCACCCACACAGTATTAGCGAACAGCAGTAGCAGTACCAAATGAAAAATCCTGATATTCAAGGTTCAGGATCAATTGAGAGCAAATACTATCGTAACTTCCATTTATTCGACAGAAGTCATCAGTATTATCGGTTGGCGGCTGTGATGGGATTGCAAATGTGGGAGCTATTGAAGAGGTATTTGTATAATACACCAACCAAATTACCGCCCGAATTTCACGACTGCCGCCTTGGTCATTTTGAGGCACATATTCCTGCCCATTAAATAATCCACGGTAAGTCAAATTATTCTCTCCATTCATGTCGACCCACATTGTAATGTCAAAAGTCCAATGCTTCACATCTTGCCCAGGACACCATCCGCCACGGCCATAAGGCCAAGATCCGAATTGGTTGGCAACAACACCTTGATTGAGCAAAGTAGTACAGCCGAGATTATTTCCTACCAAGGGGTGATCTTCATAGGCATGGTTATTGCCAATGTAGAAATGATGCTCATGGTCACAAAATTCCGCACAATTGTCATTGTCTTGGCCAAATCCATGGCCTGTTATTGTGGCGACAATTTCAACCTTAGACACGCCCGTTGGAGGCGTAAACACAAGGTGCCGATTGTATTGACTCTCGTTATTGTATTCGCCGCGGAATTGTCCACCTGAAAAAGCATATTCAGAACTAGTTGCGACTTTGTCCTCATTAAAATTGAACAGTAATGCGGTAATGTGTAAACCCATTTTGTTTGCCCCATTGTATTTGAAGCGCCTCTCCCCACCATCTTGAATCATCCACATGTATGGAGTAATGTCGGTTATCCAGCGCCCCTCTCTTCCATATGAAGTGATATAGCGCACAAATTCAGTATTGCATATTGAAGAATTATCAGCATCACAGATTTTTAAATAATGCAAATAATCCCATTCGTGACAACCCCCATAGGTTCCGTCACTCTTACTGTAACGTTGACGGTGGTCTTGGCATGGATTGTATGCATACACTTCCAAGGTATCGAATTGTTGCATTTCACTTGCGTTTGGGAATGTTCCATTGGAATAAGATGTATATCCAGAACTCCAACCACCAGAGTGCCAATCACCATCGAAAAGAGTGACTGCAGTAACGCCAAAATCTTGAGTTCTCATTGTGGTATCAAATTCATAATTCCAAGTGTGAGCCTCAAATGCAAAGTGCTTGGGTTGAGTGCAACAGGAAGTGCCCTGTGACCAGTCGTGAAGGCTACCGATCTCACGCGCTTGCTGAAATCGGTCAATGCCATAGTAAAACGATTGCCAACTAGAAATTAAATCCCCCAAACCACCACTGATATCGAAAGCCCGTTGATCAATGAAATGAACTCTTGGCATCCACTCAGCCTCTTCATTCGAATTCAATCGATTCTCTACATCGGCCTTTCTTGAGGTCACATCACTATGGTATGAAGTATCAAATGAACCGTAGAAAAGATGAGCATTGTCTGGCAGATTTAGAATGATATTACGCGGATTATGTGACCAAGTGCCGCTATTTGAGTTGCCATTACCATCTGTATATTTGAATAGAAAAATATAGACCTCGTTACCGGTCCACTTATTTTGAAAATTCCAAGTCCCAGAATCAAGAGTTGGAACACTAAATGAACTGACATTTCCAAGCCTATTGCTACTGTAAGGCCCAGTATTCCAAGCCACTGGATATTGCTGTACAGTACAACCATTTGCATCTGTAGTCCATCGAGGTTGGGTATTTGGGCATTGGTCCACGTTTTCAAATACACCATCGCCATCAATATCAGCACAGCCCATTTCGTTTACTTGATGGCCGATAGGAGTGCCTGGGCAAGAATCGATGTCATCAGTTATTCCATCTCCGTCGGTATCACGTTGGAATGCAGCACAACCGTGCTCATCAACAGTAGTGGAATTTAATGGAGTAAAAGGGCATTTGTCAAGGATGTATCCCGAATTATTAACGTCGTTTACGCCATCGTTATCATCATCTTCATCTTCTTCTGAATCATGGCAAGCATCACCATCCCAATCATTACTTGAGTCTGGTGTCCAATGTGATTTCCCACCAATCGGGCAAGAATCAATACTGTCATTGAAACCATCAGAATCATCATCAAAATCCTCGCTGGTATCTCTGCATCCATCTAAATCCCAATCGGTCGAATATGTAGATGGCCAATTTTTTTCCCCCTTGGGACAACCATCTTCTATATCTAAAACCCCGTCGCCATCATCGTCATTATCTTCACTAGAATCATGGCATCCATCGCCATCATAATCGTTTTCGATTGTGCTAACCCAACCGAATGTTTGGGGGCAATTGTCGTACAAATCATCAATGCCATCGGCATCATCATCCATGTCCTCAAAACCATCATGACAGCCATCAGAATCTATATCAGTAAGATTATTTGCCGTCCAACCATTTTCTTCCCCCATGCCCTCAGGACATGAATCGTGCTCATTGGCGACTCCATCACCATCAAGATCATCACCGGTGTCCTCAACGTAAATGCGAACTCTAACAGTATCATATCCTGAAGTCCAGCGCCCACAAGTTGCGTTGATATAGGCGACTACATCGTCATCGACAAAGCCATAATTGAATGAAAAATCACCATTGTTTTGAGGAGTAATGCTCAGGTTACTACCGTTGAAAGCCGAGACAGTAAGTTCACAACTGGAGATATATTGATGAGAGACTATTCCCGAAATTGTTAGGTTATCAGGTGTTTCCAATTCGATGATTGGTGGCGCTGAAAGTTGTGGTCCATCTTCTATAGGTGGAGACACTAAGATAGTCCCCCCTACACTATTTGATTCACTAGAATTATCATCAGTGGCGCTGATAGAATATTCTACTGTCCCAACATGAGTGATGATTACGGAAACGAAAAATGCCCCACTTGAATCCGCTTCTGCAACAAGTTGGTCAGGAGTGATACTTCCATTAGCATCGGTGAATTGAGCTTTCAAATCAACCGTAGTTGGAGACTCATCAACTACCACTCCAGTAATGCTCAGTATTTGTCCATGCATCACAGTCCAATAGTCTCGGTCTGCAGAAATAGTCGGAGGATTATTTTGAACGGGTTCTTGCGTCGTATCATCGTTGACCTGTTCATCTTCCCCGAGGATAGAAGTGCAACCAGAAAGCAGCATCAACAGAGTGAGGACAATACCGAGATACTTACTGCTCATGATACGACATAAATGACGACATCATCAACATTGCTATCCCAAAATCTATTTCATTGGTAGAAAATATTGGATGGATATTCACCACTTCTCTTCTGAACGGCCATCTCGGATGAGAATTTCTGAAATTTCAAACGGCCCATTTCCACTCCGGACTCGCAATGGCAATAGCCAGTATAGGGGGCGATTGTGAAGACGCTCAATTTTTACTTGTAGTTCCCAATGAATCCTAACCAAACTACCTGCCTGAGTACCGGACCAAGAGGACGAAGGTGGAGTTAATTCGAATTTTCCACCTTGAAGTGGTAATTTTTGCTTACCCCCGTTCTCAGAAATTCTCATAGGGCGCAAAAACAATCCACCCCTAATATCATGATGTTCCATTGGAGTCTCTTCCCCTACTCCAGTCCCATCCGAAAGTCCCGCTTCCCAATAATGTGGCAACGTGGTGGAAAAACCTGGAGGCGGTTGCCCACCTTCCGCAATTCCAAGTGATGCAAGAGCATCTTCACGTGATGGTGGAAGGACGCCAACACGCCACTTTAGCGAAAGTGATTGCCAATCATCTAGAGGATTGTCAATAGATATCTCACCAGAAAGTGGTTGATCAGAACAAGGTTGTGCGGAAAAATTGATGGCTGGTGGCTCAAGTTGGTTGCTCAAAAATTTCTTCTGGCTTTGAAGGTCGACCAAATTAGCCCCAACGCGTAACAGCAACGGAAAAATCATGAAAGGCAAAACAAATACAATTAGAAATGGATAATCTAAGATTCCAATCTGAATGCTCCCAATCGGCTTTTCAATGATTCCTAACCATTCTAAAACTGGCTCAAGCGTCTGGTAAACTAGAGCAATCAAGAGTAATGTTACAGCAATTGTGATGACTTTTCTTGCTCGAGCATGGATTGGGTTAGGGGTCAAATACCAACCAACTCTCTGGCGTTCAACAATTGAGGGGAATTCTCGCTCATCTAGTGAACTAAAATAAGATATTTCATTCCTTTTACCATCGCTATCTATAGAAAATAATTTTCTTTCAACCAACCAATTATTTTCATCGCCAATCTTGGTTGGTGCTGGTAGTTTTTCAATGTATGATTCGACATCCTCGACCCCCTTAGCAACAACAACTTCATTTTCAATTATCGGCAGATGCTGTGGATTTTTCAAACTTGACTCAAATGGAGGATAACGGATTCGTGAACATTCAATGATGTCGACCATGTTCGCACCTAACCAAACATTACTGCAAAACCAGCTTTGATTGCGATTTTTCTGAATTCGGGAACTTCCTTGAGTAATGCCATTCCGAGTGAGACTGGTTTTTCAATATCGCCCTTTTCATTGATTAAATCTATTACAGCGGGTCGTGAAAATAATTCAAAATAATAATTCAACTCATCATCACTTCGTGTTGTGACAAAAAAGTCACGTAATGCCCTACTGCGCTCTTGATCTCGCCTCATTTGCTCAAGTGGACGGCATATTTTTTTCAATTTTTTCTTTGATAGAGCATTGCTTTCCAAACCCTCAAGTAAGCCTGGAAGCAATAAATCCACTTGCTTGAACCCAGGACCAATGCCGCCTCCAGTGGTTGGCTTAGCCAATCCTGCAGCATCACCGATTAGCAATATTCTATCGTCAAATGGGCGCCGTACCATTCCAGCCGGAATTGGGCCACAATACCGTGCAGTCTGACGGCAATTAGTGAATTTGTGTCTCCACAACTGATGATTCATCAGAGTGGCAATGTATTCTTCGCAAGACTTTCCATCCAAGTCTTCGGGTCGAGCCCACATCCCTATTCTATGAGTTGCACCATTAGGAATAACCCATGCAAAGAGGCCCGGGGCGATGTCACGACCAGTGAACATTTCCAGCCATTCTTGCGAGCCTTGATAACCGGTGATTTCAATTTGAAAGCCTACCATCCATTCTCGAGGGTTACCTAGGCGTGCAGTTCTTCGAACCCATGAATGTGCTCCATCAGCACCGATTAGTATTTTTCCGGAAATGGATTTCAATTCGCCCTGACAATCTATAGTAAGCGTTATTCCGTCTGCTGATTTTTCAAGGCTTGTAGGTTTAGAATTGAGCCATAATACCGCTCCTGCAGCCATTGCCAGGCGGACAATTCCTTGGTCGAATAATTTTCGACACACTACATGAGTACGAATCTGATCCTCGGTACCAATTACCACTTCAGTCCCATTTGGACTGTGCATCTTTGCCCCGACGACACTACTTTGGATGGTATGTTCAAGCCCGACTTTATCCATAGCCTCTGGAGTTACTAAGCCTGCACACTGAAACGGACGACCTAATTCCAAATGTTCCTCCACCAACAATACTCTCTTACCAGAATTTGCGAGTTGAAGGGCGGCATACCCGCCTACTGGACCTGCACCGATAATGATGGCATCCCAATCCTGCATGCTCTCCCCAATAGAGCGGTGAAGTAGAATTGCTATGATGTTTCGCACGCGGTCAAGCATGCTGGTATCTAATTAAAACGGAATTTGACCTTGCCGCCACGATTTAAAGCGAGGGTTGCAGAAAAAGGCTTGCCCTTTTTAGAAGTAAAATTTTCTAGGGGGCCAACTTCACCTTTCTCAACCAATTCCTTACACTCATTGCGGAGTAATTCACGTTGGGCGAAAGTACGTGGTATTTCAAGGATGATGTCATGATCATTTTCTGCGGCAACGAAATGTGTCGCAGTCTCAATAATCGGCACCTCATTACCCCGATTCTTATATGTTCCAACTACGCCTTTGGCCACTTCGTATTGGGGCAAATTAGATTGCGTTGAGACTTTTTTACGCGGAGGGAAATCAAACTTCATTCGACCATTGCGATTCAGCAACTTGGCAGAGAATGGCTTACCTCGCTTTGAAGTGAAATCATCAAACATTTCTGTCTCGCCCTCTCCATAGTATGATTCAGCATCCTCTTGCTTCATTTCTCGCTTGCAAATTACTCTGGCTAATGGACGTGAATTGCAATCCTCATTATCACATGCCCAATGCGTCGTTGTAACTCTAATTGTTCCAGACTCGCAGGTTGGACATCCCGTCAATACTTCCGCTGCTGCCAAGTCTTCTTTCGAAGGAGCTTGGCTTTTAAATTCTAATTTGTGCTGCTTGTTTCGCACTACACTAGCGGTAAAATCTTCATTTGAGCGACTAACGAATCCGTGTAAATCATCGACCTCCCCCTTTTCTAGATATCGAATTGCGGTAGCACGATCGAAATACCGTCCGCGTGCATCCTTCCAAATTACGAATGTGCATCCTTTGCCACGCTCATTGAATTGGCAAGGATAGTTGAGGAGGTTTTCGTAGACCTTGCCATCACACAATGGACAATCGCCCAATTCATCGGCTTGTGGAAATAATTCTGCAATCTCGTACCCCTTGGCGGATTCTACCATAGAAGCAACCTTTTCACGTATTTCTGACAAGTATTCTTGGCTCGGTATTGAATTTTCCTGAACTCCGCGAAGTTTTGACTCCATCTCGCCTGTCAGTTCTGGCGAGGATATCCATTCTACCGGGATCCGCCGTAACACGTCGATTACTCGAATTCCCTTGGAAGTTGCTCGCAGCCCCCCACTCTTTAGCCTGTCAACATATGCATTTTTGATTAAATTTTCAATGTGCCCCGCTCTAGTGGCAGGAGTGCCAAGGCCCTTTTCTGAAATTGCCTCTCGGTATTCATCATCCTCGACTATTTTTCCAGCACTTTCCATTGCTGATAGCAAACCTGCATCCTTCATTCGGGATTTAGGCTTGGTTTTCTTTTCACCGACTTCGATGGCTGAAATCTCACCACTGCAATTACTGCTTGGCAATTTCCCCCATGACTCTGGAGCAGAGTCCTTCTTTGGAATAACAGCGCGCCATCCGGCAACACCTAAAGTGCTGGCACGGGCGGTAAGAGTCTGGTCATTTTTCACGGTCACGCGTTTAGTATCTTCCCATGTGGCATCTGGATGGAACGAAGAAAGGAAACGCCGAGTAATGTGTTCATACAATTGTTGGGCGGGCTTTGGAAGATTCTTAGGCGGAGCAGTTCCAGTTGGGATAATGGCGTAATGGTCGCTTACTTTTGCATCGTTGAAATTTCTATTTGCATGTGACAAGCCATCATCCTGTAAACGCTGGCAATGAGGCTCAAACTCGCTCTGCTTCGACAAATCCTTAATTAGATCGTTGACCGATTCACGCATGTCATTTGGTAAATACTTAGAATCAGTACGTGGGTATGTTGTCAACTTGTACTCATCATAGAGAGATTGGGCAATTTGTCCCGTATAGGTAGCCGACCAGCTCCATTGGTTGCTTGCGTGTCTTTGGAGAGTAGTTAGGTCGAAACAAAGAGGCGATCTTTCTTGGCGCGATTTTATACTCTCTTCGATGGTAACTTCGCCATCACTAGATAATGCACTCTGTACTTTTTCAAGCTCCTCACTAGATGTGATCCGATCTCGATGTTCACCTGATTGGCGCGCCCATTCAGCACTCCAAAATGCATCTCCCGCTGAAACATCTGCCTTAATAGTCCAATAGGGCATTGGCACATGTGAAAGATGTTCAAGTTCACGGTCTACTAAAATTGCCAGTGTTGGAGTTTGGACGCGGCCGATACTGTATGGTGAGCGGTCGCGTTCATTCGGCATCCGGATACTCATCGCTCTGGAACATGACATACCGATTAGCCAATCGGCTTCAGCCCTAGCAACAGCAGCATCCCGCAATCCACTATATTCACTTGCTGGGCGACGCCTTTCGTAGGCTTGCTTAATTGCGCTAGATGTTAATGATTGCAGCCACATACGCGACTTTGTACTATCTGTTTTTGAGTGCTTGATAATCTCCCAAAATATCAATTCACCTTCTCTTGCAGCATCACAGGCATTGATGACTTCGTCGATATCCCCTGTTTTCAGCAAATCAATAATTGACTTCAATTGCTTCTTGCGAGACTTGTCTGACTTCGGCTTCATTAGGAACTCATCAGGAAAAATCGGTAGGTGCTCAAGTGTCCAGCGGCGATATTTGTCATCATATTCTTCAGGGCTTTGTAATTCAAGGAGGTGGCCAATTGCCCATGAAACGAATACACCTTCACCCTGCCAATAACTAGTCTTTTTTTCTCCAGCACCTAGAACTCTAGCAATGTCCTCAGCGACACTTGGCTTCTCAGCGATGATAAGGACGGACACATATTGGCCGCATCAGCGAAGATACTTAACCCCTCACTTTTGCCTTTCAAACATGCTCACGTTTCAGGTACTAGTATAGTACCTGTAAGAAAGGTATGGATTTTTTTGCTCCAAATGAGATTACTTTCAAGAAATGGAATGTTGTAAATCTCGGCTCGCATTTTCATCCCAACTTTCCTCACTACCGGGGCCGCCGCAACCGAGACAACCGGGGTATCCTGCAGCCAATAATTCAGCGATTTGCTGACGCCATTGAGAAAATCCATTTACGTGATTTGTAATAGTCCAAGCAACTTCAAGATTGGGCTCAACTCCACCAATTTGAGCAAGTAATACGCCCTTTTGGTCTCGAACTTGGATCATCTCAATTGGCTGCGTCTTTGAAGTCGGCAGATTAAGACGGCCGGGTAAAAACTCAGCAAATGCGTCAATGATTTCTATTGCTTCTGAGCGAAAATTGGCCGCGTGTACTACTTCACAACCCTCTAGACGAATGAATCGTCGTGCTGCCTCTCGTAATGCCATGAGGGTAGGGGATAAGGACGGCATGTAATGCCCAAGCGCCACAACCCTTGAAGGATACCGTCCGCGCCGGTTGCATGAATGGGACTGATTTGGCGCCTCACTACTCGTCCAATAATGGCTATTTTCAGTTCTGAATTCATGCATGCTGTTTCACTACGAAATCTCCGTCTGGCAAATTTGCCAATCTTGCGCAGTTTCTTGCGATTTATGTACAAATCCCCAGAGAATCAAAGCATCGTAATGGGTCAGAACTTCGCCAACCCAATCGGAGTTGCTGCAGGAATGGATAAGCGTGGAGAGTGCATTTCTTGTTGGGAAAATCTCGGTTTCGGATGGGCAGAAATTGGTGGAATAACATTGCACCCCCAAGATGGAAATCCTAAACCTCGCATGTTTCGTAGTGCTAAGCACAACGCTCTAATTAATCGCATGGGATTCAATAATCTCGGTAGTGATGAAATGCAAATAAGACTTCATAAATTGCAGGAAAAAAAGCGCTGGGCAAATGTTCCAATTGCTATTAATCTTGGAAAGAGTAAGATTACTCCAAATAACGAAGCAGAAAGGGACTACGCCGGAACAATGGAAAAAATGTGGCAATATGCCGACCTATTTGTCATAAATGTCTCAAGTCCAAATACACCCAATCTCCGTGAGTTACAAGCCGGTTCGGAACTCGACCGCATATTAGTCGCTTGCAATGATGTTAATAGACGCCAATCAGAATTGTTTGGACGGCCGGCAAAGCCACTCTTGGTCAAAGTCTCACCCGACTTGGATGATGACCAATTACGAGTTATTGCTGATACAGCAATGGCGGCTAAATGTGCGGGTATAGTCGCCACTAACACCACACTTGAACGGCCTGCTAATGACGGAGTGATGGCGCAAGAGGGGGGATTATCCGGCCGACCATTGCGAGCCCGATCTACCGAAGTCATTCGCTTGCTCTATTCCCATTCAAAAGGCAGGTTACCGATAGTCGGAGTGGGTGGTATTTCTTGTGCCCAAAGTGCGTGGGAGAAGATTGCTGCAGGTGCGTGCTTGCTACAATTATACAGCGCACTCGTTTTTGAGGGACCAGGTGTAGTCAAAGCAATCAACAAGGGATTGAAACAACGTCTAATCTCAAACGGCTATGCTACATTATCCGATGCTGTCGGACATGAACACCGTCTTGGAACAGGGGAAGATTGAAGCCGGACAGCATTCAGCAGGGTTTGGAATATCATGGACCGACGTGTGAGATTAGCTGGTATTGGAGCCGTAATAGTTACGGCGCTATTAGCAACACTACTGCTCACTCCTCCAGAGGGTTCACTCAGTGTTGATGATGTGATGGATGATCCTGACCAAAGAAAGGGAGATACTATCTCTGTTAGAGGAGTAGTCGAGAATGGTTCTTTCGATACACAGGCTGGAATCTTTGCCTTGTCGGGTGAATCTTCTATACTTTCAGTGAAAATAGGCGCCGCGCAATTATCGACTGCATTCAGCGAGGGGAAAACAATTCTTGTTACTGGCGAATTAGTGTTGAATGGAGTTGAATGGCAATTACATGCCGAGGACATTCAGGTTGGTTGCCCCAGCAAGTACGAGGCCGAAGAAGCGGCGCTTGAATCCTAAATCGCGGTTTCCATTGCATTGAAATAACCCCATCGCTACGCCCAACCGGGATAGGAGGGGTGTTGACGAGCCCTGTACCGCAAATCGTATCTGGCGGTCCGAACGCTCTCAGGCGGCGAAAGCGAGCCTTGGATTTCCCACGTATGGACGTAGATGTCTCGCCCCTGAGTGACTCGGGTTGTCGCGAACCGTCTCCGGAGGGAGGCGGGAAGCGCGTAACTGGGGGACCAGGTCAGGCCGGGAACGGAGCAGCCCTACTCGGGGCCATGGGTGCCTCGGGGTCACGGGACGGAGAAAGTACGTGGATTGGATTCAGGGAAACGAACGTCCACTGAGGGAATTCCCACCTCGCCATTTTCTAAATGTCGAAAACGACATCACAATACCATCCTGGGCCGAGAAAATCCGGTACTTCCGGCCATGGACTGGGTAATGACATGCCTTTGGACAATTGTTCAAAGCGTAATTCGTGCCGAGTAACGGCTTTTATTTCGACCTCTCGCTCAACTGCAGACTCCTCAACCCAACTTGCTTGGACACTGAGCATGGATTCCCCCAACATTACTTGGCCAGCAACAAACCACTGATCTTCTACTTCACAGCGATAGAGTATCTCCTCAAGAAATTTGACTAAGATTCGGTCATTTGTCTCTCCTTTGGAGTGTTGGATTTCCCAAATACCTGTTTGACGAATTGCATTTCTAGCGGAAATGATCCCCTTTGATGAGGCAATAATATCCTGCATCCCTAGCGCCGCTTCAACCATTAATTCCTGTGGAGTACTTGCAAATGCACGAATCGCGATATCGGCAGTAGTGGGACGAGGCCACGCACTCATATCTACACCTAGCGTTGGGAAATATGCATTGACCACGCAACTTCGTCAAGACGCGTGGCAAGTGCGCGTGCAGAGATTACGGTCTCTAGCGATGTGGCTTCGCCTGAAAGTATAACTTCGCATGAGGCATTAGCCAAAACACAACCATCCACAACCTCAAGGCCGGCGGCAAGTGCTACAGTCATCGCCACATTTGCGGCGTCAATTAGGCCAATTTGTTGCTGGGGATTTTCTACCGAGCAGGGAATATGAATTGAAGTGTTGTCATCTTTGTACAGAGTAGTTCCATCTTCTCCACCTGCAACCAAAAGTGAATCAATTTGGTTTTCAGACAACATTGTAGTTGCTGCCTGGGCCGAATTTTCAGCACCTATTCTGCGTCGCATCAATTCCAATCCTCTCGCCTTCATGATGGCAACTTGGGTGCCGATAATTCGATGTAAGCCAGTCAATTTCGGGTCACTAACCACCGGCACTCCTGCCGATTCGGCCGCTTTGACTAGACTCTGCGCTCCCTCATCGCTCAATACTCCCTTGCCGTAATCAGAAATAACAAGAACTGAAGCAGAGGCGACTGCTTCACAAGCCTGTTTGATGATTGAGGAAGCAATTGATTCATCTAATGCCTCAGTTTCTTCACTATCCCAGCGTAACATCAATTGTTTTTGATTAATGAGACTTTCACGCGAGGCAATTAGACGAGTTTTTACAGTGGTTTTCCGCCCCTCAATTACAGCAATTCCAGAAGTGGGAACGCCCTCTTCATCAAGAAGTTCAAGTAATTCTGAACCAGCATTATCATCACCAACTACAGCGAACAAATGCGGGACTAGGCCAAGCGACAATAACCCTCTCGCAACGTGTGCAGCAGCACCAGCGCCTTGCTGACGGTAAGTCTCTTTTAGCACCGGCACGGCCGCAGTTGGATCAAGATTGTTGGAAAAACCGTGCACATAACGGTCGAGCATTACATCACCAACTAAGACAACTTTCTTCGAATCAAGAGTCTCGACAGAGTTACGCAATTTCTGCAGATTATCATAGGTCGACCATTCGTCTTTACTTAGCGCCATCTCAAGCCCCCTCACCCCCTGCGAAGCAGAGGTATCAATTCAACTTGGCGCGCTCAATGTCGACTAGAGATTGGTGTTGTTGATCGGAAATATCTAGGGTTTTACGGAATGTCTTGAGTAGAGCTTCCTCATCCTCGGTGATAATTTTGTCCGCTAGTGCAACCCTCAAGGCATCTGCATAAGCGGGAATATTATGATTCTCGCCGTCGAGTTCCAATTTGGATTCAGCGATTACTATCATGCGCCTGTGGTCAGCTTCAGACAGGCCTAGTGAGGATCGTAAGCGGGCCAGCATTGCATCTTCTTCACGAATTAACTGACCATCGGCCAAAGCTTCGAGTAATACGTTAAGATAAACCGAGTCCTTTTCACTAATCTCGCCCTTAACTGATTCACTTGCGACCTTGTTGAGACGGTCCAACTCATCCTCGGGAAAATTCAGGACTTTTCTCAAGACATTGATGATTCCAATTTCATCACGAGATAATTGGCCATCGCTCCAAGCCTCGCCGAGAACGGAGGTGAATATCGCCTCAGCGGCTATTTTTACATCTGTTGGGGCTTTGTGACGACTGAGTGGCTCGTCATTCCAAAGGCATTTTTCATCTATGTGGACAAGAATGGACAATAATTTATCATGGCCAATGAAATCAGCAATAGGCTGTTTTTCACCATCCTTTTCAACAGCCATTTTCAGCAAACGATTACGCAATTCGGTAGAATTTTTTACTCCTTCAGGTGTCAGCTGGTACACTTTCCGACGCTGCTTACTACCAATGATATGCCGGGTATCATCCTCGACGAGATTTCTTTTGATCGCCAATTTCAATGTACGGGGGACGTGCTTACGCTGAATGAAGGTCGACTCGGCTATACCGGCTTGAGTAAGTGTAGACTCAACATCCCAAGCCCTCTCGGGGAGTGGGTTGTCTCGAAGATGTAAGAGTAATCTCTCTTCGGCGGTCATCGTCGATAACCATCCAGCAATCATCTTTATCGCTTGGACGTAGCCATTCTCATTATTGAGTATTCGTAAGCGGCGGCCTCAATAATCAGAACATCAAGGCCGCTGCATGGGGGATGATGCACGCCGCAAGTTGTCTCCACGGACACGTAATCACAGGGCGATTCGCGATTCTCAGGCTGAAAATGCTGAGCGAAGAGTGCCCCTGCCTGTACCGGTTGAGGATAATGGCAAATGGCTCATCGAAGGTGGTATCGCCAGTCGGTTACAGCAAAAGTCTGCAATCGGAAAAACGCTTCCTAATGGCGTTCTTTCTCTTAGTCCAGCTGAAGTGATGTTCTGCCACTGGCATCGCCACCTACCTCTTCCAAGCGACGATTGGATTGAGCAACAAATGGAGTTGGATGAAAATTTCATGCACATCGCAGCGGCGCACGAAGCCGGTCGAGATGGGGGCGAAAAAATTGTCCCCCTAGAATCTCTAAAGGACGATGACGCTGTCAGTGTAGCCGAAGGAACTTGGGCGCTAAGGTGGAATCGAAACCAACATCCGTCTCGAGATGCAGCACAAGCCCAAGTACGATGCCATATTTCTAGCGAGAATATTGATTGGCAAGAGATGCTTGAATGGACTATATCGGTAAATCAGAACGGGCATGAAGCTGAAGTATTTGTTGTCGATGGTGAATTTGACGTCACATTTTACCGTTTATCAATCACCGATTTGCGAGGTAATATGGATTATCCCAAATTTTCCAGTGAGTTGAGCACAGAACTCAAAGATGCACTGCGAAAATCCACTAGAACCAAAGATGGTTACTTCGTTCCCATCGCCAAAGAGAATTGGCGAATACCCACCATTGGTGTTGCCCAAATGAATGGGATGTGGCTCAATTTAGATGAAGGCAGTTGGCTTGAAAATGAATTAGGACTAACTCAGGAGTCCCCCAATGCTCTTTTTTCGGATTTGATTGCTAGAGGATTGCTTTGCCGGCCTGGATTCAAATATGGTTGTCGATGGAGAATTTACGCTGAAGATATAGATCAAGCCCATGCACCTTGGCTGCTTTCACCTCTCAATGAAGCCGCAGCAAATTGGGATGGTGCATGTCTTTCTGTTCGATTGGCAGCAGGTGTGCACAAGAAATGGCTCTGTGCCATTGGTGGAGAAAAATGGAATTATCTGTCTTTAGAACGAATTGTCATCGGCCGCGACTAAATTGTCCAAAGGCGGTCCAAATCCAGCAAAATCATCGGCTGATTGAGCAATTACAGGCTGCGGCACAACCTGTGGCGGTGGATTTCGCTTAATTCCTAGGAGTATCCACACTGCACAAAGAACACCGACGATTAGAATCATAGTTCCAGGGTCACGTAAAGTTTCTAATACTCCACTAGAACCATATTGGCTATCAGCAGTTAAGGTGACATTTATCTGGTATTCAAGGCCATTATTATCGACAAGGATCACTGTTCCACGAGCTAGCATCCCAGGAGTTAGTAAGCCCGAAGGAACGATTATCAGTTCAAGTTCATCTCCCGATGACAAAGTTGCTGCTTTTGGGGACGAGGTAATACGAGAAAGTGCACCCTCAATTTCAAATGAATATTGCCTTGTTCCATCACCGATGATTTCCAATGGAATGGAAATGAATGAGTCTTCTGCATAAGGCACCGTAGCCGTATATGTCGTTGCAGTAGGAATGTTTCCAACTGCGTGCCACCGGATTTCAATGTCGTATGAGGCACCAGCACCGCAGGATAATTGTCCGAATATCATGCCTTTATGACCCGAAACAGCAGCTGAGTTCCATTTTAATTCCATAGAATATGATTCACCGGATTTAATTTCACGAAGAGTTTGTGCTGGACCAATAGACCTACCATCCGTGGATGAAATGTTGAGGGAAGGGGTACAATCTTGCTGGCTAGTCCACGTTAGATTGAATCCTTGGTTAGGGAAAACTACTACTGATTCATCCGGTAGTGATACATCAAATGAAGGACGACAATTCTCACTAGTCATATTCAACAAGATCCCATCAATATTGTATTCAATTGTCGCAGTCCAAGGCACCAAGAATCCGAATCGGTCACGAATCAAAACTCCATTGCGGCCAAACTGGTCATCGACTTGGAA
>CAZPME010000008.1:0-79438 GCA_964587885.1 uncultured Candidatus Poseidoniales archaeon
CAAGGACATCGCACAAAGTTCAGCAACAGGTTCCGCTCTTTACATCGGTGCCAACGCAATCTTGAAGATGACTAATGGTGGAGTCGTATATGGATTAGCAGCAACATCTGTTGATATGGCAACTGTCAAAATTAACGGCGGAACCCTAACAGGAGATAATGGTTCAATAATCAATAGTGGTGGAACCGGTATTTGGTTTGAAAATACTCAGTCGGCAATGGCTAACCTAAAGGTTTCTGGCGCTGATGTTGGAATCAAGTCGCACAATGCTGCACCTCAGTTAGATGGCTTCGAAGTCACCGGCAGTGATGTTGGTGTGGATGTTTACGGTGGAATGAGTCTACCTATGCTCTATCGCTCGACCAGTCTATCTGGAATGAATGCTGGATGGAATACCTACTCATTCGATATCAGTCAGTTCATGGACAAGGACTACTTGCAATTAGGATACAACAGTGTTTGGGCTGGCGGTAACGCTCACCCTCGCTACAACTATGCTACATCCAAGTATTACATGATGACCGACCGAATGTGGGTTGAATTCGACCTAGACACAACTGGCGATGGGGTAGCTGATACCACATACAACCAATCCTCTCGAACCGCAGCTATGCGAACTTCGGCTGGCTTCTACAATGGCCACGATGGAGCTGGTGGACAGCTTGGTGGTGGTGGTTCAGATACCAGCGGTGAATATGCCGGCTACAACTACTGGGATTGTAACTTGTATGCCTATAATCAAAATCCTTCTTACCAAGACTATGGTTACTGGTATTACTTGGTTAATGCCAATTACCAGAATCAACAGGGTATATCAGGAGCTTACTCCCAAAACGGAAATTACTACGGCGCCGGTGCTGAACCGACTAATTTCGGCTACCGTGTTGAGCCTGTAGATGGTTTGTCTACATCTTCATCATTGTACTATCCTTACCATTATTGGGGTTACTACTACAATGCATTCAATGCATATAACAACCCTGCATTCTACCCGCCTGAGGGCTTTAATGGATTGTTCGGTGGTTACAACATCTGTATGGATTATGTTTACACCTACTATACTACACCAGGTAAGCTAGAGGGTTACAGAATCGCTATGCCGATTATTGATACCACCAATAATGGTGACGGTGCTTCTAACCCTGGAGTTGACGGAACAGTTGTCGGAGCAACGATGAATATCGATTTCTTCCACAACCGTGCAGATAATTATCAAGACCGCATTGAATTAGTCATGCGATCAAGCAATGATGTCACAGACATGGGTAGTTGGGCTCGTGAAGCCGGTACCCCTCTGTTAAAGGATGGATTCATCAACGGTTCAGATACTGGAATTGAAATCGGCGGAAGTTATGCCGCTGCATCATTTGAAAACGTGGATGTAAAATCACCGACCTCGACCGGCTTTGAAGTGACTGGATCAGCGTTCGTTGATGTTGATGGTTTGGAAGTTACTGGCGGAAACTATTGTGTGAAGGCAGGACTGACCGCGGCAGGACGAATGGATCTCAGCAACTTAAATTGTCAAAGTCAATTAGTTGCAGGAGTTTCTTACCTACGTGATATTTCTGGAGATTTCTCCGGAGTGATTACAGGAAGTGCTGGATCAGCAGTAGAATATGGTTCAGCGACAAGTGCTAACCATGAATATGCAAATTTGAATTTGAATGCGAATGGAGTTGGTATGACTTTGGGAGGTAAGGGTCATTTCACCTTTACCGACTGTACTTTCACCAATACTCTCGATCTTTCGGTAACGGGTTCAAGCTCAGCATTATTCATTGATGGAACTATTGATGACAACTTGACTTCGGTTACTGGTAGTGGTGTTATTAAGCGTGCCCGCTCGTTGGACATGTCATTAACCGAAACTACTGC
Source organism: uncultured Candidatus Poseidoniales archaeon (assembly GCA_964587885.1). Classification (GTDB taxonomy): domain Archaea; phylum Thermoplasmatota; class Poseidoniia; order Poseidoniales; family Poseidoniaceae; genus UBA60. The sequence goes on from CAZPME010000008.1 coordinate 1,879, forward strand.
TTCAACGACAGGTGCAGTAGCCAATGCCAAGATTATGTTGATGGATCCAGAAGGCCAAGTTACCGGTAGTTCAACTACTGATTCTAGTGGCGATGCCAGCGGACTACTCTACCACACAATGGTAAGGGATAATACAGGAGCAACATGGCCAGACCTATCCGGTTATACCGTGGCGACTACTGCAAAGATAGCATATACATCTTCAAAAATGGATTTCCGTTACAAGTCTGGATCGGTAACTCTTGATCCAGATGCCTCTTCCACGGGCTCTCTAGATTTGGCTGAAAGTGACATTATTCCGAATCGGATTTGTTATTCTTTCTCTTCAGCATCATATCTGATGCTAGCATCCTGTCGAGGGTCAATGAGTACTGGTGGCAGCAGGTCATATGATAACAACGGCGATGGAACAGATGACGCATGGGAATATGGTTACTATGGTGCGACTCCGAGAGATATGTCGGGCAAAACTATAATGGTTGATGTACCCTTTAACTATGTCCCCTCCGACAGCAATTCAAACACCAAAAATAATTGGAACGATACCACAATATTAGTTACAGGTATTTACACATTCAATATGTATCAGCGCTGGACCTCTACAAGTCCATATAACTCACACTTGTACATGAATAACACCACCATTTTGACAATGGCTGAAGATGACGGTGAATTAGGTGGACTAATGCTTGGATACTATGCATGGTCTGATATCAACCCGTGGGTTACTAATAGTACCATCACTGGTTTGACGAGCATCGCTGCAGGTCGTGAAAACCCTAACTGGGATCCCGATCACTTCGTCGTCGCAGACAACACTCTAATCTACTCTGGTGGACTACAAGATCCTAAGAACAGTTTCGCAATTCATGAAATGTGTATCAGTACCGCTGGCATCCATAATTCGATTATTACCAATAACGATATTGTTGGTTGCCCAATTGGTGTAATGATGCGTAATATTGTCTATACCTACTATTTTAATCAAAATGTATGGGGTCCTGATGACTCGGTCATCTCTGGAAATAACTTTACAGATACAGGATCAATATCAACTTGGTTCTATTTCTCCTATGGCGATGATATCGTAGTGTCTGACAACAAGTTCAGTGGTTCTACCGCGCCGAATTACCAAATTTATGGACAGAGTCCATGGACCACCAGATTGACGATAGATAACAATGAAATTACCTCAGGTTCCCAGCCGATTTATTTGCGAGGAACATTGGATTATGATGTCAAGAATAACAACATCACCGGTGACCGCAATCAAGCACACCCAGGAATTTACACCTTGAATGGATATGGTTCGATTTCTGATAACACCTTGACTGACGCCGATGGCGGAATTATGGTCGATGGTGTACGCAGTGGTCAATCCTTGTCGGTAACCGGCAATACCATCGCTCCTTCTGCTGGCCGCACTGCACCTGGTGCAGTCGGAATTTGGGCTGAAGACTGTGGTTCATCCACACTTGAGACCGGCGGAAACGATGTCTCGACCATCATGAATGGTCTAGTAATCGATGGTTGTTCGGTTTACGATACTGGTTCCAAGTTTACTGGCTCCGGTGGAGTAGGTGGAGCATCTTGGTCTGTTGACGTTATGGCGTCATACTACTCTCCAGAAAACGTAACCATCAATGATGGCGATTCGATACGATGGAGAGCCAAGGAGTACTACAACAACTCCGGTACTGGTGAGACTCACACAGTTACCTCAGACGATACCGACGGATCTGGTTCACCACTCTTCGATAGTGGTACTATGAACTTAGGCAGTACATTCGCCTACACGTTCACTTCACCAGGAACCTACGGTTACCATTGCAGTCAGCACAACTGGATGTTCGGTAACGTGACGGTTTCCTCAACGGGTTCAGCTTCGTTTACTGCCAATGGAATCAATGTTTTGTCCTCGGGCAACAGAGTTCTCACTTTGAATGGAACTGAAGTAACTGGATACAGTACCGGTCTAAGTATGTCCGGCGGTTCACTAGACCTAACCGGCGATGCAAGCATCGGCGGTGTCGGCTATGGACTTGACCTCGACGATGTCGATGTCTCTTCAAGTGGAGCCTCAGTCAGTGCTAACGCAAATAGCGGAGTCGGCCTATACCTAACTAATGGTGGAAGCCTAGACCTAGGTGATTTCAGTACCAACGCCGCATACGGTGTCTACACCGACGGAGTTGACTTCAATTGGAATGGCGGAGAAGTATCGGGTGGAACAGCCCTCTACGTGGATAACCGCGCTGAAGGTGATTTCCAGAACATCAGTTTCGCTACTGATTTGAACCAGCAAATTTACGCTGGAGCAAACACCATAATTACCAGCGTAGGTAACAGTTTGGATGACACCAAAATTGGAATCCATTCAACTGCAATTATTCATGAGGCTAACCTCTTGACTTTGAACACCGATCGTAATGAGGATTACACTGATCTAACGCCACCAACCGCATCTGCGGACCTTGGTTTGATGATTACATCAACCGATGGTAGTAAGGCAGCATACGTCAGTTCAACACTACGAGATACCTCGCCGGATATTGACGGAGATATGGCTGAGTGGCTAGCAAACCCACTCAATCCATCTGACGATATGATGCCTGGATTAATGTCAGGTGATGCGAATGATGGAATGTCGGTAACTTGGGATGCACAGAATCTGTATCTTGGAATTACCGGAGCAGACATGGATGCGAGCGACTTAGTTGTTTACATCGGTCACGGCTCCTCGGGAACCTCTAATACCCTACTTTGGGATAACCAGCAACATACAATGCCATTCTTGGCTAACTATGCTTTCTGGGCTGAGGATGGAAGCAACCCGCCAAAGGATGGCGACACGACTTTCACATGGGGATTGAAGAGCTGGTCGACCGGTACCAATACTTGGTCGGATACCTCTGAAGGATGTGGATGGAATAAGGACAGTGCCTATATCGGTTGGTCAAGTAATAACGTAACTGAAGTAGCTATACCATTGTCTTGTATCGGTTCGCCAAATGGCGAAGTCCGAATGCTTGCAACTGTGTTGAACGAGAGCGATGGTGAAGTAAACACCGTGCACCCAAGCCCTGAAGGATTTACTCTTGCTGGTGGTAACGAAACCTTTACTGGTTCGTTATCTATCACCACAGGACAACTCAATCTTGGCGACGGTCAACTCAATGACTACCGTCTAATTTACCGCAGTTATCTCGGTACAACTACCGCAGAAGAAGGCAAGAATTACGACGTAATGGTTGTCGGTGATGCACCATGTGCAGAAGATTGGGGAACAGCAATGAACATCTCAATGGCAGCAAATGCAGAAGAGGACATTACAATTCATCGTGCGTGTCCATTTATCGCGGCACCATCGTTCGTAACTGTAACTACTACAGGAAACAACCTAACCGGAACTGGATTTATGATTGGATTCGAAGATATGCCAATGCAGACGATTCCATTGACGCCTTACGGTGTTGATGAACAAACTTCCGCTGTTGATATCAATTGGGAAATTACTGACCATCCTAACCCAGCGTTCGCACCGACGAGCCTACTATCCTACTACCAATGGGGAGAAAAGGGAGTAACCACTTTCGAGACTGGTGTGACCGTTGACCACGATGGTGATGACCCTGATGGCGACGGGTTCTCCGATTCCAGCGACGGAAGCGGTTCAGTAGCTGCGACACCAGAGATACTTGAATGGTATGACCACGATGGCAATGCATCTACACCTCCTGTGGCACACTTCATGCCCGCTGGTGACAATCAGCTGGTTAATCTCACGGTTAATGCGAATCAATTCTCTGCCCCACCTACGGGTACAGGATACAACGTCAAGTTGGTAATCACTGATGAGCATGGATTGACGGATACCGGTTACCTAACTGTTATCATCTTGCCAATTAACGACGCTCCAGTCATCTGGAATTTCGGTCACCCGACCAATGCTGACCTAACACAAGCGTTCAACCCACTTACCGGTGCACCTACCGCATACTGGGTTGGCAATGAGCCGATCTTCGTTACCGACAGTAGCGCTAATGCTAACATCGTCGATGAGGGTCACGGAACTGTGCCTTATCCATTAGGTAGTAAGCCATATGGCCTTACCGCAGATACAACATACATCTTCGACCAAATGAATGAGCAACCGCAAACCTACACATGGGGAGCGAGCGTTCCAGCAGCTTGTGAAGCCTTTGGAGTATCAATTTCGAACAACTCGGAATTGTTAATTGCAGAGAATATCGAAAACCAAGAAGGTGGCGAGTGTGCTATCACACTAACACTGTCGGATGACGGAACTGATGCGTTCCCGATATCTTACATACACCCGTTATTGGGAGTAGATATCTATGGATGGACATTCAACGACGCACAGCCTAAGTCGGTTAATTTCCGCATAAACCCTGTTAACGATGCCCCGTCAATCCACAGCTCTTTTGATGCTGCAATTGGCCGTGAAATCGTCGATGGAACTGGAGAAGCAATCGATCTAGAATGGGCAATTACCGTTCAAGAAGATACCACTGATGTTGATTTGTTGACATTCAACCTATCACAGATGAAGGCGGATGTTGACCATAATGCGGATGATGTTTATTGGACCTTTGAGCGTAATTATGTTGAGCAAACAGACGGCAGCGCACCACAACTACAATGTGAGTATGACAACTACTTCAGCGACATTTCTATCGACGGTGACGAGATGTCTTTCACCTTGATTCCTGACGCGACCACCAATGCTCCACCAGAGCAGGTCGACATGATGGATGATGGTGGAATTCACCAATTACGTCCAGACAGCGCAGAAGGATATTGTTTCATCGAGATGTATGTGCACGATTCAGCAATCGCACCAGCGTACATCCCGAACTACAACACCTTTGATACTGCTAACTACGTGCAAGAGAGTTCTTCGACACCTCAACTATTGAAGATTAAGGTCAACAACGTACTAGAGCCTGTACCAGACTACTACTTCGATGCTGATGCATCAGGTTCAATGTTCAACTTCCATGGCGTAAGTCACGTTATATCTGGAACTGAAGTACCTGTCTCAGTCGATATCGTAGCAGGTGGCTCAGCGCCACCTAACGCAGATGGCACTTACAAGTACGACCATGTTCTCGAAGTTACGTTCAAGTCGGACGGTCACTCTGAGGGTGACAAGACCGCAGGACGAACCATCTTCGTCGACCCACCAGCGCACGGTGAGAGAATCACTGTTACGCACCCTGGTGTCGAGATTTTGGATTCATCGAGAAAGGTTTCAGTCTACGTGGATGTTAAGACTTGCACAGCTGAATCATGTCCAGCACCAACAAATGTGACCAAGGACGATTTCGTCAATGACGATCCAGAGGCTCACGTTTGTGCTGGCAAGAATCAATCTTGGAGTTGTCCTGGACTGTTCCAAGAGTTGGCTGACAGGCGAACTGCGCTTGAGGACCAAAACTTCACCAACAACATCATGACCAATATGGCTCCACCAACTGATCTTGCAGCAGGTGCAAAGTGTTCAAGCGATCACCCATACCTATGTCTCTCGACCGGGCAGTCCTTGCCTGAAGTCGTAGACACCAAGGGACTTGCTTCAGTACCATCGTTTGCTCCAAGTATCATGATGGTCAGCCTAGTAGGAATGTTCGTAGGAGCATTGTTGAGCATGGGTCGCCGTGATGAAGAAGACGACTATGAAGAGATTGTAGACGATGATTCTGCAGTCAGCCCAGTAATTGCCACCATCTTGATGGTAGCAATTACAGTTGTTTTGAGCGGTGTAATCTACGTGTGGGCATCATCACTTGCCAACACAGATGCGAAGACAGTTCCACGACTTGGAATGAAGGTCGTTGATGTCAACCCAGAATCGCCTGATGGCTACTGGAGACTTGACGTAACTGACGCAAAGACCGAGTTGTCGAGCCAAGGAGTAATCGTTCAACTAGAGTGGGGTGGCGGTGTATATCAGACCAGTCTGACTAACACTACCAACTACGGATTCGTTCCGACTAATGTCCCTGATAAGTTGAGAGCAAATGCTCCGGTCGTTGTTACGTTTGCCGACAAGGTTGAGTGTGATGCTAATGGAAACAATTGTTTCACCACCTTCGGTGTTGGTGACTCGATTCTAATCGGCACCCACGATACCAATGGCGACAAGATGAACGATGTCAAGGTGACGCTAAGATATGAGCCAGGTGCAGGCGCTGCAACAGTATTGCAGACCTTTACCGGCTTGAACTGAGCAAAATAACAGGCGCTAGCCGCTTGTAAATGGAGGCGTGGGCTTCCGAGACCTGCGGGTCTCGGAAGCCCATACCCCTCCACTTTTTTCTTTTCTAAGTGGTTATTTTGGTGATCACGTTCTTCCCATTTCAAGAGACTAAGAGCCTGACTAATCTGTGGTGAAGTATTCATAGCGGGCCGTCTTGGTCCGGTTGGGTCAATCAATGTTGAAGTGTGTCGCCTTTGATTGCGATGGCGTACTTGTCGATGCCGTATCCTCATGGCGTACATTGCACGACCATTTTGGCACCAATAGCGATGAGGCCTTTGCTGCCTTCTTACGCGGTGAAATCGATGATCAAGAATTCATGCGTATCGATATTAAATTGTGGAAAGCAGTTTCACCACGTATCCATCGCGATGAAATATTTCGTGCCTTTGCAGGGGTGAAATTGATGAGTGGAGCCAGAGCAGTTGTCGAGGCCCTTAAGGAAAGAGGAATCTATGTGGCGATAGTTTCAGCTGGAGTAGATGTATTCGTCTCGTCGATTGCAGCAATGCTTAGTGCGGATGACTGGATTGCCAATGGCTTCGAATTTGATGACGATGGTTGGCTTGGTGACGAAGGTATTGCGAGGGTTAGTGGTTCAAGGAAGGATTTGGTGATTGCCAAATTATTGGAACAAAATGGCTTTACTGCAAACGAAGTAATCTCTGTTGGCGATAGTGATATTGATTTATCGATGCGTATTGACGGTAGCAAATTTATCGGCTTCAATCCCTCACGCCAGCGTAGTATCGATATGTTCACCTCTGCCGGTGTACCAATAATCAATGACAAGGACTTGCGAGCGATTTGGCCGGAATTATTTCAAGGTGAAGAATTTCCAGAAGGTGAGTTGTGATTTATGTCGATTAGGCCTTTCCTTTCTATGCTTCTAGTGTTTATGCTAGTGTTGTCAGGTTGCATTGGTGGAGATGGAGTTAGTGCGCGTGACTCAGTTTCAAGTGTAGATGGGGGTACAATCACTTTGGTAGTTTGGTCTACCTTCGAGGCAGATTCACTTGAAGATGAGGTTTTTCTCGATGCAGTGGAATTGTTTGAAAATGAGCATCCAAATATTGTTGTCGATGTATCAAATCGCCCATTTATGCAGGCTACAGATTCTTTTCGAGTGGCTGCACAGGGTGGAGAGGCTCCAGATTTGATGCGTTTTGCCAGTGACCAGTTGGGGCAAATTGGAGCAATGCGGGTAAATGGTTATCCTCTACTTGAGGACCTAAGACCACATCTTACCCCAAGCGACCGAGCGGTATATGATGCACAAGCACTTTCTTCTATGCGGATTGGGGATGAGTTGTATGCATTACCGGCTAGCCTTGATTGTGTTAGTTTAATTTACAATGCAGATATTTTTGCCGCCGAAGACATCGCTCTACCCGATAGCAATACTACGTGGGAAGAATTGTTGGAAAAGGCAGATCAATTGACTCACGGAAAGCAAGTAGGACTTTCGGTTCCTGTCAAAGACCCATATCGCTGGTTGGCGATGCAGCGCGGTTGGGGTGGTGAATTATTTGACCAAAACGGACTACCTACGCTAAACTCAAATGGTTCGGCAGAGGGGCTTTCAGCATGGATTTCCTTAGATGAGTCTCACGGGGGAGTGGTTCCTACTGGTACCAGTATTGATGCCATGAAGGCCCAGTTTCGTGAGCGTCAAGCCGCGATGATAATCGACGGACCTTGGAATTGGGCAACTTATACTCAAGCTCGTATTAATGTCGGTCAAGCACCATTGCCTTTGGTTAATTCTAGTGGTGAAAGAATTTCTCCGATGGTTACCTACAAAGGATGGTCAGTGAGTAAACAAAGCCAGCACAAAGAGGCTGCGGTAGAACTTGCAATGTGGCTTTCTAGTGAATCGGTGCAGAAGCGTTTTGCACTAGAAACTTGGACAATGCCCACCGCTTTCAATGTGCAAAATGACCAACAAGTTCGGGATGATGTCGTACTGACGGGCTTCCTAGAGCAAGCCGAATATGGTTTCCCAGCCCCTACCAGCCAGACGATGGGAATGGTGTGGGACCCCCTTTCAGCAGCAATCGAAAATGTATATGCCGAACAATTGAGCGCTGAAGATGCGTTGAATCAAGCAAACCAGCAATTGTTAGAAGAGGTGAATGGATGAGACATTGCCTGTTGCTTCCATTCTGGTGTCTATCATTGGTGCTGACTCTTTCCCTTGCTGCGAATGAGGTTGGGGCGGCCCCAGTTGAACAAATCAGCGCCGATGGCAATGCTGGATACCGTCAGGTGAATTTGACTTGGCATCTACAAAGCCCATCCCAAGATGGTGACGGATTCCAAGTGATGTTTGCGGCGTCAGATTTCAATGTTTCAGATCAAGCCGAATTGCATTCTATCATTTGGACAGGTGCGACTGAAGATTTGTCTCAACCAGCCGCCGGTGAATGGTATGATGATTGTATCAGTCGAAGCGGAACAGGTGAGTGGAATGCAGTCCATCGATCAGTCAATGGCAGTGCGGTTGTACCCGTGGGTGTTGATGAAATCCAATGCACATTAACAGGAATGCCGGCTGGCGAAGAGATATTTGTGGCGGTAATTCCAATTGATTGGCAATGGGCTCACGGTGAGTTGAGTGAAACTGTTGCAGTCACCTCTTCGGCAGTAGATGAATTGCCTCCAAGTTCTGATTCAAGTCCAGTATGGTTTGCAATCGGGAGTATTGCATTATCATTGATCATTCTGCTTTCGTTTATTGGTTGGAAAGAACGCAGTGCCCAAGGTCGCTCGGCGATGTTTTATGTCGCTCCAGCCTTAATGGCGTTGGCATTGTTGACATTTTATCCGGTTGGATATGGCATCGTATTATCATTTACCGATGCTAATCAAGGGGCGTTAGGCGAGGAGTCGTTCAATGGTTTGGATAATTATCTCACAGTATTTACCAGCGCCGGATTCATCCGAGTTCTTGGATTCACACTGCTTTGGACAGTGGTCAACGTTAGCGCCCACATCGGAATTGGCTTGGCTTTAGCTATGGCTTTGCAGGGCAAGATAAGAGGCAAGGTTGCGTACCGAACGATCCTCCTCTTGCCGTGGGCGATTCCTTCATACATTTCCGTCTTGGTATGGCGTGGGATTTTCCAAAATGACGGATTGCTGAATGGGTTACTGGGTACTGAAATCGATATCTTGGGTCTGCCAGCAACCGCGGCAGCGGCTGTAATTTTGGTTAATATTTGGCTCGGTTTCCCTTTCATGATGATGACGATTTCAGGTGCACTTCAGACTATACCTCGTGATATCTATGAGGCGGCTGAAGTGGACGGAGTATCAGCCATTTCTCAGTTCAGACATCTTACTTTACCGATGTTAAAACCGGCGATTGTACCGGTTTCTTTGCTCGGATTTATCTGGACATTCAATATGTTTAACGTGATTTATCTAATGACAGATGGTGGCCCAAATCTTTGGTTTGGTCAGCCTGGTTCGACAGACATTTTGGTGACCTACGTCTATGATGTCGCATTTAGAAGAGGATTGTATGGTGTGGCAGCGGCTTGGTCGGTAGTGATTTTCTTGATGCTGTTATGGTTCTCTTATGTCTATATGCGCAAGACCAATGCAACGGAGTCGGTAGTGTGAGTAATTCCGAAAGCATTGCAGTACGTTGGTTTGTTCCTCTAGAGTTGAGCATTGTACGCGGTGCAGCAATGTTGTCGAGTTCATTTTTGGCCTTTGTTATGGCGGTAGATTATTTGCGCCAAGACGTTGAATCATTGTGGCTTCATGGCCTTGGAATCATCTGTTTATTGGTGATGATTTGGGCCGTATCTAACCATTCTGTGGAAGGAAGATTGAGACGCCGAGATATCTCATTACTTGTTAGTGGAGTGGGAATGTCCGTGGGTGTGCTAGGCCTTGCACTACGCAGCCCAGAATACTTGCTAGTGGATATTTGGGCGGTGATGTTACTGATTTTTCCTTCGGCATTGTGCCTCTATTCGGCCTCATCACCTGTGGTTTCACGTTGGGCTAAACAGAAACTGTCGCAAGATGAAGCCGAATCCGGATTAGTGCGCAATAAGCGTTTATTGCCGCGTTGGAAATCAGCTCTCAAACATGCAGTATTGGCTCATATCCTCATTGTCGTTATCGTTCCAGTTTTATGGATTATTGATGTTGCAACTTCAAGCGGAAATAGCCTGTTTGGAGGCGAGATGTTTGCCGCCCCAACCGGCGAGCATTTCGCTAATATTTTGGGCGGAGATGATTTTTGGATCTGGGCCCGCAACTCAATCATCGTTAGTATCGGCACCACTCTACTGGGGTTATGTCTAGCAATTCCAGCCGGCTATGCCTTCTCTCGCTTCCGCTTCAAAGGTCGTGGTGCGATGATGTTTGCATTTTTATTGGTGCAGATGTTTCCAGGCATTATCATCTTGGTTCCATATTTCATGGTGATGAAATCACTCGGTCTACTGAACTCGGCTCTAGGGCTGATTCTCGCATATTCTGTTACTGCCTTACCGCTGTGTGTTTGGATGTTAAAGGGTTTCTTTGATACTGTGCCTAAAGAGTTGGAAGAGGCCGCATTATTGGATGGTTGTAGTCAGTTTGGGGTGTTTTACAGGATAATTTTACCTCTAAGTCTCCCCGCAATTGCAGTTACAGCACTATTTTCATTCCTCGCTGCTTGGAATGAATTTCTCCTAGCCCTAACCTTCAATACCAGCGATGAAATGTTCACTTTACCCGTTGGGCTAGCCTCGTATATTTCTGAAACTAATTCGGCTTGGGGTGATTTTGCTGCTATGTCTTTATTGGTTGCAATTCCCGTAGTATTGCTATTCATCGTCTTCCAGAAATTCCTCATTGAGGGATTGACGGCGGGAAGCGTAAAAGGTTGAGAGTGGAAAAAATGAGCAGTGTAAGTTTTGTTGAAGCAGTAAAGACATATCCCGATGGTACGACCGCGGTAAAAGGGCTAAATATTGAGGTCAAATCTGGCGAATTTCTAGTATTAGTGGGACCTTCCGGTTGTGGTAAATCGACCACATTACGAATGTTGGCTGGGCTTGAGGACATCAGTGGCGGCGAGATCCGGATTGATGGAGCAAGGGTCAACGATTTACCACCCAAAGCACGTGACATTGGCATGGTTTTCCAGTCTTATGCGTTGTATCCACACATGACCGTAGAGGAAAATCTAACTTTTGGATTACGGATGCTGAAAGGGGATGAGCGATTATCTAGTGATGAAATCGAGACTAGATTGAAAGAGACCGGTGATTTATTGGGAATTAGTGAATTACTCAGCAAGCGACCTAAGGAACTCTCTGGTGGTCAACGCCAAAGGGTGGCATTAGGGCGAGCGTTAATTCGAAGGCCGAAGGTATTACTGATGGATGAGCCGCTTTCAAATCTCGATGCAGAATTGCGTAATCAAATGCGCATTGAGTTGCGTCGTCTACACGATGAATTGGGAACTACTACGGTTTACGTTACCCACGACCAAATTGAGGCAATGACCTTGGCCGACAGAATCGCCATCTTGAACGATGGTGAATTGCAGCAACTTGCCCCACCACTAGAGGCCTATAACCAACCAGCGAACGATTTCGTCCGAGGTTTCTTGTGCAAGCATATCGACGAAATTGTTTCGACAGCAACTGAGATTTTTTCCAGCAAGTGAGGTGAATTCATGTATAGTCGGCAGAAATCAATGCTATTGGTAATACTGCTCGTCTTCCAGACTTGGATGGTCATTCATGTTCAACCTATTGCATCGTCTGATGGCGAGGGTGTCAGTGCTCCTTTACGTGTTCGCAGCACGATGACTGAATTTTCTTGGCAACCGCCGGTTGGTGATGAGATCCCGAACAATGTCAGCCTCGTTGGGGAATGGAATTGGGAGATTCCAGCAGAGATGTCTTTGAACTCGTCTACCGGAATCTGGTCGGTTGAGTTGGAGTTGGACGAAGGAATATATTGCTACAAGATCATTTTGGATGGCACCGATTATATCTTTGATGTCCACAATCCTGAGCGCATATATTGCGATGGAATGGAAAATTCCCTTGCCCGAGTGAATAACCACACTCGCTCAACCTTCTCATTAGAGCTTGATTCAGTCACTGGCTTACCGGCACGAATACTATTGCACTCAGGCTCTGATGGCTCAACGCTATTAACAGGGGGGCCAATTTTGAAGAGTGGCTTCTACCCTGGAGTTACCACTTTCAACCAGACAACTGAAGCATGGGATATCAACCTCAGTGTTTTGCCTGATGGGAAGCACACATTTCACGTCAATGGAGTCGATGATGATGGGTATCATGCCGAGGATATCCTAATCCCTTTTTGGCTAGGAGAATCGGCTGATTTTGAATGGCAACAAGCGCTTATCTACATGGTTATGACCGACCGATTCGTCAATGGAAACTCCAGTAATGATGGTGCAAATGCTCAATCAACCGCCGATGGAGCAGAATGGCAAGGCGGTGATTTTGCCGGAGTCACAGAAATGATTGAGTCGGGTTATTTCTCCAATCTTGGAGTAAATGCCCTTTGGCTCACCCCTTTCAATAGTGCAGCGCAAGGTAGTGAAATGGCCGGAGATGGAACTCATGAAGTAAGTTCTTATCACGGCTATTGGCCAATTGCACCGCGTTCTGTAGATGAGCGTTTGGGAACTGAGGCCGAATTGGAAGAGATGGTGGATGCTGCCCATGAAAATGGAATACGCGTGATGATGGATTTTGTAGTGAATCATGTGCATGAGGACCACCCATACTATTCCGAAAACCCGGACTGGTTCAATCAAGGATGCCTATGTGGAAGCACAGATTGTGATTGGACTGAGCATCGCCTCGATTGCTTATTTAGAAATTACATGCCTGATCTCGATTGGACCAACCGCAATGCTAGCGAACAGATGATTGCGGATGGTCTGTGGTGGTTAGAGCGCTTCGACCTTGATGGTGCTCGCATTGATGCGGTGAAACATGTTGATGATCTTGCAATTTACAATTTTGCTAGTCGAGTTAGTGAGAGGTTTGAATCTGGCGGCTTGGACTACTATCTCAAAGGTGAGACTGCTATGGGGTGGTCGGGCCATGAATTGAGTGATAATCTCGGTCAATACGAGATGATAAATCGCTACATGAGTGAAGGGGGACTGGATGGGCAAGCCGATTTCGTACTCTATCATGCGGTAATTGACAATGTGTTTACAACCGGGCAAATGGATTACCAACATCTCGATTATTGGACCAACCGCAGTAATGACCAATATGTTGATGATGCACTTATGGTCAATTTCATTGGTAGCCATGACTCTCCACGATTCATTAGCCGAGCCGACTCGGGTACTGCGGATGAGTGGAATCAGTGGTCTGAGCAAGGGCTACCGGGACAACCTGGAATTGACGAACCTTACTCGGCAGCGTTGCAAGCGTTTACCTGGCTGCTGACCTCTCCCAATGTGCCGATGATTTACATGGGTGATGAATATGGAGAATATGGGGGTGCTGACCCCGATAACCGCCACATGTATCGCAATATGTCGCAATGGAATGACAGAGAGTCTTCATTGGCTGAAAATGTAAGCGCATTAGGTCGATTGCGCGCCGACCTGAAGGTGCTTCAATATGGTAATTATTCGACGATATATTCTGCTGCAGACACTTTGGCGATAGAACGTGGTGGTACTAATGTCTCGGCATTAGTGGTGCTGAATCGTGGCGATGAGGTAGTGGAATTTGCTTGCCCCGCGGGCGCTAACAACTCATATGACTTGCGTTTTGGTCAAGGTCAATGGCAAAATGACCTTGTAACAATAGCGGCCAATCAAGTAGCCATCTTCGCCTTGAACACCTCTATTGGGGAGGGAAGTGAAACTGACGAGGACAATAATTCGACCAATAACAATAGTGATAATGGTACAAATAATTCAACTTCTCCGCTGGATGGCAACTCTACCCAGAATATGACTAATAGTTCAGATACTGGCCCAGATGTGGGAAATGGTAGCGGTAATACTAACGGGACTGACATAAACAACACTGAGGATGGTGGGAATGGAGACCAAACTGAGGTTGACGAGCCGAATTCTAGCAGTAGTCAAATCACCGTAGTGAGAGCCATATTGTTAATAATTCTTGGTCTACTGATAATACAAGTAGGTATTCACCGGTCCAAAGAATAATGGCGGTTATTCCTTACCGAATCGGGTATAAAATTCGCCATAATCATCGAGCATTCGTGCTGCACTAAATTTCGAACCAGCGGTAATTGCCCCGCGCACAATGGGCAACCATTTTTCCGCTCCGGCCTCCCATAATGGAATTACTTCATGCTCTAACACATCGAGGATTGCTTCACCATCGCGCTCATCATCTCTATCCATCTCATCATTGCCAATCGCCCAGCCATTGATTCCGTGGGCACAAGCCTCTGGCCACCATCCGTCGAGGATTGAGCAGTTAGGCACTCCACTCATACTTGCCTTCATTCCGCTGGTACCACTAGCTTCCATTGGTCGGACCGGATTATTGAGCCAAATATCGACACCATTGGTCATCACACGACCGGTTTCCATCGAGTAATCTTCCAAGAAAGCAACTGGAATCTTGCCTTGCAATTCAGTTGCAGCCTCAAAGACATTGCTGATCAATTGCTTACCACCCTCATCCCGAGGATGAGCCTTTCCTGCGAATACAAATTGGATTTTACCGGCTCCAATACGCTCTAATCTTTTGAGGTTGCGAAATACTAAGTCTGCACGCTTGTAGGTGGCAAAGCGGCGAGCAAATCCTATGGTTAGTGCATTTGACTCAAATTCGACACCGGTGCAGACTTTGACCAAGTCGTGTAATATTGAACGGGAGGTATTCCTCGCCGCCATTAAGGCATCATCCGGTGCTAGATGGTTGTCTACTAATTTAGCAGGATCTTTTCTCCATTCTGGTAGATGAACGTCAAATAATTCCTGCATAGGTGGACCAACCCAAGTTAGGTGGTGCACGCCATTGGTTATGGGATGAACTTGGTATTCAGGAAACATTCCTGCTGCAACTTGTGCATTTAGTATGGATACTGCGTTTACTTGACCAGCGAAATAGGCTGCTAAATGTGACATTGAACAGGCATTACCACCCAAATAATTCCGCACCTCAATTGGTAATAATTCGCCTAATATCGCTTCAACATCTTCCCATGCAAAGTAGTCGTGTCCTGCTGGAACTGGAGTGTGGGTGGTGAATAGACTGCGCTGAGATAATTCCTCACGACTCCAACCTTGAGACAACATTTCCAGTGCTGCGAAGGCACAATGGCCTTCATTCATGTGAATTCCCTGCAAGGGCCACCGTCCGAGAGCCTTCAGAGCCCTTACACCACCGACGCCGAGCAAATATTCTTGGCGAATACGTGTTTCATCACCTCCTCCATAGAGGCGCTCACCTAACGAGGAATGAATGGAGTCATTATCCGGATGCATGGTGTCGAGAAATAAGACGTCGATTTCGTTACCGAATTCCGACTTTATGGTATATTTCCAAATTCTACTAATCAGAGATTTTCCGTCGAGTGGAATGGCGATGTCGACGCCGGTATCGTCGAGAATAGTGCGTGGGTCAAAAGCGGGAAAGGTTTCGGTTTGTTTGCCTTTTTCATCGAGGTGTTGGCGTCCGTAACCGTGGCGGTATAGTAAGGTGACAGCGATAAAATTGAGCCCCTTGTCGGCGGCGGCTTTGATATGGTCGCCGGCTAGAACTCCTAGGCCACCTGAATAGGTAGGTAGGTCACTACGCAATCCTATTTCAGCACTGAAATAGGCGATTATATTCGTCCCACTCTTGGAATCTTTTGGCTCATTGATAATACTCCGACCACTCTCAATGGTTTTGTTGGCGAGCCAAGAAAAATCACTTGGTTCAATATCATCCCATTCAAATTGCCACAGCCAGTTGCCGATTTTACTACCGGGTGTATTCATGCGCGCTGATGATTCTAACCCCATCACATCTTGCAAGGGTATAATCGTAGTTTGGGCACGACTAAAAAGGGCTGAGCGCATTAGACGACGGTGGATTGGGCGGTCATTCTTATCGATGATGATTTCATCATCAAGGGTGTTAGCAACTTGATCACGACCCTCTTGATTGAGATTAGAAAACCAACCGACTGTTGTGTTGTTATCGTGAGTTCCACTATAGCAAATCACATCTTCAGCAATATTAGTAGGTAGGTGAGGGTTGTCACTATTACCATCAAAAGCGAATTGTAAAACTGCCATTCCTTGCATTTCATGCCGTTGCCGTAATTCAATAACCTCTGGTGGGATGATGCCGAGGTCTTCAGCGATGAGGCGTCCTTCACCCGCGACATCCTTCAGTGCATCTAGCAATTCATCGCGCGGACCTGCGACCCATGCACCATCAGCAGCACTTTCAGACGAAGCAGGAATCGACCAATAGTCGTGAATAGCGCGGAAGTGATCGATTCGCAGGCGATGAAAACGGCCAAGAGAAGTTGCGATTCTAGCCCGCCACCAAGCGAAACCTTCACTCTGATGGGCATTCCAATTGTAAAGTGGTGTACCCCAAAATTGACCCTGGTCACTGAATGCATCGGGTGGCACTCCAGATACATGTGTTGGCTCTCCATCTTCATTGAGTTGGAAGAGGTTCTGATTGGCCCATACGTCGGCGCTATCATAGGCGATGAAAAAAGGAATGTCGCCAATCAATTCAATGTCTCTTTCTTCAGCAGCAGCACGCAATTCATCCCACTGTTTGGCAAAGGCCAACTGCTCGCCTATATGCCGCCAATAATCGTGAATATTTTCGGCCTTCAACGATTCCAAGGCGGCACGTTTACGGTTTCTTAATGGCTCATCCCACTGCGACCAAGGAGCCCAATCATTGAGTTGCTTGGCGATTTGATATAGTGCCCAATCATGTACCCAAGGATTTTGAAGACGAAATTCCATCAACCCGCCATGAGCAAAAACCCTAGTTGCGATTTCTTTGTCGAGTAGAGTAATATCTCCAGCGAAGGCAGATGTGCTAGCATAGGGCGAATCGTATTGGTCGGGGGGGTGGATTGGCAACATCTGCCACGCCGATTGTCCTGCACTCTGCAATAGGTCGAGAAAGCGCATGGCATGCTGACCTAATCCTCCCCTTGCCTTGTCATTAGGCAGGGAAGTTAAATGGCAAAGGAGGCCACTCTTGCGCATATTATCGTGGCGGCCGAGAAGGGGATTCAACTTACCCCTCCTCGCAAGTCAGAGAATCACTAATAGCGAAACCGGACTTAGACCTCATATGTCCGAGCACTGCGGCGTATTCATGGTTCTTTCAGTGCTACTGATTATGCCTTGGAGCGGAGTTTACGCTGCCACACCTGACAACATTACCATTGATGGTGATATATCTGAATGGGATTCGGACACCCTAATCGACACCTCCTCTCATTCTGTACCATCATTTAGGATAACTTGGGATGAAACATTCCTGTTTATTGCGTGGAGCGGGACTGATTGGTCAAGTACTAGTGAGGGGGCAGATTTCTTTGTTTATCTAAACACCACAAGTGGTGGCAGTCCGCTGTCAAAGGATTGGAATTCGGTTCACACACTACCATTTTCAGCCGATTTTGCTTTCATTCTTGAGGATTCATCCTATTATTCATTGCAGACCTACGATGGTGCGGAATGGGTTGATGCAGATCAAACCGGAGTGTCATCATATGTAGGCTGGTCAGGTAATCAAAACACAGAGATTGCAATTCCGTGGGCTAACATCGGTTCGCCTACCAGTTTCGCCTTCCTTGCTTGGGCACAATGGCAGGAAGATGGAAATGTATGGATATCATTCCCACCTGAAAATCCTGCTTCCAACGATGGTGCTGAGACCTTCACATTCGGCTATGTGGTTGCAGATCGAACCATTGAACAGACTCCGGCATACACATGTTTAGCACAAGATTTTTCTGGTAGCGTAGACAAGTTAGATGATGCTCTCAATTTAGCAATAGTATTCCATCAACATCAGCCATATTACAAGAATAAATTGAGCGGGATGTACGAGATGCCATGGGTACGGGTTCACGCCATGACTGAATATGTCGATTCACCGGGAATATTGTCCAAATATCCCGAGACTAAGATTACCTACAATTTAGTTCCCTCATTCATAGAGCAATTGGTTGATTACCATACTAATTCAGCCCTCGATGTTCACAGTGAATTTGCTCGTCGCGATTGGCCTGTAGATGAAAATGGAAGTTTGTCCGGTTATCCAAACGCTACCGCCTTAGAATTGCATACTATGCAATTCCAATCCTTTTGGAATTCTGGATGGATTTACAATGTTTCATCCGACGATAGCAAATTATCATGGTTGTATCCCTCGAGTCAAAGATATGCCGAAATCTATGACTTGACTTTACATAATCTAAAACCGGCTACAATCATGAATGATGAATTGCTTGACCCGCAGGAATTTCTTGACCTGCAAGTTCTATGGTATCTCTATCAATTCTCTCCTGATTATGTTCTCGGCGATTACCAAGATTTGGATGACTCAATTGGAGATAGTCGGCCCGCACATGGAGATACTGGTTTACAGGCGCTTTTTGCCCAGAATGGAGGCTATTCAGTAAGTGACCTGACTTACGTTCTCGACGCTCAATATAGTCACATGGCTAATGTTCTACCGATGTATTCACAATTGGCTGCCCGTGGTCAAGTTGAATTAACAACCACGCCTTATTATCATCCAATAATGCCATTGTTGATGATGGATGGTTGGACTTTTGAAGACGGTATTGAAGTGCAAAAAGATTCGTGGCCAGAGGACACTCAAAATCATCTTGTCAACGGAATGAATCTGTTTGAGGATGAGTTGGGCTTCCGCCCTACAGGTATGTGGCCGAGTGAGCAATCAGTTAGTCCAGCAATGGTTGAGCCGGTAAGTGATGTTGGGATTCAATGGATGGTCACTGATGAAGTCAATCTTGCGGGCTCGACCGATTTATCCGGAAATTATGTTGATACGAGTATAGCCAGTAATCTTGCAACACCTTGGATTGCTACTGGAGTTGACGGTGGTGAAGTAGCGACTATTTTCCGAGACCGAGTCATCAGTGACCGTATCGCCTTTGAGTATGGAGTGATGAGTCCTGAAGCAGCAGTTAGCGATTTTATTTCCTATGTTGATGGGATTAGAAATGAATTGAAGGCTGATGGATTAGACCCGAGCGAGTATATGCTAACTGTAGCTTTAGATGGTGAGAACTGGATGTTCATGTCAGAGTTTCAGCACCACGACAATGCTCGACCATTCACCGATGAATGGTTCTCTCGCCTTGCCTTACACCCAAGTATCAAAACTACAACACCAAGCGAATTTTTGGCCAAGAATACAACCTTGCCGCGCATAGGTACAATCTCTACCGGTTCGTGGATTGACGGCACGCTTTCGACTTGGGCTGGTGAGGCTGAGGAGAGCCTTGGTTGGCAAAGATTGGTCGAAGCGAGAAAGTCGCTGGTTGAATTTGAGCAAGATAATCCTCAACACGCGGGATTGGCCAATGCTTGGGAATCCCTTTACATCGCTGAAGGTAGTGATTGGTTTTGGTGGTATGGTCTTGACCAAGACAGTGGCTATGATGAATTGTGGGATACTCTTTTCAAAGTACATTTAGCCAATATTTACCGCGCTATTGAATTAGAATTACCGCCCTATTTACAAGATTTATGGACCAGTGCGGCATTGCCTACTGTACCCTATTCGGGAATTGTCGAGCCACTGATTGACGGTGTCGCATTGGCCGGTGAGTGGGATGGGGCGGCAAAATATTCGGCTCCAAATAATGGGGATGTATTGGATATCACCTCGTTTCATTTTGGCTATGATGCCAGCAATGTGTACTTGCGAGTAGATATGAGCGAAATTAACAACCTCATCAACACAACCGGACAAACCCCAGATCTTTCGGTCTATTTTATGCAACCAAACGCCATCAATTTCAATGAAGTCGAAACAAATTATCGCACTTATTTCGGCAACCAAATACTCGGTTTCCCATCAAAGAGTATGGTCTCACTTAACCTTGACGACCTGCGTAGTGATGGGCGATGTTCGTGGATATTATTTACAGCACAAGGCAAGATAGGGGATAAAGAATCGTGGGTTGGCAGCGTCCCTAGTGCACTAGGAACCGCCGCTGCTGCAGAAGTAATTGAGTTACAGATTCCCTGGGCTGAATTAGGTTTGGCACCACGGTATACAACTCGAATTAAAGTGGTGACGAGTTTGGCTAATTCCACCGCTTATGGTGATGGAATAGACTTGGAAATGGCTCCCCCTGCCCCAGCCGAAGTCCAACTTCCTGACCTTGAATCGTGGATTGAGATGTTAGATATGTCCGACCCCACAGGTGATGAGAATGGATCTGGCGACGTGGTCTATGCCAACTCTGGGGATTTTGCTCCAGGGCATGGACTCTTTGATTTAACAAATGTGAAAATGATGCAATCATCATGGAATGTTCGTTTCGAATTCACCATGTCTCAGATGACAAATATCTGGGGGATGAGCAATGGATTCAGCCACCAAATCGTGCAGGTTTATGTTGATAAAGACCGCATAAGCGGCTCTGGAAATATCGCCATGCTCGAAGGAGCAAACGCTGAAGCCCAT
Source organism: uncultured Candidatus Poseidoniales archaeon (assembly GCA_964587885.1). Lineage (GTDB taxonomy): Archaea > Thermoplasmatota > Poseidoniia > Poseidoniales > Poseidoniaceae > UBA60. The sequence continues at coordinate 22,858 of CAZPME010000008.1, forward strand.
CCTGACTGGGCTTGGGAAGTTGCACTTTCTGCAACCGGAGAACCTGGAGCAGTCAAAGCCGTGCTCGCTGATACCGGGGAGACCACAGCCAAGGGAATTGAAGTCACAGCTGAAACTGCTTCCAAGAAGATAACTATGACCGTATCAAAGAATTTGATTGGCGCATCACCACAAGATTATGGCTACATTATAGTCGTTGGAAGCCAAGATGGTTTTGGCCCCGGAAAATGGCGTGAAGTTGATGCAACGGCAGGAACTTGGGTTCTTGGTGGTGGCGATAATGCTGCTGATGATGGCATAGACTACGACCCAAATATACTGGATATGTTATTGGATCCCGAATCCGACCAAGCACAAATGCTGGCCGGATATAGCACTTCGAGCCATTCATTTGCCCAGTTACAGGGAATTGAAATCCCTGAAGTGCCGCAGCAAATATTTGGTTTAAGCGTGGGTGTTGTGACCGGAACTACTGCAGTAGTTACTTGGTCGACCACCCAAAGTGCAGTATCGGAAATAACTTATCATCCGCTTAACGATTCAGCAAATAGTTCTCAAGTTTTTAGCCAAAACTCGACCTCACATGGTTTAACTTTGACCGGATTGCTAACCAACACCTCCTATTTGGTCACAATAAATATCCAAGGAGTTACAGCGGCCAATATTGAATTGACTACCTCTGCTATCGCCGATATTACTGCCCCGGAAATCCTCAACTTTGCGGCCGAGATATTGGGTGCTGGGCAGGTACGAGTCTCATGGTTTACTTCTGAGGCGACGACTGAGCATTTGACTTGGGATGGTGGTGAGAAAGAAGGCGATACAATCGCACTTTCCAAATCACATGAATTTATTATCACCCTGCCAAATGGAACGAATATTGTCACTTTGACTGCCAAAGATGCTGCTGGAAATAGCAATACTTCAAGCATTGAAGTGATAATTACCGATGGATTGCCTACATCCGAGGATTGCCCTAATGGCAGCGATTGCGCAAACCTAAATGAGGGCGAAGAAACATCATCAAGCCTAAGCGTCATTGTCTCCGATCCGCTAATGCAGGTGGTATTGCTGGTGATTGCGATATTAGTAGTGACTGCATTTTGGCGAGTTGCCCGTGAAACCGATGTGTGAAACTCGACCATTATTGTCAATCGAGAGTACGTGGAAGAGCAGAGTTTCCCAGCAAGAAGTTTCATCATTTGGCCGTGACTTCATAATTGTGATTATTTGCAGATGATTTGGTTTAAGTCGTTATTACAAAACAAATCTAGAATAATGACAAATATTCGCCCCTACTTTTCTCAAGCGAACGGAATTGAAGCGGTTTTGTGGGTTCCTAGATTAACTACTGTTAGGATGCATGGTTTAGGCTGAAATCCTAGCATTTTTTGGTATGAAGTTTGGTCCTGCCAAGTTGAGGAACACACCAATGTTGTACCTTTGAAATCAGTGCAAGCGTGTCCATGCACGTGGCCGGTGACAAAAATATCGGGAATAGTAGTAATGACTAGATTATCCTCAGGCTCAGGAGAAAGAGGGGTCTTTCCACCCCATTGAGGGGCGAGATGACGTCTTGTCATCATCTCCCGCATCGCTTGAACCGGATTGGAATAGGTGACATTGCGCATCCCCGCCACATAGTCGTCGATGCTCTTGCCGTGATAGGATAGAAGGCGGACTCCATGCAAGGAAAAATCACAGGGATTGCCAACAAAGGTCGTAGTATTGTAGGCTTGCTGAATTTCTGCTTCAAGGGCGGGTTGCGGTTCAGCCGGTCGTACTGCATCGTGATTACCAGGCAACATGATGCACTCAACCCAATCAGGCAATAGGTGCAGTAGGCGAGCGAATTCATCGTATTGGTCGAATAGGTCAGGGATTGCCAATTCTTTGTCTTGATTGGGATATATTCCCACTCCATCGACGCAGTCACCAGAGAGGATGAGATATTTGATGGTTCGAGCCAAAGGATCTGTATGGAACCACTGCACCATTTTGTGCCATTGTGCAGTCAAGAAGGTCTTGCTACCAACGTGAATATCGGATAAGAATGCAACACTTACCGCAGCCTCAGTAGCGCTGGTTTTTTGGCGCCTCAATAATGGTGGGAAGTGTAAATCATCGACATAAAACAAATCACCGGATTGGCTGAAAGTACCCGAGACACCGACCACATCATCGGGCATTAATCCATGCTGAATGTAGGGATTAGGGTCATCCTCACTTTTGCGTACCAAGCAGGTCATTGCTCCACTTTCATCTTCAAGTTCAAAGATTAGGTGGCCATTTTTCGTATTGCGCGGCTCGTTGATAAGGCCGATGGCGCAAGCGAGGTTTTCAAAGCCAGTATATGAACGTCGATTAGCTTGAAGTTTGCCAATTTCACTGCACCGAGAGGGTAATCGGCCGGCAATTATCATTCGCCTAATCCTCTCAAGCCGGCTGTTGAAGAGAGAACTAATGTCGTGCATTTTTCCTTCAGTGATACTATTTCCGGTAATATCAAAATGAACTTTGATGTCATTATCTACATCAGTTGCATTTACTGGGAAATCATTGATGTCATAATCGGGTAGGCCATGTAGTCGAATTGGTGCTACAGGTTCGGGGGGGTTAATTGGGGCAATAATGCGCCCAATGGGCTTGCTAGATTCTTTCGGAGCCTGTGGCGAAGGAGTTGGCGAAATATGTGAGGTTTGAGATGTTGATTCCATGGGTGTTGTTTCTGAGCCGGAACTGTTGTGTTGTTTTACTAGGGCATCGAGTTTCGCTGCATCAAGAGTGCCCTTGGAGATTCCAATATGTGGGGCGTGAGATAATACAGCCAATGGGTCATCCAAATCGAGTAGTTTCTGCTTGATTTCTTTGCCGACCAACAGGCCTAGACTCATGCACTCGGCGAATACTGCCGGCCACTTCTCTTCGACCATAGCAGGTGTCTTAGTGCGACCGTCCTTGAAGGTGACGACTGTTTATGATGCGACTTATTCTTGCTCAATTGGAGCAGGACTACCGTCTTCACTCCACTCAACTTCGTCGCCGACCGCTGAATCATCATCTGATGCTGACCAAACATCTCCTTGCCAAGGACCTCTAGTCGCAGCCATGGCATCTTTGACAGCCTTCTCACGGGCTCGGTGAATCTTGTCTTCTAACTCAATTGCATCCTGTTTGCGTTTTTCATCATCCGCCTTTGTGTCTCGGTCACGTAATTTATCCCACTGCTTTATCGCTGTAAGTAATGCAAATGTAACAAAGGCATCTTTGTTTTCAGCCCTTGTGCCACCGAATAATGCCTGCTTTACACGGCGGCCATCGGCGGTCGAGACTCCAACGTGTACAGTCCCCACTTCCTTATCTGAATCATCAGCACGAGGTCCTGCGATACCTGTGACTGAGATTGCTAAGTCAGCACCCGATGCTAAGCGGGCTCCTTCAGCCATGGCCGCGGCGATGGTAGTGCTTACAGCCCCATGTTTTTCGATTAGGTCAAGAGGGATACCCAATTCACTGGCTTTGGACTCATTTGAGTAAGTTACCCAACCATGGGAGAACCATTTGCTGGCCCCACTGAGATCGGTTAGTGTGCTTGCAAGGAGGCCGCCAGTGCACGATTCGGCGACTGCAACGGTATAACCACCTTTGATTAGACGACGTGAAAGACGGGTGGCGAGGACCGCGGTCGGTTCTTCCATCAACAATACGCGTGTCGCTAAGGGTTTTGAGTTTTGACCCTCAAGAGCCAACCGTTGCGGTATTAAACCAAATCCCCCCACGAAGGTTTGGCGGGCTTGTGGTCTAGCGGTTATGACGTCACCCTTACAAGGTGAATATCACCAGTTCAAATCTGGTCAAGCCCACTCTAACTTATCTTGCAAAGCGTGTAGGTTTTGCAAGAATCAATCTCACAAAATACTCATTCCAATAGTAAACTTGCGAGTATATCATCATCAACTACGAGTGGAAAGTTGTGCTAATTTTTCCCCCATACCGAGTAAAATGAAGCCAAAATCTTCCCAATATTGCCGGTCATCTGGACCTATTCCACCGACTGGAACCATTGTGGTTGCGGGAAATTTATCCTGAACAGAACGTAATTCTGCTTCATTCCAGTCTGTTCCAGCATGGAATAATTTGACCGCTTGGGCTCCTAATTCGACTGCCTTGGAAACTTCAACAATGTTTTTTGCCCCCACTATTGGCACCATATTCAACTTCTTGGCAATTTCAATCATACCTTTAGGGTGGTTGGGTGCGAGACAGAAGGTCGCTCCAAGCGCATTGGCTTTGGGAAGTTGCCCTTCTGGGTCACTTACAGTACCTACTCCAATGCATATATCGGGTGGTGAATCAGCTCTTATTTGCGCGAGTGCGAGAAATGCATCACGGCTATCGAGGGTAACTTCGAGATTTGAGTATCCCATGTTGATTAATTCCTTGGCCCGTTGACGCATTGCTATTGGGTCATCACCGCGCAGAATAGCGATTGTCTGGTTGTCAACCAATTTGCTTAGGGTTGCAGAGGTAAACTCTCCATCGAGTTGTTCGGCAGTAATAGTGGATAAATCTCCGGGGCAAGTTTGGACCAATATCGCATAGCGGTCAGCACGTATTATCGCATCACTAATTTGCATATTTGCCATCATCCCATCTAGTAGTGCCGCTACCCATGCATCACCTCCTCCTAATGCTTCGACCGGGCATTGGGGTAGCGGAGTGGACCTTGTCGATTCAACTCCACTCGGTCCAGAAATGGCTGACCAGCGTAGTTGTGAACCGTCTGATAGTTGTTCTTTGACACTACATGCTACCCAGGTCACCAGCCATTTCCGCCGCACCAAATTTAGAAGTTCTTCAATAGGAGTTTCATTCGGAGCGAGTGAATAACGAAGATTGATATTTTTCAAGTCTGTAACTGAAAGGGTGAGGAGGTGGACCTTTCGCAAGTGGGGCTCGACAATTTCCCACAGCCCATCCCATTCTCCAAGTTTGGTGCGGTGATTGAAATCAAGACTAATATTGATTCCATCTAGTTCTGCCATTGCAAGTGCACTCGACCATAATCCACGCGGTGAATCTCCAAGCATTGGTGTGATTCCGGTAAGATGTAGCCATTTGGATCCTCTAAGAGAATTACGTAAATCTTGGGCTAAATCTAGACTTGATAAATTAGCAAATGCAGAATTTTCCCGTTGATAGGTCACTTGCTTAGCCGCGAAATCTACTCGATACTCCCCGGTCGGATAGATGGGAGAAAAACTGACTGCGGAAGTATCAATTCCGAGCCTTTTGGATTCATTGATGATTCTCTGACCTGATTGGTCATCGCCAAGTGCAGAAATCCATTTACTTGAGCGATTTAGTTGGGATAGGGCAGCACATAGATTCAATTCAGATCCGCCGACAGTTTGCAATATTCCATATGGACTTTCAACTGAGCGCATCATTGCCTCGCCAATAGTTACGACTTCAGCCATGCTACTCAAGTCGGGGATAGGCCATTAGACTTTGAACCTTAGAAGGGCGACCGCTCCTCCAAATGCCGCCAATTGCTGGCCTGCATCGTGTTCGGTTGAGCATTGATACCATTCACCCCTAATATCCTCTAACTCAATCAGCCATTCAGGCCAAGTGCGACCGCCGATTACAGCTTCTTCATCACGCAATAGATCGGCGGTGATGAGCAATACTTCGATTGCACCTTGCTGCATCGCGGCTAGCAAGTCAGTTTCGCCATATGCGATTGCGCCATCAGTTCCTAGTCGCTGCCAAGCCTTTTCTAGAAGATTGATTTCTTTGACCAAAGCATGTCCTGCCATGGTATTCTCGGCAAGACCTTCGCGTAAAACTTCGTTAGCGCCTGAGCGCCCACCGATTGAGGTAGCGACACTTGTTACCGGACGAGTTACCCCCTCTTGACGCATTAAGTCGAGAAGTTGGTCTCGGGCCAGTCCAGGGCCAGCCAAAACTACAGGCACATCGTCAGCGAGTTGCAAATCAATATCCTTGCCAAGATTACGGAGAAAACTAGTGCGAACATCAGTATTTGCCTTGCCGGTGTATTTCCCCCCACCTCGCATTGTCCATTGATGAATTTCACGAATACCGTGACTGGCTACTTCGTAAAGTGTAACTTCATCACTTTCAACTGCCGCTATCGCGACGCGGGGTTTTCCTCCCGCAGCGACAGCATCTTGCAGTAATCGGCGGTCCTCACTAGGAAAGCCATTGGCAGCTAACAATTCGACTTCATCACCACATGAGACGATATGAGAATGGTGACTACCTTTGTCGAAATTTGCCTCCTCAATAATTCCATGAACTCGCAAATTATCCGAGAATGATTGATATTCACACGATTCAATATTGAGCAAGATCCACATTTTCTTGCGCTCAGCAGATTTTGCCCGCCCCCCTTCCACGCTACCAGTAGTTTGGTCTCGTCGTTCTCCAAACATTCCAAATTGACGCCCTTTACGGCAAAAGCGAGCTAGTGCCCATAGGTCATCGGCTGAACGTATGCGCAAACGCCACCGGTCATGCTCACGCTGTTTTATTTCCATACCCCTACCTCAACTAAACATTCCAGTTAGATGGCCACGCGCATCAATGTCCATGTCGTTGGCGGCTGGCACCTTAGGCAGACCTGGCATCGTCATCATTTCACCGAGAACGGCGACGATGAAACCAGCTCCTGCATTCAATCTAAATTCACGAATTGGTAAGTCAAATCCTTGCGGCGCTCCGAGTAAATTGGGGTCATGAGAAAAAGAATACTGAGTTTTTGCCATGCAAATTGGGAGGTGTGAATAGCCCCAATCTTCAATTTGCTTCCATTGTCGATTTGCTTTGCCGTGAATATTCAATCCTGCAGCACGATACAGATTTGTGGCGATTCGCAGTGCTTTTTCAGTAGCATCTTGGTCATGCTCAAATAGCGGAGTAAAAGGCCGACCTGCAGCCAAGTGTTCTTCGCATGCGACGACTACAGATTTAGCTAAATCCTTGCCGCCAGCACCACCTTCAGCATGGACATTGGTACGAACCACAGCGCGTGCTCCAGATTCACGGGCACAATCCTCAAGTGCAGCGAGTTCTGATTCTGTATCGGTTGAAAATTGATTGATACTAACTATGACCGGGATTCCAAACATCATCATGTTACGAATATGACGGTCGAGATTGCTCTTTGCCCCTTCACGAATAGCGGGAACATTCTTGGCCGCAATCTCTTCAGGAGTTGGACGATATCCACCTCGTTCACCGAATGCTCCACCATGTAGTTTCATCGAACGAATAGTCACATTTATGACAACACAATCCGGTCCTCGTCCAAGTAATGGTGCCTTAATGTGCATGAATTTCTCCGCCCCCATATCTGAACCGAATCCGGCTTCAGTAATGACAAAATCACTAGTGGTTAAGGCTAGACGGTCGGCGATAATACTAGAATTTCCATGAGCAATATTTGCAAACGGGCCACCATGAATGAATGCTGTATCATTTTCTAGAGTCTGGACAATATTGGGTAGGAAAGCATTGCGTAGCAGTAGAGCCATCGCTCCTGCGGCACCGATATCTTCGGCTTTAACTGGAAATCCATCACGGCGTTGGCCGATAACGATTTGGCCTAGTCGGTGACGAAGGTCAGAATAATCCTTGGACAGGGTGAGAATAGCCATCACTTCGCTGGCTGCAGTAATATCGAAGCGATCTTCCCGAGCCATCCCATTGGCGGGTCCCCCTAGACCGATTGCAACCTGGCGTAAACTTCTATCATTTAGGTCGATTACCCGCGGCCAAGAAATCCGCGTTGGGTCAATATCTAACGCATTGCCGTGCTTCAGATGATTATCGAGCATGTTGGAAAGCAAGTTGTGAGCGCTAGTGACTGCGTGTAGGTCGCCGGTGAAATGCAAGTTGATATCTTCCATCGGGATGACCTGTGAATATCCTCCACCTGCAGCACCACCCTTGATTCCGAATACTGGGCCCATGCTGGGTTCACGAATAGTACAGACAGCATTTCTGCCAATTCGGTTAATTGCTTGGGTTAATCCAATGGTTGTCACCGTTTTTCCTTCGCCGAATGGAGTAGGGTTGACCGAGGTTACTAGAACAAGAAATCCCTGCGGTTTAGAAAAGCGCTTTTCAAGAGCAGTCCAACGAATCTTAGCAATGCCATCTCCGACCGGAATCAATTCTTCGACTCCGATTCCCTGTTTCCATGCGATTTCTTCAATCGGAAGTGGTGTTGCAGCATTTGCGATATCGATATCCGATTGCATAGCATTGGGGCGTTGTTGGGCGGTATTCAAGTCTTGACCTTTGCAAAGTCTAGTTCACCTTCATTTCGCACCCCCTTAAGGGGTGCGGTGGAATAGATGAGTGCCACGGCTGATGGTATCAATTAGCGGCTGATGGGGCGAGATTTCATGCTTCGCTATTATCTTCCTTGACTGAACCGAGATAATCCGGCAATTCAACGCCAGCCATCTTGGCGACATCGTGTACCGGTGGAAGGCTTTGGATTAGACTTGAGACGAAGTTAGCAGTACTACCTCCGTCTCCACTACTACCTGAATCCCAAACGGTAATCTTGTCGATTTGCAGATTTGAAATAGCCTCGACCTGTCGGGCGACAATTGGTTCCAATTGTTCGACCATGAGTAAAGTGGCAGCAGCATTGCTATCGCCACCAGCGGCGGTAATTAGGCGCTCATATCCAGCTGCTTTAGCACTTAGAACTTCGTTGATTCCTTCGGCTTCGGCCTTTTTGACTGAGAGAATAGCATCGGCTTCACCACGGGCTATTCGGCGAAGGCGTTCTGCTTCTGCTTCTGCAGCGATTTCCATTTGTTGCTTGGCGATTTCTTCACGGACTATTTCCTCGGCACGGAGGCGTTCTTGTTCCAAATCGTATTGTGCGGATTGAATTTCTGCTTCGGCCTTGCGCTGAGCAACCTCGGCACGGCGCATTGCTTCAGCTTCTTTTTCGGCCAACATTGCATTCGTATCAGCGATTTGTACCTTGGCGAGATTTTCACCTTCAACGGCTAATGCTTCTTGTTCAGTGATGTAGACACGGCGGTCACGTTCAGCACTTTTCTGACCCTTCTCAGATTGGGCGACATTCTCAGCGACTTGGATTTCACGGTCGCGGTCAGCATTTGCCTTACCGATTGCACCATCGCGCTCAGCGCTGGCGACGTCGACTAGAGCCTTGTTCACGGCCCCTGCGGCGGCCTTCTTACCGATACTATCGATGTAATTAGATTCATCAGTAATGTCGGTGATATTGACGTTGATTAGGTATAATCCCAATTTGTGGAGTTCGGCTCCAACGTTATTGCGGATTAATTCAAGGAAGTTATCGCGGTCCTGATTGATTTGTTCAATTGTAAGACTGGCAACTGTAAGGCGAAGTTGCCCGAAAATAATCTCCTGTGCCATTTCTTCAATTTGCGGTGTTGAAAGATGCAATAAACGCTCTGCGGCATTATTCATAATCAGTGGATCAGTACTCACACCAATTGTAAACGTCGAAGGGACGTGGATGCGGATATTTTGTAGTGAAAGTGCATTAGTAAGAGGAATCTGAATCGTCATAGGTACTAATGAGATTTTCTTGTAATCCTGAAATAACGGCCACACCAAACGCGCACCACCGTGTATGCAGGCCGAAGCTTGGTTCTTTCCAACCTTACCAAAAACCACTAGAATTTCGTCAGATGCACAGCGCTTATAGCGTGTAATAAGTAATACTACTCCAAAAAATCCAACCAATATTGCTCCGCCAAAAATCGCTATTAACCAACCTGATGCATCCGCCATTATTTCACCTCATTCTTCTTCAATTTCACCTAGTTCTTCGACAATTAGAATCGATCCGATTGAATCGACAACCTTGATGAATGTGCCACTTTGAATTAGTGCAGTTTTGTCCTTGGCGCGTGCTGACAAAGTCCGCAGACCCCCGTGTACAGGAACTTGCACCTCGCCGGTTTCACCAGGCTTGATGCGCGAGTAAACCGACCCTCTAGAGCCAACAGCATCGCTGGTATGCATAGTGCCATCGGTTTGCAAATTGTAAATCCCCTGCATCATTACTTTCATCGCGTAAAGCGAGCCTATGGCGGCAATACCACCTGCAAAGACTGCGAGCACTTCTGTTTGAGTCGACTTTATTGCATACATTCCAACCAAACCGAACATCATTATCGCGGCAGAGATACCCTGTAGAGTGAATAATTCGAATGACAGATCTGTATCAAGAGTTACATCGGCGTCAAAAACTGTATCAATAGCGCCACCGACAATACCTCCTAGAAGCATCATAGTCATCATGACGATAAAAAACCCTGCTCCAAAAATCGCACAGGATAAGAAAATTATCTCAAGGGTTGAAGGAGCATCAATACCAAGAATGTCCAGTATCCACATCCTTCTCCCTACACCCTCACTCATCGTTGGGGCTTTGACTGTTCCGCCTTAGTCATCTCATCTTGCATATATTGTTTTAGCATTAATTTTTCATATACAATCACTGGAGCCAAAGATAATCCAGCAAGAGTTGAGGCTACCCAAAGTGGTGTATTGGCGGCAAAGGCCAGTAAGAAAATCCATATCGGTAATAATAACATGACTACGCGTTTAACGATTGGCCACATCCCCTCAAGTAGGTTATCAGACGGATCTTCCATCATCGTAAGACCTCAGAAGAAATAGGTTGAAGCGCTCATTACTATGAACCATAAGAGAATTATCCACCAAAATCCACGGCCTTGTTGCTTTTGCATGTCTTCATGAACTTCCTTGCTTACCTTGTTGGGATTATTGAGTAAGTCTACTTGTTCCTTTTTGAATACAAATAGACCTAGGACGAAACATGCCGCGGCCGAAGTCCCGAACAACGTTTCGACTGCTGCAGTAGTTTCGTCTAGAATCATGACAGTAATCCACATTTGTGTTGCGGCCATCAAGAACCAAACAAAGGAGCCTCGCTCAACAACGTTAGCCATTGTATTGAGGAACGTACACTCGCTTTTCCAAGTTTCCCTTCATTGTTCATCAATGCATACACTAATTACGCGTCGCTTGGTTCATTTACGTCCTTGCACATGGGTTGCCATGACACAGGTTCGTTACGGCGTAGGCGGTGAGCCAGTGACTCATTCTCTTTCACCAATGTTGATGGGATTAATCGTTAGGCATCTTAGTGAAAATGCCATCGATATCAAATCACGGCAGTTGCACGAAATCAATCTTGAAAGAATGGACGTAATACCTGCAACTAGGATTGAAGATGCCCTCGCATGGGGTTACGTAGGTGAATTACCAGGTCAGATTGTAAATTGGGAATCCACTGCTTCTCCGTTATCTGCATTTAGGGCACGAACTTTGATAGAGAGAATTTCCAAGTCAGTAACCGAAATAGTGCAAGAGCCCGACTCCCGCCTTGAACCCCTCGGAACCGCTGAATTACCTGTCAAAAATAAGAGAATACCAGGTGCTCCTAACGAACGCTGGCTATCGATAACATCACCGCTAAAACATCAGTTGTCAGGAGCGGCCATGAAATTTGTCGATGCAGGCAAGGATGCTGACTGCATCAATGCTCTGCGCTGGAATACACGGGAATGGTGGGTGGCTTCGACCGATGGGATTGGTCTTGTTCACGTTGCTAATCATCGCGGAATTGATATTGCCGCAGGTGCGGTTTTAGATTTGCATGGTGGTGGTGGTGCGGCCCGTTCATGCGCTGCAGCATGGTCCAAAGCTGGGGGGAAAATTCGTTGGAGTGGTGGCCGTCGGGAATTGGCCGAAGATGGACCGTGGGCTAAATCGCTCTTGCCTGCCGAAAATCATTATGACGCAGACCTGAGTATCAATTTTGATGTCTCACCAGCGGTCAAGGATGACGTTACAGGACAGGGTTTGGTGATGATGGCCAATTATTCATTAAATGAACTGGAACTAGAAGCTAAATTCGAGGCACTTGCCAGTGAACCTCTAGATGGAAGGTGGCTTCTGTGTGCCCAACATTTGGCATCATGGAGCACACTTTGGTGCCCTAATCGTGCTCAGGATTTACCATCATTGGAATTATTGTTGACACGTCTTTTACATGCTGAAAACCAATTGGCGGATTACCGATAACCGCTTATCAGCGACGCGAGAGATTCAAGGCCGTCCAATATTAGGCAAGTCTATGGCGGACGCATCAAGATTTGCACCGAATGGTTTTCCAATCGGTTCGTTTTTGGTGCTGCTAGTGTTACTAATCGGACCGCTGAACACCTTGGTAAGTGCTGAACCGAATGAATCCAGTGCCTTTTCTACATCGCAAGATATCTCGTACTATAATACCGGTTTCCTCGAGGGAAACGTGAATATTGGTGAAGGAACTTCATTCTCGATTCGAATTGATTACCCGAGCGCTAATGGAAGTGGTGAGATGGCAGAAATGGCTTGGGATGGTGGACCTTTTCCGGTAGTTGTTTTCTTTGTTGATGAAGGCGAGGATACCGATAATTATGGCTGGATCACTCAATCTATTGCCAGCGCAGGCTTCATTGTAGCGACCCCCGAAGACCGCTGGGATAGTGACGAAACCGAGGATATTCTCGACGAGATGTGGGGTCTGTACACAGCCCTTACCAGCGTCAATCAATCTGGTTTTGAAGATGGCAATGAACCCGACAATTTCATTGGAGGATTTGACCTTGACCATTGGGGAGTTGGTGGACATGGTGTGGGTGGAGCATTGGCCGCTATTACCCAAGTAGGATGGGATTTTCGCATTGAAAATGATTCCTTCCCACCGCCCCGTGCACTCTTCGGCTTAGGGCTGGAAAAAGCTGATATGCCGTCAATTTCATCGCTGATGCCTCATGTTCCTAAACCATCCTATTCACTTTTTTTGACTGGAACGGTAGATGATATCGCTCCAGCCCATCAAAATGTCCAAGTGATGTTGCAAAATTGGCCTGGCGGATGGCATTTTATGGAAGTCCTAGGTGCAAATCACTTACAATATCAGGATGATAGCACCTTCATCGAACGGTTATCTGATGGTAGTGCAACGATGAGCAAATCAGAACAACAGATCCACGCACTTGACCATGTAACCCCATATCTCAATCTTATCTTGAAGGGCGACCACAGCGCTTGGTTGGCGGCGAGTAATCGTGAGTCCAATGCCTCAGAACCATCTGACGTTGCTTCTTATTTGGAAGAGGATTTGTCTTTGGCTTCACTTCTTCATGTCGCCGATGCAGAAGGTCCAGGTGAGCCGGTAGAACTAGGTGAAGTGGCGAATTTTTCAATGGTGACGATGTATAGAAATGGTGTTTTCATCTCCGCAAATGAAACTGGCTATTCCTTCACATGTAGTGTAATTGGGCATGAATATATCACAGTTAGCGGACAAATTGATCCATCCACCGCTCGCTCAAAATGTTCCTTGGATTTGGATTCATTGCCACCAAATATGTACACTGTTCTACTGTCTGTGTCGATAAATGGAATGCCTGCCTCACTTCAAATACCCGTGTTACGCGGCAATACAGGTATGGTTTTGTCCGACCCAATTCCAGCAATATTAATTGCTCAGCATTCGCAGACGATAGTTTCAGCCAGTGAATTTGCCAGCGACCCAGATGGCCAACCTATCAACTTTCACAATGCAACTTGGATGGGGGAAGAAGGGTCGAAATTTAACTTCAGTATCGCTGGGGAAAATATGACAATCGCCCATACCAGTGATCCGGAGTGGTTTGGATCGGCCTTGTTAGCGATAAATTTGATTGAAGCCAATACCGCCAATCCGGATATTCGTGGGATTGTAGTCCAAGTGAGCGTTAGCCCAGTAGATGACCAAGTGGTATCTCTAGGACAAATACCAAGCCATCAGATGGCTGAAGATGGGGAGCCCTTGGTGGTAGATGCTGGGATCTGGTTTTCCGACCCTGAAGGCGCAGAAATTGTTGTCGAAGCATATTCTAGTGATGCTAATCTTATTGTCGTGGTAACAGGCAGTAACCTAACTCTAACTTCAGTAACCGATTGGTTTGGTGCTGCAGTGGTTTTCTTGAATGTTAGTGATGGTACAACTGCGCCGATTTCTCAGACTTTTCCTGTACAAATTACTGCTACCGATGATGAGCCGAAATACAATTCAACGGCTTGGAATATTTCGATGGTGGAAGATGTGAATTCAATCATTGACTTAGCGACTTTGGTTTGGGACCCAGATGGAGTGGAAATGGATTATATTTTCACCGCTGATGAGGGGATTGGGGAGTTTGGCCTCCTAATTGAAGAAGGTATCCTAACCCTTCAGCCACCGGCGAATTGGTATGGTGAGTTAGTCCTAGGCTGGTTGAATGCTAGTGATGGGAATACCACGATTGGTTTTCCCTTACAAGTTAATGTCACCCCTGTGAATGATATTCCACAAGTTCAATGGGAGAGCGGGCAAGTCGAATTAAAGCAACTAAATATTGTCTATTCTTATCTAGACGCAGATGATGTCTCTGAGCATATCCTCCGCTTCCGAATAGATGATAGTCAATGGTTAGAATTACCTTCTAACTGTGAGCCAATGACCAATAAAATGAGTCAATGCACCTTTGAGTATAATGCTAGTGAATTATCCCATGGAGGTCATTCAATTGAACTAAGCATCAGTGATGGCGGCCACATAAGTGAAGTCGAGAGGCAAATATTTACCATTGCAGAAGATGAATCTCAAGCTAGTGATGGTTTGGCTTCAATGGTTAGTAATCCAAGTACTTGGGCAGCAATAGTTGGGATATTAGTAGTCTTATTACTTAGTAAAACCTTGTTTTCAAGTAACCGCCGCCCCACTTTGGCAGGTGCAATCCAAGACGAATCTTCCGCAGCTCAAACGCAAAGTAAGGAAGTCATTGATATCGATGAGCAACCATCGTCAAGTAGTGGCTCAGGATTGCTCGCCCGAGCCGAAAATTTGCAAGGCAAATCATAGTGGAATATTGCCGTGTTTTTTACTCGGAACGTGCTCTTTTTTGCTACGATACATGCGGAGAGCACGGCATAATCGAAGTCGGGATTCTTCCGGTTCAATAACATCATCAAGCCAACCATTTCGAGCCGCCACATACGGGTCGCCGAATTTACGCTTGTATTCGGCGACTAATTCAGCGCGTACAGATTCACGCTCTTCATCACTAGCGGCATTTATTTCACGCCGGTGAATGATGTTGACCGCGCCTTCTGCCCCCATTACTGCTAATTCAGCAGTCGGCCATGCGATGTTATAATCGGATTGTAAGTGCTTACAAGACATTGCCAAATATGCTCCACCGTAGGCTTTACGAGTAACCATCGTTAATTTTGGTACCGTGGCTTCGGCATAAGCATAGAGTAGTTTAGCACCGTGGCGGATTATCCCGCCCCATTCCTGCACAACCCCTGGTAAAAATCCGGGAACATCCTCAAGAGTTACCAATGGAATGTTGAAAGCATCGCAAGTTCGAATGAAGCGGGCCGCTTTTCTCGATGCATCAATATCCAAACAACCGGCTAGAACTTTGGGTTGATTGGCAATAATTCCTACCGACATGCCATCCATTCGTGCTAGGCCGACGATGATATTGTCGGCATAAGATTCAAACAATTCCAAAAAGTCACCATCGTCGGATATCAACTCAATAATTTTCACCATATCGTAGGGTCTATTGGGGTTGTCTGGAACTATTGTGGCTAATTCAGGAATCAATCGGTCGTTAGGATCACCGCTTGGTAATTCCGGAGCCATCGCCATATTGTGGTCGGGGAAAAACGACAAGAGGTCGGCGGCCATGAACATGGCTTCTTCTTCATCTTCAGCAATTTGGCATGCAATACCTGAACGCGAGGCGTGTAAATCAGCACCGCCAAGGCCATCGGCATCCAACTCGCCAGCGACAAACTCAGGAGTCTGAAGTGGACTTGAGAGGAATAGTTGACCATGTTCTCGGCCCAAAATTGTGAAATCAGCCAATCCGGCAGCCAGCGCACTTACACCAACAACTGGCCCGAGTACAATACTGATGAGGGGAATCCGGCCACTACACCTTACCATATGGTCGAGCATTTCTCCAGTTCCACCCATTGCAGGGATTCCGTCATGAGCGCGTTGACCTCCACCATCCCAAATACCGATGAGTGGGATTCTCGCCCGCTCGGCCATCTCTACAGCCTTGGTAATTTTCTTGGCATGCATTTCTCCCATACTTCCTCCATGAATACTGAAATCTTGGGCAAAGCAAAACACTCTGCGGCCATTTATTGTTCCGTGGCCGGCGACGACGCCATCACCTAGATGTTTGAGGACATGCAAGTTGTATTCGGTAACTCGGTGAGTTACCAAAGTATCGACCTCAATGAAGGAATCTGGATCGAGCAGCCAGCGAACTCGGTCGCGAGCAGTCCCACGTCCACTGGCTCGTAACGCCTCAAGTCGCTTCATTCCGCCGCCCATTTCGGCTTCCTTGCGAAGTTGTCCGAGTTCATCCAACTTTGATTGGGTAGTTCCACCCGAAGGGGAGTTGGCCATACCCCTCACATGAGGAACGGGTTATTTGCCCTTAGCCTACTCTTTGATGCTACTGGGATTCTCACCAACCAAGTTTTGCATCATATCTTGACTTAGGTTTCGTCCTTGTGAAAGTGACCAATGGCACTTCACAATAACCGCCTCTGGCGAGGAATTATTGGCCTGACCGAGAATACCGAGTTCCTGTTGAATCCTACCTTTTGAGTACACATTCATGTTAACTGGACCGTGAATACACTGGTTGGCAATAACAACTGGCATTCCATTCTTGATAACTGCGCCAATTGCTTGCCCTAATTCCTCATTTTCAGGTGCATTAGCATTGGGATTCTCAATTGGAAGGTGGCCCAATCCTGTTCCGTGAATTACCAAGGCTGAATATCCAGCTGCTGCGGTTGCATTGACCATATCTGCATGAAGGTGGGCACCTGATATCAGTTGACCAATGCGAATATTTTCAGAAAATTCGGTCGGCGGTGCTTGTCCTCGACTTGGAGTATTGGCTAAGGCGTTGGCATATTCATCGCTTAGAGTATGGCTAATTCCTCCACGAGTAAGGTGAACATGCCCAAGGGGTGTGGAATTTATTGCTTGGAAAGCATCGCGTCGAGTAGAGTGAAGTTTCCTTGCCGAGCACCCTGGTAATACGGCTATTTCCCCATCATCTGCTGACGAGTGTAGCATGACTACTGTTGAATCACCCAAACCCCCATTTGGACTTGGACCATTTGCGGCCCAATAGACTGAAGCCAGCAGGTTTTCGTTGGCATCGGATGAACCTCGGTCCGATGATCGCTGTGAACCGGTGAAGACTATTCGCCCAGGTGGGCAGTTTCCGGCTCCTGCCCAAGAGAATGAAAGTGCACAGGCGCTAATGGCCAATGTGTCTGTACCATGGGTAACTACGACTCCTGCGACACCATCGGCAAAAGCATCTGCACTAGCTTTGGCAATGGTGTTCCAATGCTGGGGGCGCATATCATCCGACCACATATTTCCTATTTTTACCGCATCAATGCGAGCAACCTTAGATAATTCTGGAATTGAAGCCAGCAATTCCTCGGGTTCAAATCTAGCGACTACAGCACCGGTGGCGTAATCAACTTTGGAGGCGATAGTACCTCCGGTGTGAATTATTCTAACCCTCGGTAAATCTTCCTTCTGCTTGGCTGGCTCGCCACTAGAGGAAGGCGTGGTTGCTGATTCGGGCTTAGCCAGAACTTCGCATCCCAGAATCGCTTCACTTGGGTGACTGATATTGTAACCATTCACTAATTTCATAGTTACATGATTTGCTGCTGCAGGAGGCATGATAATGCCCTGCTCTTCAATTTCTCCAGACCATGTGCGCAATCGTAAGAGAACGGTTGAACCTGCTGGAGGCAGTTCTGCCATGTTTCCCCCACCACCGAGAGGCTCATGAACGCTACGTCACCATATTGCTGCAAGTATTGATGAGCGCACGTTTCAAAGAGGGGTGGCGAGTCGGCGGAATAAGCCGGGGTGGCGTAGTTGGTAGCGCGTCGGACTCATAGGGTAGCAATAATTGCAGAGTCGCGCTGAAAGTCAGCCTCAGCGATGTCTGAGACATCCGAAGGCCGCGGGTTCGAGTCCCGCTCCCGGCACTAGAAAATTGGTACATGAGTATGCGTAGTGATGATTCTATTGGTTGATAGAGAAAACCCTTGGTAGTATAATTCCTTTAATCTTGCAGTAAATGCGACAATCTAAGATAAAAATGGTAAAATGATTGCTCTTCTATTTGTTTTTGATGATTTTCAATGCAAATATTGCAATTGGACAAAGCGCAGACTTCAATTGATGAGTGCTACCCGAAGGGGACAATGGTCGACATCTCTACCGCAATGGCTGCTGCCAGTGTTGACGGGAAAAAGCGGGACAAAAAAGATGGAGATAAGAAGGGAAAATCAGGTCGGAATCATGGGATTGAGCCCTTTGATCCGCAGAAGTATGTGTACAAGGAAAAAGCCGATACAGCTTCAATGTGGTTGATATTGTCATTTTCATTAAGCGTAGCAATTATTTCTCGATATTTGATAATGCCGAAAATGGACCCAACTGAGAATCATGATATTTTGTGGTTTGGCCCGATGGCTCTACTCTTAGTAATTCCATCCTTGCACAGATTGGTAATGCCGGAGAGATTTGTTGAACATTATACCAAGGGTACCTGGTTCAAGGCTGGTTTCCTACACGTATTCGCTTGGCTCGCATTCACTTTCTTGCTCATCAATCCACCATTAGGAGACATCGGTTCGCCAGAGCCCAGTGCTGGATGGACGATAATTGTCGAGCAAGATGATGGTTGGTTATTGGCCAATGATTCTACCTCTGGCTCAAGTGAAATTGGATGGCAGTTAGAAGATGGAGAGGACAAGGTTGCTGGAACTGCGTGGTTGATGTTTGCTTTGGCCGATAATTCTGATCCAAATGATGCCGATCTCGAAATCACAATCACCCCTGCTGAAGGTGAAGCACGTACTCTAACTCTCGCTTCTGAGGAGTGGCTACGCTTGGAGTCTGCCCGAGCCGAAGGATTTGCCAATCAAACCTATGCACATGATGTTACATTGAGTGATCATGAGAGTGATCGTGTTGTTGCAGTTCAACTTGGTGATGATTTTGCGGCGGGAGAATACACTATTACCATTCATGTGACAGAAGAAGCAGAACCATGGACTAATTCCGCTGAATGGGATTGGACTTTCACTGTAATTGCTCCTCTTGAGTAATCACCACGAAGGGGTAATTATTTCGTGATATTCGTGGGCCATCTTTCGACATAATGATTCGGTTTTTCGCTTAAGTTGCAAATCACGAGCTGCTGAGTCGATTCTTGCTCTCCGGTATACCCTCACCAAACCAGCCAAAGGAGTCCAACAGAATAAATCGAGGAATTTCCAATCACTTATTGGATCTTGTATGTGGCGAAGGGCTGCGGTTTTAGCAATCTTATTCTGGGTCATCAATTTGGGCAAGGTCTTTCTAAAGAGGTGATTTTAGTAGAGACTCTGAGTCAAAGTGAAAGTGAACCTCACTTCGTCAAACTAGCGCAAATTTTGGCTGTCATTGCATCGAGTTGTAATTGCTCTCCACCACCTTCAACAAGGCGAAAATCAACTTCGGCCATCAGTTCGGTTAAGTCAAGTTTGGCCGCTTCGGTAAGGAAATCAGCATTGTACAATTCGCGGTGTAGTTGGTTGATAAAATCAGTTCCAGCTAAGCCAAATTTATCGAGCAATTCGCGTAATCGCCGCCGGGCGGCGTGAAATCCATCTTCGCGACAAGCCAACAGATATTGTTGCAAAACCTCAGGGGGAGCGGTCGCGGTAGTCTCGTAAATTAATGCGCGACCGACATTATTGTCTATGGCCGCGGCAACCTGCAATGCGGTCAAGGCCTTACGCATGTCGCCGAGGCTAATGTCGACAATTGCCGTACAGGCATCATCGTCGAGATTGACATCTTCTGATTTGGCGACGTGCTTGACTTGTTTTTCGACATCATCATCTCCCAAGGGACGAAAACGGAATACAGCACAGCGTGATTGGATTGGCTCGATGATTTTTGAAGAGTAATTGCAGGACAAAATAAATCGGCAAGTCTCAGCATATTGCTCCATGATTCGGCGTAGTGCACCTTGAGCGTCATTGGTTAGCGCGTCGGCTTCATCGAGGAAGATGATTTTGAAGGTCGCATCGCCGTAGGGCCTAGTACGTGCAAATTGCTTTACTTTAGTGCGAATATTTTCTAGTTTCCGCTCGTCGCTAGCGTTCATTTCTAATAGATTGTTGCGAAATTCTTCGCCAAAGATGTCTCGAGTCAGCGCCATAGCCGCAGTCGTCTTTCCAGTGCCAGGCGGACCGGCAAAAAGTAGATGTGGAAAAGTGCATTTATCGGCATATATTCTCAATCGGTCAACTACGGTGGCCTGCCCCCGAATATCAACAACTGAGCGGGGCCTATGTTTTTCCACCCACATCTCGTTCATGCGACTCAACCTTGGTTGCCGGCGATGGCCAAAGAACGTTATGTTTACCCCTACTCCATTTTACATGTTTCGCCGGCCTCCCTACGGGAGGCCTTAGGGAAGTATGATTATCTCTTATCACTTCCCGCAGAGTTGTGAGCCCTATGTCGACCGCGTCTAATTACCGAAACCGCCGACGTCAAGCATTGACGATTGTATTGCTATTTTTGCTAGCAGACTTGATTTCGCCATCAGCGATTCCAAGTTATGAACTCGACCAAATCAATTCGCCGTCATTCGTTCAAATGAGTGATAACGCTAGTGCAGACAGTCAAATTTACAGTCTCAGTCAAAACACAAATTATGGTAACGAAGTTAGCGCGAGTATCGGCCCTGATGAAGTTGGACCAGGGGTGTCCAAAATGGTAATTTCATTCCCATTGAATTTTTCAGGTGCGGTGGATGTAGCCAGTGCAACAATGTATTTGGTGTGTACGACAGCTGCCGATGACAAAATTTCGACGCTTTTCGTAAGCGAATTAACAAATTCATTTGATGAAATGAATGTAACTTGGGTAAATTACAATGGTACAGCAACTTGGGCATCTCCCGGTGCAAGCGGCGCTAGTGATCATGGAGATTGGGAGCCACCACTTGTACAAACGATGAATTCTACATTTAGTTTCAATATCACTTCCTTTGTACAATCTGCACTTTCCCGCGGCGCAAATTCAGTAGACTTGCTGATCGCAGCCCACGGTGCACAGTATTCCTGCTCGACCAAAGAGGAGTTGGTCCAAGCAAACCGTCCGCAAATTCTTTTTGTTTATGCTGCTAATTCACCGGCGGCAAGGGGTACTATCCTGCCTACTTTCGTCGAAGATGGTGACGCACTGATGACTGGTGATTTCATCTTAGCCGCTGAAACTCAGCCTACGATAACTTGGTCGAATCTATTAGGACAAAATGTCGAAGTGCAATTGTCACTAGCGAGTGATTTCATGACTGATTCTGATTCATGGTGGTATTTTTCATCGCAGAATAATTTATCTTTCCAATTTTCCGGTACTACGGGTCAAATGGAATTGCTAAGTGAAAATGAGCTTAGCAATGGTACGACGATGCATTATCGCATGCGTTCGACCAACTTGAACCAAGTTGGAGATTGGAGTTCCGGATATTTTCACCTTCCCGATTTGCAAGTTACCGATAATGGTAATCAAACTGCTTCGGTCAGCATTTACCCTGATGATTTGGGGTTGTCTGAAAAGGCAATAAGTGATACCTATTCCAATAATGCTCTTTCCGGCGGTAACGGTAATTACGGAGGTGATTCTACTGTATTGGTGGGAATGGACTCACCTTCAGAAGACCAATATGCCTATCACGGAATCAATCCGCATTTATGGGGTATGCACGATAATGCAACGATGTTCCAAGCTGATTTGGTACTTACCCGCAGCAGTTACAATAACGATGCAGTAATATCATTCCATTCGTTTGACAATTCGGCATGGACCGAATCCGGTTTGACGATGAATAGTCAAGATGGCAGTACCGCTTGGACTGATGGCGGCCGTTCAAATAAGGAAATGGCTGCAATAGATGCGATGTGGAGTAATCAAACCAACTCAGAATTCCGCGTAGATTTATTGACTCAAACTCAAGTGTGGCTCGACACTTCTTCAAGTACACCACTCTCGATTTTCTCGACAGTACGTGGCGAATACGATCAATATTCTTCTTCAACCAATGTTGAGTTTTATTCAAGCGAGGATAGTTCTCAAAGCAATTTGCCCTATCTTGAATTAATGTATGGATGGGGTAGTGGTACTTCTCCAACTGCTGTAGAACTGATTGACCCTGCCGATGGTGTAGGAGTTTGGACCCTAAATGACCACAACCTTTCGGGAAATACCACCCCTACCCTCACTTGGAATGGGTCTGAGGCCACTTCTCAGAGTCATGATATAATTTGGCAGTTGTCAGAAGGACCTGAATTCCGCAATATCACTGCCGAAGTAAATACAGTAGAAGATAACGATTTCACTCCTGGTTCAGGGAACTATTCACTCACCGGATTAGATGAAGGTAAAACATACGCTTGGCGCATGCAGCACGTTTCTTTTGAAGGTCACCACGGAGAGTGGACAACAAATTCTTTCTTCGTCCCTAGTGTCACCTCTACATGGCTCGGAGGAAACGATTACCAATTGACTCTTAGTTCAGGTAATTCTTCAGTTTCGGGACCTGATATGCCATATTGTACCGACACCTACATTGATAGTGGTTCGCCGAATGATACCTATCCTGATGAGGGGGAAATTCAAGTTTCATACAGTACTTTTTCAGAGACTGCAATCCTCTTTGGATGTGATATGAATTCGCATTTCTTGCCTAGTGGCTATGCAGTTTCATATGCCAATATGCGCATGAAGTTGTCATTCCACGGAGGTAATCCAATCGTTGGTGCGTGGGATAATACCCAATCGAACTGGGTTGCTGAATCTGCCAATTGGAATACATTTGACGGAGTAAATAATTGGAGTCAAAGTGGTGCTAAAGGTAGCGAGCGCGGCTCATTGTTATCTAGCAACACGCTAACGTCTTCCTTCTCAAGTGGAGATTGGGTCAACTGGAATATCACCCTTAATGCTCAAGATGCGATGCGCAGTGATGGTTCACTTGATTTCATTATCGGCATTGTAGGTGCTGGATCAGGTGGGACTCGCCAAGCATTATTCGACAGTAGCGAACAATCAACTTCTTCACGGCCAGAAGTGATATTGGTATATTCACCAGGTTCTAATGCTAAACCGAATAACCCAATTCCCCTTTCTCCGGCCAATGGTTCATGGTCAATTATCGATGGCATTGAACCAGCACCTGATGCGCGCCCGGTACTCAACTGGAGTTATGGAACTGGTGTTGCCGTAGGCGGTTGGTCTCTACAATTAGATACAACAAGCACGTTTGATAGTGGTAATTTGTTGAGTTTTGCCTCATGGAATGATAACGGATTTGACCTAACCAATATGTCCTATACTCCTCAACAGGATTTGAGCGATGGCCAGATTTGGCATTGGCGAGTACGAGCAGTTTCAACCACAAATCAACTCGGTGATTGGTCGGCATTTTCTCATTTCTTACTTCCAGATATCACTACTTGGTTAATTGATAGCAATACCTCAGCGGTTGAATATCATCATCATGATGCTCTGCCATCATTGCACATTCCCGAATTTGAAGATACTTGGGTGAAAAATTCTGGCGCCAATAATGGCACATCTCAGGGCACTGACACGGTACTCAAAGTTGGAACCCTGAGTGACGGAAGTCGCGCAACAGGAATGTTACGCGTTCCATTGAGCGCCTTACCAAACCCTGCTAACGCCCACGTGCTAAAGGCGACCTTGAATCTCTATCCTGAATGGGGCTCATCAGAATCGCAGCATATTTCAATTCATTCTGCAATGCAAGCGTGGAATTCTAGTGCTAATGGCACGACATATGATGGCGTTAATAATTGGAGTAGCGCAGGTGGTTTAGGAGCTACAGACAGTGGTGAAATGGTTGACGTGAATACTATAGTAGGGGATTCTTGGGCACAATATGATGTTACTGAATTAGTTCAAAGTGCTACATTAACGGGTAATAATCACCTCTCTATAATGCTGATAGGCGACGATGCTAGCGGCTTGGTAACTTTCACTTCAGTCGATTCTTCTAGCAACCGCCCATGGTTGAATATAACTTGGGCTACTGGTAATTCAAGTCAAGTTACTACCACCGGAAGTCCGAATAGTCCAAGTGCTGGCTCAATTCTTTGGGACACATCATCTCATGCTTTGATTCCTACGACAACACCTACACTAAATTGGACTCATCCGAATGCTGGTTCAGTTGATGATTGGCGACTTTTCATCTGGAATAATGGCAGTGATGAGCGTGAAGGTTGGACTATACACGATACCCGTGAATCCACCACCGGATTCAATATTGGCGCGCTATCGTGGACATCAACTAGTGTCCAAGAGGCCGGACGCACTTATCGCTGGTTTGTACAGCCTATTATTGACGACATTTACGGTCCGCGTTCCGCGTCATTGCATTATCATCTGCCAGCAGTAATGAGTGGGGAATTGAATTCCACTGATGCTTGGCTAAATGTTGTTGAGGGCTCAATGGTTAACGATATCGCTTACCCTGAGGTAATGAGTGACACTTGGATCAACGAAGGCGGGCAAAATTTGAATTACGGAAATGCTGCAAATTTCACCGTAGGAACAAGTCCATCTTCATCCTCTCTTAGGTCAAAAGCCTTATTGGAAATCGATCTAAGTAATCTTCCGATTCCGCAACCATTTGATGTGCTTGAAGCAGAGTTGAAACTATACCGAGATGGTGGGCAACAATCGCAAATGACGGTAAGTATTAGCGATTTATTCCTCGCCTTTGACGAAAACAACGCTACTTGGAATCAAGCTGATAATGGTACAAATTGGTCGATTACTGGAGCCAGTGGGCAATTAGATTCGGGCCTGCCTGTAGATATTGAGACGATAACAGGTAGTGGCTGGTTCTCTTGGGATGTCAGTCAACTCGCTCAAGCGGCATTGGCACGCGGAGACCAAACCATGACTCTCTTGATTCAATCTGAAGAGCCATTGAATGCCAGCAACAGTTTCCATACCTTTGCTAGTAGCAATAATATGAATGTGGAATTGCGGCCACAACTGAATTTGACCCTGCGCTCGGTCAACCAGTGGCTTCCCACCGATTCTTCGTCTCTATATCCGACCAATACTCAAACCATGTGGAATATGTCGGCTGACCTGCCTTCGCCAATGCACGACATTGTATTCAGTTGGAACTCAACCGATACCAATGCTACAGCACAGCATTTCCAGATGTCTTCTAATCCACGTTTCATAAATCCAGAACTATTCGCCATGTCAAACGATTCTACGACATTAGACAATGGTACCTTTACGAATACCGGACAACGCTACTCTTACAACCATAGTACTGATTTGATGCCTATTGACGAATGGATATTTTGGCGTGTTAGGACTGTACAAGACTATCGTATCGGTAATTGGTCAATGGTCAATAAATTCCGCATGCCGGACTTTGAAGGTGAAGATGATGGAACCGGAAACCTGACATTAAATCTCAACCGTGGAACTGTCTTCACCAATACTTCTGTTTTACCTTTGGTCCCTGACACTACCCTTGATTCAAGCTCGTTAAGCACCAATTATGGTTCTTCCACCGCACTGAAACTTGGTGCAGGAGCAAGTGGTTCAGGAGAAGCGAGAATCCTCATTGAATATGACCTCAATGAATTACCCTTCCCTGCTAATATGATCCCAACTTCAACCATTCTTACGTTGTATAGGTATGGAATTACGGGTGGTCAATCACTCACAGTTGCCGCTTATCCATGTTCTTCATTCTCAGAGTCTGGGGCCAGTTGGAATAATGCTCCGACTTGCTCGAGTAGTGAAATCACTCGGACTACTCTAGGAGTTGTTCCCCCGACAGGATACATGGAATGGGATATTACCTCTCTCGCCCAATCAAATATCGCGGCAGGAAATCGAACATTAACCGTAATGTTAGCAGTTATTGGCACCCCTGGGGCAACTCATGAATTCCGCTCAAGCGAATATTCGTCAGTTGATGAGCGACCAAATTTGATCTTTGATTATGTCGATAATTCTCAAGGGATCACCCCACCTGCACAACCAACATTGCTTAATCCAATTGATGGTGATGTATTGTATGATGATAGCAATTGGATTCTCCAGTCTGCAACCCGCCCAGTATTGGAGTGGAATGCGGTTGCTAATGCTACCGATTATATTCTAACTATAGCAAATGCGACTGGGCAAACCAAATATCGTTCGTGGTCGACTAGTGGTTTTGGTAATTCTAATTTCACCTTGAGTACAGATTTAGCGGCTGGTGAATCTTATGAATGGTGGGTTCAAGCTGTAAATGGAAGTATTCCTGGTCCGTCGAGTAGTCGCTGGACATTCGCGATTGGAAATCCGATAAACAACACTTACAATTCTGATAATACTTACACCTACCAAATTCGTAATGGAGAAGAAGTTCCAACTATCGGCCATGCCAGTATGATTGATTCAGTCATTGATGCAGCCACTCCAAATTCAGCATTAGAAGATACTAATTTAATGATTGGAAATGACTCAAATGGAGATGAAAAGCGTTCGATAATCGTCCTCGACCCAAGCCAATTTCCACTTCCATCAGCGGCTAAGATTCATTCTGCAAGTGTTGGGTTATACATAGAAAATGTAAGGATGAATTCAGGCGTCCTTGTTACTAACATGAACATAAGTGTTCATCCGATTATTACCTCTGGTTATACTCCCTTGGGCTCAACTTGGAATGAAGTTGCTAGTGGTTCAAGTTGGTCAGCGGCTGGTTTGCAGCCGGGAGTTGATTACGGCGCGGCAACTGGAAGTACGACTCTAGTTGCAACAGTCGGATTTGAGGGGTGGATTTGGCTCGACCTCTCACATTCGGGATTGGATTTGAACAATGCCCATGAATTTATTCTCATCGCTACGGGTCAAGCTTATCTTGATATTTCTCACAGCCAAGATAGTGATGTGGCGCACCGTCCGATAATGTTACTCAATTATACTCATATTGACCACGTTACAATAACTCCAGGAAATGGTGCTAGCACTGATGCTGATACCGATTTGCAATATTCATACACAATGTATGATGGAAATGGCACTCCAATCTCTGGAGTTATTGAGTGGGGTTCTACCTCTGGAACAATCGACAGCACGGGATTATTTGCTCCTGATCAAGCTGGAATGTGGCAAGTAAGTGCATGTTTCGGTTTGGTTTGTGACATAGTCACATTGTCGGTAACTTCTGGTTCACCAACCACGTGGGCTAATGTTTTCACTACCGATAGTGGTAGTTATACCATAGATGCTGACCAAGGGGTCGACTTTACTTTCACAATTTATGACCAGCATGGCAACGTTGTTTCTGGTCAAACCGTAACTGCTACTGCAACTAACGGCTCGCTAACTGAGACTTCATCAGGTAATACCCATTCTTGGCATTGGGATGCTTGGGCTGTTGGCGCTCAAACCATAGAAGTAAATTGGGGTGCGCAGACACATTACCAACAGATAACCGTAGTAGCAGGACAACCGGTCTTGGTGACCATAGGTAACTGTGGTGATGATGATTTGAACGTACCCGCTGGTACGACTTGTGCCTTTGATTGGGATGTTTTCGACTCCAAGGGCAATGATGTTGCTAAATCTGTATTGGGGCTTGTCACTTGGACGGCTGAAGAGCATAGCGGTAATGTGAGTCAAGGAAACTTTACTGCTGACAAGATAGGAACTTGGCAAGTAAACTTGACCAGTGCCTTTGGGCTTGATGCCAACACGACAGTTACAGTTATCCATGGAGAGATTGATTACCTTGAGATAATTCCAAGTTCATTATTCGTCACAGCAGATGACCTCCTCTATCTCAACACTACTCGAGTAGATATTCGCGGCAATCGCTTGATGGTTGATTTGCCGGCTGAAAATTGGACCGTCATCAATGGTTGGCTAACTCCAGGTAGTAATGGCAGTCCTGCAATTTGGGAGCCTGAAACCGTCGGTTCTAAGATATTGCGAGGTAATTATGGTACTGAGCAGACCGAATTAATTATCGCGGTATCGCATGGAATAATTTCCCAAATGGAAATCGACATCACAACTCCAACTAATATGACTGCTGACGACCAAAGTCTGCTCAAATCATACGGTGTAGACAATAAGGGCAACCGTTGGTCAGTAAATGTCGAGTGGATGATTTCTCAAGATCCATCCAACACCAATGATTGGCTTCACGGATACATTTCTGGTGAGGAAGAATCTACAGTGATTTTCAAACCGACTTATGTAGGAGAATATAGTATTAGGGCGATTTACACTGAGTCCTCATCAGCATTAAATTTCATGATTTCAACCAATTATTCAATCACCCATGGGCAACTAGCTGATATTTCCTTTACCGCACCAAATGCATGTACTAGTGGGCCAGATGACGATCCACATTGGACCAATGATTGTGTATGGGAGATGACGGCAGATGAAAACATTCCATTTGCGGTTGAACTAGTTGACCTAAATGGAAATCAAATATCCGATGAGATCTTAACATGGACAGAAAATGGTAATGATGTATCTTCAGATATGGTGGATGATTCATTTGTCTGGAGTGGAGTGAGGGATGAAGGTGAATATGTTATTCGCATTGCAAATGGGACTATTTTTGAAGAAATCACGGTAAATATTAGACATGGTAGAGCTCTAGTGGTTAACCATGTGGCAAGCGCAAATAGTGTTGAGGCCGGGCAATCATTGACGATCAAATTGACTGGAACAGATGTTGCTGGCAATACTTTCGACCAAGATGTTACTTGGTCACATCCAACTGAAACAGTCGACAAGATTGGTGTCGGCGAATACATCTACAATTCCACCATGCAAGGAACGTATGACTTGGTATACGAATTGCCGGGCGCCCAAACCGATATGTGGACGATTACTGTTGCTCACACCGACTTGTCACGCTTCGTTTTAGAACTTGATAAAATTTCACTTGAGCAACAGGCTGAAGTCACAATTACAATTAGTGCATTTGACCGCTTCGGAAATCCGGTGGCGGTTCCTACAGGCGATGCACTAATCGTCGAAGCGACTGGGCGCGGAACTGTATCATCGGTATCGGATGATACTACAAAATACAAGATTGAAACTCTAGATGAAGGTGAGCATACCATCACTGTGACAACTTTGGTAGCAGGTATTATGGTAACATCTCAATCCACATACAACGTTACTGGAACCTTACCTGGATTCTTTGCTTCAGGAGGTCCACTATACTACGTGGCAGGTGGGTTGGGAACATTTGTCATACTGGTTCTCTTCGTATTGGTAGTCGTTCTATTCCGCCGTAGCACTACTGGTTATGATGATGAAGACGATTGGGATGGGGATGACGAAGATGAAGATTATCTTGAAGAAGATAAAGAACAGCCAGAAATCCCCGAAACCGAGGAAACCTCAACTTCTGAATCTTCAGATGGTGTCGAAGGTGATGATAGTTACCGTGTTGACGATGATGGCACTGAATGGTGGGAAGATGAAGCGGGCGTTTGGTGGTTCAAGGAAACTGGCGCAGAAGATTGGCAAGAATGGAATGAGTGATTTCCCCTCTTGTAAAGAGGGGAACTTTTCTGCGTCGACTTCATTTGTGATGCCTCCCCTCGTCGCGTTGGTCGAAATGTCGTTTGCGAAAAAGCATCGAGTATTGCCGACTACAATTGTCGTGTTTTTACTACTCTCAACTCTAATTACTGTGGTCATTCCTTCCACTAGTGCTGGCACCGTAGACCGTATCGAAATCGACCAACAGCCCCCCATAATGCTTTCAGCAGATAGTCAAATGCAATTTACTGCAACAATGTATGATTCTTCAAATAATACCCTTTCGGAAATTGTTGAGTGGAGTGCTACCAATGGGTCAATCGACGGAGCAGGTTTGTTTACCCCATGGGCAACAGGGAATGTGTCTATCAGCGCAAATTCTGGGGTGGCATCGACATTTGTCAACATCAGTGTTGAAGCAGGATGGCCCAGTTCCCTTACCATAGAATCGAATCAATCTGAAATCGGTGTAGATTCAACCGCTCAATTGACTGCCTTACTTGCCGATGCTCGCGGTAATGAAGTTCAAGGCCACGCCTTGACTTGGTCTCCTTCCCAAGGTACAGTAAATGAGACAGGAGTTTGGTTTCCCGCTAGTGTTGGTGTAGCAAGCATTGAAGTGCATTGGGGTGAACTCTCGGCGACAATGAACATCACGGTAATTACCGGTCAACCTGCAAATTTGATACTCCCAACTGGTCTATCGGTACGCTATGGCCAGAGCATTACTATCGTGCCAGAAATTTATGATTCGCATGGTAATCTATTGTCTCTCGAAGATGCTGGTAGTCTGCAGTGGGCTGCAGATAGTGGTGTGATTTCTCAAACTGGGTCATTTACGGGTAATGCCGTCGGGATTTGGAATATTTCATGTTCAACTGCAAATGGATTATTCGCTACAGTTGAAATTTCTGTAATCTCCGCAGCAATTGAGAGTTTGGAATTAGTTGCAGAAAACCGAGTATTCCGGGCTGATGAAGCGGTTGAAATTAGAGTCATTCGAAGCGATGTTTACGGAAACGTCGAGGATATTTCTACCCCACTTTCAAATTGGTCATACCAATCGGGAGCACTTAGGTATGGAG
The DNA here is from genome assembly GCA_964587885.1 of uncultured Candidatus Poseidoniales archaeon. Lineage (GTDB taxonomy): Archaea > Thermoplasmatota > Poseidoniia > Poseidoniales > Poseidoniaceae > UBA60. The sequence goes on from CAZPME010000008.1 coordinate 53,788, forward strand.
AAAATGCTACTGAATGGCTACCCACCGTAGTCGGCAATTGGACTCTTAGTGTTGTTAGTGAAGGATTTACTGCGAGCATCACAATTGAAGTCGTACACGGTTATGCAATTGAATTATTATTGGTTACAGAAAATCAGAGAGTTAGTGCTGATGACGATGCAGTAATCCATATGCAAGCCCGTGATATTCGCAATAATCGTTGGATAGTTACCGGCACATGGGAAGCAGAAAATAGCCTTGCAGAATCGTGGCTTGCCTCGTTTGGGACATGGGCAAACTTTGCCGCTACTAAGACGGGAGAATGGCAAATAACTGGTAGTTGGTTTGATGAGGAACAACAACAAATATTCTCTGACAATGTCACAATTGAAGTTTATGCTGGTGAATTATCAACCATTATTTTGCAGGGAGATGGCGCCACAGTTTCAGCCGACGAGGTGCTAGATTTAGCGCCGACAATGTTTGATTCAGATGGCAATCAAATCGGCACGGTCTTGCTAAACTGGACTGTTGATGGAGAAGACAAAACTACTGATTTCAGACTTCATCGCGGTGTCTATTATCCTTATTCGGTTGGGTTGCACGAAATCCGCGCCCAAGCCGCCTCAGCCTATGCCAGTGTGATGATTCAGGTAACTCATGGTCAGGCACGCACATTAAGCATCAGTGTAGCCAACAATCTGTCGATCAATTCAGGCGAGGAAGGAGAGATAACATTCACAGTTTACGCTCAAGATTTATCCGGAAATTCCTTCTTAGTCGACGAATTGACTTGGGATATTCCTGAATATGCTGGTGAGATTAGGGCTGGAGGCGATAGTGGTGAATGGATATTAAGCGGAAAGAAAGCCGGTGATTGGCGTTTCACGCTATATTCGGGAGATGCTCAATTTGACCTTTTGGTCAAAGTTAATGCTGGTTTAGCGGCACGTATTGAAGTTGTCATTTCTTCGGATTATTATCATCAAGGTGACGAGATGATACTCGATGTGAGGGTTTATGATTCATTCAACAATTCTCTCAAAGTAATACCTTCTGATATGACGGTATCCTCTACTGCCGGCCCAGCAAGTCACGTCAGCGAGGGTAGTTGGAAAGTGATGATGGATACAGGCGGTAGTGACCACGCTGTAACCGTACGTTATGATGAGTTAACCGAACAGAAATTCTTCGATGTACAAGGGGCCCTCTTAGGGGGTGCATTAGGTTCCTCTGATGCCGTAGTCCTTGGCGGTACGATGTTCATGGCCTTGATTCTCATTTTTCTTGTTTTAGCAATACGACGCGGACGTCGAGATGAAAATGCCACCGAAGGAGAGAAGCACTCACCTATTCTAGGTGATTCTACCCTTTCATCACAACCACCTGCGTCTACAGTTTCAGCTCAGCCGCAGGAAAACCAGCCTGAGGCGACTGAAACTTCACAACCGGGCCAGCCTCAATCTGGTTCAACCTCTCCAGCCTCCACTTCCTTAGATACTGCTTCGGCTGCTTTGGAAACTCCCGCGCCAGCCGACCCAGCCAAAGAGGCTGCTCAAAGGGCCAAAGCCACAGGCGTTATGGTTGCAGCCGAAGGTACAACTCAGGGTCAATCGGGATGGTATTACGACACTACTGGAACGTTGACGAATTGGGAAGTCGATGCTGAAGGAAGGTGGAATAGGATACAATGAGGTGCGAGAATGCGCAGAATATGTATCATTATCATCGCCATATTACTGTTGTCGGTATTTACTACGGACCCAAAATTATTACAATTGGAAAACCCAAGAGATTTTGCTTTGCCAGGTTGCCCTGAAGAGCCCGCTGCTGTGTCAATAGAAATCACGCATTCTGGTTCTGGTTCGGTTCCAGCCGACCAACATTTGCAATTGACTGCTATTGTCAAAGACTCCAGTTCCCAAACACTTGGCGTTTTTCCAACTTGGGGAGTATCGAATGGTTCAATCACCTCAGATGGATTATTCACACCATTAGCAACTGGAGAGGTAGAAGTGTGGGCGTGTATCGGTGAGGTCAATCAGTCGAAAACTCTCACAGTGTTACAAGGTGAGACGGTCTCCGCAGAATTACAATTGTCTGATTATCAGATTACTTCCGATGAAGTTGTGCAACTCTTGCCCAAGAAAATCGATAGCAAAGGAAATCGGGCTGATACCTTTGTCCCGACTGAGAATTTTTCCTTACCAGTGGGTAGCAATATCTCAGGTGGTCAAATATTGAATTGGTTTCCTGGTCCAGTTGGAAATCATACAATTTCTGCAAATGTATTGGGCTATTCGGTAAGTGTTCAGGTCAACGTTTCTTTTGGGCAAGCGGTGGGGATTGGGATTGAATCATCGTCAAATGAAATAACCTCGGATCAATCGCTTGAATTAGCGCTATCAATTTTGGACGGCAAGGGAAATACTCAACCAATTATTGGTGAATGGTACTCAAGAAATAATACCGAATTGCCGCTATCAATAACCAATACGAGTGCATTAGTCGAAGGAAATGTGGCTGGAATATGGCGTGTAATTGCCAATTATTCTGGTGCCGAGACCAATGGCTCGACCTGGACTACCTATCGCGATATTACCGTAATACATGGTGCCTTAACGGCGACAAGGATTGACGGATTCATCATTAGTCGCAGTGGCCAAGGTAATGACCTTGGACAACTTAGCGGCACTCTCCAAATGAATTCAGATGATCAATTAGTTTTATCACCGCGCCTTGAAGATGCCGACGGGAACATTCTCCCAACTACTGGATTAACTTGGAAATTGGAATCCGACAACATCGCATTTCCCGAAACTTCGTCTAACAACTCATTTACCTTCTCACCGGTGCAAACTGGAAATTATATTGTGACTCTAACTCCTGCAGAGGGCATCCCCGAGCGTTTGACTATTGAGGTTAGGCATGGAGAAGCTGAAGCGATTGAAGTGTATTCAGGGGCTAGTGAAAACCTCGTGGTTTCAGTAGGTCAAAATCTAAGTTTTGAGGTGTTTGGTGTCGATAGAGACGGCAATAATTTCCCCTTGGATGTCGAATGGTTTATTCCCGAACACACGGGAAATATCAGCAATGGTTCACTTGGAGTGGGAAATTATGTCTTTACTAGTTCGCGTGACACTCCAATTAGAATACACACATTAAAAGCAATAACAGCACTCGGAAAACACGATGTTCTTGTCGATGTTAGAATTGGCATATTGCATCATTTACAGATTGATTATTCGCCATTGGAAGGTGTTCAGGGTGAAGAGTTACAGATTACTATCACCGGAAGAGACCTAAATGATAATCAAATTCCGATTGCCTTGGATGATGTAATTTTGACCTCATCGGCGGGAACTGCCGAATATAGGAATGGCAAGCATTATCTTTACCTTGAGGAGAGTGGAGTACAACATCAGATAACCGCTGAATACGAAGAATTGCCGCCAGCAATGGTATTTATCGATATTCAAGCGACGATTTTTGGTGGAGTCCTAGGTTCGTCGGAAACGGTTATCATCGGGGGGATTGCGATATTATCGGTGATATTACTCGCTCTCGCTGTGATGATTTACAAGATATCGGGCCGGCGAAAAAAGAGTGATGATGAATTAATTGAGGAGATGGTACAAACTAATGAAACATCACAATCTCCAGAATTATCTTCACCTGAATCTATTGGAGATTCATCGGGACTTAGGCCTGAAACTGAAATTTCCTTGCCTGTAATAATGCCATTGAATCTAGTACCACCACCACCCCTAGCAAATATGCCAGCAATCGCATCTGTACCACAATCAGCAATGGTCCCACCAGTTGCCCAGCCCTCTCAGCAAATATCTCATGGTGGATTGCCTCCTCCCCTACCTGCTCCAATGTTGGCTCATCCACCCGCACCCCAATCAGCAACCTCTCTTTTGCCACCAGTTGTTCCAACTTCCATGCCTGCAGGAAACATGTTTCAGCCTCACCCACAGGAATCACCTCAAGAGGTAATGGTAACCCAACCCCAAGCAGAAGTAGACCCAAACTCACATACTCCAGAACTTCAAGTTCCAACCCAATCACTATTGCCAACATCACAAGAATCCGATTTAGGTCAAGCAACGATTGATTTGTCAGATTCACTTTCTGCGTTGGGGCCTATAGGCATGGTTGAGGTATTGGATGAACCAATTACTGAAGCAGAACTACCAATTGAAACTGAGCAACAAGCCCAAGAACAATCCGCGCTAGAAAATGAAAGTGAACCGGAAACTGAGCCTGAATCACCTGCTGTAGCCGATATTGAAGACCCTTTCCCAGCCCCTTTATTGGAAACCGATGGCGGCTGGGGTGATGATGACCCGTTCGGAGATTGGGGTAGTGGTGTGGCCAATTCACGGGCCCTTGGCTTGATTGATACCTTCAATGGGCCAATGTCGAATGATGGAGTACTTCTAGAGCCGGAACAAGGTACCATTCGTGGTCAATCGGGTTGGTACCGAATGACTGATGGAACAAGGGTTGAATGGAAGTACCCAACTCAATAAGATTCGTCTTGACTGGGGAAATCACCCGAACGCACATCAGTACAAAATTGATTCAAAGCCCCTTCGATTTGTTCCTCTAGATTTAGGTAGCGGCGCAGGAAACGTGGGCTGAAATCAGTTGTAATACCTAACATGTCGTGAAGTACGAGAACTTGACCGTCGCAATCGTTACCGGCGCCAATGCCGATAGTTGGAATATTGATCGCTTCAGAAACTTGTTTCGCTAGCCCAGCGGGTATTTTTTCTAGTACAATAGCAAAACAACCAGCAGTTTCCAATGCCTTTGCATCGGCAATTAATTTCTCAGCCTCTTCATCTTCCTTAGCCCGTACTGTGTAGGTACCAAATTTGTAAATTGACTGGGGGGTAAGGCCAAGATGCCCCATGACTGGTATGCCCGCAGATAATATTCTCTTTACAGACTCACCAACTTCAGAACCTCCTTCAAGTTTTACAGCATGTCCTGATGATTCTTTCATTATTCGAATTGCCGAATCAAGAGCGATACGTGAATTCCCTTGGTAGGTGCCGAATGGCATATCTACGACGATAAGAGCCCGGTCGACAGCACGTTGAACACATTGAGCATGGTAGATCATTTGGTCGAGAGTAATCGGTACAGTAGTGTCGTGACCAGCCATCACGTTTGCAGCCGAATCTCCAACCAAAATCACGTCCACACCTGAGCGGTCGACGAGTTTGGCTAGAGAGAAATCATAGGCTGTTAGCATGGTGATTTTTTCACCAGCCTGCTTCATCTCCTGCAGGGTTTGCGTAGTAACTTTACGGGCTGCGGAATGAACAGACACCTCTCTCACCGTAACTGCGGACTAACGAAATAGGTTTCAACCCCTCGCAGTGGCGAAATGCTACTCTGCTTCGGAAATAATGCCAATGAAGTCGCAGAATTCGTCAACGTCAATGGCTCCATCATTATTTGCATCAGCTTCATGGAAGTACATTCTTATTGCAACATGTTCATCTGATTTTAATCCCAATCCAGCTATTGCTTTTGTGAATTCTCTCAAATTTATGCTTTTGTTATTATTTTTATCTGCGGCTTCGAATGCTTCATGTAGTCGCATTTTTTCGACTTTATCAGGTTCCGAAATCATCATTTTGAAAGTATCCCAAGGTGTTATTTCAGGATTAGCGTTCTTTTGACCATATGTTTTGTATATTGCAATGCCTAAAACTACTGCTACACCTGCACCAATAAATGATTTTGAACCCATCAAAATAAGCAAAATAATACCAGATATAATTCCCATTATTTGGGTGAATGGGTAAAGCGGAGATTTCCATACTGGATTATACCATGAATGCGACTTTGCGGACCTACGTAGAACAATTACGCATGCATTGATAACGATGAAAATCATAATTTTGAAACCGGATGCTAGTTCTGCTACATCATGAACTGGCAGAAAGATGATTGCTAAAGCCATAGCCAATCCAGTACCAATGATTGCGATATGGGGTGTTTGGAATTTAGGGTGCACGTTTTCCAGTGCTTCTGGGAGGAGATTGTCTCGAGCCATAGCAAAGGGAAAACGGGATGAGGCCATTATTCCTGCTAGTGCCATTGAAGTCATAGTCAAAACCGCTAGTAGTGCCGCAATGATTCCCATATTGCTGCCGCCTACAGCAGTTGCGAAAATGTAGATCGGGTCTTCTCTAGCATGCCCATCGCCTTTCATGAATCCACTCGGATCTACAGTGGCGGCCATTATGAGGGTAATGAAAACGTATAATGCGCAACTAATCAACAATGAGAGCAAAATTCCATACGGTATGTTCCTACTTGGGTTCTTTATCTCTCCACCTACTGCCGCAATTTTTGTTACACCTGCATATGATACGAATACGAATGCTGAAGTTGTTGCTATTGCTTTCCAATCGGAACCAAATGCCTCTTTCGAACTGACTGCCTCCCAATTCATGTCCATAGTTAGTGCAGCATAAATTGAGATTGTGAAAAGAAAGGTAATGGCAATCAACACAATTGGAGCTTGTATTTTCTTGATTCTCTTAACTCCCAATATGTTGATGACGACAATTAGTATCAAAAGAACCATTGCAGCAATTTCTATGTTTATGTTGACTCCAATAATTTCCTCTAGAACCCAAAGGTATGCTTTAAATCCAATTAGTGCGAAAGCAGATTTGAGCATGAAATTTGCCCACAAACCTAGGCCCGCAATAGTACCAAACATGGGTCCAAATGTCCTTTCTACATAGACATATGAACCACCCGATGACGGCATTGCTGTTGCTAGTTCTGCCTTTGAAATCGCTCCAGGCAGGACAACTATTGCTGCCAGCAGGTAGGCGATCCAAATGCCACCTACTGGTACAGTGTCACCTCCCATCTCCAGCATTGCCAGTGCAGGTAGTACGAATAGGCCAGAACCTAACATTGCCGAGAGTGAAATTATTACAACAGAAAATAGTCCTAATTTCCTCTCTAAAGTGTCCGATACTTTATCGATTGGTTTCAATAAAGTGTCAATAATATTGGAGACAGTTAATCTAGTCATGACAACACTCTCTCAGCCTATTTCCGCTCAAGATTTTAGGGCTAATAATTCTAATTACTGAATATTGCAATAACCTTCATTTCAACGGCGATAGGTGTTGGAAGGGAACTAATTTCCAATGTGGTCCTAGTTGGCTGAATTTCTCCAAAAAATTCTGCATATACTGAATTGTATTCTGCAAAATCTCTATCCATATTAATCAAGAATGATGTAACATCTACAACACTCTCAATACCCAATCCTGAATCTTCAAGTATTCTTTTGATGTTTTCAATACATGCAATAGTTTGTGCTTTCATATCATAATCCAATAAGTCACCCGAAGAATCTCTTACAGGTCCACCTGGGATTTCATTTGAATGAGGTTGTCTAGGGCCCACTCCTGAGAGATAAAGCAAATCCCCAACTTTCCTTGCGTGAGGATATGCACCCACAGGTTTTGGTGCATTTTCAGAATTCACTAGTCCATCATCTGTAACTTTGGAAATCTCATCGCTATTTTCTTCATCGGCATCTGCATTTTCGACATCAAGGACATCCCTATCACCAGAGTAATATTCTACATCATCTTCATCGTATTCCTTGTCTCCAGAACTGTTCGGGTTAGGGCTCAAGCAAACTACTGCTCCGCCAGCTCCGTGTAATGCCTCATAGGCTAGGACCTCACCTTGCAGATTATTGGTTTGACCATTTACTCCCGAAAGGAACCACATCGGTTTGAAAGAAACCACTTTTTGCACCCGGACTTGACTGTGAATCTGACGTGATAATTGAGCTACATCCTCGACCCTTCCTTCGGATAAGAATTCAAGAATCTTCTGATTCCACTCATCATCTTTGAGTGAATGAATCTTGTCGTCTTGGGGAGAAATAGGTTCGGTAAACATTCGATTAGACAGGCTCATTGCACAGATGATGGCAACCTTGCGGCCAGTCTTTTCTATTGCATCGAGACAAGATTTCGCTAGAACAATTGTTTCAGCCCGATTGGAATATACATTGCTTGAAACGATGCTAACCGGCAAGCGATTATCTGGATTAAGTAAACTCACTGCTACTACCGAACCGACATCGATAGGAAATCCGTAATAATTTACGCCGCGACTATCAAGTCCGCGTTCTCTATTGGAGACATTCCACGCTTCGGCTAATGCGACATCGACATTGAAGTCATATGGCATTGACCCCAAGTCATGAAAATCTGCATCGACTAAAGTCCACTTTGGATTGGGGTCGGTAATCAATTGATGACCGATAATACTTGGCCAGGTAGTTGAATAAATAATGATTGAATCTGCACCGCTGTCGATAATGCGTTGACGTAATTCTTCAAATCCCTGACGTAAACGCATCCAACCTTCATTTTGCTCGGCTGCTAATAGTGGGTGGGGGTGGACTGGCACTATTGCTGACATTACTACTTCGCCACTCATACAAATCCCTCCTGAGAATAACAAGGCCATTCAATGAGTACATTGCCGGTACCGATAATTGAACCATAACCGTGGACGATGGCTTCGTATTCAGGATAATCAAGGGCAGCCAGTAACCAAGTCAATGACCCACCATCGGTTTCACTGACCGCCTGTTCGGTAAACTCTGGCATCAGGTCATGGGCTTCTCTAGTCCGACCGGTACGGAGTAGTTCGATCATTTTCATATCCCACAGATAGAGATGATGGCTAGTAATGTGCTCTTTGCTCATATCCTCAGGTACTTCAGATTCGGTGGTGAAGTGGCGGTGTGATAGTGAATTGCTGGCAATGACCAAGGCACGCTTACCGGATTTTTCAATTGCTCTGGCTGTTGCACGACCGAGTTGTGCAGTCATCTCTTGCATCACTTCGACCGAGTAATAATGACGTGAACGATTGCTGGAAATGCACACGATTGGCTTGTCCCAAGCTGGGCGAGTTAGGTGGCAAGAAGTGATGGTGCCATAATCAACACGGAAATCAGGATTCTCCATCATTTTCACCGCCAAGCCATCGGCTGCGGCTTCATCGTGTATTGCTTTAGACAATTCTACATCGACTTCAATATCATAATTGTAGCGAAATAGGTTGGGGAATATAGGGTCTACAGATAGTGATTGAAAATTTGGTAAGCCGAGAAAATGAGTTCCAACATAGGTTTGCCAGTGGGGTGACATGATAACGATGACATCGTAATCTTGGGCATCTAGATTGACCCGCATACGCTCATATGCCCAGCGTAGATTTTCCCATCCACATTCGGCAATTGGCTCGTTTTGGGGAGGGTTTTCAGCATAGACCAAATGAGGCGGATGTGGAGCAATTGCTCCTGCGACAATTTTACCTTCGGCCATGTGATTCAGTCTCTCGAAAGGGCGACCACCCTTGAGCCTGCCCCCTCCCATACAAGCCAAAGTCATCTCAGCGAAGTGCCTAAACCAAACCACTTTGAGCGTGTCTCATGGCCGAGAAAGGTGAGACGGTCGAACTAGATGCAAAGATACCTATAGGCGGCGAGGGTGCTACTCTTCCTTCAAATCAAATAGCACTCGCGCATGATCGTGAGCAAGCGCGAAAATCTTCATCTGAAAAGTTTGTCTTGGTAGTGCAACCAGCAATACTCGGAGCAATACTCGGTGTGACTGGACAGTTAGCCATCATTAAGGATTATATCGACACTCCATACGCTGAAGAGACTTACTTGGGTGGTTTACTAGATTTGCTGGTAATTCTTGCCCTATCCCTTCCGGCAATTCTCATCAATGTGTTTTTGCAGGGGCCACAATCCGAGCGTAAAGAAATGCTTAGTGGCGGATTATTGGTACTATTTTTCTGCTCAGTATTCGGGCTGTTATTTTCATATTGCTTGCTACCAGTTACAATCATGATGTGGTTTTATGCAACTATGTCATGGTCGTCACAAGAATTGCAGGATTTCCGGCTCGGATTTTGGGCCGGCTTAAGTTGCATCGTTGGCTCACTTTCAGGCTCGGTAGCGATATCGATGTTTTTGGCCTAATCAAGCCGGCGGCTCTACTAGATTTCCGATTAATTCATCCATTGCATCATCGATATTATCGTATTCAAGAATCGCCTGACGTGCCCAAGGATCATGAACCAATACACTAGCAATACGCCATAGTGCTCCAGCATCAGCCTGCGCTACAGTTGCCGATTGAGCTTCAGCCCAATCTTCAAGAATTTCTTGGGACAAGCCAATACCCTTACCAATGGCATCAAGAAATAGGCTCCACATATCGAGTAGGTGTTCGGCTCGCTTAGGGCTCAATTCACCTTCCAATTCTGGTAGTAGTTCTACATCGGCCCGAATGTACAATTTTCCGTCTTCCCGCTCTTCCTCTCCAACAGTAGCTAATAATTCGTGCAGGTCAGGCTGAAATTGTGGGTCTACATCAGCATCGCGCTCGAGTAGTGGCTCGACAATATCGACAATTCTGAAACGGCGCTGACCCTGCAATTCAATGAAGTGGTTTGCACCTTGTTCTTCATGGTGAGTAATTCTTGCCAATGTTCCAATTAGGTGTGGCCCCGACCAATTAGATATAGGATTAAAGGGGTCGATTAAGCATACTCCAAACGGTTCGTTATCGAGTAGGCAGTCGTCGAGCATTTGTCGATAACGCGGCTCAAAAATCCTCAATTGTTGAGGCTCACCGGGAAGTAAAACCAATTCCAAAGGGAAAATCGGAATCTCCATAACTCGGCGTTCCAAGATATACACTCTCGTTTTGTGGGAGTTTTCCGACTCTATGAATGCTCGCATGGACAAGCCACGCTGCAGTTCATTTCCCAGTAATGGGGAATCACGCTTCCTCTGAATGCGAGTCCCATGTATGCGACGGCAATGAGCAGATTATCGGCAACCCAGCCTTCTTCAATCGGTATATTCGATATAGGATGAATGAAGTAATCCACAATGAGAATATTGACATTATTAGTGCGGGCATCAATTTGTCGTTAGAATATGAATTTTCGACATTGAGTTCCACAACTCCGTCATCACCAGCATCGACAACATGGAATACGATTAGGTGCCATTGGTGTTGTTCTGTAAAGGTGTAATTGAGTTGAGCGTTGGGGGCTAAAATATCAAATTCACCGGACTTTTCAACAATATCATTCCACTTTATCCCATCTCTATCCATTGCCGGTATACTATCGTATAGTTCAATTGTTGTCACGTAGACCATTCTATCGTCGTCAAGATTGGTTATTTTAGTGGTTACAGTTTCTCCACCCTTAAGTTCCTGAATTATCTCAAAGGTAGTATCCTCTTCACCTAGACGGAATGATGCGCGTTCATCAATGGTGGCGGTCTGATAAGAAACTGCAATCAATAGCAAGGCGAGAAATCCTGCTGTCATTACTCCTTCAGCAATAGTATGCTTGCGAATTTTCTGCCCATCTACCCCCTGTCCCCAGTTGCCGAAATCATTGCGCAAACGTGGTTGGATATAGTGGATAAACAACGCACCAATTCCCCCTACAACCATTCCAAGTGGGATGTCGACAATCCAATGAATTCCGAGATAAATTATTGAGAAGCAGAATAGAACTGTATTGGCGAGGATGAAGAGATGATATGGCCAGTGTTCCCACTCGCGCAATTTTCCACCCCTCTCTTTGACGTGCAGCCAATTGAGGAGCAGAATTCCGAATGGGATGGCGACATGGAGTGAAGGTACAGCATTATCAAGCGGGTCATGGGTGATGTAAAAATCAGCATACCACCTATCGTGATAGAGTAGAGCGTTCATCTCAGGAATCCACGAACTGGTAACTTCGACATTGAAGAATAAGTAATATGGGACCGCGACGGCATAGATTAGAAGATAATTCAAAGTGACTTTGTCAGTTAGATCACGCTCACCAACAAAGGCGTAGAATACAGTGGTGACATAGATTAAAAAGAGGTAAATGAAGAGATAATGAAATGCCAGAATATCGGTTAACAAGTCATTTTCAAAGGTATGCTGGATAGTACGCGACAGGTTTCCTTCAATGGCATAAACGAACTCGGTCCAATTTCCGGTGCGATTTTTTATCGGTTCATTGAGAGAATCGGTTAACGCCTTCCATTTAATAATGATAGCATAACCAAAGATATGGAGATAGTAACGGTTGCGATGTATAGTCTCGCCCCACTTGCCAAATGGCACCCGACTATCCTTGGCCCCGAGAGAAAATAGCCAGCACACGAGTGGAGTTAGGACTAGAATCAGTCCCATCATTACTGTATAAGGGGCTACCACTGCCAACCCTCTTTGCCTTCACATTTGAGAATTGCCTTTCAGTCATCGCTGACACAGATGTTCATGGCGTCAGAATAGAAAGCCAGACTTCGTTGGCCACCCTCTCGCCCAACACCACTATTCTTCACACCCCCAAAGGGTACTCGAAGGTCACGATGTAGCCAACAATTTATCCACACCATTCCGGTATCAATTGCTTCAGCGATTCTCTTTCCTCGCTCGACATCTCCAGTCCATACCGATCCGGCAAGGCCATATTCGGTTGCATTAGCAAATGCGATTACTTCGCCCTCGGATGAGAATTCGTGAATAGTGACCACAGGTCCAAAAATCTCCTCTCTAGCACAGCGTGAATCGGGGGTTAGGTTGGTGATGATAGTAGGGGCTAAAAAAGCACCATTGTCGAAGGGTTGACCTAAACTTGGGCGATTGCCACCCAACAGTATTGTTCCACCTTCTTCCTGAGCTAATTCGATGTATGACTCGACCTTATCACGATGGGCATGCGAGGTAAGTGAGCCAAACTCTGTTGCCTCATCGGCTGGGTTGCCGATACGCATATTGGCGACATGGGCGGTGAAGCGTTCGGTGAATTCAACAATAATTTCCGAGGCAACGAAAATGCGGGAGCCGCATAGACAAATTTGTCCTTGATTGAGAAATGCGGCACGTGCCGCTCCTGCGACAGCGACTTCGAGATCAGCATCGTCGAGTATGATAGTAGCGTTTTTGCCACCCAGTTCAAGACTGAGTTTCTTGAATTGAGGAGCGGCACTGGCTGCAACTGCATTGCCGGTAGCGGTTCCACCGGTAAATGATATGGCGCTTACGTCGGGGTGGGCAACGAGATCTGCTCCACATTCATGGCCGTAGCCATGGATGATATTGACAACTCCAGCGGGAAGTCCGCAGTCACTTAGAACTTGGCTGAGAAGAAAAGCCGTAGATGGTGTGATTTCACTAGGTTTGGCCACCACAGTATTACCCATTGCCAAGGCGGGAGCGATTTTCCATGTCAGCAGGTATAGAGGTAAGTTCCAAGGCGTGATGAGGCCGACGACGCCGAGCGGTTTATCGACAACATAATTCAAGGCATCATTCATTCGATACTCCTCTCTTGGCCGATCAAGTAATTCCGTGGCGAAGAAGCGGAAATTGTTGACTGAGCGCGACGCATCGACTGCACGTGCTAGTGCGATGGGTTTGCCAGTATCTTTGGATTCTGTAATGGCGATTTCTTCAATCCGCGCCTCTAATGCGTCGGCAATTTTCACCAACCAATCGCTACGTTCTTGCCGGCTAAGTCTAGCCCAAGCAGGCTGCGCAGCCTTTGCTGCGGCAACCGCATTTCCAACATCTAGTGATGACGAGCGTGGAATGGTGGAGTAAACCTGACCCTTTGCAGGAGCAATATTGTCGATGGTTTGACCATCAACGGCGACGACAAATTCTCCGCCGATATAATTGGTAAAGGTGAGCATCTCAATCCTCCTCGGTAGGGTCGGAGTGCGTCGGCACTCTAGGTGTGTGAACATCTCCATAGGTTCTCCAGTCGTACTGCCAACGGTCTTGGTCGGGGTCCCACTCGTCCCAAGTCGGGATGGTTTCCAAGTCCCCAAGTAGTGATTCTGGAACTACGCCGGAAACGATGAAGGCCTTTTGTCGGTGCAAGGGGTAAGGATTACGCAACTCAACCCCCAGAGTCCCCAGTATGGCTCGAGCAATGTACCATGTTGCTTGACCATTCCAACCGTGAGCAATCTTGATGACGATGCCTAACCCCTTGGGGTATTCTGGATGTTCAATGGCTATTCCGAGTAATCCATCAGCTCCTTCTTTGGCGATTACCTTTCCCTCGCCAGCCTTGAGAATTGTTGAGTCTAGTCGATTAAAACCGCCGACTAAATCAGGGTGGCGAACCATTGATTCCCAAATCCAATCATCGTCCTTTTCACGGACTAGTCCCGCATATAATCGTGCTAATTCATTGACAGTATTGCTGACTGTAGGCAAGCCGCAACCGTCTTTACCGACCCGTAATGGTTGCCAATCTTGACCTAAAGTATTGCGCAAGGAAGCCAAAAATCCAGCGAATGTCTGATGATTAGGCAGAGTATATCCTGCCCGATTATAACCGAGCAAACGACAGCCTTTGAGGATGGCCGCATGCTCGCCGGAACAGGTATGATACCAGCGACGAGGCCGTCGTACTTGCCGACCGAATTGAATCAATGGAACATCTAAAGGGGTCATCATTAGCGGCCATTCGGATTCTGAAAGCAGACTTTGTGCTGCCGCTATGTGTTCTGTATCTCCGTTATGACTAGCGACGGCAATGGCCTTTTGCTCCCAAGAAGTGGTCTCAGCCAGAGACTCAGCGAAACACTTGAGCATAAATGGCTTCATCATGCTGCGTCCATAGCATAAGACGTTTCCACCAAATGAGTGAATCACTTCATCGCCATGAGCCCAAGCCACAGCTCCATGAATTGTTGTCTCGGAAACACCATTGCGGCGGTAATCCAGTAGTGGCTCCCATTCAACATCTCGACCTGTTGGAATCCCCTCAACATTTTCTCCGAGTGGACTGTCAGGAAAAACAGCACTACCTGGCTTTCCAGGGGCGACAGCAGAATGTTGGTCGTGCCGTAATTGCTTTCCACTCATTCTATTCACGCCCCCCTAGAAGTTGTTCAACGATGGGTGCTACTTGTTCAATAAATGCTGTCATGTTGCGACAGACTCGAGCACTGTCATGATTGAAGAAATCAAACCAAGTCATAATTCTGTCGTCGGGATGGAAACGCTCAACCATTTGTTCTGCAACCTCTTGAGGATTTCCGATTAGAGCATTATCGGCGGCACGCTCGACTTTACTTGGGTCGAGGGTTCCTTCCAAGGCCTGCCAATATGAACCGAGTGCTAGCGCCGCCTCTTTTGCAGCAGCCGCACTCTGTTCTGCTGCACTCAACCCTGCTTCGGCATTGAGGAAAACGAACGATGTTCGAGGCATGTTTCTACGTTGCCATTTGCCACCATCTGAGTGAAAGCATTGAGCCATTCTTTCATGGGTTGCATCAATAATATCAGGTGCAGTAATAGAGAGATTGAAGACTTGTACTGGTAGAAACTTATTGACAAATAATTGGGCATTGGGATCATGGGTTCCAGCGATTAGTGATAGCAATTCGCGACGCCATGTAGTTGGAATAATTTTCAGATCTTCAAACTGATATCGGTTGGCAATAGTAACTGAAGGGGGCGCCTCATTGAGCCCATCTCGCCTCATCACCGCTGCTTGAACCGCTTGCCAATCAGTATCACTGCGAAAATTATCTCGGTCCAAAACGGTCGAGCGGATATCGGAACTATTGATGACATCCCCGCGTAAAAGGCGTAGGAATATTTCACTCGCTTCCATGAATATTTGGCCGCGCAGGGCTGGCCAAGCCGCTTCTTCGACTTCGTCACGGGCATCTATTCCATAGGGCCGAGCCATGAATTCGAACCGTCCGGCAGAAAAACCAACGTGGAGTTTGCGCATTTCAGTTGCCTCAAGACCATGTAACTGAATCGTGTTAGCAATACGCTCGGCTAAGGCGATGGGGCCGCCACTCGCAAGAATACTGACTACTGCGCTACCAACTTCGATATTCTTGGTACGGCGGAAAGTTTCAAGGGCTAATTGTGGGAAATCTGTGCACATTCCAACCTCACCTTGCCAATGAGGAACGACTGGCCGGCGGTTGAGTTTCTGAGTCTCGGTAGAAAGGTGAGCCTGTGCTAACCAAGCAACTCCGTACCCTAAATTATCGGCCAATTCAACCTGTTCAAAGTAATTCCTCATCATCTCCTGCTCGCTGGGGATGACACCTTCAGAATCAGGGGTTTGAGAGATGGAGAAGAAGATGTCGTACTCCATGGTAAGACCTGCCCAGTCTGGCCGAAGAGGTGCTAGATACCCGTCATTTTCGGTAAGCCATCTAGACTACTCTGATTGCTGATTATCACGATTTGTGAGAGATTCTATCCGTTGTAGTAGAGCCGGTGGAGTAGGTTGCCCAGTTTGGATTTGTGAAGCGAGAGCTTGAGAATAATGCTCTAACGCTAATTGCCCATCACCATTTATCATGGCAATATCAGCAATGCCCCAGTTGGCGATAACCGATGCAGTCATATCATCTTGCTCTTCAGCCAAATCTAGGCTTAGGCGATAATTGTCTTCTGATTTGCCAAACTGTTCATCACAAGCGAATAGATGGGCTAGATCAGCTAAAGCATTCATCTCCCACTCACGGTCTTCAATTTCGCGCACCAATTCGACGATTTTTTGTGCATGGTCAAGTGCCGAATCTAAGTCATCCAGTTGCTTGGCGAACTGCAATAAGTTGTGGTAGGCATTGGCTTGCCCAACTAGAGATTCTGCGCCTCTCTTTATTGCTAGGCTTTCGTACTGGGTCTCAATTGCCGCTTCAAGATTCTCATCTATTGCTTGTGCTTGAGAAAGTAAATTAAGTCCTGAGGCAAGCAACAATTCATCCTTACTACTGCGTAATTCTGTGACTATACGACCCATTGTCTCAAGGGCAGATTTCGGATCTCGATCCAATAATGATCGGGCTTGGGCTAATCCTTCCCACGATGAAGTAATGTCGGCAACATCGATTCTAGATAGCAAGAGTTCAGCATCTTCACTACGGCCAAGCACCTCAGCAGCCTCTGCCAAGTTGACTAGGGCTTTTGCGTCAAGGTCAGAATATACACCATCATCACCGAGAACCAAGTCGAGAAGCATACCAGCTTGGGCATGACTCATTTCGGTAACCTTGTCGCTCATAATTGGGCGGGCTAGCCCCCCTTCTTCAAGCCACGCATTAGACCTAGAGTAATTTGGCTGGCCTAGATACTACGTAGACGACCACCATCGACGGCTAGACTTACGCCACGAATAGCTCCACCAGCCGGTGAGCAAAGGAATGCGATGGCGGCGGCGGTTTCTGACGGGTCGATTAGACGTCCGGCGGGAACATCGGATAACCATCCGTCTCGCACTTCATCAGTAGTTATTTCCAGTTTTTGCGAGATTTGGTTGGCTAAAGAAGTGAGCCTCCCTGTATCGGTAAACCCTGGTAGAATATTGTTGATCGAGACACAAGCTGGCAATTCACGAGACAGCGTTTTCGCCCAACTAGCCATCGCTCCACGGATAGTATTGGATACTCCAAGATTTGGGATTGGCTCTTTGACCGAGGTCGAAATAATATTGACAATACGGCCATAATCACTGTCAACCATGCCTTGCAAGCAAGCCTTGACCAAGCGGTGTGAGGCGAATAAATGACGGGTTAGCGGCTTGAAGAAATCGGCATCACCGGCATCAAGTAGAGATCCACTCGGAGGTCCACCGGAATTATTGATAAGAATTTGAAACGGGCCATGCTGTTCAATATGTGCTTGCACTTCCGCTTCTAGAGCATCACCATTTTCGAGGTCAAGGGCGAGAACGTGCACACCCTCGGCGCCCAAATCCGCGAATTGCCTCGCCATCGCCTTGAGTTTAGCCTCATTTCTACTAACTAAAGTTAGACTGGCACCGGCCTCAACTAGAGCTATTGCAGTAGCATGCCCGATTCCCGAACTCGCACCGCAGACCAGTGCCGAAAGCCCTGATAGTGAATCGGGCTTCAGAGGTGAAGGAACGTATGGCATCGCGACTCAATCCTGCGAATCTCTCAATCTACATAATGGGCATAGGTATGCTCAGACAACTTTTGTTCGACCACTTTGAGTATTTCAGTAGGAGCATTACGGAAGGTAGGGTGGTCACTTTCCCCTTGTGGTCGACGCATTTCAGGCCACTTGCCAGCGACATAAGCCAACAATGCTTCCTTCATTAGGACACCAGCTAGAACAAGAGTTTCATAGCATAGGTCTTCGTAAGTCATTCCTCGATTTACCGGAACTTCTCGACGCAGTAATAATTCACCAGTATCGATTCCATTATCGCAAAAATGGGTTGATGATCCGATTGGAATGTCGTGATAAACTGACCATGCAGGGCTAGCCGAGCCACGGCATTCGGGCAATAGTCCAGGATGGGAATTAATTACCCCGTCTTTAGGATAGTCGAGAATCTCTCCACGAATGATTCGAGTTCCACCGAATACAATTAGGTCAAGTTCTATATCTTCAATATGAGGCATTACTTGTTCAGAATTGTGAATTGCCACTGTAACGTGGGGGATGTTGATTCCTTTTGCAGCAAAATCAGCAAGTTGCTCCTTGATTGTAGGAGCGATTGGATTACCCTCTATACGCTTGAGAAATTTCTCACGCTCCTCATCTCCGATTGCAGAGTCTTCAGAGATGACGATTGTTGGTACAAAACCTTCGGACAGGATTTGCTTGAGCATTTCTCGCCCGTAAGGGTGTTCTTTGAGCAGTAGGTAGGCGAAGGCGGGATGGCCGGACATGAACTCCCGAGGGGGTAAGGCATACCGGTGATTTTCGGCTCATGTTGAAGTGTGTGGCTAGAGCAATTTGAAAGTAAATTTCCGCAGCAAAATAGATTGATGAAAAACTATTATCTTGCTTGCAGCGTGCGCTTTTCAACCATTCTTAACAGCCAGAAAAATCCTATCCCAGCGACTAGATGTTTGAGGCTATGCCCACTTATTATGTTAGTTGCATCAAATACCATGTAATCTTCATATTCAAGTATACTGGCAAGCAAAAATAGCATCATAGTAACTACGTAATCAGAGACTCGGTCATACGATTCTTGGCCAAATGTCAGAAGTACGACTAAGATAATAGGGGCTTGTAATTTGAAAATATAATATGGTCTAAGGTCTCCAACAAAGTGCCAATAAAGTACCGTGAACAAACCAAAAAACAACAATGGAATGTGAATTTTTGTAGCAAATAGGCCACTGAATCGGTCACTGATAACTAATGAGCATAGTGCGGTCATTACAACGGTCATCGCCATCCGGTCCCACACTAAGGTTGAATCATTGGGGTTAAGATGATACCACATGGAGCCGAAGGCAGTAACCACCATACCTCCAAAAAGAGTTAGCAGAATAATCGGCTCAAATTGTTGGCAATATGTATAATCGGTGCTTTGCCGTTTGTACATGAGAGCAATGCCAAGTAGACCGGGGACTAGAATGGCAAGATTTGAGAGGACATCTACAGCATTGGTAACTCCTACAATCACTCGATCATCCGCGAAGTTGTGATAGGACTGTTGCTGCTCAATTTTTCCATACCACAATGCTACTGTAACCAGCAGGAATGTAGTAACTAGATACATTCGGACAGCTTTATGTTGCGTGTTGGAGAAATTCAACTAATAACCACCCTAAAGCAAATGCAATTCTTTCTTACAATCAATCTTTTCGTTCAAGAATTGATTATGAAATTGCTCATTGACGCTCAGTCGACTGCAATATTTCGAATGAAGTAGTTATGGTGTAACTCGTCGGCGGTCACGTGGGAACAGAACGATTTCCCGTACATTGCTTGCTCCGGTCAATACCATCAGCAAGCGAGCAACACCCAAACCCCATCCGGCATGTGGCGGAGCACCATAACGAAAACCATCGGTATAGAAGGTGAAATCATTGGGATCGAGTTGCATATCACGTAGATTCTGTTCAAGCACATCTACACGGTGTTCTCGCTGCCCTCCACTGGTCATCTCATCACGGCCATAATTCAGGTCGAAACCACGACTCAATTGTTTACCAGTAGATCCATCTTCTCCCTTGATGTGGTGGATATAGAACGGCTTCATCGCCATTGGCCAGCGTGGAAGGAAGTAGAATCCAGAATACTCTTCAGCGATTAGGTCACATTGACCAGCCTCAATATCATCACCCCACTCTATTTCTCCACCCTTGGATTGAATCAAGGCGATGGCATCATCATAGGATAGGCGTGGAAATGGAAGACTTGGGATTTCAAAGTTTACCGCATCCTTCCCTTGAGAGGAACGATATTGGTTGATTGGTTCAAATAGATGCATATCGTGTTCCGAGATTTCACTCCACACATGGTGAATCATACGCTCTAGAGTTCCCATTACATCCTCATCATTGGCCCATGCCATTTCAATATCAAAGGAAATAAATTCGTTTAGATGACGATAGGTATCATGTTTTTCGGCACGAAATGCTGGACCTACCTCAAATACACGATCAAGCCCACCCAAGACACACAATTGTTTGTACAACTGCGGCGATTGGGAGAGGAAGGCAGGGGTGTCAAAGTATTGCATTGGAAAGAGATTAGTCCCACCTTCAGCGGCGGCAGCAATGATTTTCGGAGAATTGATTTCACCGAAGCCCTCACCGATAAGGAATTCTCGGCCGTATTGCAATACTCTGCTGCGCAGTTGAAACATCGCATTGACATGTTCACGGCGCAAATCGAGGTAGCGGTTGTTCAAGCGAGTGTCTAAATCGATGTGGACATCATCGGTAACACCGAGCGGTAACGGAGTATTTGCAGGCGCCAGAATTTGAGCAGCATTGGCAACAACTTCGAATTGTGGTGGGGGTGTTGGCTCGCCCTCTGCAACCTTTGGTGGACGCTTTTGCGCCACTTCTCCGGTGATTTTTAGAGTTGATTCACGGCTTGCAGATTGAACCGCAGCAAACTCTTCGTCGTCGAGATTACCCTGCTTCAGGAAAACCTGAACCCGACCAGTTCCATCACGTAGGTCGACGAAGCAAATTTTGCCTTTACCGCGTAGAGCTTCAGCAAATCCACAAATTGTTACTTCGGAACCGACCAAGTCCGCCCCGTCTTGAATTTGGCCAAGATTGTGGGTGCGATATGCGGTCGGATGCCATGCGATGTCGTTCGACATGGAAAGGGGGCGAAGGTAGTCTATTGATGAAGATTCGCCCCCATAGGGGCGCAACTTCACTTTTGATCCGGCTTGGAATCTATCCGTTGAGTTCATAGTCGTTGATTCATCTGAGCCCATATGGCTGGAAGGCAGTTCACCGCTGAGTCGGTAACTTCGGCCGGGCTCCGGATGTCGATGGCCCATTTCCATGGGAGAACCTTAGTTCGGACCTCTTCATCAACTAGCGAGTTGAAGTTCACTGCTCTTTGGGATTACCACGTCTATTAAATCGGGGTTTCTCTCCGATAGGACAGGGTGGCTCATGACAATTCGAGAAAGACGGAGTCTGCAGATGGCGGTTTTGCTAGTCTGCGCGGCGATAATGCCGCTATTCGTTCAGCCAGTTAGCGCCGACTCCAGCATCATTCTTTCGCTGGACACCGCCCATGTTCAACTTGCCCCTGGCGATTCGACCAATGTGGTGCTGACTATAGACAATAATGGCTCAAGCATTGAAGATTTCGCGATTTCTGTTGGTAATTCCACCCTTGCTCCTTCATGGGAGGTAATCGCAACCTCTACTTTGGTTGAAAATATTCTACCAACTTTTAGTACCGATGTGACTATTGCAGTACGCTTAAACAATTCAGCTGCGATTGCTGATAGTGGTAATGTTAGTATTATGGTTTCTCAAAATGGCACTAATTTATCTTCAATGATAAGTCTCTATCTTACTGTTTTGCCTACTTATGGACCGATGATTTCATCGGTTGGAATCGGTGACAATGGGCTAATATCAATGGCACCAGATTCATCATTAAATCTTACAGTTGAAGTCACCAATGCCGGTAATGTCCTTGATACCATGTTGCTAAGTGTCGATCAAAATCCTGATCTAGCGGGTTGGTGGGCTAATTACACATCTGGTAATTCTACCAATAACACCGGTAATAACTCCGGCAATGGTACCGGCAATGGCACCGGCAACGGCACCGGCAATGGTACTGGCGGCAATGGTACCGGCAATGGCACCGGCAATGGCACCGGCAATGGCACCGGCAATGGCACCGGCAACGGTACCGGCAACGGCACCGGCAACGGTACTGGCAACGGCACCGGCAACGGTACTGGCAACGGCACCGGCAATGGTACATCGATGCGAGGGGTGAAGTCTATTCCTACTGGCTGGTCGGTATTATTTGGTGATGAGATTATCACCAATATGACGCCGAGTGAAGTACGTAGCGTACCGCTTCAAGTTATTGTACCAGGTAATGCAGTAGCAGGATATCATGGGTTTGAGATTTATGCTGGAAGTGCATATGGCAATATCTCATTCTCGACCACCTTTGTCGTCAATGTTACCGCTGTGCATGATTTACAATTTAGCGATAATACCGCTAATGTTACTTGGTTGCCGGATATAGAGAATAATATTAGCGCTGAAATTACCAATGTAGGTACAGTTCCGGCCGAGCATCTATACAGCATTATTGCTACTTCCGGTAATTGCAATTTCAATATCGCCGATGGCAATGGAAGTGAGATGGCATCAAATACTTCTGAAATTTTGTTGATATCTGCTCATCCAGACCCCACTTCACACCGAAATGACACCTGTGGTGTAATGGTAGAGGCGCGCAATATCGACCACCCTACGGTCATACATCAGCATTGGTTCAATTTCTCAATTGGAGTAGCATGGGGGTTGAATATAGCTGCACCTACCAATAATGTGAGCATTGCCGCAGGTGCCAGTGAAAGTCAGCAACTAGCGGTTTGGAATCACGGGACAGAAGACGATACGGCTTGGTTTGAGGCGGTTTCACCCAGCGGTTTAACAGTCACAGTTCCAACAGGTTGGACTGCAATAGGGCGCGGCTCATCTTCTCTTATCGAAGTCTCATATGCTGTATCTAGTGATACTGATTTACTTGGTCAGCAAAATGTCACCCTCATTGCTCATAGTCAAAATAGCCCGACGACAACTGCTAATCTATCATTGAACTTGACAGTTCTTTCGCGCGATGCTATCCTCGTTGAAGGACCGGCAGATAATCGCATTGTGGTTGGTATTGATGCCAATAAGAGTACGGATTTCTCAGTAGAAAACACTGGTACTGCTGCGATAGAAATGGTGGTATCTAGTTCGGGATTGCCGGCAGGAATTTCGTTATCCGTGAGTACCTCGAACCTTTCAATTTCACCTGGAATGAGTAAAGATATAGTCGTCGATTTACAAACCGACACTACTGCTCAATCTGGAGACTATCCAGTCATTATTTCCTTTACCGGAGGAAATTCTTCAGTCGAAATCCCACTCACAATCCAAGTTCTTCCTAGAATTGCAGTTTCAGTCTCAGCGACCTCAAATTGGGCTGTAGTTGGCTCTGCTCAACCTACTATAGTAAGTATTGAAGTTGCCAATCTTGGTGATTTAAACGATACAATTTCGCTGCAAATAGATGATTCCAATCTTGCTGGGGCTTATGGTGTAGCATTAGATTCGCAGACTTTTTCCTTGAGTGGGGGTGAAGTTACCAATGTCAATATGACAATCACTAAAATTGATTTCACCAGTCAAGAAACCACGCTAACATTAACTGGAATTAGTGGCCTAGACAGTACTGTAAATGATGTATTGACTCTCACAATATTCCCTCACCAAGCAAGTGTCAATCTTACGGCAATTATACAATCTGAAACCGTTGCAGTTGGTCAGTCGGTAATGGGCACACTTTACGTCACGAATAAGGGCAATAGTGCAGACACCTTCATTCTCTCAACCTTCGGTCTAGAATGCAATCTTTCGGCTAATTCGGTCACCTTGAATGCTGGCCAAACTCACGCTGGAGTGGAATATTCATGCCCAATATCGGCAATAATCTTGTCGGGCCCTCATGCCTTCGAATTACTGGCCACAAGCCAAGCAGATACCGGAAAATCCGGTAGTGCACAAGTTTCCTACAATGTGCCATCGACCCGAGTAAACGATGCGGTAAATATCACCTTGAATCCTGAAACAATGAACATGAATTTCGATGGGGGTAGTTCGGTTACAATCACCGTGTCCAATTTGGTCAATGACATGGTTTCTGGTACACTCAGCCTTGGTGGTGAAAATGTCGATTTGGTTAATGCTAATTGGACTGCCACCTCTGGTCTAAATGGAACCCAGTATTCACTATCTCCAGGACAATCAACTGAATTTGTATTATTCCTTGATTCTATAACTCAACAAGGCGGGGTACTCGACCTGCGAATCACTGCAGTAAGTGATGTCGATGGCCAAATCGTCGTCGATGAATCACCGGCATTTGAAGTTACTATTGCTGGGGAAAAAGAACCTCCGAATGGCCTTGTTTTACCACTCGGACTTGAAGTTCCCAATTCAGTTGGTTTGAACATGTTAGGTGGTGGTTGGTTTGTTGCAATATTGCTATTCCTTTACCTACGATTAACCCGCAAGAGAGAAGTCGACCATAGCGAAGATGCAATGGAGACTGATGGGGTAGAAGAAGAAGTTGACCCTAATGAGACTATGATGCTTGATGGTCGCAAAGTCATCTGCCCAGCCTGTTCTACTCGCTGTACTGTGCCACGTGGAAGTGCGCCCCCATTCCGTTTCAGTTGCCCTTCTTGTGGCGAGAAGATACGCGTCACAGGCTGATCTTACCTATTCAGTGCGTTGATATGCTCTAGATTCGCTGTGCTATCAGTAAGAATGCAGTATGGCCAAAGGGGCCGTTGACAGGTCTCATTCCACCTTTGTCGGCGCGACCCCACTCACGAGCCATCAATTCTCCAGCCCATTCCACATTCAACCCAACCTCTTGACACGATAACCACGCAGCCTCTAATTGGCTAGAGACTGGGCAATAGCAAGCGATCCTTCCACCCATAGCCAGATGTGGAACTACAGCGCTAATGGCTGGTTCATGTTTGGGTAGATCGAGAATTATTGCATCAAATGTACCATGTGCAGATGCGGCGATATCAGCCTGTTCGGTGATATCACCAATCAATAAGTGATGCTCGGGAAAATTTTCAGGCCACGAAATCTGAGCACGACGCAAGTTCTCCATTCCGACATCAGCGTGTTCTACACGAGATTCAATACTGACCAGTCGCCCAGAGGAGCCGAGTGAACGGGCAATATGTAGGGCAAGACCAGCCGACCCGAGTCCGGCTTCAAGCACTGTATCCCCGCCCCCAATCCCAAGTTTAGCGACTAACATCCCAGCATCTTTAGCCGAAATAGTCTGGGCACGTCGCTGCATTCCAGCAATCAATTCCGGTAGTCGTAGAGGTAAAACCACCAAGTTTTTACTGCCAATTTGCACTTTTTGTCCGATTTCGACTTCGCCGAGTAGTTTGACTGGATTGAGAACTCCGAGGCCCTTGACTTTGCATACCTTGTCGATTAATTCGACGATATGTATTCGACCTTCTGGCTCGCGCAGGGCAATAAGTCCGGGTACGAGGC
>CAZPME010000009.1:0-20681 GCA_964587885.1 uncultured Candidatus Poseidoniales archaeon
CCAAAATGGGTACAACAAATATCCGGAGGGAAATTAGGCAGCGACTCGCGTATAGCAGGATTCATTGCAGCTACTGCATTTTTCATTCTATGCGGTTTTTATGGTTGGTCAGTCTTCAATCTACCCGCTCGATCACCTGTTGGAATGCCAAATGCGAGTTTGCTATTACCCAGCCTTGCTGGACTCTTTGGAATTGCTAATCTAATCGATATTTACACTACAACCAGTGAATTGCCACCGCAAAAGGATGATTGGGATTTGCCCGATGTTAAGCCTCTAGCAATGCCTTGTTTTCTATCATCAGTGGCCGGAGCATGGATGGCAGTGTTGCCCGGAATGACAGCATCTCAAGCAACAGTTTTGGTAATGGGTGGGCGCAATGTTGTGGCTAAAATGAAGGGGGAAGAAGGATATGGAATGGACTTTGATAATAAGCGTCTCCCAGTTATTTCCCACGAAGAAATACTTGAGCGGGCGCGCCTTGAAGCCGCTGGAGAACTTGTCGAAGATCCACATAAAGAGCAAGACTTGGAAGTCATCGCTATCCTTTCAGCCGTAAATACTGCTGTAACAGTAATGGTTCTTGGTTTCCTATACATTATCGGACGCTCACGCAGCGGCGCAACCCTGGCTCTGAAAATGATGTATCCAATCGATACATGGGCAGGACTGCACCCAACCACTGATTTCATTCGCTTAATGGCGGTGACAATTGCGGCCGGACTAATAGCAGTACCAATGATGTTCACAGTAGGGCGAGGAATCCTCAAACTGCACGAATTAATTCCTTTACAAACTATGGTACTTTCAGTCATCATTTTCGTCACCATATTGGTCTATCTTTCGACCGGCTGGATTGGAATTGGTGTATTAATTGTCGGAGTAGTTATGGGCTTAATGCCGCCACGTATTGGCATACGACGTTCCCACGCCATGGGTATCATTTTGATGCCGATAATGATTTTGACTTTCAATAACAAATACGATGTATTCGGATTCATTTGAGGAATAATTATGCAAATAAAGAAAATAAAAATGACCAGCCTAATGATACTATTGATGCTTGGGATGAGTACCTCGCCACTGGCCTCGACCTCAGCCGCAAGTAGTGCACGTTCAAATCCATGTTCCGGCACGATTTGCCTCAATGAAGTAATGCCGAATCCGAGTGGATACGATGATGCCGCTTGGCCTGGTGGCGAATGGGCTGAGATCAAAAATACTGGCCCAAGTGCAGTTAATGTCCTAAATTGGATGTTGCAAAATAGCAATGGAAAGACTCTAACTTTCGATGCAAATTCAATTGTCGGGTACAGTGCAGGAAATAGTAGCACTTGGACGATTCAACCTAATGATTGGATGGTAATTGCTCGTAATGCTAATACAAATTTCTGGATGACAAATACGGCTGATGATTTGGAATTATATGATGCAAATGGCACCTTTATTGGCTCAGCTAGTTGGACTACTGCTGGCTCGGGAACTTCTTATGTAGAAGACCCGACAAACTCCTATGCTGATTGGATTGCCGCCAATAGTTCAACTCCAGGTGCATCAAATAGCGGTGGAGCAACACCGCCTTCCTATGTTCAATCCGACCTCCAATTCAGTGAGATTTTTGCCAACCCTGTCTTCTCCAATGACAACAGTTCATGGCCCGGTGGCGAATGGTTTGAAATTTATAATAATGGTTCAACAGCACTCAATTTGACCGGGTGGTCAGCCCAAGATGCTGCTGGTAACAATATCGTGTTTGACGAAGACCACGTAGTAGGTTGGAATAATGCAGATTCAAATTCCTGGATGATTGAACCTGACGGATATAGAGTCATAGCAATCAATTCTACCGGAGATTACGGAGTACTCAATAACAATCAAGAAACCTTGACATTACAATTGCCAAATGGCAGTTTGGCTGAAACAATATCTTGGAGCAGTGCCCTTTCTGGAACTAGCAAAGTAGCCTCATCATCTGGTACTTGGATTACCTCTCTTTTCCCAACACCTGAACAAGTTAACGTTGGTTGGATTCCCGATTCGGTTAACGGAACCTCAGATGTTTTCTTCAACGAAGTTAGGGCAAATTCAAGCGTCGATTATTCCTCTTATCCCGATAGTGATTGGATTGAATTACACAATAACGGCAGTTCACCAATCGACCTTTCGGGCTGGAAATTTGTTAACTCAGTTGGAGTGTGGGCCGATATTGATGCCAATACCTTGGTTGCGAATGCATCTCAAGCGGGAACCTACATCATGGCCGGAGAATATCGCCTTATTCAGGTAGAAGTACTCGGCAGCCCACACTATCTACACGCACCATATGATAGTGTATCCTTAGTAAATGGTAACGATGAAATCGTCGATGCTATGCATTGGGTTTCGGATTATGGTTTGGATGCTACAATGATTCGCGGATCTACTATTGCCGACCCTTGGCAAGCATCTAGTTACCCAACACCTGAACAACCAAATCCCGGTTCAGTGGTCAATGAAGATGCTGAAGTATTCATTTCCGAGGTACTATCAGATGCAGTTGGAAATGATACTTCAACTTGGCCAAGTGGCGAATGGATAGAGTTAGTGAACACGGGAAATACCAGTGTTGACCTTTATGGCTGGACATTAGTCGCCGGAGGAAATAAGCAAATGGAGATAACTGCTGAACGGATTATTGGCCAATCCAACACCTCTATTGCTGCCGGTGATTATGTTGTCGTGGCAATAAATGGCAGTAGTAGTTTTTACCTTCGTAATTCAAATGGTGATTCACTAGCCCTTCAAGATGACACCAATAACGTGGTTCACTCCATAATATGGAATACCGATTCTGTTGAAGGTGAAAGTTTCGTCGCAGTACCTGGCAATCCTGAAATGAATTGGGTACAGGCGATTTGGCCAACTCCGGGAGAGGCCAACCCATTCTTTGGCCCATATACTGGAGTGACCACAGTTGAGATAACCGAAATTTTGCCTCATTGCTATGATGATAGTCAAACACCTGCAGATGATTGGATTGAATTACATAATTATGGCACCACTGACGTCAACCTGTCGCGCTGGGTTCTAGCCGCGAGCGAAGGTGCAGATGTTATGGTTCGCCACGATAATATTTGGAACCGAAGCTCATCTTCACCAACAGTCACAATTCTGGAACCAGATGATTACATAGTCATTCTGGCCCCGAATTATTTCGTCAAAGGTTACGGTGACACACTTGCCCTAAGTGACCCTGATGGCAACCCAATTCACGCAGTATCATGGACAATCACCACCGATTGTGCATCTCTTGGGGCCGACATCAATACTTCTTCAGATTTGAGTAAAACCCTGTGGCCAACACCAGCTGAAATAAACCCAAATCCCGATGATTTTAATTTGGATGCCAATGTTCAATTCACCCGCTTAATGCCTTACCAGACAGATTACAATAATCGCAATAACGAATTCTTTGAACTGACCAATTTCGCCACCAGTCCAGTTGATTTATCCGGCTGGAAAATGACTCGTGTGTCATCAGGTGGTACGACATATAATGCAACTTTCACAAATCTTGTCCTTAGTGCCGGCGAATCGGTGGCAATTTCCCCAGATGCTCAACATCTTGGTTCCGATAGTGGATTTAATGCAACCGCTGCACTCGACGTAATGAGTGCAGCATTGTACTTGAGCGATGATGGAGGTAGCCTACAATTGTATAATCCTGCAGATGACATTGCAGATGCTGTGGCATGGAAAGATGCACTATTGCCGATAGAGGGATGGAATGGACCTGCAATAACAAATCCGAATGTCTCATCGACTGGATTGATTTACCTACGCGGTGATGGCTGTGGGGATTCTACCGATAGCAATTCTAGTGCCGATTGGGAAATCAAATGGTCGCGCTTAGGTGCTAGTCACCAATGCTTAGGTAACACTTTCTCAACAACGGGGACACTTACCCCTACCATCAGCCCAACTGGCGCACTCGGTGAATTACTTGAATTCATAAATTCAGCAAATGTCAGTTTGAATGTGCACGTCTATCAATTGTATAGTGCTGAATTAGTTCACGCGTTGAAGTCAGCAGCCCAACGCGGTGTAATGGTCACAGTTGTGTTGAATCAGCCGGAATACAATTATTGGAGCGGATATGAAACCGACCGTCAGTATGGAATGGCTAGTGAATTAGATGGCGTTGGTGCCAATGTAATGTTCGTTGGAGAATCAACCGATAATGATGCACCATCAAGCCCATATCTCTACATCCACTCAAAAATTGCCGTCAAAGATGGAGATTCAGTTTGGATCGGTTCTGGAAACTGGAAGTCATCCTCTCACCCGACATCTGAATACAGTGGTAATCGAGAGTGGGGGGTCATCATTGACAATAGTGAAATTGCGAGTATGTTCTTGCAACGATTGTCTTGGGATGAGGATCCTGACCACTTGCACGTCATCCCGTATACATCGAGCATGAAACCTAGTTCTTGGGTAATGCCTACACCTGTCACCGACCCCCAACCTTACGGCGTTTACACCCCTATTAGTGGGGCTTTTAGTGGCCGGATACTCACTTGCCCAGACGATTGTATGGAAGGTTTAGTTGCAGGCATTGAGGCTGCCGATGATTCGATTTATCTTTCTCTGGCGAGTTTTGATATGGATTGGTATTGGGGATGGGGTGAAAACCCGGTTCTTGCTGCACTAGAAGCCAAAGCTGCTGCAGGAGTCAAGATACACATGATTATTGATGACACCTACTCAAATGAGGAAACAAATGAGGCAATCGATATGTTCAACCATCAATGGAACCACAGTAATGGATGGGATACGGCAGCGGTAATAATGAGCACTGATAGCGAAATCAGCTCGCTCCACAACAAAGGGATGATTGTCGATGATGAAATAGTTCTCATCTCTTCAATAAACTGGAATGCTAACTCCATATTGCGCAACCGAGAAATGGGAATCATGATTGAAAATCCTGACCTCGCTGCTGTGTACAAATCCTCTTGGCAAGAGGATTGGAATCGGTTGGACGAAAGCACCGATAGCGATGGTGATACTTTGCCAGATAGTTGGGAAGTCGCCAAAGGCCTAAACCGCACCAATGCCCTGATTTCGGGAATGACAATCGGTGAAGAAGGCATTGATAGTGATGGTGATGGACTAATTAATAGCCTTGAATACATCTATGGTTCTGAGCCATTGGATAATGATTCTGATGGTGATTGTATTGATGATGGGAAAGAGGCAGCGTGGGCAATGAGCCTTGAAAATCTTTCTAACGACGCGAAAATTTCTTTCGCCAAATTGGCGGTATTAAGTACCGATGCCGATGCAAACGGAGTGAATGATGGCATCCAATTTGAATGTGGCATCAATTTCACCGGCTCGACTTCAACTAACCCTGAGGATAGTGATGGAGATGGAGTTGTTGACTCGGAAGATCAGTGCATTGGAACCCCTGCAGGGACCACGGTAAATATCCAAGGTTGTCCACTTACAGTTATCGTTGATTCCGATAGTGATGGAATACCAGATTCTGTAGATGAATGCCCCAATACATTGACTGGGAACAATGTTTCATCCAAAGGTTGCTCAGATCAACAATTGAGCGATAATCTCTCCAGTGGAGATGATGACGAAGAAGAGAATAAATCTAGCTTTTTCATGTACATTATCATCATTGCTGGAATTTTTCTTATCGGATCGCTAATTGGCATCGTACGTAGTCGTAACGAATATGGCCGTTTTGAAGAAGGAGATGATTCCGGAAAAGACTTGACTGATGTCCAAACCGACTGGTCTGCCGCAACTCTTGACGCTTCGGCAGCACCGGTACTGGATGGTTCAACCCAAGCAGCCACTACAGCACCAGCAACGAATCTAGCGAGTGATGTTGACATGTTTCCTGGTTGGACTCAAGAAGTAATTCAAACCTATCTCGACCAAGGTTGGTCGCTTGAGCAACTCAAGGATTGGTATGACCAACATTCATGATATTTCTTTATCAACATTTATGGGGAGGCACATCCCCCTAGTGCTGAGGAATAACCATGATGCGCTCAAGTAACCCCTTTCTCAGCAACAAATCATTCAACGTCACACATAGCGGCGGGCACGAATCAATGTCACTAGAGGGAGTGGCCAATAAAACTGGAATGCTACTAATGGTGGTGCTATTTTTTGCTGCTATGACATGGATGATTACTTGGGGTGAGATACAAGCCATTCAAGAAGCGGCAGATGCAGGACTGCAACCTACCGCAGGTGGATGGACCATGGCTTTTCTCGCCATCGGTTTTATTGCCTCATTCATAGTAGCGATGATTATTTGGTTTACTAGGCCTGAAAACCCGCAGGTATTGATGTTCACATATGCCGGCTTTGAGGGTATTCTACTCGGTTCGTTTTCTGCAATTGCTGAAGTGATGGTGCCCGGCATTGCCATTCAAGCAGTGGGACTAACATTTGGTATCTTTTTGACTATGCTATTCATTTATCGGCTGGGATTAATTAATCCAAGCAAGAATTTCTACATCGCCATATCTTCAGCTATGGGTGCAATATTCTTGATTTACTTCGCCTCGATTATTTTGTGGATAATACCCGGCGCCCCCCAAGTTCCATTCATCCATGGAAGTGGCTACATCGGTATTGGATTCTCATTATTGGTTATCGCCATTGCGGCCCTTTCATTTGTAATGGATTTTGACTATATCGAAAAAGGAGTGGAACAGCGCGCCCCTAAGAAAATGGAGTGGTGGGGTGCCTTCGGACTATTGGTCACCTTAGTTTGGCTATACATAGAAATTGTGCGCCTACTCCTAAAATTAGCTGCACGAGATTGAAAATGTTGACAGAAAAATCTATCGTCTAGTAATATTTCACAGTAGTGATTAAGATGACGAAAAGGACGATTCCCGAACTGGATTTTCAATTGTGGCTTGACTCTGACAGACGTAACGAGTTCGTCACTCAAATGGGTGCAGCCTTGCGAGACAT
The DNA here is from genome assembly GCA_964587885.1 of uncultured Candidatus Poseidoniales archaeon. GTDB lineage: Archaea > Thermoplasmatota > Poseidoniia > Poseidoniales > Poseidoniaceae > UBA60. The sequence continues at coordinate 6,994 of CAZPME010000009.1, forward strand.
TGGATTTTTCGCATTATTTAACCATGGCATTCCTCTTGAACTAATTGAATCTTCATATGCAATCTCTAAGCGATTCTTTGCACTGGATGAGGCCGACAAAATGCGTTACGAAAAAATCGATATTCAGCGCCAACGTGGATTCATCCCCTTCGGGGTTGAGCATGCTAAAAATAATCCCTCACCTGATTTGAAGGAGTTTTGGCAAACTGGACGGACTTTGCCAACTGGCCATCCAAAGGAAGGCGTATTCATCGCCAATATATGGCCTGATACGGACCTGCCTGATTTCAAAGCCATCATTGATGAGTTATACCGTGAGATGGAATCCTTGTCGCGAGAATTACTCGCTGCCGCATCCCTTGATTTGGGCAAACCCGAGAACTGGTTGCCAGAAATGGCTGTTGATGGAAATACAATTCTTAGGATTTTGCACTATCCTCCTATTTCCCCGACCACCCCTGAGGGGGCAGTACGAAGTGCTGAACACGAGGATATCAATTTCATCACTTTACTAGTTGGTTCAACCGCCGATGGCTTGGAGGTAATGGACCACGATGGAACTTGGATCAAGGTGGGCGGAAATCACGAACACATTATCGTTGATTCTGGAGATATGATTCAAAACTTGTCCAATGGATTGTATAAATCAACCACACACCGTGTTGTCAATCCGAAAGATTGTACTAGCGACCGATATTCAATGCCGATGTTTGTTCATCCACACAATGATGTCGACCTCTCACCGCTGCCGGAATTTATTGAGCAAACCGGTGGCACAGCAAAATACCAAAATATCACCGCTGGCGATTATCTTCAACAAAGACTTGAAGAAATTGGCTTAACCAGCAAGTGATGTGCAAATTTCCGATATTAGCGAAATGTGTGACCTGATTCGTGCGGGGAAGGTGGTTTCTTCATCGGCAATTATCGGTTTCGTCGACCTCGTGGCCGCACGCAATCTACCCATTGAATTAGTAGAAGAATGGTTGCGAGCGGTCTATGCTTGCGGACTTGACGAGACTGCCAAAGTAGTTTTGACCGAGGCAATGATGAACACAGGTGTAATATTAAAGTGGGATGCTGAAGATTTTTCACCCCACTTAGTAGTCGACAAGCATAGTACTGGGGGAGTGGGCGACAAAATGTCACTTATGCTCGCTCCTGCCCTTGCCGCGTGCGGGTTGTACGTACCTATGCTAGCGGGGAGAGGCCTCGGGCATACCGGTGGGACAATCGATAAACTAGAATCCATTGAGGGTTTTTCGACTGATATTGAACCCAATCGAATGCAAGAAATTGTCCGAGAAATTGGGTGTTGCATCGCTGCCCAGAATGAGAGTATTGCTCCAGCAGATGGATTGCTCTATGCGGTACGAGATGTTACTGGAACCGTCGCTTCTATCCCACTAATCACCGCTTCAATTATCTCCAAAAAGGTCGCCGAAGGGATTTCTTCTCTAGTTCTTGATGTGAAAACCGGTGAAGCAGCATTTATGCAGGATGAAGAAGATGCTAGAGACTTAGCAAAATCTATGGTTGCAGTAGCAAAGGGATTGGGGGTTAAGACTGTCGCCCAGGTTACTCGAATGGATAATCCAATTGGCCGTATGGCTGGTAACTCTCTCGAGGTAATCGAGAGTATTGAAGTTCTCCAAGGTGGCGGGCCAAAGGACACCGTTGATTTGGTCACCCTCCAAGGTGCACAATTACTGCTAATGGCAGGTCAAGTGAATAACATTAAAGAAGGCTCAATGATGATTACTAAATCCCTCCAAGATGGCTCGGCACTGGCTAAATTCAAAGCCATGTGTATAGCCCAAGGCGTAGCTAAGAATCTTGCTGACGAATTATGTATTAACCCTCGCCGCAATCTCCCTATCTCTGACTATTGCACTGATTTCCTTGCTGAAAGTAGTGGGTTTGTAGAATCTATTTCGGCGCTAAACTGTGCTCATGTTGTCGGCGATTTGGGTGCAGGACGCAAAGTATTCGGAGAGAGTATAGACCACGCGGTCGGGCTAGAATTTCACGTAGATATCGGTCAAGAAATTAGTGTTGGCAATAAGTGGTTAACGGTCCATCACAATACTCCCCTAACTACAAAATTATCAGTTCGATTAGACTCCGCAATATCAATTTCTTCTTCTCCAGTGACTACCCTTGCTCGATTACTTACGGTAATTGAATAGACCAATTGCAAGCGATGCGGTCATAAATGAAATGATAGTCGCCGGCCTTACTGCCGCTTTAGCTTAGCTGGTGGAGCGTGGGACTGTTAATCCCAAGGTCGCCGGTTCGAACCCGGCAAGCGGCGCTCTTTCACAACCTATTTCAGTCGCAAACGTATATCGTAGATGATGAATGATCTCAATGATGAATGAACTCAATCTTCATCGTCAAAGTCGGCGAGGAAGGCATCTATGTCATCATCACTATCCTGATCGGTTTCAATAACTTCAGCAACCAATACGGCATCAGTAACTTCTTCATGCAAATCGGTTTCTTCAGAAGTAGGAAGTTTTGATTTGGTATTTTCCTTCTTGTCTTCCAAGACAGGTTCTTCCACATTTTGCGGTGCATTTACGGGAGAAATATCCTCTATGATTTCTGGTTCAAGAATTTCTGCTTCTAATGGAACCGCCGTAGTTTCTTCAATTGGCTCTATGTCAATTGCGGGAGGCAACTCGGTAGAACTACTCTCTACAGTTGCCGTTGATGGTGTCGAAGAAACAACAATATTGTCTATTTTTTCATTCACATCCGCTGAAGTCCTAGTTGCTGAAATCGGCACAACTACGGGGAGAATTTCAGCTTCAAATACCTCCTCGCCCTCATAATCATTTCGAGATTCTCTACGGTTTCTGCGCCACTCCGAAACTGCATTTCTTGTTCCTTCGTTTAATACCACGATGAGAGATAACAACATCAATCCAATCATTATTGGTACAAACCAATTTTCCTGCATCCATGAAAACATGCCTTCAATTCCTGTCTTCTCTTCTACAACAGTAGAGTCAGCACCGACATGCAAAAACCATGAACGCTCAAAGGTAACATCGGAACTCTCTAACCCCGTAACAGCCCAATCTCGTGATTGATTGCGAGTCAAGGTATATTCCCCAGGCTCAAGCCAGATATTCAGTTCGACATCGTATGGTGAGCGTGGGCCAGTAGTACTCGGATTCGGTGTTAGACAAGTTCCCGCAGCATTTCCTTGAACATCAAAGCCCCACCAAGCCCCTTCTTCGGTTCCCCCTTGAAAGGTCAATTCGACGCCATTGATGTTGTCTTCCTCATACATGCCATCTCCATCTTTGTCAAGAGCAAGACGCAAGTTAGCGCCTGTAGGGCAAAGAATGTTGGTTGGAAGTGGCTGGTAATTCATATCAGCAACTACACGTGTCGTCCCAGCCGGCACCCAGATTTCTTTACGATGAGCGCTGGCTGGTGGGAAGTCCGAACCGCTGCTGAAAACAGCAAATTCACCATCCCAATTGCTGGTTAATTGATCGCCAGAACGGGTTACTGGATTATCATACAGAATACCTTCTGTCAAATTAACTGCATCCCAAACTGTAACGGCAAAATTATCGGTTTGACCGTCGCCATTTGTATCCCGCAATTGATGCAAGGCCAAGGCAACAGCCACCGCCTTTTCGGCATTTACCATTCCATAACCTTGGGCGTAATCTAAAGTTCTCGAATTGATGCCAGAATCATTAACCGATGTGGCAAGATTCTCGCCTGTGGTGATACGGTCAGCAGTTAATTTGAGGATTAATTCCGCTTCATGAATAGGACGGGAAGCGGTCGCCGGAGGTGCTGATCCGGTCGGGTCATGCAGCGAAGGATCTCCCTCTTCAGTTAGGTCCTCATCGACGCTACTCATCTGTAATGTCGGCGCGGCTTGAAACATTAATGCTACAAGACCGGCAACATGTGGAGTCGCCATACTTGTGCCTGAAATTGCTAGATAATAGTAATCAAGATCGCCAGACCCAATGTCGCCCGCACCAGTTCCGCCACCGATCATTGTGGCCCGCGCAGCTGCACTCCAAATATCGACCCCAGGTGCCGCAATATCGGGCCATGTAGTGATATCACTAGCATCTCCTCGACTTGAAAATGAAGACATCCCTACTCCGTTTCTATTAGCAGCCGCGACACCAATCGCCGATGGAACTTTGGCGAAAATATTGGATCGGTCATCACTACCGTCACCACCATCATTGCCATTTGCGAAAATAACTGCAACATTATTATCCCAAGACAATTTATCAATAATCTGCACTGTCAAATCGTTGCTATCGGCTGAATCGAATGGAAATCCCGGACCCCATGAATTGGTCACTACACGAATATTCCAAGCCGCTTGAGTAGAACTTCCTGGCTCAGAAAGATCGTAGACGTATTCGAGGGCAGAATATTCATCAATAGTGAAAACAGCCTCACCCATTGACAAACCAATTAACCAAGAATTAGGTGCAACTCCCAATTTATCATCTGCAGATGCATCGCCATTACCGGCAACAGTTCCAGCGCAGTGGGTTCCATGACCGCTTGTAGTATCGGTATTTTGCATAGGTAGCCAAACAAAATTAGGCGTGGCTGAACCAGAACCTTGGTCTAGTTTAGCATTGTAAATCACCTTATCTGTGGGCGAAGGAGTACTGGGATTGGCAGGGCTTTGGGGATTGTAATCCAAGTCGGGATGCGTTGCATCAATTCCACTATCCAACACAACTACTGTGACTCCATCACCTCGTATCAGTTGGTGCTCACTTGAAGTGGTCATATCTTCACCAAGAACTTCTCTGTCCCACACATCTCGGGCCGAAATAGTGTCGACTGTTTGATTCATTAGGAACTCAATTGGACTATTCCATTCTACCCATTTCACTGATTCTTCGCTGGCCAATTCAGCGATTGCACGCGCTGGGCCGGTTGCGAATATTGCCGGGACCACATGAGTTCTATGCAGTGGCACAATTCCGCGTGTAAGGAGAAAATCGCTTTTCTCTTGCCCGTTTGAACTGTCAGAAAACTGAATAATAACTTGCAAAGTGGCATTTGGTTGGTTGTCACGGAGGACATACTTGAGAGCAGGATCTATCGGATCAGGGTGCGATTTGAGAGCCGAAGAGGATTGTTCTTCGGCTACAAATGTTGCTTCATCGGAGTCGGCAGATGGTAGAATAGCCAACCACCCTCCGGTGGTTGAGAAAAACAATGTGACGACAAGCAAAACCGCGGCCGAACTGCTACGCATCATGGAGGCGGTGAATCGCGCCTTCTTTCAAGCCTCGCCTCGCGCGTGCGTAGGCGCATCCGGCGCCAAAGGCGCCGTTACTCCCACTCGATCGTGCCCGGGGGCTTGTTGGTAATATCATAGACAATTCGGTTGACTGAGCCCTTAACAGCATTAGTAATTCTAGTTGAAATCTTAGTTAATACGGTATGCGGGATTGGTGAATAACGCGCACTCATCCCATCTAAACTTGCAACTGCTCGAACTACAACCGTTTCCCCATAGGCGCGCACATCACCATGGACTCCAACTGATTTTACCGGCAGCAATGCAGCAAAGTATTGCCACGGCAATTCCATTTCACCACGTTCAGCCGCAGCCTCCAATTCCTCTTCGACGATAGCACATGATTCTCGAACTACTTCGACACGCTCGGGAGTTAAATCACCGAGACAACGTACCGCCAAACCTGGCCCCGGGAAGGGTTGGCGATTGCTACTCTTAATCTGCAAATGCGCTCCGACCTCTCTAACCTCGTCCTTGTAAAGGTCACGTAGTGGCTCAACAACTTCCAGAGTCATATCTTCTGGCAGACCCCCAACATTATGATGTGATTTGATGGTATCACGAACACCACCACCTGACTCAATCCAATCAGGAGCAATAGTACCTTGAATGAGGTATTTTGCACCGACTTTTGCTTGTTCTTCCTCAAAAATGCGTATGAAAAGTTCGCCGATAACCTTGCGCTTTGCCTCCGGCTCAGTGACTCCCTTTAGAGCGGCAAAATAACGCTCAGCCGCATATACGACAGTGAGATTTAACCCAAGGTCGGATAGCATTGTCTCTATTTCAGCAGTTTCATCCTTGCGCATGAATCCAGTATCGACGTAGACACAATGGAGTAAGTCTCCAACGGCCATGTTCGCAATTGCGGCTGCTACTGTACTGTCTACTCCACCCGAACAGGCGATTACAGCAATATCGTCAACAGTTAACTGCAAAGAAGCGATCGTTTCCTCGACAAAGGATTCGGGAGTGAACATCATAACTCACCTTGCACTTGCTCGTCTTGAGCTAGAACACGGTCAATTTGAGCCAACTTATCATCGGCTAGAGCAGATGATAAGTTGGAATCTGATAAAGCCAAAATCTGCACCGCTAGCAAACCCGCATTGTCGCCGCGGTCTACCCCAACACAGGCAGCTGGAACACCTGGTGGTAATTGAGCGATTGAAAGCAAACTGTCGTATGGAACTCTTCCACCTACTGGGATGCCGATAACGGGCTTGGTGGTAAGGGCTGCAACTGCTCCAGGTAAGGCTGCGGCTAATCCTGCGCAAGCGATGAAAACTTGGCATCCCTCTTCTTCCGCCTCTTTCACTACCGCTTCTACAAAGGCTGGAGAACGATGGGCGCTGGCAACTCGTACTTGGTAAGATATATCAAAACGGTCGAGTACAGCATTACATTTCTTGACTACCGGCATGTCGGATGAACTACCCATCATTATTGTGACCTGCATAATACGGCGACTTGAGGGGGGTTCATCAAATTGCCGTGCGAAAATGTTCAATCATTTTTTGCCTAACCCGCACCACAGAGCATGGTTGAGATTGATTTTCAGGGATTTCCCAAATCCAGTTTTGCGGCGCTAAAATATGGCCGCCGCTATTTATTGTAAGGCCGCCATGGCGGCCAAGATAACGCATGCGTTTGATTACTGAAGGTATCAGCCAAGCAGGTTGGTCTTGCAAATTAATCGTCGACTGTGGCCATTCTCGCTGCCATTTTAATAGGCCCTTACTACGCGTCACTTCAATAGTCAACAATTCACGTCCCCGCGCGGCTAATTCGGGTCCTGGCTCAAGAGCCTCGACCCAGCAATCCAGTAGTCTAAGTGCCAGAAAAATCCGGCCGCAGCGAGCTGCAACTCCGATAGCGCGAGCAATCCAATTACCTACAGGCTCAGCATCCAATTCTATAAGACGTAAGATTCTTAATCGCTGGGAAATAGATAATGAAACAATATCACTCATCTCAATTTCAAACTCCATTTCAAGCCATGGGGCCCGCCAAAAAATCATTACGTCTTGTACCATCCAGTATTTGATTAATCCATGTACATTCTGTGGCAATTCAAGAGTACGATTCACACCTTGTCATCTTCCATGATATCTTAATGGAATTGAGGAGAGGGGTGTTGAAACTGAAACTACTCTGCTTCGCTATCAGGTAAAGCCCAGTCTGGCCATATGCATGATTTACCGGCATTAGACTGCATTATGGCAATTGCTCTCTTTCGCACTACTTGGTTACCATTTTTTGCTAATGCTTCCTTTCGAATTCCGAAATTGGCGGTATTATTCATTACTAGAAAACATTGGCCGCGTATTCTCTCAACTTCCAATGTAAGAAATTCTTGTGCTATTTTTTCGGAAGCAATACGCCCTTCCTTCCATGGTAATTCCTCACCTTCATAACGTATCGAAGTGCCTACTTTGATTGGTAATAACCATCTGCTTCCATCATTAGATACTACACTTGACCCGCCCCTAAGTACGAAGTAGATTGAAACCACCAACAGCAGTGTCCATGCTAAGATACTATCAGAATCCTGATTGCCGGCTAAAGATTTCATACCAAGGTATCCCGTCCCCAATAAGGAAAATGCAGTCACCATCATCAAGGTCATCCCAGAAAAAGGGCCGGTTCGACGCAATTGCAAGAAAGTAAGGCTACCAGCACTGGCAATCATGCCAATTTGGGCGCTAACCAATCCCCACTTATCATCGGCTTGATCAAGTAGCAGAATAATAAGAGCGAGTAGCCCACAGCCAATTGAAAATGCTGCAGGGAATAGCCATGCAACCGCAAGTGGACGTAAGCGCTGTCGACGCCAGCCATCACAGGAAGATGGCGCAGATAATTCTCGCACCTGTAGGGCCTTGAATATAGCCACTCTACGCTTATTATGATCCTGCAATGACTCTTTCCAGCGACTCTTGGACCATATCGGACCGTTTGGTGGAATCCACCATTTCTCATCACCAGTTAAGAAACGCCCTTTCGGCCTTCCGGCCACGCTAGGACCTGCCGACATACCTCTGCCTGCACGAGAGCGCCTTTGAGCGTGGCGCTCTATTCTTCGAAAGGATTGCGAAGACAAAGGTTTCTTGCCGCATGCACTTCATCAACGCGACCCACGGGAGTGGTAGTAGGTGCGGCATGCAGAACAGCAGGGTCTTCCTGCAATACCTTGACAAAATTTTCAGCAAATTCATCTAGGGTTTCCTTGGATTCGGTCTCAGTAGGTTCAATCATCATACATTCAGGGACGACCAAGGGGAAATATACTGTCGGAGCCATATATCCGTGATCAAGTAATCCTTTGGCAATATCCATCGCACTGACGCCTTTTTCTTCTTTGAGAGGTAACATCGATAAAGTGAATTCATGCTTTACAATATCTGCAGGAGCACCATCAACAAAGGCATCTGAGACTCCTAATTCGGTGGCGAAATCATTTATCCTTTGGCGTAGATAATTTGCGTTGAGAACTGCGTGTTCACTCATTTGCTCCAATGTGTGACCATATCGGCGATAAAATGCCCAACATCTCACCACCGCTCCAGCATTACCGTGCCATTGCTGAATCTTGCCGATTGACTGACTCGGTTCATACCAAGTAAACCACCATTCACCGTCGATTGAAATACCATCACCTTGCCTCAGTGGGCGACGTTTCACGATTGGGCTGGGCAAAAATTCTGCCAAATGCGCCTTCACCCCAATTGGCCCACTACCAGGACCACCGCCACCATGGGGCTGTGAGAAAGTCTTGTGTAGATTGTAATGTACAGCATCAAAACCCATTAGACCGGGATTGGTTTTTCCAATAATAGCGTTAAAATTAGCCCCATCATAATACATTTGACCACCGGCAGAATGGACTATATCTGCGGCCTCAGCGATTTCGGGCTCAAATATTCCTAATGTATTGGGGTTGGTAATCATCATTGCCGCGGTATCTTCACCAACAACTGCTCGTAATGCCGCTAAATCTAGTCGACCATCTGTAGAACTAGGAATCTCAATAATGTCATATCCAGCCATTGCCGCGCTTGCTGGGTTGGTGCCATGTGCACTATCGGGAACAATGACCTTGTTGCGGCCCTCTTCGCCATTGGCCCTGTGGTATTCCTGAATACAGCGAATAGCGGCAAACTCACCTTGGGCACCGGCTACCGGTTGAAGAGTTACTTCGTCCATGCCTGAGCAAACGGCCAGCATATTCTGCATCTCATGGAAAATCGCCATCACTCCTTGAATCTGATGCTCGGGTTGAAGTGGATGGATATCCGCAATTCCGGCAAGATCTGCGATTGTTTCATTCACCCTAGGATTATGCTTCATTGTGCATGAACCAAGTGGATAAAACCCTGTGTCAATGCCGAAATTGCGGGATGAAAGCCATGTGAAATGTCTTACCACTTCCGACTCCGAAAGTCGCGGCCAACGGGCAGGTGATACTCGTTGCAACTCGGGTGGAATGGCGACATTGGATGCACTCATTATCGGCTCTGGCTGAGACCATCCCGAATGTGGCGCTCCGTGTGAATCGAACAAATTACTCATGCCCCCATCCTCCTAATAGCTGCTCCCGACCAGGCTTCTAAATGCGCCCCCAGTAATTTTACTTCAGCCGCGGTATTTTGGTCGGTTACAGTAACTAAAAGCCAATTTTTTCGTTCAGGGAACCAATTAGACAAATCGTAACCTCCGATAATTCCCTGCGAATCCATGTATTCCAAACACTCACTAGCAGGACCAGGCAATTCAACCACAAATTCGTTGTAATGATGTCCGGATAAATGTGGTAAAGCAATTGTATCAATGGCTGCAAGTTTGGCCTTAGCCAATTGACAAGCCGCCATATTTCGCAGGGCTAGTTGTTCCAGTCCATCCGGCCCCAATAGCGACATATGCATCGCCCCCATCAATGCAATTAGAGTCTCATTAGTGCAGATATTAGAAGTGGCACGATGGCGACGAATATGCTGTTCTCTAGTTGATAGAGTCAAACAATATGCCAAACGTCCTTGCCCATCAACAGAGCGCCCAACAATGCGCCCGGGCATCTGCCTAAGGTACGCATCACGACAAGCGAAAATTCCGTAGATTGGCCCGCCATATGTTATCGGACTACCGAAAGGCTGCCCTTCACCTACTACTATATCGGCACCATATTCACCCGGTGGTGAAATGACCCCAAGACTTGTCGGTTGAACTCCGACAATTAGGGCGGTATTCTGCCCGACAATTTGCTTTAGTTTAGTCAAACCACCATCAAGAATACCGAGTGGATTTGGCTGTTCTACATAAATTGCACACGAACCAGTAGCAGCCTCTGCGGCGGCTAAATCAAGTGTTCCATCACTATTGTGAGATATTGTACGCAATTCAATTCCACCCCCTTGGGTGTAATTGCTAATCACACTCATCCGATGCGGGGGTATTAATTCTGACACATAGACAATGTTTTTCTGTTCAGCCTTGCGGTTGTGAACTCTTACAGCAGTTGTAATCGCTTCGGCTGCGGCAGTCGAACCATCATAGACGCTAACATTGGAAATAGGCAAGTCACACAACTCGGAAATTAAAGTCTGAAATTCCCACATCGCTTGGAGCATTCCTTGACTAACCTCGGGCTGGTATGGTGTATATGCTGTCAAAAACTCGCCACGCCGAATCAATTGCAGGACTAAAGCGGGAACATAATTGCGATACAATCCCGCACCGAGAAAACTTACCCGTTCGGATAAAGGTGCATTTTTTCCCAGCAATTGCTTCGCATCCCGCAATACCACCTCTTCGGATTGAGGTTCTGGAAGTGGCAGTTTCCCATCATAGCGCACTCCCTCTGGGATGTCAGAAAACAACTCATCAATCGACTGCATTCCAAGTGACGAAAGCATCTCACTTTCCCTTCCCAAATTCGGTAATTGGTCGACCATGGTTGCACCCGAGCGGAGAGCCCAAGCAATGCTGGATTGACGAGCATCCATGAATCTTACCGAAGGATGGCTTCAAATTACATCGTTGGTTATTGGATAAGTTCTTCAAGTTGATGCAACAATAGGTGTTCGGAGGAAGCCCATGAAGGTTGCAGTATCTGGCGATGATGGATTCGTCGCCCAGCACTTATGTGCCGCTTTTGGTGATGACGTTGTTATTATCGATCAGGAAACTGTCTCTGAGCCTTTACTGCTTGATGCCGCCTTAGCTTCAGTCGATTGCTTGATTCATCTCAATGGTCACCCACCAGACTCCAGCCTATCGCGTGATTCACCCGATGCTATTGGTCCGATGAAAGATTGGGCTAGAAAATTAGCCAGCGCGAAAAACCGCCATCAAGGTCTACACTTAATTCTCCTCGGCTCTCTTAGAGTTCATCCAGATGAAACCTTTGATGCTTATACTGGAGATACCTCACTATCCCCACGTGATGCTACAGCTGAAGGGCAATTATGGGCTGAGGAACGTTGCTTAGAACATGCCATGGATACGCATCCTGTCTCTATTCTTAGAGTCAGCAACTTGCACGGAGTACCTGTCGAAGGTGGTAGTGGTCGCGGATTTCTATTTGATTTCGCCAAACAGGCGATGACAGGCTGGGTGGCGGTTCCAGGAGACGGTGACGGCATCAAGGACCTGATTCACATTCATGACCTCGTCGACATCATCGGCGGAATTGCCCAGAATCCACCCCCTACTCGTGAAGCACTGGCTATCGGTTTAGGCAGCACTGTTCCACTGAAAGAATTAGCACAACCAATCGCTGATGCGCATGGTGCAGAGGTGCAACTATGGGCGACAAGTGGGGACGAACAATGGGGTTTTGTTGAAGCACAAATTCTCCAGCATCGTCTAGAATGGCAACCAAATGTGAATCTTGAGCAAATTATTGGTGAAGCACTAGAGAATGCCGCAGAAAACCCCTACTGATTACTATTTGTATAGAGACCACGATTCATCGGCATTACGATACCAATGGGTTCCTTCTGCAGTCTTGTACCAAACTGTACCTGAGTCATCGGGGTCGAGATACTCGCCACCGGATGGCAATTTTTCCCATGAGTCAACCGTTGTTGCCTCATCTACTGCATTTTGATTTTCATCTTCAACAGATTCAGCAGTAATATCACTTGCTTCAGTATCGCTGGCTCCACCTTCTGGAATCTCGACATGGATTTTCTCTGCAGCCGCAACTTCGGCATCTACGGAAGGTCGTGTCTTTACCTTGGCCTTTTTCTCGGGTGCGCGCAATAATAGCATTATCGCTGCAGCCAAGCCAATAACCAAAAGAGCACTGACAAATATCATAATAATCACCGTGGTTGATATTCCAGCATCACTACCGCCGCCTAGTTGATCATTATTACCAGTTGTAGAATTGTGGCCATCATCCTCGATTGAAAAAATCGGCATATTGGCGGGGGAACAGCCATACGATTGAGCAAATTTGTAGGCAGAATCCGGGCAAAGATCTGGCTTATACGCATCAGTAATGAAAACTCCTATTTCAAATTCCAAGCGGGTTTGATTCCAGGTTGCATTGCCCCAATTATCACCATAACCATCACCATCTGAATCACGCCATTGAGTAGTTTCATATTCGAAATGATCTGCACCATCAGACTTAGACCATCCTTCACTCGGATTGGAATATCCATCACCGTCACCATCAAGACAGCCCACGCGGTCAATTGACGAATTTCCCCACGTTTGGGGACAATCATCAAAATCTAGAGCTAAACCACCTAAATCGCTATACTTTTTATCCCCGAATCCATCATTATCACTATCGGATTGTTGATCAAAATTATTTACAAGGGCATCAGCGCCATCAGCGACTGTCCAATCAGCGTCGGGATCTGAATATCCATCACCATCAGTATCGGTGCAGCCGAAGCGGTCAGCGGTTGAATTGCCACTAACCAACGGGCAGGCATCCGGACGTGTCCCAAATGGATTGTCTCCGAATGTATCCTCATCACCATCGTCCCACTGACTTCCATCAAAGGGGAAAGCGTCGGAGTAATCTCCCCAACCGTCTTCATCATCATCTGCGCAACCTTTCAACTGACCGAGGTAAGAGCCGCCAGCGTTGGTTGGGCAGTCATCTTCATTATCGGGAAAACCATCATTATCATCATCAAGGTCCTCACTGGAATCATGGCATCCGTCAAGGTCATTATCAACCAGACCATCATTACTCCAATTAGTAGTTCCTAGTGGACACAAGTCAAAGGCGTTAATCACCTCATCATTATCATCATCATTGTCTTCAACGGTATTTTTGCAACCATCCCAATCATGGTCGGTTACGGCACTGACATTCCAATTACTCAAGCCGGTTGGGCAATCATCATCAAGG
>CAZPME010000009.1:20691-70590 GCA_964587885.1 uncultured Candidatus Poseidoniales archaeon
CGAGCATACCATCGTTATCGTCATCAAGATCTTCCAACTCATCATTACAACCATCGCCATCATTATCGGTAGCACCATCACTGGTCCAATTTGTCTCATTTAATGCGCAATCATCGTACTGGTCAGTGATTCCATCTCCATCATCATCATTGTCGCAGAGGTCACCGACTTCATCACCATCATAATTTTCTTGGCCGGCATTGGCAATGATTGGGCAATTGTCAGCATCGTCTTCAATGCCATCATTATCATCATCTAAATCTTCATCACCGTCAAAACAACCATCAGCGTCTAAATCTACCTCACTTGTAGAAATCCAATCCACTTTACCCTTCGGGCAGGAGTCCAAAATGTCGAAAATACCATCGTTATCATCGTCTAAATCTTCTTCAATATCATGACAACCATCCTCATCATGGTCGAGGTTAGAATCGGAGCTATTCCATTCCCGATAGCCATATTGACAATCGTCCAAAACATCGTGTAAGAGATCATTATCATCATCGGTCTCACAGGCATCTCCAAGGCCATCGGCATCCCAATTTGACTGGTTTGTATTCGCTACTGTTCGACAATTATCCAAATAATCACGCACGCTATCGTTATCATCATCCCATTCATATTTCCAGACAAAAATGTCCTCGTCGGTTGCATAGTGCTGTGCGGTTCCAAAGGTGTAGGTGCCTGAAAAATATCCAGCGGATATATGGAAACCATCGCTTGTCGTCAGTAAGGCTTCAGTGGAGTCGGAAGCGCTGCCACCAAACGTGTTACCCCAAAGCCAATTCCCAGAAGTATCTAACTGACCTACAAAGGCATCAGAGTGTTCTATTGAATTGCCTGAAATGTTGATGCTATTGCCCATCTCTATCCAATTTATCATCCGGCCACCAACTACGATTTCATCATCTGGCATTACCGCCAGAGCCTGTAGTCGGTCATCACTGGGTCCACCGGCGACAGCAGACCAATCTAACGTCCCATCGCTAAGCAATCGAAGGACAAGTACGTCCCATCCACCAACTGTGTAGTAGGTTTTTGATCCGACATTACCATTTTCTAAGATATTGCCACCGACAACAACACGGTTCTGACTATCAATTACGATGTTGTTGAAATAGATCCCAGTGTAGACCCCAAAAGCACTAGTGCCCCCATAAGAACGTCCCCACTTGAAATTGCCGTCGCGATCATACTTGACAATAATTCCAGCGTAAGTTGAAGCGTGATTGGAAGTAAATGTATTATTCCAAGTTTCAGAACCGGAATTATATCCAACGACATAAATATCTCCATTTTGATCAAATGCCATTTGGAAGGAGCTTGAAAGGCCACTACCCGAAGAAGATTTAGCCCAATCCCACTCGGCTAACGACCAATTATACTTGGCAATAAAGAATCGAGGATCCTCACTCGGTTGCTGACTACCGAGGGAATGGATGCCGAAGTCCGTGTTATTCTGATAATATCCTGTGACATAAATATTGTAATCAACATCAATTAACAAATCCCACCCTACATCAATGTCGAATCCACCATAACTCATCGCCCAATCCCATTGCCCTGTGGTAGTATTTACTCGCGCCACATAGCCATCGTAAACATTAGGAACGAGTGTGTAATTTGGCCCGAAATTAACCTCGCCAAGGATGTAACCGCTAGCATACACGTTGTCGTCTTTATCCATCGCAATCCCACGGCATTCGTCCCATGCAGTTGCTGTTCCCGCACTGACTACCCATTGCCAAGTTCCATTGGGTGATAATGAAGCAACAAGGATATCACCCAAACCTTCAGTTTGAACAAGAATTGTTCCAAATTGTGAATCGACAAATATACTGCCGCAAATAATGATATTTCCCTGACTATCGTAAGCCATTTCATAGATTGCATCATTATCTTCAGAACCACCAGCATTGGCCCAAGTAGTGTTCGCACCCCTCAAACCTGCAGAGAAAACTGCCTGCTCTTGTGCTGGGTTTAATTCAACTTGGTCATCGTTTTTGAGCAACTGGAATGGATTCGACTCGGCTTCCTCGTCAAAATTGTAAACACCTTCACTTGTAATTTCTCTAGTAATTCCACTAAGTTCCTCACCGAATGGTAACAGCATGAGGATGAACATTACTCCGGCTACGAATGCGGCATAATGCTTCAACGTCCCCGACATGGACTTGCGTATTTGTCAACCTTCATCAATCAAACCCTTCCGCCTACGGCGGAAATCAAATGAAAGGAGGACGAATGATTTCAGCCTCAACCAACTTACGCGCTGAAGCAATAACCAAAACATGGTCACCTTCCTTGACTCCTTTAAGATAAGCCATGCCTATTCCAACTCGGTCGAGACTAGGAGATGGACCTCCTGAAGTAATGTAGCCGATTATTTCGGCATCATCTACACCAACACCCTCAGAAAAACGGGCTACTGCTTTACCATTTCGCGGCAATGGACCCTTACCTAGATATTTCAAACCCCACCACTTTTGGCCATTGCTTTGCGCAGACTTAGTCACAGCATCACGACCAGTAAATTGATGCTCTAAATCAAGTCCAAAAGGAACATTTGTTTCCCAACTATTACGGGCAAGAAATCCTGCCGGCAAACCTTCTCCAGCATCGCCCAGTGGTGGCCACAAAAAATCCTGTCCGGAAAGGAGGTATCCTTTCTCAAGCCGCAAAGTATCACGCGCCCCAAGTCCCACCGGGACTAGGCCGTGAGAAGGATCAGAAGCGAGTAGTGCTCGCCATAATATTGGAGCATCGTGGTTGTCAATGAAAATTTCAAAACCACGCTCACCAGTATAACCAGTACCTTGAATCCATCCCGAAATTCCAAATTCGTTTACACAAATAGCTTGGCCCTTAAACCTAGAAACGACATTGTCGTGACCAAGAACCTCACCTAGAATCTGCGGACTATTCGGCCCCTGTAATGCCAAAATACTGGTTTCTGCAGATAAATCTTCAAAACAAATTGTCCCATCATCAGGCATTGATTCTTCAAAGTGCTTCCGCATTGTCCCTATCATGCTGGCATTCGGCACTCCTAGTACAACCTCGCCCTCACAACCTTTCCATTTGGTGCAATCAGTTGCAGCAATTTCTTCAGCATTGGTCACCGCGAAAATCATGTCGTCGATAATATGGCCGTTGGCATCCAAGAAATGCGTATATGCGCAGCGTCCAGGATTTATGGCGGAAATCTTCTGAGTTGATATGGATTCAAGCCAATCGAGTAATCCGGCACCAGAAAAACGAAAAAAACCCATGTGAGAAACATCGAAAAGACCTGCGGAATTACGAGTTGCAAGATGTTCATCGGAAATACTCGAATACCAAATTGGCAGTTCAACTCCATGGAAATCAACAATATTCGCACCTGCTTCCACATGCTCTTGATACAACGCAGTTCGACGTAATTTTGCACCCATACCTAAACCTCCATGATAAACTCAAATTTGGGAATCCGGATTTTGAACACCTGCACCTGATACTAGATGTCGGCCTAGCGCAATTACTTCGGCTACGAATTGCTGTAAAGATTCTTTGGAAACCCCTGGATTGGCAATAACTGCTCTTATCACTACTGATTCACCAACAAGAGATCGGCTAACCATAAAACGTCCAGTCTGGAGCAAACCGGCGCGGATTTTCCCATTCAATTCATTCAGATCACCCGAAAAATTGGGGGGATAGTAGCGAAAACAGACATTAGCCCACTCTCGGCTACCCATCATTTCCAATTCGGGGTTATTCTCGACACAATTATGGAGAAAATCTGCTAATTCAACATACGAGTCGACCAATCTTGCCCATCCAGCATCCCCTTTCTCTTTCCAGGCCAACCACAACTTTAGTGCATCATTTCGTCTTCCACACTGCAATGAAATATTACCGAGGTCAATTTCCACAGTCTCAGGATGAAGGAGATAATGGGCTGTTTTGCCATGTGAACATACTTGCTTGAATAATGTCTCATTCTTGACTATATAGGCCGAACAGGTTAGTGACACACCCATCATTTTGTGAGCATCCCATGAAACACTATCGGCCAAATCAATACCGTCCAAAAGACGCGAATATTTTGCAGAGAATAATGCAGCCCCACCCCATGCCGCATCGACATGCATCCACATCTCATATTGATGGGCAATTTCAGAGATCTGTTTTAGCGGGTCAAATGCGCCCCTAACTGTGGTTCCAGAAGTCGCTACTACACACAACGGAATCTTGCCATCTCGGATACTGATTTCAATTTCTTCAATCAATGCGGCTGGTCGCATCCTGCCATCTTCATCTGTTGCGACAAGAATCAAATTATCATACCCTATCCCTAATACATTAACTACCATGCGAAGTGAATAATGAGAATCATCAGAGACAAAAACTGCGTAGTCATTGCCACTCATGCCTACGTTTATGGAAAGAGGGTCGTGCTGCTGTCGAGCACACAAAACCCCCAACAAATTTCCACTTGAGCCACCGGTAGTCAATACTCCAGTACCGGTAGGAAAACCGATCATCTCGCGCATTCGTATTAGAAGAGCCTGTTCAATTTGTGAGGCCAGCGGAGCTAATTCAAATGTGTACATTGAAGTTTGAGCGAGTGCCGAAATGACCTCCCCAGCAAAAGACGCAACTGAAAAACCACCCCATAGGGGATTCATGAAATTTGGATGATGGGTTTTCACGCTATGTTCTAGAAATTGGTCAATGCCATGCAGCACACCGTTTAGCCCCTCTCCTTCTAGAGGTGGCGGGAGTCGGACGCTTTGCCTTATTTGGCTTGGAGATTCGCAATGCGTCACTGGTTCTGTCTCTCTCAATTCAAGCCAATCTCTAATTCTGACCAGCAATTCATCGAGAAAGGCATCGTTATCCATATCTTCCCTCCATGACGTTGGTAATAGAGGGGGTTCACAGTATTATTGCTGGTTGCTTCAGTTGAATAGTTCCAATAACGGACATGCAGTGTGCATTATTTTGTAATAATATTGAATAAGTGCCTTGTTATCGCATGCCCATGTTAGGAGAAACCGGCAGCGCTTGGCTGACCCGATTGCACATGATGGTGGCTAAAAATCTACTCTCAAGTGGCTGGTCACAAGCCGAAGTAGCAGATATACTAGGAACTACACAAAGTACGATTTCACGACAAATATTGCGGCCACTGCCTTCACTCTCAGGTAGTGCTGATGAAATTACCATTGACAGGTGGGCAAATGAATTGTCTCAATCATTATTGCAATTAGGTCCTACTACTGAGGTTATTAGACAAAGATTCGTTACCGAATTTCAACTCACTGGGAATCAGGTAATTCGCTTTGATACATCACTGACTGGAATGGATTTGGATGAAGATCAAATCCGTACAGCGCTATTGCGACGCCTTGAATGGTCATGCAGCCGTTTGTCATTTGAAACCATAAGCAATTTTTTGCCTGCTGTTGGAGTAAATATTGCCGCATGCCCACCGGATGCTGAAGATATCAACGACGTTTGCGCATTTCCCGGCCGTTTGACTACTGTATCGGGTGGCATTAGGCCAATAGAAGCCGCGGCATATGGTGCTAGCAAGCATCTCGCAAGTGTGCTATTGCGAGCCCGTAAGAAGGATTCAGACAAGGGTGCTATTCTCAATTTACACCCTCTAATGAAACGGGCAAATAATGCTGAAGTAAATATGAAGGCTATTGAAAATGCATGTGAGGAATTGGAACTATCATGCACTACTTCAAAGCGGGGAGACGTTTCTGTCAATACTGATTTTATTGATGTTATCATCGATAGTGGGGACTTTGGTTGGGAGCCAACAATGTATGTACTCGCTAGTAATCCATTGGAATTAGTCGATAAGACACATCAATTATTGGCGAAACTCGAGTGATTTTATGCTCAAAGAATTAGGCATAATTATCGTATTATTGCTCGCTGGTCTAAATGGCTGTCTCGGGAGTAACACCAATGATGATTCTGTTGATTCGTGTGATGATTTTAATCCCACTCCAAGGGCATCAGATGATACATTGCGCATCTTAACCTACGATATTTATGCGCTTAGTGATTCAGTTGTTGAGGAATTCACAAATCAGACCGGATATGAAATAGAATTTGTCCGTGCCGATGATGCTGGAGGAATCCTCGATCAACTGATGCTAACTAAATCCGCACCGCAAGTTGATTTGATGATTGGCTTGGACAATAGTTACGCAGGAATTGCTCTTGAAAATTGCATTTTGGATGCAAATACTGTCAATAGAAGTTCCATTGACCCGCTTTTTGCCTCGCTTGATTTTGGCACAGAAAAAACTCTCGTGCCCTTTGATCACGGTTATGTTTGCATTAATTATGATAGCGAATTCGTCGATGGGGTCAACGTCACTGTACCTACTTCCTTATGGAATCTAACCGAAGAGGAATGGAGAGGAAAAGTTGCTTTCCCCTCACCAACAACTTCTTCCCCTGGCCGAGCATTTTTGTTGGCTACTATCGATTATTTCCCTGATGATTCAGAGTGGGAATGGTGGGGAGAAATGGCGGCAAATGATGCTATTTTCACAAGTGGATGGACTGAATCGTATGAAATCCACTATAGTGGTGGATATGGGAAATGGTACGATGGCTATGTTGGTGATGCACACGCCACGATTTCATATTGCCATTCTCCAGGTGTTGAGGCTTATTTCGGTGGAAATTACACCACTTCGATTGCATTAGATTTACCTAGAGCTTCATTTCATCAGATAGAATTTGCTGGAGTAGTGAATGGTGCTGCGAATATCGATGCTGCAAGTGCATTCATTGAATACCTAATTTCCCCCTCAGTGAATAACAACATGCCAGTAAACAATTACATGTACGGAGTTTTATCAGAATCTGACTTGCCTGAAACTTCGGGTTATCGCTGGCATTCGACCATCCCCACTCAACCAGCGTCTCTAGAAATAGCAACCATCAATGTTGAAGAAAAGGTTGGACTTTGGAAAAGTGCTGTAGAATAGGTGAAAATATGTGGTCGAAGGTTCTCAAGACCTTGGTCATCGTTACATATTCACTAATGATATTGGGGCCGGTAGTCATCAGCATTGACCGTTTATGGTCGGTTACTGGAATCCCTCCTTGGCGAGGAGTTGGATTGTTGTTTGAACTGGGAGTTGCAAAAGAAGCCCTAACTTACACATTGGCAGTTTCACTTGTTGGGGTATTATTTACTCTTGGATTTGGCTTACCACTTGCAATAGTACTGTCTAGATATAACTGGAAGAGACTGACATTATTGAGGGCGGTCCTTGTTCTACCATTTGCATGCCCGGCAATAGTCGCTGCTGTCGGATTTCTCGCCCTGTTAGATTCTGGTGGCCCACTCTATTATTTCGGAATTGACTTCTATCAACAAAGTGGAATTGTTGGGGATTTTTCAAATGCCCTAGGTTTTGACAATGCGGGTCAATTCATCGCTTTGGCATTAGCATTGAGTTGGTTCAATATTTCCCTAGTAATTCGTTTTGTCGAACCAACTCTTGCTAAAATGGCCCCGATTTGGGAAGAGCAGATGAAATTGTTGCCACAGGGCAACAATTTTTCCAAGCGTGTTCGCCACCTCTATGCACCAATATTGACTCCAGGAATAATAGCCAGTGCTGGATTGACATTTGTTTTTTCATTCACCTCATTCGCTTTGGTTCGTTGGCTGGCACCTAGTGCGAATACACTAGAGACATTGATGGCAGACAACGGCGGCTCTGCCGGAATTTACGGTTACCGCATCGCTTCTTCAGAACTTGTCCTGGCTAGTTCAATCACTCAATTACTAATCCTAGGACTGGCCATGTGGTTGGTAAGCCATATGCAAGGTTTACACAATACAAGAGTGGCTGTAGTTGCTGAAAAGTTCCGGCGAAAAAGCACCGCTGAAGCAGGTTGGGCGGCAAAAATCATTCTTTATTGTGGAATTGTTTTTGCTGTTGCCCCATTATTCCTAACTCTATATTCATCGTTACGAATAAGAGTTGTCG
This sequence comes from uncultured Candidatus Poseidoniales archaeon, assembly GCA_964587885.1. Taxonomy (GTDB): domain Archaea; phylum Thermoplasmatota; class Poseidoniia; order Poseidoniales; family Poseidoniaceae; genus UBA60. Next base: position 28,710 of record CAZPME010000009.1, read on the forward strand.
GTTCGTCTTCGGTAGAATCAACTTGGTCACTTGAGGGATGGAGAGTAGCATGGAATGGTGATCTTTCGTATGCAGGAATAGGCGAAGCATTAGGCAATTCTCTAATCTATGCATTAATCACGTTGGCAATAGCCTTGCCATTGGGATGGATGATGGCTGATGTCATACATTCCCTGGAGTTACGTGGTAAGAAAAAATTAGCCCGCCTCGTCGATGTAATCTCATTCCTTCCGCTAGTGGTTTCCGCGGTAATGGCCGGTTTAGGAATACTCCTTGGCATTATCAAGTGGTTTCCCGAATTATTTGGCTGGTATTTGTTACCTGTATGGGCGCACGTGATGATGGTTACACCATTTGTAGTTAGAGTAATGCTACCTGCAATTCGTTCATTAGATCAACACTATATTGAACAAGCAAAGGTGCTCGGATTATCACGGCTGTCACAATTTCACAAGGTAACTTTGCCTAGTCTCAAAGGTCCGGTGATTGTGGCTAGTGCTCTTTGTCTAGCCTTCTCCTTGGGAGAATTCGGTGCCACTTGGGTGTTAGCACGAACTGGCGATTGGACTACCTTATCGATTCTAGTTGATGATTTGCTGGGGCGGCCAAATTATTTTCCCGCTACCAGACCTGCTGCGATGGCGAGTGCGACAATTCTCATGCTAACGACATTGGCCCTGTTTATTATTTCAGAGAAATTCCGTGGCGGAGAAGAAAGTGGAGGTTTTTGATGAGTTTAGAAGTGCGAAATATCAGCAAATCATTTGGTGAAGGTGCTGTTCTTTCGGATATTAATCTCAATGTTGAGGATGGAGAAATACTAGCCATTCTCGGACCTTCTGGCAGTGGTAAATCTACCCTGTTGCGCATAATCTGCGGGCTCGAAAAGCCCGATGTGGGAACAGTTATTCTAGGTAGTGATGATGTAACGGAATGCAAATGTGAGGAGCGTGAGATTGGGATGATTTTTCAAACACCGATTCTCTATCCATACTTCAATGTTGCAAGGAATCTCGCGCTAGGTATCGCTGAAAAATTGTCGCCGCAACAGCGAGAAGCAGAGATTGAAGCGGTGTTGGAATTGGTTGACCTTGCAGGCTTTTCTTGCCGCAATGTCGACGAATTAAGTGGCGGTGAAGCGCAACGTGTGGCTTTAGCTAGAGCGCTTCTAACCAAACCACGGGCATTGCTGATGGATGAGCCATTTTCAGCCCTTGACAAAGAATTGCGGGAATCATTGGCCTTGACGACAAGAAAAATTTTACTCGACCTAAAGATTCCAATTATCCACGTAACCCACGACCAAAGCGAGGCCGAACGGATTTCTGACCGCGTGGTCAATCTTGACGACTTAAATTCCACTTGACGCCTAATTGGCTAAATTTTGATTTCAGTCTTATTTCAGGTGATTTCGGCGGGAAAGTCATGAACCAAGAACAATGTGTATGGCCATGGGCGAGTTGCCTAGACTGCTGCGGCCGTGGAAGATATGGTCGCCGTTTTGGCACCGCAGAATGGGATTTTCTGAGCGCCTACTGCCCTTAACCTGTGTTGGATTGGTAATCGTCCTACTCGGATTGCCTTACCTAATAATTAATCAAACGATGAACTACATTGGCTGGTCTGCATTTGACCCTGCAACGGCACTTGATAACCAGATTCCATTCATCGCATGGACCATCATCCCTTATTCCTCGCTTTACATCTACTATCCACTTGGGGCAATCATGGCTCCGAGAAATGATTTAGGACGACGCAAAATGATCGCCCTATATCAGACAATTTTTTTAGTCAGTTGGATTATTTTCGTGGTGTTTATTTTTCTGCCGAGTGAAATTCACATCCGCTCACAAATACCTCTCGAAGTAAGGGACGGTGGTGGAATGTGGGGGTGGGCATACGGTAATTCACTACACATTACTGACAAGCCTTGGAACGCTTGGCCATCATTACACATCGTACAAAGCTTACTCATCGTCTTGACGATAGAACATTGGTGGTCTGAAAACCCGCAATCGCGAAAAAAAACTACTGCAAGGATAGCCATGTGGTTGGCCTGGGTGATGTTAGCAATATCCATCTTAACAACCAAACAACATTTCGTTTGGGATTTGTTTTCAGGAATCATCGTAGCCCTTTCATCTTGGCACTGGATGCTTAAACCAACTCTAAAATGGTGCGAGAGCGATGCTGCAATAGCTCACTTTCCCAACTAGTCTTCGACTAGAATAATTGTGGCTGAGTGATGAATATCGTCAAGCCAATACCAGCAAACATCATCATCCATGACCCGACCATTTTAATCATCGCCGTGGCTTGTTTGAGGAAATTGACCATCATCTGACTTCCCATACTAACCATCATCGTAACTATCATCATCAAAAGCAGTAAACCAATCATCAAGGCGCCTAATCCTGTGAATACGGCATCACCTCCCAAAGTCGAGAGATAGATAATGAATGGTAAAACCGCAGCCGCGGTACAATCGATACTCGCTGCGGCATAACCAATACCGTATAGATACATATTTCGACGAGGCGTGAATACCTCGTCTTGCTCGGTCGTTGACCATTTTTGGATTAATTTATCCACCCACCCCATTAGATGCGCAGTGCCACCAGTCAGCATAAAGAAGCCTAGAATAATAAGTAATACCGCCACTCCCAAGGCAATATAGTAAATCAATCCTGAACGGGCAAAGGCTTCACCCATCGCTACTGCAATCAATCCAATGAAAAGGAAAAATGTCCACATCCCCAAACCCGAAAGTAGGCCAATTACGATGGGTCTTGGCATCTTTCCTTTGAGTTGACCCGAATCAATCATTTCCTTTTCACGCATTCCTAATGAAAGGTAATATGAGATGAATCCGGGTAAAACAGGGAATGCGCAAGGGGAAAAATAAACCAAGATTGAAAGCATCATGCCGAGGAAAAACACCCCCAAAAAGTTGGTCTCTATTTCCCGTAATCCGACACGGTTTTCTTCAGCCTCACCATCGATTGCAGCCTCAACAGAATCGTTAAACTGATTCCAACTCGTAACTCCATCGGTGAGTGTTCCCACAATATATCCCTCGTGGTCGAGAACATAAGCGATGGGAATTGCGACGACATTGTATGCGGTACGGATGTCGATACGTTCATCAGTAGTATTGTTGGATATCGCAGCGGTCACACTCCCCATGCCTGTAGGGTAATAGGGAACGTGATATTTTGAATCTGAAGTATTCAGGTAAGTCATGTCTTCTTCATACCAAGACCCAATGGCAATGGCAAATACCTCATACCCTCCTTCACGCTCCTGCCACGCACCCATGCTATTCTCAATCTTTGATTGTACGACGTGACAACCACTGCAATCATGAGCCATGAAGTCGAGAATGATCACCTTGCCGCGGTGCTCTGAAAGTTTGAACCATCCGGTCTCATTGACCAAGGGCCCTTCGACATCAGTTCGATTGACTGTTTCAATTTCAAAATCGGGAGCCAGGCGCACATCTCCACCTGTACTCAACATGTTAGAAGTTAGGCCAAATATCGACAAACCGGCATAGGCGATCACCGAGAACATCATGATGCTGACAGCAAAGGCCTTCCACGTAGTCTTCTCTTTAAAGACAGAAAAATCCATGCCCATAAAGTTTCCATCCGCCATCCTATCACCATCTTCGAAACGCGCACAGGTATTGAAATTGACTCCATTAAGGGCGATATTGGTTCAGCCAAGTTAGACTTACCTCAAGCCTTTCGTGAGTAGGGTGGGCTTCGACCACTGCAAAAGGAGTTGCTAATTTTTCAGCCAATTCTTCAGCGATAATAATGGGCATCTCAATTCGAGCACTACTCTCATCCCAGCGTAACCAAGATGAATCAATATTGAGTACTTCAACCAATTCTTGCAGATCATCTTGTCCATGCTCTTGTGGACAATACATTGCTCCAAACATCAAGGTATCATCCTCGCTCATAACTTCATATGGGCGCAGTGTTGCTTCGCCTCGACGGCGAAAACGTGCCCGCAACTGTCCAGCATCCTTGTATGATGAGGTGCAAAATTTCAAATGATATCCATATGGTTGGCGCAATTCACCATCTTTTGGATCAGGTTCATTATTTGCAGCGGCGGAAATGCGTTGTTTCATCTCCAAAGCCAATTCAGCACTTCCAGCAGCACCGGCAGTAATCTCTGTGGAAAGATTGAATCCACGCAATTCCATATTTTGCTGATTTCCAGTAGTAATTTCTAACTCATTAAGATTGAGGAAGGTGATTGGTGCAGTGCGTAATTCTTCGAGTAATTGCCATAATTGCTCGCTCTGGTCGGGCTCTACTGGCAATTCCACTCCGACCGAAATTCCTGCACTTGCACAGGCTTGCATTGTCGGCAAATATCGACTTAACTTTAGGTCAAGTAAGTGAAAGCGTATTTCATCTAGACCGGCTGCAGAAAGACTCTGAGCATGAGCACTATCAAACGGCAGGCTGGTATACATGTGAATGTGATGTTGAGGGCCAAATTCCTGTTTAAGGGCTTGACAGGCTGCTAATGTTCTTGGCAAATCCATCATCGGGTCGCCACCGGTAATTCCGGTGCCGGTTGCAGCCATCGCTTTGGCTTCTTCAATTACCTCTGATAATTCACTGCAGGGACGCTCATTGGCAAACATAATATCGATTTCTCGACGGTTCTCCGACAAGGGGCAATAATCACATTTCCAATGACATTTTCCGGTAACAAAAAGCACCAATTTGCTTCCTCTCTGACATTGTATGCAACCTTCGGCTTCATCTCTCTCAGGCGCCATTACTGAACTTGCAAGAGGCAATGAAATACTCATTGTACCTCACCTTGAAGATTATCCATAGCACATTCCAATAACCATCGATGAAATCGGCGGTCAAATGTTAGTTCGGGATGAAACGTTAGAGCAATGCGCCGTCCTTCTCTAACTCCGACCACTTCATCATCAAATTGAGCGATAATTTCGGCATTTCCAAGTGACTCAAAGCGCGGTGCACGAATGAACACTCCTGGGAATGATTTAGCATCACCTTGAGAGCCATTATTAAGTTTAAGCGGCAAATGCGATTCATCGGTAATTACTCTAGTTCCGGAAATCGGGTAATCTACTGTAGAACCAATCTCTACCTGCAAAGGCGCTTGAAATGAATCGACTTGACGACCCCATGAATTACGACTGAGTTGAGCACTTATTAGAGCAGTGTTTCCATTTGGGGGCTCGCACATCAATATCGCTCCAGCACAAGTTCCCATTACCGGCTTTTCGGGGTTATCCTTTATCCACTGAAATAATTCCACCAGTAATCCTTGATGTTTGCTGGCTATTCGCATGGTTGTAGATTCGCCACCAGGCAATACCAATCCGTCTAATTTCTCCGTGAGATCGGCGGGAGTTCGTAAGCATATCAACTCAGTTTCAACACCGAGTTCTTCGGCTGCAGCCATCAAGGCTTGGCCATGCTCATGGCGGGCGCCTTGCAGCATTGCTAAGCCGATGCGAATCGACATGGCAGTTCCACCAATCATTCCCCCTTCAATCCGCCGATTGGATTTATTACTCGCAAAAATACGACGATTGTTTGATTTACCCCCCCCATCTCGATTACAATATGAGTGGGCATAATGTGCACGAGGGCGACTGTTTTCTAGTTCCGGGTCCAGTAAGAATGTCCTCTGCTACTCTTACTGCGATGGCAACACCAACAATTACCGCACGCGGTCCAGAATATCGTCAAGTGATGGCAGAATTGAATAGCGGCCTACGTACTGCCTTCAATTTAAGTCCAACTCGCGCGCAAAGCGGTAATCAATCCTGGCTAGGTGATGATGGATATCGAGTAATCGTGGTATCCGGTTCAGGTACGGCTGCGATGGAGATGGTTATCGCTAATCGATTATCACAAGCAGATAAAGTACTAGTACCAACCAATGGCAAATTTGGTGAGCGCGTTGCCGAGATTTGTTCTCGTTTTGCCAAATGCACTCATCTTGCTGGCGAATGGGGTAAGGCCTTTGATTTACATGAAATAGAGCAGTTATTGAGTGGAGGAAATTATTCTGCATTACTATTTTGCCATAATGAAACCAGCACTGGAATAACCCAAGATGCACCCGCATTGGCTGAATTAGCCAAGAAATACAATACTGCACTTATTCTTGACGGCATTACCAGTGTCGGAGGATTGCCGGTTTGTCCAGAAGAATGGGGGGTTGAAGCTGCAGTAGTGGGGGCGCAAAAGTGTACTGCAGGCCCAAGTGGAATTGCCGCAATTGCCATATCCCAATCATTCATTGACAACTGCGAAGAAGTGCGTAATTCCGGGCACGCAAATCCAGTATACTATCTCGACCTTCATGCCGCTCTCAAAAAGGGAGATGATGACCAAACCCCTTGGACGCCTGCCATCAACCTCGCACTGGGATGGTCTGCTGCACTCAAGGAATTGCAAGCCGAAACTTTGACTGCGCGCTGGGAAAGATGCGCGAAAATGGCAAGAGGTGTTCGTGCCCTATTCAGTGATATGGGATTCAAACTCTTCGCTGACGCAGGACAACGCTCAGACACAGTTACCGCTATTCTCTATCCTGAGGGATTTGATGATTCATGGCGCAGTCGCTTGCAGAGTGAGTATCAAACATTCTGCATCGGCGCTCAAGACCATATGAAAGGAAAGATGTTTAGAATCGGTTCAATGGGGTTCACTACAATTGCCGAGATGGCCGAAGGTTGCAAACGAATGATTGCCTGCTTCAATGCCATGGGAATGGCAATTGAGGACATTAATGTTGATACATATTTTGAGTGAGAGGAATGGCGCGAATAATCGTTCTTGGTCGTTTCCAACCATTTCATAGTGGTCATGCATTTTTGCTAAGTCAAGCAAGAAAATTGGGAGGTGAACTGGTGGTAGCCATCGGTTCTTCCGAGGCCGATGAAAGTATGGAAAATCCATGGTCTGCCGAAGAGCGAGTGGAAATGATACAAGCGTGGGCTCAATCGACAGATTGTCAAGTCACAACCGTTTGCATTCCCGACATTCACGATCCCCCCCATTGGGTTGGCCATGCCACAGAATTTCACGGTCATGGAGTTCTAGCAACTTCCGACGATACTACCGCCGAATTATATCGCGATGCGGGATGGGAAGTGGCTGAAATCTTGATGAATGAGCGCCAACAATTCGTTGGATGGCGAGTTCGCCAGACGTTAACAATGCTATCAACAATTGGCGATGATGATGCCTTTACTGCAGTAATGTCTGAATCGCTACCCCAGTCAACGATTGAATGGTTTTTGGCCGACGAATATAGATTATTTCGCTTATCAGAACTCGGCCCCGATATCGATGCAATTGGATGATTATTCTTCGGAATCACTCATCGGAGATGCGGCGACAACAACACGGGCTGCTTTGACAATGCGCTCCTTGAATCGATAGCCCGGTTCCAAAACAGAAACTATGCTCTTTGCAGATATTTCATCAGTGGCTGGAATTGTGGCAATGGCTTCGTGCAAGTTTGGGTCGAAGAGGGCATCGGTGGAAATTTGGCTTACCCCCGCCGCAGTTAATTCTTGCCAAAGTCTGCTGCGAATAAGACGCAATCCCTCCGCTACTGAACTGTCGTCATCATCACCTACTGTGGCTAATGCGCGGTCTGTATCGTCTAATACCGCTAACATTCGTCGCGCTAAACCCATGCTAGCATATTGTACTGCATCGGCCTTTTCAACCAACATTCGCTTTCGAACATTTTGTATTTCAGCATCACGATATGAAATTTCTTTCTCGGCAGAAATGGCCTTCTCTTCAGCAATCGCCAATAACTCCTCAAGAGTCGGTTCAGTCTTGTCTTCAACATCGACTTCAACTTCATCTTCAGCCCCTTGCTCGGCACCGGATTCTTCTTCGTCTCCCTCAGTCATCGCTGTGGCGACCTGCAACCCTTCTTTGAACTTCACGGCAGACCGGATTTAAGTATCTGTGAAATTCTCCATTCCTTATGACCCCATTTTGCCGCTTCTAAATGCTCTCTACCTAGGATTCCGATTACATCTTCTTCTTCGTTCCAACGAGTTATTGCATGATGTAAGGTAGTACTAAGTCGAGTATGCGATTGCATAGTCGGCAAGATACGAGGGTCGGATTTTTCATCAAGAGTTTGCTCTAGTTCTTTACGACGATTCATCCAATCAAGGACTACGGCTTCAGAGTATTCTGTGGCGGTTAATTGACCAATTTGTTGACGGATAACTCTCCATGTGTCAGCCTCATACAATTGCTGAATATCTATTGCAGGTTGTTCTAATAATAAATCGAAATAGAGATATGAACGGCCTTCCCATGCTTCCCAATATCCATAACTCGACCAGCGCAAGAGATGTAAAATCCCCTCACAGGCTTCTATTTGGGAGATTTTCTTATTCTCGTATCCTGATTTTATTGCTGCCAATGCAGTAATTTCCTTATCGAGATTGAATCTTTCAGCCCAATCAAGAATTTCAGCCTCGCAATCGATGGGAAATGTTCGGTGGAGTTGCTCATCGGGTTGAGGACGTAAGTCGCGCAAGGAACTATCTTCCATACCAGAAATGACTTCACCCCACGGGGTATTGAGCAATTTCCGCGACTCATTATTGGAAATAAGGAGTAATTCCATCTCAATGCCGATATTCTCACCTATCCCTTCCTTGTGTGCATTGCTATTGACCTTTGACTAGTGCTGATTCAGTTCTTGGCTACATATCCTCGTTCTATACAATAGTCTAATGCGGCATGAATCAATTGTGGCACGAATTCTATTGCAGGGTCATTTTCATCGGTGAATTTGAACATCGCTTTGCCACCTTTTCGGGCCAGTAATTCCGGCGGTAATCCCATCATTATCGATGGATCATGATGCACATGCAAGAGATATATTCCGACATGCTTGGACTGAGCCGCAACCGCTCCAAAGGGGCTTTGCGGTCGAGTAGGGAGCATTCCTATTGCAGGGCGTCTCGGTAATTCCCAACGCCAGTAGCCGACCTCATCCTTGACCTTGACTAGGTCACCACAAATATCTTCCATTATTTGCGCGAGATGCGCCCATAGAACGGTCAACTCCGAATTGCGCATCGCCATTACCTCGCGCTTTACAATCGACGGTTTGAATCAACCTCAACTACAATCTGCAAACGCCGAATTGAAGAGTGATGCCGAACCCCCGAGGCCTGCGGGAGCGCTGGGGGGTGTAGTAATGGCGACCATTGAAGAGCAGATTCAGGCGGTTCAAGCTGAAATCGACAAAACCCAGAAAAACAAGGCCACTGAACACCACGTTGGACGCCTCAAAGCGAAAATCGCTAAACTCAAGGCGCAAAGAGAGAAGGTCGCAGCCCAGCAAAAAACTGGCGGCGCCAACAAGGGTTTTGAGGTTCGTAAATCCGGTGATGCGAGCGTCGCCCTAGTAGGATTCCCGAGTGTAGGAAAATCTACTTTGATTTCAAAACTCACCGGAGCCGAATCGGAAACAGGAGCTTATGAATTCACAACGCTTACCTGCATTCCAGGTCTTATGGAGCACAAAGGGGCAAAAATACAGATTCTGGATTTGCCTGGATTAATCAAAGGGGCTAGTGAAGGCAAAGGGAGAGGACGTGAGATTCTCAATGTTATTCGCAATTCTGACATGGTGTTATACATTGTTGATCCTTTCCAGACCGCTCACTTTCCAATACTGTATCGTGAATTAGAATTAGCTGGAATGCGCCTTAATGAGAAAAAACCCCCAGTATTTATTCATCGAACTTTGCGTGGTGGAATTGATGTCCGAACAACAGTTGAGCAGACTCATCTTACCGATGCAGAGATTGGCGATATTATTCGGAATTTTGGCTTCGTTTCAGCGGTTGTTACTCTGCGAGTAGATGTTACCGCCGACATGTTAGTTGATACACTGGCGCAAAATCGGGTTTATTCTATTGGCATCGTTGCAATTAACAAGATAGACTTAGCAACACCTACAGATATCAAAAATATCCGTAAACAACTTCCAGAGGATTGGCCAATAATGGAAATTAGTGCTTTCGTTGGCACAGGTCTTGAAAAAATGAAGGATTTCATATACGATAATCTAGGCTTCATGTCGATTTATCTTAAACCGCAAGGTCAAGAAGCCGACTTAGTCGAACCATTAATCGTAAAGGATACCTCAACGGTATCCGATGTGTGTAGAAGTCTCCACCGAGATTTCGTCCGTAAATTCCGCTATGCCCGCGTAAAAGGTCCTTCAGCAAAGTTTGATTGGCAGAGGGTTGGCTTGGAACACAACCTCAAAGATGGTGATTTGTTGACCATTATCACCAAAAAAGGATAACCGGGAGTTACGAGCGCAGAGTATGCGCTGGCGTGTGGTTCTGTTTGCACTCACCACAGTTTTCGTACTATTGAGTGCTGCAATTCTCATTATGCGTAATCCCGCTCCCCCTCCGGTAGAAGACAGCATTAGTTCATCTGACTGGCTAAATAATGATGTTAGTGAAAATCTATCAGCATTTCTTGTACCGCGCAATAAAACCGACTTTGATTGGGAAAATATGAGTGATGGCCAAACATGGCGCATCGGTGACCAATGGGTCTACGATGGAAGGCTTGACGCTACTGCAGTTATCGACGATGCTGGAGTTGAAGGAGCACGTATTGATGAGGTTCTGCGAGGAAATGCTACTATGGAAGTTGTGAATATCACAGTGATGGATTGGGAGGGAGTGGGGACATTGACCTATGAATTACAGTTTAGTGGTTCATTTAACGGCCCAGCCATTTTCCCTGTACCATTAATCGAGACACTTGCAGGAGTACTACAAGTCGGTTATGATGCAACCGAATATGTTCGCGCAGATGACCATGCGACCTTGCAGTTGATTGAACATTTAACCATTGATTTTGAATACGATACTGGAATTGTTATCGGCACCGAGCCTATTGCAGATATTCATATTACCACCAACAATTCACCGGCAATTGAATGGTGGGATTTCCCGATTGGTTTGAATGAAACATGGTTATCTGAGGTAGAGGAAAGTAAGAGTTACTCGGGTGAATCAAATTATGTGGCTTTACCCGAAGAAGATGAAGTGGAAGATGTTTTTCGTAGGTTCGTTGCCCTCGAACAAGGCAAGGGTCTTGAAGTCTATTCCGGTTGTGATAATGCAACCAATGTGACCGCTTTTGATAAGAATAACAAAGTCGGTGGGTGGCGCTGGTATTGTACCGAAATTGGTACTTGGTCATGGCGAGTTGGAGAAGTACCTCTCGGAGTTACCGGAGATTTTCGTCTGCTGGAATATACTCCTGCTGCTGTACGGTCTAATGAAGTAGAATTAACCCTCGAATTATCTCCGCCTGCAACCAACAAGAGTTCCATAATTGAAGTATGGATAAACGCTAGTCACGAGGGGGTAAACACATCCGGATTATCGGGTGAACTAACTTTTGGCTGTTGTACTAGTATCCCTTTTCAAACCGATGCCAACGGGACTACTGTTATTGAATTAAATGTCAGTAATCAAATCGATGACACTTCAACCTTTGATGATTTAGCCAGCCATGGAATTCTTGCGAAAATAGATGACAGTGATCAAATGGCTATGGCAACGGTAACGATTTATGGTTCCTTACTTGGAGAAAGTGTACGCAATACCGGCGGCCAATGGCAATGGGATCCTCTCAGATTAGGAGTGCATAATGCAGCTGTAATCTCAAGCGTAATTCGCTGGTGAACGGCGAGCGACAAGAATCGCAGCACAAAGACAAATTATTCCTGTTACTAAGGCACTAGGTGCTGGAGATTCCTCAATCGTGGTGACTTTAGGGCCGTCGTATTGTGCACTAGAAAAATCGGTTAGAACAGTTGTCATGACAACTACTCCGCCCTCATATTCCTCGGTCCTTACGGGCCAGCCATACTCGGATAAATAGGCCAATGAATAATTGTCTTCACCTACCGCTTGCTCGCGCAATCGTAGGGTCTGCCAGTCGTGTTTTGCGGTGTGTACGGTTGATTCTTCTTCGACAGTGAAAATGATCTCTCTAGTTTGAGAGATGCTGGATGACGTGTCATTCCACATACCACGATTAAGGCGCTGTCGCAATGTATCTTCCTTGGTAACCTCAAGAGTTGATTGCCACGTATCTCCGACCATCATTTCCTTTGGACGTTCGGAACTTGAATGTGTAGTCTGAATGGTAGTAGACTCAGTTTCCGCAATATTTGACTCACCATCACCCAAAAACCATGCCGCTATTGCAATTGTACGTCTCTCTCGATTCCAAGCAGTTGTTGCTATTGGCTCTTCATGTTGTATCGTGGTAGTAATATTGAGTACCATCTTGTCATCATCATAAGGGGTTGAATTGGTGACCCATTCCAAAGTGATGTTGAGAGAATGAGTGGCAGTACTACGCATGCATGAACCAGCCCATTCACCAAAGTCACAGGTGCCTCGTTCGACAACTTCGAGGAGCAAAGGTTCGTCATAATTCTTTGACCAACCTACAAATTCAGATGCATTTTCTACTGAATAAGAATTCGCTAAGGAATTGGCTAGCGACAATCCATAGCCATCATACTCATACCAATCACCTGCAGAATAATGATGTGGTTCAACACTAAATTCGCCGCTAGAATTGCCCAAAATCGGCGATTGAGATAATACGATCATGATTGCGACCAAGAATATCGACTTATACGCAGCCGCCCTCATGTGTGGAGGAATGTGATTTCATCCTTGACGATATCGGAACTATTCTTCACCAAATGCCCATATCCATGCGAGCATCTTCACTGGCGTGAACCTTTGGATCCCAACGAGGAGTCCATACCAAATTGACATGGACACTATCGATTTCGTCAACTGAAAGAGCAGCACGGTGAGTGGCGGCCATTATTTCAGGGGCTGCCGGACATCCCGGTGAGGTCAACGTGATATCGACTTCACAATGAACACTACCATCTTGATCCTGAAAACGAACTGCATAAACCAAACCTAATTCAATAATTGAAAAATTTAATTCAGGATCTATTACATTGTCAAGTGCCATTCTTACTGATTCTTCGCTAACTACCATCATATCACCTCATTTCTTCTGCCGCTTCAATTACCTTACGGAACATATTCCTAAATCCATTCGCACGACTGGGTGTCAAGGCATGTAGCAATCCCATTTCGGCGGCATAATCAGGAGAAAAAACTGCTACTTCACTGGGGGGAAGGCCTTCTAATGCTAATGCAGTAATTGCAATGAGTCCCTGTACCAACTTCGCATCTGCGGCTCCAGAAAGATGGAAAGTACCATCCTCATTTTGGCTCGGCAATACATGGGCTTCAGATTGGCAACCGTGAACCTTGGTGGTTTCATTCCAATCCGCCATGGGTAATTCATCGATTTCATCCGCATATTCAAAAAGTATTTCGATACGCTCCATCGCATCATCTATGCAAGAAAATTCGTCAATAATATCCTGCAAATGTTGTGGCCATTTGCCTTTCTCAACCATGTCATCACCTAGTAAATTTGACTACTAATTCCTTTACTGTTGCGACCAATAACTCGGCCTCTTCTCTGGTATTATACAGGAAGAACGAAGCACGATTGGTGCTAGTTAGTCCAAGTTTTCGTAGCAATGGCTGGGCACAATGATGTCCAGTGCGTACTGCGATACCATGTGCATCTAACATATGCGCCATGTCTTCAGCGTGAAGTTTGTCGTGCAGGAATGATACGACTGAACCATCACCTTCGCCATGATTACCAAATACTCGCATCCCGTCAATAGCACGTAATTCCTGCGCTACAAAACGCGCAAGAGAGAGCGAATGGTGGTGAGTCTTCTCAATTGGCCATTGCGATAACCAATCTATCGCTGCCCCCCAACCAATAGCTTCGGCGATTTTCGGAGTACCAGCTTCAAAACGATGCTCCCCCTCTTGGTAAGTTGAATGGTCGAGGAATACTTCGCGGATCATGTCTCCGCCACCAATGAACGGTTTCATCTCAGCAAATGTTTCTGAATTCACCATTAAGGCACCAATACCGGTAGGACCACACATTTTGTGTGCCGATACTGCCATCATATCGCAACCAGTAGCAGTGAAATTTAGACTGTCATGCGGGGCTGCTTGAGCAGCATCAAGTAATACTCGAGCACCGGCATTATGGGCCAAACGAATTATTTCTTCGATCGGGTTTCTTGTTCCGAGTACATTTGAAGTATGAATACAGCCAACAAATTTAGCCCCCATTAATGATTCTTCAAACGCACCCATATCGAGATTCAAAGTTTCAGGGTCCATAGGAACCCACCGGATTTCAATTCCACGCTCTTCGGCAAGCATTTGCCAAGGAACTATGTCAGAATGGTGTTCCATTTCGGTTAGGACAACAACGTCGCCACGCTCAAGATTCGCCCGCCCCCAAGCATGAGCAGCGAGGTTTAGAGCCTCTGTCGTCCCTGAAGTGAATAGGAGATGTCCCTCTTTGACTCCGAACCAATCTGCGACTTTTTCCCTGGATTTTTCGTAGGCTTGAGTTGCTTCACCGGCTAGTGTATGAACCGCACGGTGAACATTACTATTCATCGTCTCATAATAATTAGACATCGCATCAATTACTTGAGAGGGCTTTTGTGTAGTGGCGGCATTATCCAAATAGACTAAGGGGCGGCCATTAGGCAATACCCGCCTTAGAATAGGGAAATCCGCACGGGCTTGTTCGGGAGAGAATGACAAAATAATCACCTAAATTAGGTCGCAATCCAAATGCACCATCAATAATGTTCGTAATTGGTCGACAAGGACTGGTGATTTGAAATCTCCAAAGGCATCCATTAGAAAGCCCTCGACGATGACATCTTTGGAGGTTTTCTCATCCAACCCACGGCTCATCAAATAGAATAATTGTGACGGATCTAATGGCGATGATGCTGCACCATGATTGGCACTCACATCATCTGCGAGCACTTCCAATTCAGGAATGGCATCGGCCTTGGCTTTGTTGGAAAGCAAGAGATTGCGGAAGACCTGCCCTGAGTCTGTTTTCTGTGCATCTGGGGAAATTAGTAAACGACCGGTTCCAATACTCCTACTTTTACCATCACAAGCAGCATGCATTTGTACTTGGCTTCGATTATTTCCAACTTCATGAGTAATCTCAATGTGATGGTCATCTTGACGCTTAGCATCTCCATGTACGGCGATATTAACTCCGAGGTCAGAACCTGGTGCGGCTAGCAAATAACGCAAATCTGATTTGACTCTACTACCGCCAACAGAAAGGGTCGAAGTTTGAAAGGTTGCATCTCTACCGAGTTGGAAAGCCTCGCTACGAAGGATAATTGCCTCCGAATCCATGCGATTGTATAGATATTCACGAACCTTAGCATTGTCTCCAATTACACCTTCGCGAAGAAGTCCAACCCAACTCGCTTCACCGCGCATAGAAGTGGCTAATTCCACTTCAGCTTCAGCCCCAATATCAAGTAGCAAATGGAGTGAGGATGCATGTCCTGAACCAGTAATATCGATTCTTATAGGTTGTTCACCAACCCATGCCTTAGGCACCGATAGTACCATTGCCCTACCTTGTGAAACCGCTCTCTGAAATGAAGAAGTTAAGTGGTCGTGAGAAAATACTGAGCCTAACTCAGAGTAATCTGTTGGCTGAGCCGGCCGCAATACAATCCGCGAATCGACTTCTGTACCATCGAGATTGGATAATTTGAAATCGCAAATTACTGCAGTTGGGACTTCTTCAATGTTACCAGTAGGGTGCATTTTTCGCCACGGTGAGTAGCGCCATAAGTGGTTAGAGCGCTTAGGCTCAGGTAATGACAAGTAATGCTCGATTGAAGATCCCACTACAATCACCCGATTGCGCCTTCCATTTCAATCTCCAATAGACGGTTCAGTTCAACAGCGTATTCCATCGGTAATTCACGGGTAAAGGGTTCAAAAAAGCCATTGACAATCATCCCCATTGCCTCTTCTTCAGTATGACCTCTGCTCATCAAATAGAATAATTGGTCACCACTAACTTTGGAAACCGATGCCTCATGTTCAACTCGACATGATGAATTACCAACTTCCATAGTTGGATAGGTATCTGAACGGCTATCCTCATCAAGGAGCAGCGCGTCACAAATGACATTTATCTTACAATTTGCAGCCTTCGGCAAGACTTGCACCATTCCCCGATAAGAGGAACGACCGCCATTTTTGGAAATCGATTTTGAAAGAATGTTGCTGGTTGTATTTGGTGCTAAATGATGAACCTTTGAACCAGCATCTTGATGCTGCCCATCTCCTGCATAAGCCACCGAGATTACTTCGGCATGAGCACCTTCACCTTTTAGGATTACAGCAGGATATTTCATAGTCAACTTTGAACCGATGTTCCCATCAACCCACTCAATGGTTGCATTTGCTTCAGCAACTCCTCTCTTGGTTACTAAATTATAGACATTATTGGACCAGTTTTGAACCGTCGTGTAGCGAATAGTGGCACCTTTCTTGGCAATAAGTTCCACAACCGCAGAATGAAGAGAATCGGTGGAATAAGTTGGTGCTGTACAACCCTCGACATAGTTGATACTACTACCCTCGTCGGCGATAATCATAGTTCTCTCAAATTGGCCCATGTTTTTGGCATTGATGCGAAAATATGCTTGCACTGGCATTTCGACCTGTACTCCCTTCGGAACATAGATGAATGAACCACCAGACCATACCGCAGTATTTAGGGCACTGAACTTATTGTCGGCATACGGTACAACACTGCAAAAATATTCTTTGACGATATCCTCGTGTTCTTTCAAACCAGTATCCATATCGAAAAACAACACTCCTTGTTCCATCAAGTCTTCGCGAATGCTATGGTAAACTGCTTCTGATTCATATTGGGCAGTGACGCCACCAAGCCATTTTTGCTCGGCTTCAGGAATCCCCAGTCGGTCGAAAGTATTCTTGATGTCATCGGGAACATCATCCCAATCACTTTCGGTGCCTAAACTAGATTTAAGGAAATATGTAACAGCATCAAAATCAATTGATTTAATCAATTCCTCGTTACCCCAGTCTGGCATTTCCCTTTCAACGAAATGCCGATATGCTTTGACCCGAATCTCAGTCATCCATTCAGGCTCATCCTTCAAAGCGGAAATATCACGAACTACTTGTTCGGACAAACCGTTATCAAATCGAATAGTCGAGTTCTCAGGGTCGTGAAAACCAAACCGGTAATCGCCAACAGCATCTCGGGCAGAATCTTTGCTCATCAAGCCACCTCAACTTCGATACCTTCGTATCCTTGATTCTCAACTTCCATGGCTAGGTTAGCCGTTCCGGATTTGACGATTTTTCCATTGAGCATGATGTGAACAAAATCTGGTTTTACATAGTCGAGGAGCCTCTGATAGTGGGTAATTACTAGGCACCCTGCGACTCCAGTAATCTCATTCACTCCGCCAGCTACAGTACGTAGAGCATCGATATCAAGGCCGGAATCTGTCTCGTCAAGAATTGCCAAAGTAGGATTCAAAAGCAACATTTGCAGTATTTCCAATCGCTTCTTCTCACCACCGCTAAAACCATCGTTGACGTAGCGAGAAAGGAAACTCTTGTCTACACCAAGTTTCTCCATTGCCGCGTTTAATTCAACACGAAATTCACGAGCAGTGGGGGCGTTATCACCACGAATGGCTTGAACCGACTTGCGCAAGAATTTGCCAACTTGAACTCCGGGTATTGCTTGTGGATACTGGAATGAGAGGAACATCCCTGCCCGAGCACGCTCAAATACTTCTAATTCCTCAAGTGGGCGACCTTGGAAAAAGATTGAACCTCCAGTGATTTCATAGGAAGGGTGGCCCATTAAAGCGAATGCCAAGGTAGATTTTCCCGAACCATTACGACCCATAATGGCATGAACTTCTCCGACATTAATTTCAAGCGACAGCCCATTGAGAATCTGCACTCCATCAACACAAACCTCAAGGTCGACTACTTTCAGCAACTCATCTGACATTTTCGTCCCTACGGGACGAGGGAAAACACTGCTCCTTATGAAACGATGCTTTACCAAATCGGGACTAAGCGAGGCATAAAGAGGGGGTGGGCAGAGGCGAATACATGGTCGAGGACAAGGTTCTAGATGATGACGACCTCGTTGCACAGTATCGTATCGAATCGCATGAGTCCATTGCTGTCGAAGCAGAACGTCGAATCGCCTCTACAACCCCTATGCAGGAGCGCATTAGGTTGCGCGCATTATCACTGAAAGATTTGGTAGAAAGTGACCCTTCTCATCCTGATTTGAAAGCGGCATTACTCGAACGTTTAGGTCCAGTTCGAGCGGCCTTAGATGAGCACGGTGGCGGGTTAGAAATTGCCAACATTGGAACCACGGATGAGGGCCTACATATGGTGCTAGACTTGACCGGAGCCTGCTTATCATGCGGATCTGCCCCTGGTACACTCGCGGGATTGCGTTCAGACCTTGAAGCAGATACGGAAATAATATCGATTAGATTTTCCATCAACCTATTGGATACATTCGATGAACTGGGTCGGGAATTTGTCCTTGCACATGGTGGGGTTGAATTTGTTAATCCGAATGATATTGGTGGAAGTGTTTAGGAAATGGAAACATTGAGGCCCGACCCTAAACCTTGCCGTCCCCAAGACAAGGGATTATTTGAGATCACAAAACGGGATGGATGGGCAAGAATTGGGAAATTTCACACCGAGCACGGGATAATTAACACCCCTACTCTATTACCGGTTATCAATCCGAATATTCGCACAATCCCACCGCGTGAAATGTGGGATAAATACGGTATTGAAGCACTTATTACAAACTCGTACATAATTTGGAAACATGAGAAACTAAGCCAGCCAGCTCTCAATTCAGGAATTCATGAATTACTTGATTTCCCGGGCATGATAATGACCGATTCTGGTACTTTCCAATCCTACATCTATGGAGATGTGGAAGTCAGTAATGAAGAAATTGTCGCATTTCAGAGAGACATTGGAGTCGATGTGGCGACTATGCTCGATGTCTTTACCCGCCCAGACATGAGTTATGAAGAATGGTCGGGGGGTGTTGAGACCACCCATCAGCGCGCAAGCAGCGCTCTAACAGCCGCAAAAGACACCTTGCTCAACGGCCCAATCCAAGGTGGTCTGGACGTTGATTTGCGCAAGAGGTCGGCTCAATTAATGGGCCAAGAGGGGTTCGCAATTCATCCCATTGGCGGCATTGTCCCCCTCATGGAAGAGCATGATTATTCTCGCTTGTTTGAAATTATTCTACACATTCGCACAACGATTCCGAGCGAGCGACCTGCTCACATGTTTGGCTGTGGTCATCCGATTTTATTTCCCTTTGCTATTGCACTGGGAGTTGATTTGTTTGATTCGGCCGCATACGTTCTTTTCGCCCGTGATGGGCGTCTTTTAACCCCTACCGGTACTGTTCATCTTGAAGGTTTGAATGAATGGACCTATCCTGCCCCTAGCCTATTTGGGGTCACTCCTGAACAGGTTAGGAAGATGAATTCAGATGAACGCTGTGCAATTTTAGCACGAGCGAACCTTGAGGTGACTTTGGCTGAATTAGCGCGCTGCCGACAGGCCGTTCGTGATGGGAAGATTTGGCAATTGGCTGAGCTTCGCAGTAATTGTAATCCCGAATTAAAAGCTGCTTGGAACTACCTAATGCGTGATTACGAGTGCCCTGAAGGCTTTGATGAGTTAACCCAAGCACAACATCTGCAACGCTCTGGAGGAATTCGTTTAATGCTAGATTCACCTACTAACAGGCCAGACCTAAATCTAATGCGACAGACCTTGGCTGAACGCTGGACGCCACCCCCGACTACCGGCTGGAACGGGAAAGGAGAACATCGATTTGTCGTAATTTTTGCCACCGCAGAAGCGCCCTGGCGAATAAGCATTGGCGAGCATGTCAAACGCCTGCTGACTCTCAATCCAGCAGCCATCCCAATGATTTCAACACCAATAGGTTTACTTCCATATTCACTTGAAGATATCAATCCTCATGCACATTTATCCCACCTAATATCCGAGCGAAGGGGTTTCGATGAGGCCTTTATTGAGGAAGAATTAATCGCTTTGGGATTGGATGGATTTTCTCGGAATATCATATTCCATATTGAAGAAGAGCGGGAAATGCAAGAACTACTTGATGCGATGTTACAGGCAAAGATGCCTGGAGAAATAGACTTGTCAGCGCTTGAAAACAAGGATGATTTACGAGCAGTTGAAGAATGGATGAAGACCTGGTCAGCAGTGGACAAATTATCCCTTTTTGCCAATGTATCTCCAGATGATTCTTGGCCCGCCCTAAAGGGTGGAAAGATGGTGATGTCTCGCACGGGCAGAGTAAAGAATATTCTAACCCACAATGGCCACCATATTGCCTCACCACGATTAACCGATGGAGGATTATCACTCACCCTTGAAGGGGCCAAATGGATTCACTCATTATCCAAGACAAATGATGGGAAAGTCTCAGGCCCAGCAAGAGTTGTTGTTGATTCAGACGCTGAACCCTTTGTTCGTCAAGGGCGTAACGTCTTTCACGGTTTTTGTATCGATGCCGACCCTACACTTAGTGCCGGTCAAGCCTGCCTGATTGTCAATGTTGATGGCGAATTAATTGGACATGGAATTTCACAAGTAAATAAACGGGAGTTGATGGCATTCCGAAAGGGGATTGCGATTAAAGTTCGTGACGGCGTAAAGGACGAATAGCCACAGACCTCAAAGACCGCACCTACGGTGCGATAAGTGGTGGAAGCGATGGATGATGTTTACGTTGTCGAAACCAATAACCTGGTCAAATCGTACGGTAAACATGTGGCATTGGACGATTTGAGCCTCAAAATCAAGAGTGGAGCCACTGGCTTATTAGGTCCAAATGGTGCTGGAAAATCTACCATGATAAAGACCCTGCTGGGTTTGATTGGAGTCACCTCAGGTGAAGGTAAAGTACTCGGATATGACATTCGCTCCCAAGGTGAATATATCCGCAGTAGAATTGGCTACATGCCGGAATATGATTGCCTCACACCCGGCCTCGAAGCAATTCACCAAGTCACTTATTCGGGAGAATTAATGGGTATGAATCCAACTTCTGCCATGCAAAGAGCCCATGAAGTTCTCGAATATGTTGGTCTTCGTGACCAACGATATCGAAAAATTGAGACATTTTCTACCGGTATGGCTCAGGCGACCAAACTCGCTTGCTCAATTATTCATGACCCTGAATTAATTATCGCCGATGAGCCTAGTAATGGACTCGACTCTCGGGCACGAGAATTCATGCTCAATACCCTTGAACAAATAGTCGGAGATGGAGGACGTAGCCTTCTCATGGCGAGCCATTTGATGGAGGATGTTGAACGAGTCTGCGACAGAATAGTAATGTTGCATAAAGGCAAATTAATCGCTCAAGGTAGGATTGAAGACCTCAAATCAATCGACCAAGAAATCGAAATCCATGTCTGGGGTCATGCTAGTGACCTCGAGCGAGAATTGGGTGCTTCTGGATTGGATGTTCGTCGCACTGGGCGGGTAATGAGAGTTGTAAAAAACGATGAAGACACCTATACTAACATCATCGGTTGTGCAGCGAAAACTGGTTCACAAATTCGCCAAATGAGCGACCATGAGCCTAGTCTTGAGGATCTATTTCTCGTAATAATGGAACGCTTAGGATATTCAGTAAAGTCATCTTCAGACCTCATGGGAGATACTCCTAGCGGTCGTAAAGTCGATGCTCCTGCAGAACTAAGAGGTGACTGAATGAACGAGAACGAGGGTAATACTCCCGATGCTGAATTCCTTGGTCAAACAGGAGTGAAAGTCGAAGGGCAAACTCGTCTCGAAGCTGCTTACGGAGCAGGAGATGGCGATGATAGTGTGATGGTGGCTTCGGTAGCAGGTGGCACAAAGGAGCATGAACAAGCCCAATTGGGAACGGTTTTCAATCAAAAATATCGCCCATGGGAGGGAACACTTAACCCCCGTTGGGCCCGAAATTGGTCGATCCTTCGCCACCATGTTTACGGATTATTCAGTAAAGGTCACCGTCCTTATGGGGTGGCTACAAAATTGATTCTATTTGCCGCCTTTCTCTTGTCGTTGGGTGATTTGGGATTGTCATTCATCGGATCGATTTTTGGTGAAAGTGATATGACTCGATTATTTGGAGTGAGTCGTGACAATTTGTACGGTCATGTTCTCGGATTTTGGCCACGCAATGCGCTTTGTTTCCCGATAATTGCTGCCTTGCTAATTGGCGGAATGATTAGTGAAGACCGAATGAATGGAACCAGTGCAATTTACTTCTCGCGACCACTAAATCGAATCGACTATACTGCGATGAAATTTCTCTCAGTAGCCATCGTTTTATTCCTTCTTATCGTTGGCACATTAGGAATATACTACACCGGAGATATACTATTGCGTGGCGAGGGCTGGTCATTTCTACTCGACACGTTGCCGATGTTTCTTGGTGCGGCTATAGCCGGATTGATTCTAGTCATCACATACTCAAGTATTGGATTGGCATTGTCGAGTGTGAGCCGTGGGAAATTCTTCCCCGCTGTCGCACTTTTGGGGATTTTTCTCGGCACCAAATTAATCGCATTCTTAATCGACCAAGTCTTTGAGCGTAGCGTACTATACCTACTCTCGCCGTATGATTGTGTGGCCCATGTTGGCCAAGCCTTGGTTAACACAACCTCAACTTATGACCACCCTTGGAGTTGGAGTTTAGTCTCATTAGTGGTGATTAATGCGCTTTCACTGTACATCTTAGCCAGTCGCGTTTCAAGTATGGAGGTGACACGCGAATGATGCCCGACCTAAACCAAAGTGGCGCCGCTCAAAAAGAGTGGATACCACAGGAAAATATCCCGGCTGTCATGCTCGACCATGTGTCGAAATGGTACGGTAATATCGTCGGCATGAACGATATTAGCCTCGCAATTAGCGGAGGAGTAACTGGATTATTGGGTCCAAATGGGGCTGGTAAATCAACACTATTCAAGATTCTCGCGGGGAAACTTAAGCCATCACAAGGAACGGTTAGGCTATTCGGCACCGACCCTTGGAAAAGTGCCGCCCCATTCTCTAGAATCGGCTATGTTTCAGAAAATGATGCCTTATACGATTGGATGACTGCACTAGATTTCGTCACCACATTGGCCCGCTTGTATGGCTATACTCGTGAAGAAGCTCGAATCAAAGCAGAAAAGGTTCTCGAGTTCGTCGACCTAACCGAGGTGATGAATAAGGAAATCGGGAAATTCAGCAAGGGTATGCGCCAGCGGGTGAAAATCGCCCATGCTTTGGTAAACGATCCAGAATTGATTATTCTAGATGAACCATTACAGGGTTGTGACCCACTAGCGAGAACGACGATAATGAATGTGATTCGTGAATTAGGTGCGATGGGTCGAACGGTTATCGTCTCAAGTCATATTCTTGAAGAAATTGAGCGGATTACCGAGCAAATCGTGATACTGAATAATGGCCGTTTACTCGCTCTAGGCAATGTCCACGCAATACGTAACATGCTCGACGCCCACCCGCATAGCATCGCATTGACTACCGAAGAACCTCGTGAATTGGGCAAAGCACTTCTCGTCCATGACAAAGTGTTCGGAGTTCATTTCCCCGATGAAGGAAAGCTCATTGTCCAAACCCACCACTTGGGAGAATTACATGGTGACTTGCCGCAAGCTCTTGTTGATGCGAAAATCAAGGTTACTGCTATCGATAATCCTGATGACAATCTAGAATCGATTTTGACATACCTAACCGGCGGTGAAAATTGATGAATAGTTCACCGCGCCCACTTCACGACAAGGTATGGTCAAAACTCGATCGTAAGGCAACTGCGATACTTGAACTAACTGTGCGTCAATACCGAAAACGAATCTCGACTTGGGCTGTACTAGGAGTAGGAGCACTAATCGTTTTGGTGATACTACTATTCTATGTTGAAGCGATGTCTCAGGAAATTGAGGCTTTCGACAACGACGGAGATAGTGCGGATAGTGATGGTGATGGTTATCCCGACGGTCAGGAAAATCTACTCGGCACTTCAACTTCAGACCCATCCAGTAATCCGGGGAATTTCGACCCGCCGATTCCCCCAGACTCACCTGATAAATGGATTAATGAGGATGGTTTCGATTTTACTTCTACAACTTTAGATAAGAGCCAAGGATACGATGATGATGGCGATTGCCGCACCCATATTGGCGAAGTCGGTTGGTCTAGTTGGGTCGATGAGAACCGAAACTATGTCACGTGTGATTACTACTTCAGCAAGCAAGGATACGATAATGATATCACAGTTATTAGCGATCCAAATGTCGATGAGGATCCCGATGAGGATGAATATTTCAAGGAATCATTGCAGCGAACATTCATTCTTGCATTTGGGAAAATTGGTTTTGTTTTCATCTTGGGCATTTTTGTCCCACTCTTTCTCGCATCGGGACTAATTCGCGATGAAATCAACAATGGGACTTTGCATTATCTTGTTTCAAAACCACTATCGCGAACTGAATTATTGCTCTATCGATTGCTCGGTTACATTGCATTAGTGTGGCCATATTTTATCATCCTCACATTGTTTGGTGCCATAACCACAGGATTGTTGGGCCCCGGTGATGATTTCTTTAGATTCCAAGATATGATGGCATGGTTCGGAATCGCTGTAGCTACTTGTTTGTTATCTCTAGCTTATGCAACTCTTTTCATGACTCTAGGGACGATTCACAAGTATGGAATGGTAGCAGCCATAATCATTGGCGTATGGGAATTTGCCATGGCCATGTTATCAGTCTTTGAACCCGAGGCTACTGCATCACGTTTGTCACTTGCCCATTGGGGTATGGTCATTGTTGACGGGTTCGGGAATATGGCTTGGCCTGATACAGAATATGTCGTCGCCCTAGGTCAATCAACCGCTACCATGACGACTACGCCATGGGGCGATACTCAGTATAACGACCAATTGAGGGGGTCAGATGCACTTGATGGTTTCTTCCACCACACATATCTTACTGGCAACCCTCTATCCGATGCTTTGATTTCGTGTTTTGTGTTACTTTCGTTAACTGTAGTACTACTAGTAATCGCACAAGCCATTTTCAAAAATCGAGAGATTGATTAAGAGGTGAAAAAATGCAAACATTTGAAGGTGAACTAGAGCGTTTGTGGACGCTAGCCGAAATGCCCCCGATTCACCGACTCACATGGGATTGGTGGTGGTGGCTAGTCATGATAGAAGACCCATCCGACCCTAATTTGAGCAAACAATTGATGGTATTATGGTCAACCAAAGATACCGAAGTCATCGATGTTGGAGGCGATGAATGGACTGGTGGCAGACCGAACTTTGACGCTGATGGTGGAATCGCAATTCCTGGAATGGTGGCTGCATGGTGGTTTGATGGTGAGCGAATGTGGGAGCCACTAGTAAAAACACCACTGCGAATGTCGGCTATGGCCACTTCTCATCCACTATGGCCAATGCCAGCAGGTGTTACCGGTTCCGGGGCAATTATTCCAATTGATGAGCGCGACCTTTCGATGGGACTCAAACCTAAAGGAGATGAATTTTGGTTGAATATTAGCCCTGATAAGGAGCAAGTCGACCTTGGTGCACCTGCTAATTTTTCCTTGCAAATGCGACCATGGACCAAACCAATGTCTACCGCACGTTGGGCGCACAAGGATTATGGCATGGGGATGGGGTACGATATTCTCCGCCTGCATGGAGCCCTAGTCAAAGGAACGATTGCAGGTGAACCTGTTCAAGGCACAGCATATTTCCAGAAGGTCTGTGTCCAAGCACCATCGCCACCTTGGTATTGGGGTATGTTACACGCTAGTGATGGAACCTATATCGATTGGTTTCTGCCACATGTTGCTACAACAATTACCGCCAAGGATGCGCGGCCATGGAAAATGCGCGACCTTCCTCATCATTCCTTGTCCAATAGTGGATTGATGCATGATGCTAAGAGACAACGCAGCGAAAAATTTGAGAATCTTACCGTCAGGAAAACCCATGGTGAAAGGGTGGAAGGAGAACACGGAGACTGGCCTGAAGCCCCACTACCGGTGTTTGAAGTGGAAATGTGGAATGGTCGCTGTAAAGTCCAAATCAGAGCAGAAGCTGTCGCTAGAGCCCATTGGACCTTCGACCAACCCACCCGTGGCCGAATGACTAGTCACCTAACCTACAATGAATATCCATTGAAAGTTACACATCTCAAAATTTGTGATGAAAAGGGTGAGCGTACGCTCAGTGATTTTTCTTGGATACGCGGTAATGCTGAGCATAGTTGGGGTCTCTTGCACTGAGTCGTTTGTGTAACAAGGTCTATGACCGAGAGGGTTTAGTCTCGTATTAGGTGGAACTATGACCGATGAAGAGAAAATCGACGCGCCCGAGGAAACAAAAGATGACAAAATGTCTGAAAAATTCAGTCTTATCACTGGCGAGGAAATACTCACAGCAACCCGACCGAGTGTTTTTGCATTCTTTTCTATGTACATATTAGCCGTTATTGTCGGCCTTGTACACTATACCTTCAATTTCATCGCTATCGCTGATGACCCAGATAGCGGGATTTTGGCATTTGCGAAGGATATGATTTCAACCGACATAGGACGTGCGATTGGATTTCCGGTGCTGATGATGGTAATAGCATGGGCAAATAGATGGATGAATATCAATACCAGTGGACGTTGGTTCACTTCAAGTTTGATAATGATCGCTTTACTACCTTTCCTGCTGGGACTGAATGCATTAATCGGAGATTGGTTCTTTGATGATGGAGACTACCCACTCAGTTTCATTCCCGATACTTACCCGTATGAGGTAATGGGGATTGTTTGGGCAATCGTCCTCATAATGTTCACCACCCATTTCACTCGTTCATTCAACTACGCAGTTACAACTGATGGAATTATATTCAGGCGCCAATTCTTGATGACTCGATCACAGCGCCGTATGTTGTACGATAATATCACTGAGGTTAATCTCACCCAAGGTCCAATTGGCACTATCTTCCGATTCGGAAGCGTCATGCCGATGTCAGCCTCAGGGTTGGGGCTAGGTGATGAATCGGTCGGAATGTCTGCCGCTGCGGGAATGGCTCCTGCCACTGACTCCAATGATGATGCTGCCACTGTCGCCACCAAAGGATTCTTTCGCCTGTTATTCGGTATCCTTACCGCGCAACGAACCGTTCGTTCTCTGCGCCCAGACCCCGCATACTGTTTCTTCAATATCCCACGACCTGAAGAGGTCAAGAACCTCATTAATGAGAATCATAAAGAGAAGAGTCAATCGAGTCAACTGGGCGAATTGAAAGATTTACTGTCTCAAAGCCTTGACCAAAAGCAGGATGATTGAATAGCACCATCCTCATAAATGAGAATCGACGCCACGCCGATAATAAGAGGCTTTGATATGAGCGACGAATTGATTCAAGAAGCGGGTATTGCACTTTCAAATGGCGATTTTTTAGCTGCCATGGGATTATTTGACGAATTAAGAAATGCTAGCCCTGATAGCGCTGTCGGACATTATGGCTGGGCTGAATCTGCTTTTATGCGTATTTCAATTGATATGGAGGAAGAACCACCTGCAGCATTAATTATGCGAGCCTACAAGAAGGCGATGGAATTGGATGAAGAAAATCTTGAATATGTCAGTAGTTTTGCTAATTTTTGCCTCGACTGTGGCCGCATTCCAATGGCAATAAAGGAGTATCAACGTTTGGAGAAAATGGCTGAATTGAACGAAATTCCAGTAGAAGATACTCTTTTTGAAGCCAGTCGCCTAATAGTCGAAGCGATAGAGAGAATCGACCCAGAGCGTAAGAATCCAATGGCCCAGCCATGGATAAAGCAAGCACTCATTTGGGCGGTTGGCGGTCTCGGGTTTAATGCTCAAGACGCTGTCGAAACCCTGTCTTCGGAATAGGTGTGAACAATGTCGCCAGTTCGTCTGGCTATTGCATATGGCTATCTCGGCGATGAATTTCACGGCAGTCAATACCAACCTGCTCAGGTTACCGCTCAAGGAGTTCTTGAGGAAGTTATTGCTGAACTTACGTGGGGGGAACCACCGCAAGAGGGACGGCATTCTCTACGCAATGCTAGTCGATGTGATGCTGGAGTGCATGTACGGATGAATGTTGCAGCATTGGAAATACCAACTAGCCTTTGGGAGAAAATAACTCCTACTAGAATGGTTGATGCAATGAACGACCATCTGCCCAATTCTATTTGGGTTTGGGGGATTGAGGAAGCCAGTGCTGAATGGAATCCAAGGCATCCAATACGACGCACCTACCGATTTCGTCTCGAGGGATGTGAATACTGGAATGGTGTCGAAGTTGAGCAACTTGAAGATTGGCTGTCAATCTTCTCCGGCACCAATGATTACGCCAGTTTCTCCCGCCCAGAGGGAGTTGCAACAACGATAAGGACGATTGAGAGAATTAGCCCATGGATGGAAGGAGAACACCTGCTAGGGTTCGAAGTGAGTGGTCCTTCATTCGTATGGAATCAAGTTCGTAGAATCGCTTCTGCAATTGAATTTCTCGCCCGTGGTAAGACCACCCGTGAGGAAGTAGTTTCTGCATTGAAGAATCCCGATGATTTTGTTGATTTGGGTCTGTCTGAAGCAGATTGGCTAATATTGTGGCAACTAGATTATGACGAGTTTTCCTTCTCCTTCCCAGAGCAAGGTAGTGACGTGTTGAGTCGAAGAGACTTCACTGCATCATTTAGGGAGCAACAGCACTGGTGTGCTCTTGCAAAAAGTGAAATGCGGGCCTACATTCATCGCCAAGGACTAGTTCTAAGGCGGGCAAATAACTCATGAAAGAACTTCAAGACTCGCAGAATCTCCATCTTCAATGCCCAATCCTTCACGGAGAAACTTTCCGCTGATAACTTCTACAACATTAGAATGCCGTGTCAAATCTGGAATCAATACTGCACAATCAATTGTCCTTGAGTGGATTGAAATTAACGCTTTGAACGCGGTAGCGCCGCCAAATGATACACCATCTCGATTGAATCCATCGATTCTCCAGGCTTCATAATTCGTCAAATCAATACTTGCAGATTGTGACTTTATCTCTAGTGACAAGTCCGGAGTGTCGACTCCAACCTTTGTTCGCAGCGCGACATAGCGAGCCAAATCATCACCAGAAACGGTGACATTCAGCGTTCCAGGCCATGCGGTACTTCCTAGTACACGACGAAACTGATCTTGATAGTGTGCTTGAGCCATGAATACGTGAGCACGCCCTAAACCGCTACTCACCTCGCCACTAATTTCCATCAATTACAACTCCCAATGTCGCGTGGATTTACCGAGTATTCATCATCGTTGGGGCGGCGGATTCACAGGTCAAAGACCATACCCTCATACCCAATTTCCCAGCCAAGCGAAGTAACCTTTTCAGTCTGCCAATTATCATTGCTGTGTAGAGGGTTGGTATGGTTGAGATGAATGAAAATCACCCTAGCATCTTCACTTTGGCGTTGTCCTAATAATTCTAGAGTTTGAATAACTGGGGGATGGGGGACATCCTCTTGCCTTCGAGTAGACAATTCATCAGAAGAGAAAAAGGTCCCATCAAGTAATGCGATATCGACCGCCAACTCGTTTAACCAACTCCTCAAGTCGGGGTGGCCTACACTATCCAGAGTCTCTTCCCACGTATCGTGGTCTGGTAAAAAGAGTAAACGCCTTTGACCACCACAAATCAAAAAGGCGTGCATGTCAGATAATTCGTTACGATGTGGAATTGGAATTGGAATGATTGAAAACCCACATGTCTCTAAAGGTTGTACTGGTTTTCCAGCAACGAATGGACGCGGCGCTAACACCCCTTCATTGAGCATCTGTTGCCATATGGCGTTTTTACCAAGTAGACGGGCGAAAGATGTGCTGCAATGAAGCGGTAAACCACGGGCGGCAATAGCCTCTTTACCAAATAACCCGAGCCCATCGACATGACCAAAATGAGCATGAGTGAGCCAAATACTGGCGAGTGATTCAGAAGTTGGGTCAGTAGATTTCCATAAACTAAATTGCCAAGCCAAATCGCGACTCGCTTCTATCAAATGTGGTGAATAATCAGAGCCGACAATTCCCAATGACACTGGATGGCGAACTAATTCCGGATTATTGTAGGCATCACTGCAACATTCAGAGAAACACCCCGCTTGGGGCCGGCCACCATCTTGAGCGATACCAAGCAAAGTTGCACGGACCGGCCGAGATTGAGACGACACGATGATGGGTTGAGCCGATTGCTCATAGAGATGACGACGAGAGAAAGATACGGAAACTGCCAAAGGGCGACAGTCTTACGCTAACCCGTAGGTGATGTGATGCCGGGTGACCTCTCTTGGATGAACGATAGATATGAGCAACTCAAAGCCCAGAACTTGCAATGGTCTCCACCAACCTTAGAATCTCCTTCCATACCGAGATGTACCTTCGATGGTAACCCGATGATAATGCTATCAGCCAATAATTATCTCAACTTAACGACTCATCCCAAGGTGGTTGATGCGATGATTGAAGCGACCAAAAAATATGGCGCTGGTTCAGGATCAGTGCGAGCAATTGCGGGAACAATGGACATTCACATTGAAGCCGAAGCCAAAGTCGCCGAATTCAAGGGTGTAGAGTCCAGTTTAATTCATTCAGCCGGATACACTGCCAACGTCGGTGTGATTCCTACTTTGGTTAGAGGGAGTGAAGATGTCATCATCTCCGACGAATTAAACCATGGCTCAATCATTGATGGAGTGCGCTTAACCAAAGCGAGCAGAGCAGTATATTCTCACAACGATATGGGTGCTCTAGAAGCGGTTCTCGCTGATAATTCTGACAAAGAACGAAAACTCATCATAACTGATGGCGTATTTTCGATGGATGGAGATATCGCCCCCCTCGATGAAATAACCGCATTAGCACATGAGCATGATGCGATGGTCTTCGTCGATGATTGCCATGGTGAGGGAGTTCTCGGCAGTAGCGGAGCAGGAATTGTTGATCATTTCAACCTCCAAGGTCAAGTTGATTTTGAAATCGGTTCGTTTTCCAAGGCTTTGGGTGTGCAAGGAGGAATCGTTGCAGGAAGTGCGCAAATGCGCACCTATATCCTAAATCATTCACGTTCTTGGTTACTCTCTGGCAGTCAACCACCTGGTGTGGCGGCCGCACAAAAGGCCGCCGTGGAAGTACTGATGGACGAGCCCGAGCACCATGCACGGTTATGGGAAAATACCGAATATTTTCGCTCCGAAATGCTGAGCCTTGGCTTTGATTTGGGAGTCTCTACAACACCGATTATTCCAGTCATGTGCGGTGAGTCAGCCACGGCAAAGTCGCTCTCTGAAGAAATGGGTAAATTGGGAGTAATGGTTGGAGCGATTGTGTTTCCGATGGTGGCGCGCAATAAGGCACGGGTGAGAAACCAATTGTCTGCTGGACTTTCCTCAGATGATTTGGATGAAGTCCTAAGAGCATATGAGAGCGCAGGTAAACGTGTAGGTCTACTCTAATTATTCTTCTTCGCTTCCTGTGGTAATTGGTTCGCTTTCAATCGAGTCAACCACATCAATTATTTCCGTATCGCCTTTTGCTAAATCATTGTCCGGTGACTCATCCAAATTAAGATCTGCAAAGGGGTTCTCACCTGATTCTAGCATAGACATCATTCGCCAGCGCGGAGCCCAAGTTAAGTGCACATAGAGTGGGCCGGGCAGTAACATTAGCAACCATGGACCGGTTGACGAAATGTTGAGTAAATTCGTAAGCTCTAGTGTCATCCAAAAAATACCAACGAATGGAGTAACAAATAATACTCGTCGAGGGACATCTATTGGGGGTCTCCTAAACATTGCATTCATGACTCTAGACGCCATCCCTAAAAACGAGGTTGCAAATACCAGTAATAGTAGTGTAAATAGCCAAGTGATACCCCAATTATTTGCCTCCCAATCGGTCTTATAACCAACTGGGGCAGCCAGTGCAATTGCCAGTAGTATGCCGTAAAAACCACCTACATATGCCGGATGATTTGCCCATAATGGCAACTTAGAAAAGCGCTGAGAAAGATTGCCTCCTTGCAACCTATCTCGTTGCGATGAGGACAAGTCAGCCAAGCGCTCGCGCCATAATCCCTCTGTTGACACAGTCACAAGGGGGTGCTCGGAGGGTATTATTGCTTGGGGAGTATATTGACTCTCACTCTACTCTTCATCATCTCCCTCTGTTGATGGAGTATTAGCAATAATTGTTGCTTTATCACGAATTGCCGAGCGCATACCTACACTTAGAACATCATCATTACCAAGAAGCCCAGGTGTGGTATTCTCCCATTCACGCTCAAGCAAACCGCTTTCCTGTTCTTCTCTTGCCCTAGCATCAGCGAAGGTATCGTCTTGTGCCCCGCCATTGAAAATTTGTGCTTGCATTAAAGCATGATTAGTTAGTTGCTCAAACCACTTCATTTTCCTCTTTTTAACATTTGTTAATTCTCCTAAACGTGTACCCTCTCGATCGTTTGCTACAATTTCCCATTTGTTTACCACAGGATTGCGCGCAACCCGAATCGTTGAATCTCCCAATTCAAACCAATTTTTTTCAGGAGTCCACAGCATAACTTTGGCTATTTCGCCGTCTTCCTTTGCATCATAAGCCTCGCTATCGCGACTCTCTTCACCACCTTCTTGGGTAATTGTTTCACCTATATCGTTAGCATATGCCCAAGGATGAATCGAATTAAGCGCCAATGGATAGTTGATTAACGTCCTCATTGACAACATGATGGTTGAGGCATACAACAAGGAATAAATCGCCATTGTCATAATAATTAGCGACTGATTTATCATTATGGCAATTATTGCCAACATACATCCAGCAATAAGAAAAGGTAATGCTTTGCTAAAGGTGGAATCCGTAAAATTACGGCCGTGAGTGCTATCGGCAAAGGTTACGAAATTAGCGGGAAGTCTCGTATCCATGATAGTGGCAATTCGACCATGTCTTTGAAACCTCGCAACATGGCCGGCGCAATTCCTATTTCATAGAAATAGGCGGATAATCACCCCTCACAGGCATCACTTTCAAATGCGGAAGAGTTCAAACTCGGATAACTGGGATGGAATATTAATGGCGGAATTGCCTCGCGGGTCAGTATTAGAGACACGTCGAGGGGGCCCAGATGTACTTCGGACTCTAGTTCGGGATTTCTTTTCCGATTCCCAAGAAGGATACATTCGAATCGAACGAAAACCAAAGGATGATTTGCCTCGTATCGGTCAAATTATTTTGAGTAATGGAGAGCCATTATCCGCTATTCATGAACAAAGTGCAGTATTATTTTCACTTCCCGCCCTTCTAGAAATTGAAGAAGATGCTGTCTTCATTGATGCACTACTGACTGTGGTAGTAGACGTGGACGTCGCCCATATTGACAGCCTATTTCCCGATGCTAGACTCCACATTGATACCGTTTGGTCAAGTGAATTGCCAGAATCTGTTGGTCAGAGATGGTGGCTAAATCGAGAAGTACGGTCGACGACTTGGGCCAAGGCAAACGAAAATACCCTGCCTGAAATTGAGACTGTGGTCGAAGCACCCGAATTTATTCAGCGCGCTGCCGAAGTTAGGAGAGCGCAAATGCAGGGTGAATTATGTGGCGAATTAACTCCAGGTCAAGTTCTATTACTCGACGCTACAGATAATCACAATTCTTTCAAATTGGCTTCTGAATTAGCACTTCTCGGACGCCCTGTGTTGGTGTTATCAAGAGTTCACAAGGAACGGTTAGTGGTTGAGTATGGGCTTCCGAGTGAGTCTTGTTGGTGGCTGACTGAGCGAGCAACCGGTGAAGAACAATCATGTGGTGCAGGTTTGGAAGATATTACTCGTACAATTACAGATTTTCTCTGGGGTAATCTACGCGCAATCGTAATTCTTGACGGCCTAGAATTCCTTGCAAGTGTGCACGGTGTAGAGCGAACATTTGGCTTCCTACGCCGATTAGTCGATACCTTCCATGATAGTGATGATGCGCTAATGATTCCTGTCGATCTATTGGCTTGGGAAGAAAAAGACCGGCGCCTATTAATTCGTGAAACTGAATCCGCTAGCAATGCTCAAGTTGAATTTTGGTTAGCAGATGCAAGTAACTTAGCAATGCATCCGCTATGCGCTCCACCGACTGATGAAGAAGTCGCTTGGATTGAAGAAGCACTAAAAAATGCCGACTCATTGCGGAAAAAGGCAACTTCTGCTGGAACTCAAGATGTGGCTCGTGGCTTAGCCAACCGGTTCTCAGCGGGTGACTTCGCACAAGAGTGGTTGCAGGATGAGGAAGTGAACGTGGAAGTACCACAAACGGATGAACCCGCTGACGATTGGGTGCCAACTTTTCATTCGGCCAAACGTGATGATTCACTGACACAATCCATTCTTTCCTCAATCAGCGACGAAGAAGAGGAATCTGAGGATGAGGTTGCTATGGACGAAAACCAAGACGAAGTTCCCAAACTTCGCATCCCTCACCGACTTGGTAAAAGGCGTGAAATTAGATCTTCTTCCAAAACAACTACTCTTTCTCACCAAACTCGACGAGATGAATTGAATGCAGCTGTAACCCGTGCCAATGAGGTCGATGTAGCAATTCTCGACCGTAAATCTTCTCTTTTAGATAATCGCTTGGCTAAAGCCAAGCAAGCACTGCATGCAATCGAAGTAGCCAGTTCAATGTCGGCAGAAATAATCAACTCTAAACAATTACCAATTTCAAATGCGGATATCGCTCGCGAACGAAAACTTGGAGAATGGGAACAAGCGGTTAGTGCGGCCAGTAGCCTTCCGGCTAACAAAATCCCAAGTGATCCCTTTGAGCACCAATCTTGGGTAGCGGCAATGCACAATGCAGCCTCACCCCACAGTTCTAACTTGTCTTTACCTGTAGAGCTTGGACCTATGACATCGAGACCAGGTGTCGAAATCTCCACCGAGACAAAAGGTCGAGACAGTGCAAGCCGTGGGCAAAAAGATATGTCGATATCTGCAATTTCACGACGTGTTGCTATCGCTGACGAGGTGCGTAATACCTCCGGCAAAGTGGTAACCAATCTTACTGATTTGGAGGATTTATGATGCGCAAGAGGAGAAAATTGACTCAGGCGATTTCTTCGGGGCGGCAGATGGTTGAATACGAGAAAGAAAGTAATTCACCTTCGCGTTTGGCGAGGAAACTAGGAGTAAATCAGACCGAACGCAAGCGTATTTCACTATTGCAACGAACCTCAACCGATGGAAGGGCACCATTCACTAGGATAGCCGACCGAGTATTGGGAGCCAGTAAAGGCAAAGCTAAGCGGATTATTGAGGTAGATGTCGAAGGAGAGGCCGAGGAGGTAAGCATTAGCCCATGGCTATCTGCACGCTTTGATGTATTACGTGCAGTCGATGATGACATAGTAGAAAATTATGACTCCAAATGGCTCGGCCACGACAGTCATGGGCGGCCGGTTTGGGAAGACGTTTTGGAACAGCAGCGTGAACGTCTTTCATGGCAAGTCGAGCAACTCGATACCGAACATGTTGAGCCGAATGAACTACCTCCTCTCGTCCAGCCACAAATCACCCCAGGTGATTGGCCACCCGTACTACCACAGAATGAAAACTTGACTTTTCGCAATTTGCACATCTGTCCACAAAATGAGCGGGCAGCCTTAGCAATCAACGAAATTCTAGACCACCCCGCAAAATCACTTAACCCCCTCTTAGTCGTTGGACCTGCCGAAGTTGGTAAGACCCATTTGCTGTGGGCAACTGGAACTGCGTTTTCTCGCCAAGATGTTCAATCGGTTGCAAGGATTCTCTCTTGCGCCACAATTGAAGATGATTTTTCCCTACCCAAAGATTGGAGTGAGCGCTGCAATGGGACAAGCGTACTGCTGGTTGATGACATTCATCTTCTCTACGATAAGGCCTCAGCAATGCATGCGGTTGGAGTCATAGTGGATTGGGCACTAAACCTTGGTGTACAGGTAATTCTCACCAGCAATCACGAAGAAGGCGGTCCTGAAAACCGTATGTCAGCAATAATTCGACAAGCGGTTAAAGTCCGAATGGGTGAACCTAGCCGAAGCAGTTTGGTAACTATGCTAAGGTCTCGTTCAAGTGGACGAAACCTATTGCTCGACGACTCCATGTTGGTGGCAATTGTTGATCGCTGTGGGCGCGGTTGGGGACCCTCAAAGGCAGGGTTGGAGGAATTGGCAATCGCAGTTGAATCTGGAGAAGAACTCATCACTTCTGACGATGTTGTGCGCATACTTACTGGCCGTTCCCCGACTGCTAAAGAAGAGGATTTGAGACCACATGAGATTGGTGAATGGGGTGAAGAGGTTACTGCTCAAGTCCTTGATACTGTCTTCGCTGACCCGCTAAATCCTGCTGTCGAACTGCATACAGAATTGCCTCAAATCGGCGAGGATGATTACACACCACCTGACTTGATGCCTGAATCCTCAATGGCTGCGATTGAGGCTATGGTCGAGCGCCATATTCAGGATGACTTTGTAATCTCCAAAGAAAATCTCGATAGCGGTTTGACTCTCCATGAACGTGATGCCCATTTGGTCGCAGCCGCCCCCAGTATTGCCGTTGGTGAGAAGGTAAAGGTGGCTGAAGATTTAGCGCCATTGTCAACCCGTACTGATGCGGCTTTCCAACGCTTGGAAAATAACCTCAATGCCCAAAATGACTCACTACTTAACCTTGAATCTCGACTGCATGAAATTGCATTACAGATTAACTCTGCCGACCAAAAGGAATTAATTGCACTAGTTGATGAATTGCGTGCTGTCGAAAGCCAATTGGCGGACATAGACCCCGATTCTATGCCACTGCCCGAATTTGTTGAGGCTAAGAAAATACGCCGCCCCTTCAAGCGATTAAGTCGTCCTGAGAAGGTGCAAGAAAAAGACAAAACTTCGGGACGAAGAAAGGTTGCTCGTCGCCGTTCTGTAGATGATGCTCTTGAAAAATTGAAGATTACTTCGACACCTAGACGAATCCCAATTCGTCGCAAACCATCAGTAGCCGAAGAGGCTCCTAATCCAGAAGAACTAGCTGACGCATTAGCCATTCTAAACCCAGTGCCGATTCTTGAAGTTATTAAGCCACAAGTGACTGAATTGACACCCGTAAACATCCTAGTTCCAGTCGAGTGATTAAATGTCTCGCCGGATTTGGCAACGGCGACGGGATTGGTGGGATGAGGGAATTGAATTTACCTGTATCCCAGATTGTGGGAAATGTTGTGACGAGCCGGATGGGATTGTCTACTTGAGTCGTGCTGATGCCGAAAAATTGGCTACTCATCATGAAATTACTGTCGAAGAATGGTTGCAACGCGACTGCCGTCAAACCATTGACGGCAGGTATATTCTCAAAAGCAGGGAAAGCGACGGGATTTGCATTTACTTGGATGATGAAAAAAAGTGCCAAGTTTATCCCGCCAAACCAGCCCAATGTTCTGCTTTTCCATGGTGGGCTGAGAATTTGCGGTCGGAGAGAAGTTGGCGTAAAACCAAGAAACTTTGCCCTGGAATTGATCACCCCGATGCCATAAAAATCGAGGGTGAAACTATTAATTTGTGGGTTGAAGCTGATCTTAATTCAACTATTGGATTTCGCCACTGGAAACCTAAAACTCAAACGGATTCTTGAACTCTGAATCGGAACCAACTGCGGTCTCATTCTTTGATTGAGACACTAGATTTAGCGGCGCTTCGGAACTGGGCGGGATGTGAAAATCCAAATCACCGACCTCGCCTAAGGAGCCGGTGACTCGCCGAGCGGTGAAAGTACCTGCAACTTTGTCGGCTTGATATCGTAATTCTCCTCGCAGACCAAGGGTAAACATGATGATTGCCAAAATGACGGTCCCAATGGCGGGCCAAATCATCAATGCAGCAGTTTCGGATATCTCGCAAATGCCGCCACATGCAGGCATTACTGCCACTTCGGTCCTACTTGATACAAGCGAAAACACCATCGCAATGAATAGTAAACTACCTGAAGCAAGTAGAGAGAGATGTCGAGTTCGAGATACTACGGTCATGCTTACATTCCCTTGTTCCAAACCACCCTATTCAACTATTACTCAAGGGTTGACCAAAAAAAGTAAGTTTTCGCAGCCTCCTGTTTTGTCGGCAAATCACATTAGGTGTTAAAAAAACACCACGCAGCAAGTGGGTGAAAAATATTCCTTACTCCCCAGCGAGTTGCTTATACCGAAGTTTGATTTCGCGTGTTCGTAGGCGGTTTGAAAATGCCCGATGATGGAAACAATGAGGTGCTCTTAGAGATGACTGCATCTCATCTCAATACTGGAATGCGTGGCGTCCCAGTAGGGACCTGTCGCACCTCCTATGTCACACCTGAAGGCGGTGTTCACTATTCGGGTTATCCGATTGCCGAATTGGCCGACCGAGACCCAGAGGATATTATCTTCCTACTCCACCACAAGCGCTTGCCAAACCCAGATGAGTCTTCGGCATTTCGTCAAGATTTAGCCCGCAGAGCATTTTTGCCCATCGGCATTCGCGACACTTTGCGCACTTTACCTACTGATGGACACCCGATGGATTGGCTAGCGGTTGGAATCCAAGCACTCGGTATGTCAGGGCGAGTTGATGATTGGCGAGAAGATGCACTAAACTTAGTGGCTCGAATGCCGGAATTGATGGCTCTAATCTTCCGCATACGCGAAGGTCGAGAAGAATCTATGCCGGCATCTCGTCCTGAATTGGGATTGGTAGAAAATTTCGTTCATATGGTAGACATTGACGGTGCCGATAAATGGGCGATGACAAGAGTTTTGCGAGTTTTCATCGTATTGCACATGGACCATGGAGGAGGAAATTTGTCGACATTTACAGGTAAAGCAATCGCAAGTGGCCACTCTGATGTTTATGCATCAATGGTCGGGGCGATGAATGCCTTGTATGGTCCTTTACACGGACGGGCAAATCAAGCGTGCCTGGAATTTGTTCAACAAATAGGTACTTCGGAAACCACTGCAGTTGAACAATTTGTCCGTGCTGAATTAGCTGCTAAGCGACCAATATTCGGATTTGGCCATGCGGTATTGAGAACCGAAGACCCAAGGGCAGCAATTCAATTTGAACTAGGTGAAGAAATTTGCCCTGAAGATGAGAACTTCAAGACCATTCGAACTTTGCGTGAAGTGGTTCCTCGTGTACTCGGTGAAATGCCAAAAATAAGTAATCCTAACGCTAATGTCGATATCGCATCAGGGACATTATTACACCATGTTGGTTTCCTCAATACCGAATATTACACTACCTTCTTCGGTTGGGCTCGCACCGCCGGAATCGGCGCCCAAATTGTCGATGAAAGGACCGAAATGCGGAACGGTAAGGGTGTTCCAATCTACCGGCCAAAGTACATCCCTGAACAACAACCTGATCGCCACGTTGATTAGATTATTCGGGACTTTTTCCACACCCGCGATGACCGATAATACGTACTGTTTCCCACGGCATAGTTTGGGCTGAACTAGATGCCTCAAGTTCTGACAACTCGCGTTTCCATGCAAAACGCTTACGCCAAGAAGACAAATGTTCTCGTCTCTCACTTCCACTCAATTCATGCCAAGGTGCCACTTCCTCACGCGCCTTCAGCAATATTTCCTCATGCTCATTGGGGCTGGCTTGAGCGAGTACTGCTTGCCATTCATCATTTAGAGGCTGAGTTGCAGGCTGACGCCAACGCGCTGTGCCACATGGCAAGGTACTGAGTTCTGGGTCAGCAACATCTGTTATCGGAGTTAGGCCGCAATCCACCAAGCGTGATTCAAGTTCAATATCTCCAGGCCAGACATACAATGGTAAACCACCTGAAAGTCTGCGCAAACGTTGCAATCTCTTGCCATGCAAGCCGACAGGCAGACCTATGGTGTAACGGTTGGTCGGTGGGACGAGATATTCTAATGCGCAGGGAATCATTGGCGAACGGTCCCATTTGTGCCAGCGAACTAACCGGCCAAGTGGCATAGTAATGAATTGAGGAACACTACGTATTTTCTGCACTAATGGAGTACCATATGGAGGAACAATCGGCCGTAAAGTAGAGACATGTCGAGTCGATTTAGCAATTCGGGCTATTTTCCACATCCGGCGATGAAACGAATAGAAGACAGTGTTCTCATTTGGGATAGAGTGCACCTTGAGTCTGTCATCCACAGCAGCAAGTAATTTTGCCATATGTTTTGCACTGCTG
Source organism: uncultured Candidatus Poseidoniales archaeon (assembly GCA_964587885.1). Lineage (GTDB taxonomy): Archaea > Thermoplasmatota > Poseidoniia > Poseidoniales > Poseidoniaceae > UBA60. Next base: position 69,200 of record CAZPME010000009.1, read on the forward strand.
AAAAGCCAACCACCACCAATTCCAGAAGAAGGATGGGGTACTTTCAATTCTATACAAGCCACACAAGCCTGTTCCGCCAACCTCTCAATGAATTTCGAATTCGCCATTAATTCGTCAAAATCATCAAAACCTAATTGCTTCAAATCATCAAGGGTATTCTCCTCAACATATTTTGACGGCAACCCAGCAATTTCCTCCTTACTTACCTTGACTTCACGGTCATGATGTAAGATAATCCCTCCGTCACTGGTAAGGCGTAAATCAAATTCAACACCGTCGAATAGTGAAATGCCTTGGCTAATGGCATTTACTGTGTTCTCAACTGGTTGCCGCCATCGCATGGGAGGTGTGAAGGGGTTACAATAGATGAACTAAGCCCTCGCCATCTTTTATCGGTAACAACCATGAATAGCCCGATTAATAGTCGTAGCATACGATGTCTAGTCACGAGGAGACAAAAAATCTCACATCTGAGGAGAAAAAGGAAAAATCAATCTTCGGTTACTGTATGTACGATTGGGGCAAATCTGCCTTTGAAACCAGCGTCACAGTAGCAATTTTGCCCGCTTGGTTCGCCTACCTTTTTCTAGAAGCAAATGGCCTTACAGGTACTGTAATTGGAATAGAGATGAGTTCGGATGCGGCATGGTCTCTTGCGGTTACTGTCGGAACACTTCTTGTTGCGATGCTAAGCCCAGCAGTCGGGGTTATCGCTGACCGAACCCGTATCAAAATGAAGGCATTGAAGTGGATGACTCGCCTTGGTGCTGGTGCAGTATTTATGTTAGCTTTGACACCGATTTTCGGCATTTCATTTCAATGGATGTGGATTTTCGTAATGTTCCTGCTAGCAAATGTCGGTTTGAATGGTGCAGGTGTATTTTACAATGCACTTCTACCATACCAGGGTACTGAAGAAGAGATGGATTCAATCTCGAACAAAGCCTATGCCTATGGATATCTAGGTGGAGGGCTGCTCCTCGTAGTACATCTTGGATTAGTAATGGAAGTTGAGGGTTCGTGGGTCATCCCATTTTGTATGGCGACCTCGGGTGTTTGGTGGTATGGTTTTGCATGGTACACATTCACCTATGTTGCGGAACCCGAAATTGAACATGAACCGCAAGAGTGGACGGTCATAAAGGCAACCAAAACCGGCTTCTCTCAAGTAATTAAAACCATAAATGAATGGCGCAATTTCAAAACCTTATTCATTTACATGGCCGCATATTTCCTCTTTATTGACGGCATCAATAGCGTTACATCATTGGCTGGAGCATTTGGAATTGCGGTCCTCGGATTAACGATTATCGAATTAATAATGACTATTGTTATCATTCAATTCGTCGCCTTCCCTGCTGCCTTCTTCTTCACTTGGTTGGCCGACCGAT
>CAZPME010000010.1:0-64558 GCA_964587885.1 uncultured Candidatus Poseidoniales archaeon
CGCACGCTCACTCGCGCTCGGCGTAGTACATGTCGTTGGTGCCCACATAGTCATCACCCTCGGCGGTAATTGTCAGTTCCAAGAACACCATCTGTAGGCCATCACGGGTCATCGAGAATTCGCCCACCCCGCCGTAGACGCCATTCTCCGTATCGGGCTGGGGATGCGAGACGAACAGCTCGGGCTCGCTCCACTCAAAGTCTCCGAGCCGCTCAGATTTGTAGACCTGCAGCGGGAAGTTGCTGGTCGTACTTCCCCGTGACGAGGTGAAGAACATTGTCTGGCAATCGTCGGTTAGGAAGGGCTGTAGATCTAGCGTATCCGCGAGGTTAATCGGTTCGGGGAGTACGGTGGTCACACCGTCCTTGAAGACGACCACGTCCGTACCAATCGTCATGAAGGACCTCTTGCAAAGTCTCAATGTCTCCCGATTTGAATGCTTCGTGGTAGATAATCAGTATACTCATGTCGATTGGTACGGACTGGCGTAGATAACGATTATCCCGATGCTATGAGCCCTGCACTAGCCCAAGGTATTGGGTAATTAGGAGAGCAAGGCTTGTAATTCGCTCTTTAGCGAAGGTAATGCCTCTTCCCATGTGGTGACTATTCCATAGTCAGCATGCTGAAAAATTGGTGCTTCGGCATCTTTGTTGATGGCGACAATATATTTCGAGGTACGCATTCCTGCCAAGTGCTGAATCGCTCCAGAAATTCCCACTGCAATGTAGAGAGATGGGTTGACGGTCTTCCCAGTCTGTCCAACCTGCATACTGTGCGGAATCGCTTCCCAAGTATCGACTGCGGCTCGGCTTGCACCGACTGCTGCACCCAAGACATCGGCAATTTCCTCAAGATGTGAAAAGTTGTCAGGGCTACCCATTCCACGACCACCGGAAATTATGATGTTTGCTTCACCTACATCCAAGCGCTCGCTAGCCTTAGCCATCATTTCACGCATTGCTGTGGCGACATCGGCGGTCTCATTGACAACTCCAACCTCAGCATTTCCACCACTATCTGCGGCAGGGAAGATATTGGCGCGCACGGTTAGGACACTTGCTTCACCTAAGGCGACGGTCTCGTGGGCTTTACCCGAGTAGACGGGATAGGTTACATTCCCTCCTTCAATGGCGATAGCATTCTGGACAACTGCCAAACCACGGCGAGCAGCAAGACGGGCACCCAAGTCCTTGCCTTCCGGTGTTGCAGGCAAGATGATATTTCCTGCTGGAGCTGATGAATCGATGGCCTTAGTCCAACTAGATGCATCATAATTGGCAAAACAATCACCAACGAGAGAAATTACTCGCTCTACACCTACGATACTGGCTGCACTAGCAGCAGCAGCATCGCTACCTGCGGGAACAATAATTGTAGATAATCCACCAAGAGCGTTGGCAGCAGTGACTAGTTCTGCAGTCGTTGGGTGGAGTTGGCCATCTTTGGTTTCTGCGATAATTACATTGCTCATTTTTTCACCTCAAATTACGTTGGCCTCATCACGCAATGCTTGAACCACTACCGGGACATTGCTAGCCCCATCGTAGGTCTTACCTGGTGGTTTAGCCGGTGGAGACGAATTTCCGACAACCGAGAGAGTTGGGGTAGGAACATCAGCGCCCTGCACTTCGACTACAGCCTTTTTGGCCATCATGATTCCACGTACGTTTGGACGGCGTGGCTCACTGGGACCCTTGTCACAAGTAACTAGGCAAGGTAGAGAAATTCCAACTTTTGCTTGACCACTCGCACTCGGGACCAAGGCTTCAACACCATTATCTTCGTAGGATACAGAAACGACATTGGAGACGCTAGCCCAACCGAGTTTCTCAGCCACTCCAGGTCCGGTTGAACCGGCATTGGTATCGGCAGCGGCCTTACCACAATAGACGATTTCAGCACCTACTGAAGATACGGCAGAAGCCAATGCCGTTTGAATTCCATTTGAATCTAGATTATCCCAACCATCTTGCCAAACTCGAACAAGTTGGTCACAACCTAGGGCTTTTGCATCTTTGAGAGTCTTATCACAATCGGCATTTCCAAGAGTGATGGCGGTAACTGTGCCACCTTTGTCTTCCTTGTGTTTTAGTGCGGCTTCGAGGGCATATTCATCGTATGGACTGATGATCCATTTTACTGAAGAAAGGTCAATACTGTCGCCGGAAACGACGATTCTGGCATTGGTATCAGGCACGCGCTTTACGAGTACAGCAATGTTAGGCATTCAGTTCACCTCCAACCCTGAAGGGTTGGCTAAGTCGCCGTGAAGAACTCCATTCATTAACATAATGTCTCAATACGTTGTCTATGTGGTCAGCAAATCCAAGACAAGTTGGAAATAATGGTTTAATCAAGTTGTCTAGTAAAGGCCTGAATACCGGTAATGTGCCGCCCTAGGATAAGGTTGTGAATATCATGTGTTCCCTCATATGTCTTGACTGATTCAAGATTTGCCATATGTCGCATGATGCAGTATTCGTCAAGAATTCCATTCGCCCCATGTATATCACGCGCCATTCGAGCAATTTCTAGTGCGATATCGACATTATTCATCTTGGCCAAAGAAATGTGCTCTGGAATCCAAGTTCCTGTATCCTTTTTCTGACCCAAATGAAAGGCCAACAATTGACCTTTGGTAATCTCACGCAGCATCCAAGCTAATTTATTTTGCACCAATTGGTAAGAAGCGATTGGATGGTCGAATTGGATGCGCGAAAGTGAGTACTCTTTGGCAGAATGAAAACATGCTTGTGCAGCACCGATAGCACCCCATGAAATGCCGTAACGAGCATTGTTCAAGCACGAAAATGGACCTTTTAAGCCCTTGACATCCGGCAGCATTCGGTCTTTGGGTATTTTACAATCTTGGAATACTAATTCGCTGGTAACACTCGCTTTTAGAGAGTGCTTGCCGGTCATTTCAGGAGCGCTAAATCCCTCATCATCCTTCTCGATGATGAAGCCACGGATAATACCGTCAAGTTTGGCCCACACGACTGCGACATCGGCAATTGTCCCATTGGTAATCCACATTTTGGCTCCGTTGAGTAAGTAGTGGTCGCCCTTGTCTTCGGCACGAGTAATCATATCACCGGGGTTTGAACCATAATCGGGTTCAGTAAGGCCAAAACAGCCGACCCATTCTCCACTAGCCATTTTAGGCAGATACTTCTGCTTCTGCTCTTCACTACCAAAATCCCAAATCGGATACATGGCAAGAGATCCTTGAACGCTGGCAAAGGAGCGTAGACCACTATCGCCACGTTCTAACTCTTGACAGATTAAGCCATAAGCAACATAGGAAAGTCCGGGACAGCCATATCCTTCCAATGGGGCTCCAAGAACGCCCATCTCTCCTAGAGCAACACGCCACTCATCTGGGAAAACGCCATCGCGGCAAGCATGTTCAATCTTTGGGAGGACCTCATCTTCAACCCAGTCGCGCACCATGTCGCGAACCATTACTTCCTCTTCGGTCAGTAATGATTCAATATCATAGAAATCCAAGCCTTCGTAAGCCATTGTTTCACCTGTGTAAAGGGCACAGCCCGCACTTCATAACCGTTGGCTTTGCCAAAATCCTGCCAGCAATAATTCATTAGTCCGCTGGTTATGGAATCAATATGGATTTTGCAGAGTATTCAATTTCGCTGATTATCGCCTATGCCGTCACACGATATCTTACCGAAAATCTCGGGATTCACCTGCGTGGTAAAGGGCTTTGGTTACATCATTGGATTATCGCAACCATCGCCATGGCTGGATTACTATTAGCAGAAATTTCCCATCCGGTTGCTTGGGGAGGATTGACCGGGGTCGCACTAGAGGGATTGCGTCGCAAGAATTGGACCATCACAGACGCAAAAAGTAAGTCTAAGTGAAGACAATAATCGCTTATTGACCGGTAAATTCGCTTACCGCTTCGAGACGTTCTGGGTTAGCGGAGAAAAATTTGGCAAGTTCTGATAACCCAGCCGAAAGAGCATCAGCAACTCCGAACTTTGCATCGAGAGGGTGAATACTTGCATCAGCAATTGCGGCCTTAAATGTAGCCAAATCATCCCATGTACTTGGCTCACCAAACTCTGGCTTTGGGGTGACCGTGAAACTGCCGAATTCTGGCAGAATAATATGCTCAACCAATTCATAAACCGGAGAATTATCTTCGCTAGGGTCAAGGAATGCTTTACGCATTTTCTTGCGCAAACGCTCCGGTGCATCGTGCAATAGAATAGCTCCACTCGGATCGGATTTGCTCATCTTATGGTCAAAAGATTCCATTCTCGCACCGGATGATTTCAAGCCCGAAATAATCGGTGTATGAACACAGGTTGCTTTGTACCAATTCCACTTGTCTCCTGTTTCACGCATATACATGTGGGCTTTGCGCTGGTCCATTCCACCAATGGCAATATCGACCTGTAGTTCAAAAATATCTGCCGCCTGCATTGCTGGATAGAAAAATTTGGCAAGGTCACCATCTGAAGAGTCCTCATCACGACCCATAATTGAGAAAGTGCGGCGAGCACGAGCAAGACTCATATTCTTAGAACAGCGTAGAACGCGAGCCCAATAATCACCGCTATCCATCAATTCACTGGCATAGAGGAAACGCAATTGCCCAGCGCCATCTCCTTCCTCGGGATGGCCGAGTAAAACTCGGAATGTATCTTCCATATACAATGCAGTTGTGTGGATTTTTTCCATGTCGCCGCCGAATTTATCATTAACCCAAGCGTGCCAATCAGCCATGAAAATCAATACATTGACTCCGGAGTCAAGCATTCTTCGCAGAGTGAGCGACAAAACTTTCCAGCCAATGTGAGCCTTTCCACTAGGCTCAAAACCAACATATGCTCGCAATATTCCATCGCCGCCCGCTGAGGTATTATCCACCATACATCTAGCTAAATGATCAATTCCAACCACTTCTTGGGCACCACCTAGCATCCACGCGACGCGACGCCTTTGTTCGGTACTCAGCGAATTAATCACATCATGTGTTTCAGCATAACCGGACAATGCGGCATCAATTTCCGCTTCAGTCAAGTCAGCCATATTTTGCATACTTTCATCTCGAATATTTCAACTCTCGACCAATTTGGTAAGTTTATCGGAAAGAGACATTGCTCTGGTAGCATTTCCCTCGTCTAGTTTTTCTTGGATTTCAACCATTAATTCTTCGGCTTGAGCTCGGGTTTCGGCACTGACATTACTCGACATTTCCATGAATTTGTTCGCCATTTTAATGGCGCTCTTTGATTTTGAAATCTTCTTGGCATTTTCTTTGGCCTTATCACCTCGCTGTTTTGGTGAATATCCGGTTGCTTCATCGAGGAAAGAAGACCATGCCGCGCGACTAGCCATCGCTGCTTCGCGTCCACCCTCGGCCGAGAGGAACTCATTGAGATCGTCGCCGCGCATTTGCTCTACATCGACTACTAGATTGCCATCGCCATCATAATCTGCTTGAACTCTACTCAAAATTCCTTTTTCAGCGGTGAAGCCTCCTTCAGCATTTGCTATAATGTTATCAAAATACTTCGCTCCGAGTTGTGAAAGCCCACCAGCACCAATCTGCTTGATGAGGCCACGCTTGACTGCAAACTTCTCCATGAAGGTACCGAATCACAGACCACCCATAAGTCCTACCTTGCAGTTGACTGTTGTTGGGGCCGACTTTTACGATTAACTGCTAGGTCAACGCTACATTTGATGAAGGAAGAGTCTTCGCCCCATTCATGCGCAGGCAGATGGCCGCAATTGCAACAATTGCGATATTGGTGGCGACTATCGCTAGCGCCGCTTCAAGTACCGTCATTATTGAGTCGGAAGGGCGGGTGCAAGAGCAAGCACTTGCATTGCGTGCTGCTGAGGTTAACCCGCAAAACGACAGAATAATCGCCGTTGGAGAAGAAGGATATGCAATTCTTCTTTCTTCCAACAATCCTACAGACTCGACAATAATGCGTGTACTCAGTACTGAATATAATGTAACTTTGAATTCTGTTAGCTGGCATTCTGGTGGAAGGACTGCTTTCCTCGCCGGTGATTCTGGAATTGTTCTTCGCTATGCTGAAAGTGACCATGGTGTCGAACTAGTAGAGGGCACCGGAGCCCTCGAATCTACCGATATCAATGCGATTTCATGGCGTAATAATGGTGACCGGGCATATCTCGGTGGCGAAGATGGTCGAATATACTCATGGGATGCCGAAAATGGTTTCCAATTACTTGATACTGCACAATCCGGCAGTGACATTACCAGCATTTCTTGCCACCGACACCATTCGCTTTGTATCGTTACTACGATTGAAGATGGTGTGGCGATTATCGACCGAGACAGTCAGGTTCATTGGTTAGGAAAAACCGATAATACTTGGCTTGATTCTATTTGTAGTGATGAAGATGTCAACGAGTGCATCATCATTGCAAGTGGTCGTAGAATCAGTGCTCTGTTGTTGAAACCTGATGATGCAGGTTCTTCGATTATCGAAGAAGAGGAAATAATAGGAGAATTGAGCGGTGAATTCATTGGAATCTCCGGATTTAGGGATAATTCTGTGGTTATTTTTATGGCCCCTTACAGTATAATTCAGTACGACTTGGATAGTCGACAATCCTACAGAATGCTTGAGCACGAAGACGTAAAGGATGCAGAATTAGCTTTGAGCAGTACTAACATTATCCACATATGGGGAGAAGATGAGCGCAACGGACATACAATCTCAAGCGATGGAACAGTAGCAGAATTTTCTCCACCGCTTTCGCAAGAAAGCGATTTGATGACTAAAGGGATGATTGTTTTGGTAGCAATTGCAGTCCCAGGTTCCATCTTCGGCTTGTTTTTCATGAATAGTAAAACCTTGCAGGGCTGGTATTATTCTCGCCGTAATGCCAAGCGGCAAAAAGCCAAAGATCAAGCAATACAACTCGAGAAGAAACAGGCTGCAGATAAGAAAAAACAGTGATTTCAACCACATTACTGGATTATTTCGTCGTCAATATTTGACGGCGACACCGATTGGAGATGAAGCCAAAAGAACCAAATTACAACAGCACAGAAAATATGCCACAACGCATGACCTTGCAAAAGTGATTCTGAGGCACATGTTTCGGCTCCTTTAGTACCTAGAGAGCGAGATGCATATGCAAATAGGAATAGAAGTGAACCTATTAGCGCATTTCGATTAATTCCATTCCCATTCCTCAAATGAGCAATTATTTCCAAGCCAATCCAAATTGGAACGAGAATGAAGTAAAGGTCGATGATGCCAAATTTGTCGAGGTTTAGCATCAACCAAGCACTGAAAACTGAACATATCGACCACGCAAGGAGATGAAATAGTCGACCCCTTGAAAATGCCCGCATTCCGGCATAAGTAAGTGGTAAGAGAATCCAAGCCGCCATAGTAATTCGATCAAAATATTGACCAAAAACTGTCATTGAACCATGGGCAAAAAAGGAGCCCATCCCAACCAATATTGTCAAAAAAGCATAGATATTTGTCTCCAAAGTCAACTCGCAATAAGGGGAAATTTCTCTCGCAGAATAGTTAGCAGAGCTTTGCACCGGCATTTTTCCAGCCCGATGAAGAATAACTAATCCAACAATAGTAATCGATAAACTGCTTAGGGCATTTGCAGGTTGGCGCAGATAACCATCTCGGTTTAATTCGCACGATGATGGTACTTTACCGATTTTCTTTTCACTACGTTCATCAAAACCGGATTCGGCAAATCCAATATATCCTAATAACAAGGTCAATACCAAAAATAGGCCGAAAGAAAGAGGGGTGACTTTTGCCTCTCCGCCCATACCTACCGCTCAGGACCTAAGGTTTTGATTGGTGCTATTGTTGATGCTGATTACAGAGTTAAGTTTCCACCGGTCGGCATCGTAGATAACGGCAAATAATCACCGCGCAGTTTTGGCCCATCGGTTAAAGTGGCGAAAATACCAATGTCACCGGCCAAATTATGCGATAATCCAAACCACGGTCGACCATATTGGTCAACCCCCATGTCAAGGAAATCTCCAAGCCCGCCACAGCGATTATATCCGCAATCAGGAGTAGTATCAATCGGGTCACCATCTGGATTAACCTGAACAGTTGTAAAAAGAGGATTTTCACTGAATACATCTGTAGCAATGGTGAGATAAGCATTCCAATTATTGTTGCCTGAATCTCCAACATAACCTATGGCAATACGCCCTTCACTGCCCGCGGTAATCACAGGGAATCCAGTGCCATTGAGGCCTACCGGAGGAGCAACCATCATTTCAGGTGACCAAGTATCTCCTTCATCTCGTGAATAAGAATAATATGGCATATTATCCAAACCCATCCATAGCGCGTGAACGTTGTTTTCATCATCGATTGCAACCTGGGCTTCCTCGCCATTCCATGTATCTGCAGTACCGGATTCTGTGGTCGGCAAGGGATGTTCAGTCCAAGTATAACCCCCATTAGTGCTTCGATATATAGAATATCCATCGCCGTTGCATCCTATATTCCCACGATAGAAATTACCATCATTTGCTCCTTCGAGATGGGCGGTTAGTCCACCACTATTACAATTGATGGGGGAACCGGAAACTTCTGGCGACCAAGTCGCACCACCATCAATGCTGGTAGAGCATAATGGATGGGGGGCATTACCGTTAATGCAGAAGACCCACGTTGTTTCATGTAAGGCCGCAGGATATGGCGAAGAGGTTATGGTTTGGTGATCTTGAACCGAATATACTGAAGTTGCTACTGTAGGCGGTTGTGACCAAGTATCTCCTTCGTCATCAGACCACTCAACTGTCATCCCCAAAAGTGCATGCATGTCAAATTTCATCACTCGATCAGTCCATTTGTCAACATACACATAGGGATCATTACTATTTGCCACCGGAAGAACTGGGTCGTAAGTATTTACACAGGTATAATCCTCTAATGCGGTCATTTCAATCAAACCCGAGCAGCGCACTATCGCGGTAGAACCTGCCGGCCCATTACCCCAACTTGAAATGAACAAGTTATCTGCCGAGGTGATGCCAATAGTAGGTTCAAAAGTAGTCATTCCGATACCAAAATAACTGCCATTGGTCCAAATGGGAAGATTATTTCCAGAAAGATTGACCGTTAGATTTGCCGCTGTAATCTCCTTTTCCGAGAGGGCGTTAATTCCTCCAGCATAATGATACCAAACATTGCTAGGAATTTCTTGAGGAAAGCCAAACGGTGAATCTTCGTCTTCTTCTACCATGATCGGAGATTTTCCAAAACAGCCTGATAGGCCCTGAAATGCCAGAATGGCGAAAACCAATATCACCACTAGAACTCGCCGATTCATACATCTCCGTCGACATATTCCGCTTCAAGATTACGAATCATCTTTCTTGAATAGAAATCATTCAATTTTTACTAGGATTTCAGCGAGAGACTTGCGCTCAATGTCGGGCACCAAAGCACCCTCTGCTGGATAACCTACCGGCATCAGTAACATCGCTACTTCATGCTCACCACGTCCAAGGATTTCACCTAAAAATTTCATTGGCGAGGGCGTGTGAGTCAAAGTCACCAATCCCATATTGTGGATGGCTGAAATGAATAGGCCTGCAGCGATGCCGCAGGATTCCTGCGAATAGTAAGTCGGTGCCCATTCACCATTTTCTCGCTGACGCTTGTTATGTCGGAACATCACCACCGTCCATGGTGCATCGGTGATATGTTCTTTGATATGGTCCGTGCCAAGTGGATCGAGTACCTCCTTCCAAGCAGGGGGGATTCTCTCAGAGTAGAATTTATCCTCTTCAGATTCGGCTGCCGCTCGGATTTTCTGCTTCAAATCCGAATTAGAAATTGCTACGAAGGTCCAAGGTTGCAAATGCGCCCCAGATGGTGCTGTACCTGCGGTCTTTACTGCTAAATCTATCAGTTCAGATGGTACTTCTCGGGTGGAGAAATGCCGCGTTGTGCGACGTTTCTCCATTAATACAAAATATTCATCCGCACGTTCCTTCATTACGGATTCCGACAACTCGTCAAAAATAAGTGGTATGAAGTCAGTCTCAGTCTCGCCCATGTGATGAGGACGGTGTAGCCGTCAAAGTCGTTTGCCGCACCCTAGGTCAAGTTTCTAGCGATTACTAGACGTTGCACTTCTTGCGTCCCTTCGTAGATTTGAGTAATCTTGGCATCACGAAAAAAACGCTCGGCAGGGAAATCCTTGGTATATCCATAGCCACCGAGAATTTGCACAGCTCTCTCACTGACCCACATTGCGGTATCACCTGCAAATAATTTCGCCATACTGGATTCTTTGGTGTGACGCTTAGCCCCGTGCTCGTAATGTTGCTGCTTGGCCCATGCTGCATGATAAACGAGGTGACGGGCGGCTGAGATTCGTGTCGCCATATCAGATAAGTAAGCAGTAATCATCTGATGTCGAGAAATCGGAGTTCCGAAAGTTTCTCGCTCATTAGAATATTTCAACGCCACTTCGTATGCTCCTTGAGCAATACCTAGGGCTTGTGCGGCAATGCCGATGCGACTATTGTCAAGAGCATTCATGGCAATCGGAAAACCTTTGCCAACTTCACTGAGGACATTCTCGACGGGTACTTTGCAATCATTCAAAATCAAGGTGCAAGTGTCACTACTGCGTATTCCAAGTTTATCCTCTTTCTTACCTACTTCAAAACCTTCAAAGTCTCGTTCAACGATAAACGCGGTCGAACCACCGTGTTTCTTTACGCCATAATCTGGATGGTCGACATCTTTTGCAAACAATACATAGATACCAGCTTGGACACCGTTTGTAACCCACATTTTTTCTCCCGAAAGAATGTAGTGAGTGCCATCTTCACTCAACTTGGCTTTACAAGTCATTGCGGCGGCATCGGTTCCGGCACCAGCCTCTGAAAGCGAATATGCACCTACTTCTCCAGCAGCTAATCGAGGTAAATAAGTCTCCTTCTGTTGTTGATTACCGTGCAATGCGATGGTCTTTGCACATAATCCGACATGAACACAATACATTACTCCAAGTGAAGGATCAACGCGCGATAATTCCTCGACAATAATGGCCTCAGAGATATCATCAACAGGCATTCCGCCGAATTCTTCGGGTATTGTGACACTTTGTAGGCCTAAATCACAGAATTGGCGCCACTCTTCTGCGGGGGCAATTTGCTCTCTATCACGCACCTCTATTGTTGCAGGAAGGACTTCTTCGGCCCAGTCTCGAACCAATTCGCGAATCATCTGCTGCTCGTCACTTTCACCAAAATCCATGTTCGCACCAGCATAACGGAATCGATATTGCATGATAATAACTCTCCCGTACATTTTCCAACTACGAAATAATAGCGATTCTCGCGACATTCATATATGGGGTGTGGGTGGCGCGGTTTGGCGGGATTTTATGCAAGATGACGAATTTCTTGAATTCAGTATTGCTCACCGAAGAAAATATTCATTGAAGCACATTTGGTATCAAGAGAATGATGAACAATTTACCATCGGAATAAGTGATTTTCTGGCTAAGGAAATCGGTGAAGTATTCCGAGTGATTCTTCCGCATGCTGATGATGAATTTGATGAAGACGACGAAATGTTTTCAGTTTGGACTGGCGAGGGTAAGCATTCATTCCGTACCCCTTTTAGCGGTGTGGTAATGGAAGTAAATGGCGAAGTGGAAATTAGTCCCGATTTGATTAACGATTCACCATATGATTTGGGTTGGATGATTATTTTCAAACCACATCATCTAGATGATGAGGATTTGCTTGAACCAGATGAATACCTTGAATCACTTGAAGAAGTCGATTAAAGGTGAATGCGTTCAAATTTAGACGCATCCAATGATACCCGCTTTTGTCCGGCCATCCAGCCAGCAGGGATTGCGTCACAACTTATTTGCGAACCAGTTTTCAAACTTCCAACTTCATCGTTACATTCAGCCGGCAAACGAATAACCACAGAAGAACCATATTCATTTGTTGCCAAAATCGACATTCCACCGCGATGGCTATCCGGTAAACCTAGACCTAACGTCTTTTCACAGCGCTCGACGCTTAGAACCAAGGATAGCGGGTCATTCCATTGCGCTAGTACAGCCTCTCGTTCAGACATAAAGCGAGCTTGCGAAATTTCATCAACTAATTCCGATAATTCTTTATTTGAATCGCTGACAACATCCTCGACCATCTCCGAGACCTCATCTTGAGGCATTGTTTCCATTGCTGATGGCTCAGATTCCTCTGACTCAGCATCCAATTGTTCCGATACTTCATCTACACTAGATTTCTGCAGACTGGACTTCTCGCTGGTATCTTGAAGTTGAGAAGGAGGGCGAGTGGCGACAACTCCTGCAGTGGCAGCCAAAGCAGCTATGGCTGCTGTTGAAGCCCATTCCTCTGTTGACAAACCGTGTACTACATCGTCAACGAAAGTAGTTAGAATGGCTTGTGCATTGGCTTTCTTTTCATCATTAGGTGCTTCGATAATCATATCTTCAATAGCCTCTGCAGTCTCCCATGCCTTTGCTTGTTGACTCGCAGGTAATGACTCGATAATTTCCTTGAGAGGGTGCTCGCCAACTTCTTCAGTCAAAGTTTCTGTAATCTCACTTCCATCCATTGCTGTTGCTTCTTCAATTTCAGATAATACGGAATCAATTTCTTGGTCAATAAATTCAACCTCTGCCAATTCATTGACAACGCTTTCATCATTCATACTAGTGGTCGAAACTTGTGAATCTCGATAATGTGGAATATTATCCATCGGGGCCTCAGCCACGACAAGTGATGCTGAAGAAACTTCCATTGCCCCTTCAATATGGTCAGAATCATACATACGGATGTCCCAAAAACCGCTCTTTTCAAGTTCTTTCTCCAATACTCCAATAGTCTCTCCGGACAAATAATGCGTGAAAATTGCCCCTTCTAAGCAAGCATTAACATCGTTACGAGGTGCATCTGTAGAAACCAAAGCAATGCATGCTCGGCGCTCATCAGGCCAAGGTGGGGCGGAAAAATTGATTTTTACAGTTGAGCCAGCGACTGGGTTCATGTTGTCAACAATGATCTCGGGCTCGGATGCTGTCCAACCAAGACGTTGGAACAATGCCACCCACTCATCATAATCTACGCTATCTGAATCATCGGCATCGACCAAAGCAATAATCGAGCCCATCAACCATGGTGGTAAGTCAACGATTTGCATTTTAGCAAAACCTTCACGGATTTCAAATGGGTCGAGAATGTCATTACCATCGACATCGAGTTTCTTGAATAACATTCCAGGAGTTGTCCCAGTAGAAGCCAACCAATTTGCCACTTGAGTAAATAGGAGGTTGGGATCGATTCCTTCGTCGCTCAATGCTTGAGCTCTTTGAGCGACTAGTTTCGCTTGATTTTGCTGTTCTTGAGAAATACCCATTTGGTCAATTCTAGTTTGATGTTTCGCCATCGAGACACCGGCCACTCCAGCACCACCGGCCGCCGCCACAGTTCCGGCTTGACCAGCGATTATTCCCGCCACCATCATTGAAATGAAACTCATGCAACAAATAAAGGAGGCTAGAGATTCCATCCATTCCTGCCCAAAAATCCACGACAATATAAGCAAAAATATTGCCCCTGAGAACCCTGATTTTCCGAATTTCATCCACCCACTTTGAGCGGTAGCGGTTTGAATCATTTGCGGAGATACCGCAGGTATGGCCATGTTACTCCGTTGTAGTCACAGGATATGATTATTGATGAACTACGGCCACGCTAAGCGTGGCCAAGTGTTTTCATCACCGTGCTGCCAACTCAAAGTGCATATTAGTGATTCAACTTCACCCCCATCCGACAAATCTCGCTCAATTTGCAACCGGAATAACCAATCTTTCAAACGACCGAGGCGACGGCCTTGCGGCAAGCCAGAAATTTCCATCAACTTTAGACCATCAAGAAGTGGTTTTTCACCACCTCGTAATTTAGGAAGCATTCTTAGTCTATTTTCAAAGTCATCATGAATAGAATCTATATTATCGGATACTTCGCCTGCAAGAGCGCGTTCAATCCGAAGTTGTTCAGGCATCATTTCCCCGATAACAGCGCGATATCGACGCAATACTCCTTCGGGTGAATTAAGAGGGATAGTGCCGAGCCATCGGCGATGGTCCAGCGTGGTTTTTATCTGTTCATTTGATAGTTTCAATTTTCGCAATCCCTCTTCAATTACTGTGAAATCAGCATCGACCAACAATAGCGCTAAGCGAGCCTCGGGGACAATCCCTTGCAAGCAATGATGGAATTGCGCTGCAATCCCCACATCCTTGGACAACCAACGACTCGGTAGTATTCGCGCCAAGAGGCCATCGGCAGCCATTCGCCGCAAAATATGAGCACTTTCATTACCGGCAAGGATCAATCTAAACTCAGACCAAATCCTCTCTCTTGCGACATTGTCAAGCATGTATTGGTGTGAAACTAAGGCCTGCTCCAACGCGAAATCAGGTTGGCAATGTACACCTTGACCTAAATCAAGAAAACGATAAGCCCGCATGATTCTTAACCCATCTTCACCTAAACGATGTGCAGCATCTCCAACTGCCCGCAACTTGCGCGCTTCTAGGTCGAAACGTCCCTCAAAGGGGTCGTGTAGAATTTGACGACCTAGATCAACTGCCATCGCATTGAAGGTGAAATCTCTTCGAGCCAAGTCTGCCGCCAGCGATTTTGAATATTCAACTGAATCTGGGCGCCTTCCATCGCCATAACGGCCTTCACCGCGTAGGGTTGTTGCTTCAAAGAAAAAATCTCCGCGCCGAAGGGTAACTGTTCCAAACTTTAACCCAGTCTCTAGTGCATCGGGAAATATTTTCATCATTTCTTCAGGGTTTAGGTCTACTGCTAAATCCCAATCTTTGGGCATCACACCAAGAATTCCTTGCCTTACTGCTCCCCCAACCAGCCAGGCTCCACCACCTGCACCGGCTATTAGCTCGACACAATCTATTAATTCGGTTGGGCATGAAGAAATTATCCTTTCAAGATTAGGAGGCAATGGATAGCCATCCACATCTGCGAGTGCTCCTCCCATGTCTATTCCTCGGCCTTTCCGGTCCTACCTTTGCTGTGGTACATATCTAGGTAATGGTTATTCGCAAGAACTCAGGGCATTAATTAGGTGGAAGCATGGATTGGCAGGCTAGCGACGTAATACTCGTAGACATTGATTGGCTTAAACCGCATGAAGAGATTCGCCAAAAGAATATGCAACAATTACTCAAAATGACTTTGCGTTGGAAAGGATATACACGTCCTCTACTTGTCGATGAAAAAACCGGCGCAATTCTTGATGGCCATCACAGATATAACGTAGGGTTGGCTCTTGATTTGCGCCGCTTACCTGTATTGGCTTGTGATTATCTCAACGATGAAGAAATTCAAGTCTCAGTTTGGCCAAATTGCGGAATAGATTCACTAAGCAAGCAAGAGATTCTTGATATGTCATTATCGGATTCGCTTTATCCTCCTAAATCGAGTCGCCATCTATTATCCAAAGATATCCCTCCTATTCACATCCCCCTAGAAGAACTCAAAAAGGAAAAGTAAGTAATTCACTATTCGTGAGATTGAGAACAAATTAGTGCTTGCCAAAGACGATTTCCGACCCCACTAATTTTTGTAGGCTCAAGCGGTTTTTCTCCCGCAGTGATAGCAAATTCCATCACACTTCCTTGACGTGAGAGTAGAAGTGAAATTGTTTGCCCACACTTTCCCTTGAGGATCTTCTTGAGAATCTTCTGAGAACTAACCCTGAGGCCGTCTACGGCAATTAATTCATCATGCGGAATGGCTATGTCACGTAGTGGAGAGTCGGGTCTAATCTTGTCGATCACCACGTTATTGCCGTTTTCACTTAAACCAATTCCTAGCCAAGCCGCGGGGTTTGTCTCGTTATCCTTAGTGTCTCCTTTAGATTGATCTTTCTTATCATTTACAAGAGTGAGACCAAATGTCTGCATCGCCTTTCCAATATCTGGACGCTGTCGAGAATGTATTAGAGTATCGACAATTCCGCCAAGTCTCGCCCCACCATCACATCGACCTATTGCTCGCTTTATCGCATTCTCATCGACACCTGCCTCTTCGCTATCCAAGTGATGCAGATGAAATAATTCGACGAAAACTTGCTCTATCCCTCGACCCTTGGAACGACGGCGCATCTCTGCATCAAGACAGAATAGCGCTAATTCCGCGTCATTATAGTATGAAATCTGATATTCGCTAGAGTATTGATGCTGGCGATATAGATGAATCCAAGCCTCATGGCTAGATTCTGCTAATGATTGTAATTCATGACCGGAGCCTTTGAGATGACGTTCATATTTTCGTTTGAAATCAATGCGATAGTCTTCTTCGCTCCAAACTCCGCTTCGCACACAAATCACATCACCAAGCCAACTGGTTCCACCTTCAAACCACCATAATAAGTCAGTTGTCTGCTCATAAGAAAGGTCATAATCAAGGAATTTCTTAGGCCTAAGATTTTTGACATTCCAAAAATGCACATACTCATGCGCAAGCAAACTGACCAAATCTCGCCATTCTGCCTTTGCATCTGGCCATAAGGCTTCGCGGGGAACCATACTGGTTTGAGAACGCATATGTTCGAGTCCACCGCGTAAACTCCCTGTAAGGTGGAGAATCGTGGTGTAAGAATTGATTTCTGGTACGCCAAATAATGAATAACATTCAGTAACAATTTTTTCCAATGCCTCTTCAATACGAGCAATCGCTTCTTCCTCAATTGGATAGCCCCCAGCATCCCACATTTTGAGATGATGCGTGACACCCATTATCTCAGTAGTAGTTGCTACATTAGAATTTGCTTCAAAGACTCCATCTAACAATTCATCGCGGCTTTTTGCATAGAATTGAGAACTAGTGCAATCCCTTGGGCATTTCCAAGCGGAGTGGTTCGGAATCTTTGATTGCCCAGACAATTCCGCTTGTTGGGTAGCAATCGTCCATTCACTCGGCAGATTGAGAGTGATAGTAACCGCTCCATTATTGCTCGTCCACTCACATCCTGATTTCGGCAGAAACCAAGTAAATGGTGGCATCAAGTGCAAATGAGAAGCATCTAGATGATTTGAGCGCACTGATAATTCCGGACATAATACGCGGTAACGAATAATTACGGTGGTAGATTTTTCACGGGCGCTGATGCGAATACCATCGACTCCGGTACGACGCCATTTTACAGGCTGACCTTGGTCGTCTTCAATAGTAATTTCTCGAACATATTTGAACGGTTCTCGTATCATGTATGAACCCGGCACCCAGCGCGGAAAATGCAATTCCAAAGGTGTATTGGTTATCCTTTCAACCATCATTGCAACATCAAGTAGCCTAGAACCTGGATTATTGCAAGTGGCGGATAGATGGAGAATATTGACGATAAGCGCGCCCCCTTGGGCAATCTTTACTGAGATAGTCCATAGCCCTTCTCAAGGGATGAAGTCTTCATGTACGTCGCCCAAATCAAAGTCATGACCTTCGTACCCATCAGTAGGGGCGCCAGGATGAGACATTCGCACATCAAAGAGCATTGCTAAGATTGGCCACAGGCCACTCAACCAATCCTCTTCAGCATGCAATAATTCAATCAATGGGTGGGCATCAATTGAATCCTCAGGAATTGAACCATCAGGAGCCAATACCACTTCATTTGAAGCACCATCTTCCTTGTCACCATCACCAAGGATAACATCATCATCATCACTAGAAGGCTCCGAGTCATCTGGAAACACAATCTTTGGAGGTTCTAGGTCCTCGGGAAGATGACGTAAATTCGCCACTAAATCATCAATTTTCTCAATGATTTCGGGTCCGAAAGAAAAATGGTCGCGCATCACAACACTCGCTTCTTCAAGAATATCAGCCAATTCATGTGGGCCAGGTAATGATGGTTCACTTTCGGCAATATCTACGGGCCCAAATACAACATTCCCCAAATCGGTATCTAACAATTCTCCCGCTTGATTTTCACGCTTCACTAGTGTTTGCTGCAATGGATTTCCTAGAGGAGCGACAATGAAACCCCCTTCTCCAAGCCGTTCCTCAAGCCATTTCGGTGGCTGCTTAAGTGAACCGGTAATCAATACCCGATGTAGAACCTCAGGGAGGTCTATTGGTGTCCGATTTATGTCGGTCAATTCATGCACAATACAATTTGAATAGGAATGGAGACGGTTGATCGCGTGCTCGACCACTTCAATTGAGGGGTCAAGAATTATTACTTCGCCTTCGGGTCCAACCAATTCTGCAATAATAGCCCCCATGTATCCACCCTTTGAACCAAGTAACAGAACGGTTTGTCCAGTTTCCAATTCAAGGTTCAACAATAATGAGGCGACCATATGAGGTGCTGATATCGTTTTCACTCCACCAGATGGAGTCTCGAGGAACACCAGTGGTCGGTCATGAAAAAACGGCGTTGGGTCCATGTCACTAAAATGACGAACATCTACCTCCATCAAAGCTGCTTCAAGACGCTTGTCGATGGCTACCGCGGCTTTTCTCAACCTCTCAATCAAGGCGAGCATTGGGTCCATCACACAGGGATAGGCGCGTCCCCTTTGAATACTCGCATCATTGGGAATGCGTAGATAACATCCAAGCAAGAAAGCATCCGGCAACAAATCCAACAAAATGAGAACCAGGAATTCCATTTGATACATCAGCAAATCCAACCGCCCCTAAGCCTCCTAGAGGTAAGCCGAATGAGGCTACCCTCAATACCAACTCGCGCGGAGGAATCGGTGGACTTCGAGGGCGCAGAGTAATTGCGTGCTTCTTTTTCATGAATATCCAGCAGCGGTCGGCTCGACTCGTATTCAACCAGTCAGTCACCGTAGCTCGCATGGCAGGGTTTTGTGAATCCGAACTACCTCTTCCGGTGATAATTTGCACCCGTCCAACCCGAGCATGTGTTGCTAATAAGACATCGAGCAATTGGGCCGCAGTTTTCGTATCGAGTTCGTGCAGATCTATTGTGACACCATTTCCGCGTAATCGAATGTGAGTGGACGTGGTCCATTGCTTGTCACCGTAGTACAATTCACTCGCTTGCATTTCAATTGGTGAAAGCACACTACGTAGAGTATTCAATGATTGGATATGATCAATGTCAATGCGAATTCGACGACCATTGGTAGCATAATAAAAAAACGCAGTAATGAAAATAAATGCGCCCGCGCCACCAGCTATTTTGAAACCGATAATGAAACCATCTTTGAAAGCATGCGCATATACTACGACAATGTAGGTCAGCATCGATGTATAGAGAGCCAGAATTAATGCCGTAGTGGCTGCTTCTTTGAGAGTCAATTCTTTCCTATGCCACGCGGCAGAACTGACCTCATTTACCGACTCGCTCACAAGATACCGTCAGCAAGTACCTTCATCACCTTGTCCCTCAATACCGAAGTAAAGATGAAATATTGACGTGATTCAGCCCCATCTGTGAACAAAAACGGCTTGCTAGAGAGGGCCCGCGAGCGTAAAGTTAGCGCTTGGGTGATGGGCGTCTCCGGATTCTTCTTAGTATCGTTTTTTATCGCACCACTGATCAACGACGAGGGGTCTATTTCCGAATTGTCGGGTCGAGCAAATGCTTTCGATTATGCAACCATTGATGGCTGGGGAAATTGGGGTAATTCACAGCACGGACAAATCGTTGCCGGTCATAATCAAAGTGAGCACACAACATTTGCTTGGACTGATCTTGATCCTTACTCGGCATTTATCTATGGGTTTGGCGATTTGAACTGTCATAATAAGCATGAGCGAAGTTGGTCAATTAACGGTAATCAAATGCCTGTATGTACTCGAGATATTGGTATTTTCTTCGGGGCATTTCTTGGTGGATTACTATTCTTTAGACGAGGTCACAATAGATGGACGATTAGAGATTCTTTTCTATCGGTTTTTCCCGACGAAAAACTCGAGTCTCTTTATGAAAACGACTGGCGTATTATCACTATTTGGGGTCTCGCTGCCCTAGCAATAATACCCATAGGCCTTGATGGGGGTATCCAAATGATAACGAGTTACGAATCTACCACTCTGAATCGTCTACTGACTGGAACGCCGTTCGGAATTTTCCTAATGTGGTTTTTCTGTGCCTCACTTTCTTCAAGGCCGACATTATTTGATCTCGATCCGAGTCGAGTAATGCTGCCAGCAAATGCTCGTTTAATGCCCACCAATAATGATTCTATAAACGACGAAGAAGAGTAATCACTCGCTTTCAGGTGGCTTGGTAGCCCACCAAACTAGTAACTGCTCAAGATCACTCGGACATGGGCAACCAACATGACCAGATGTGAGTAATGCTAGACGAGCGATTATTGCCTCAAGTTTTGCTTTTAGAGAAATAGGCAATGCTTTTCCAGCATTAACTCCGGTTTTGTGGAAAATAGTCGGCAATGCCTTTTTCCAATCGGCAGAAGGATTCTTACGTCGCCAAGTTGCAATTTCAGTTAATGCTGGCCAGAGTGCCAAAAATAGTCGTCCAAGACAAACCCATTCCCCCTTGATTTTGAATAATGGGGCATCAGAAAAAGGCACGTGGGCTTGCTGTCTTTGGGTCCAGCCAATAGCATCAAACCATTTTATCATCCTTTGAGAATGCCGTTGTGTGACCGAACGAACGGGACCTAAATTTTTCCTTAGTGTCGGAATATCTGTAGTACCTATGAACGACATGGTCCCTAATGTTGACCATACCGGATGCGACCAAGGGCGACTTGGTACATCTGCATTTCTAGCCGACTCTGCTATCCAAGCGATGTCAGCATTGGCAAATAATTCGCATGGTGAATTTCCCGCTAACCAACCTTCGATAAGTGAAGTTGATTCTTTCGGCGCTCCAGGCAATCTCGTTTGCTTGGCTAATCCAGAAACCAAAGATGAGAGATGATGACGGTCGACCACTTCGCGGTCGATATTATTAGGCTCTGGTCGGCGATTGAGAAAACTCCTTACCACTTTTGATAATGCCGCACGCAACTCTTTTTTGCTTCCTTCATTCACGATTGGCCCGGCGATTTCACAACGGTCAAAAGGAGGTGGCATGGAATAATTGTCACTCATTATTTCAATGAAACCATCCCTAATTTGGGTTTGGATTTCCAAGGTTTCAAAGTACTCACCTTCGCCCTTAGAATCAGACCTTAGAGTACCACTGTCGATTCTCTTCATCGCCATTTCCGGGTCACAGTCAATCCAAACCACAAGGTCTGGAATCATTGCTCCTGCATTCATTGCAGAAACCTTTTCGACACCCAATTTTCCAATCACTCCTTGGTAAATCAGTGAAGAATGAACATTGCGGTCACTGATTACTAATTCACCTCGCTCCAAACGCGGTCTAATCCAAGTGTGTGAATGGTCTATTCGGTCAGCTGCAAATAACCCAGCCTCTTCGAGTGCAGTTTTATTGCCGGTCTTTACCGCATTCATCGCCAAAGCCCCAATCTCAGAATGGCGGCGTGGTTCGTGAGTCAAATGGACTTCAGGAAATGGATAATTGCGAATTAATTGGCGCAATATACGCACCGCTTCACCTTTACCTGAACCGTCGCCACCTTCAACTGAGATAAGATACATTTTAACCACTCAATCGATTTCGATTTGGTCGGCAAATTGTTCCTTACTTATAGCCAATAATGCCATACCAAAGAGGATTAGAAGTGGGCCAAAGAATATCAGGCCGCGACTGAATAATGCAATCCCGCACAGATATTGTGTACGGCGATATTTTACCCCTCTTTGGGCTTCTGCGGCAGCGAAAAATCCGACGAATGCAAAGAGGATGGTCATTACTGCAATTATTGTAGTTAGCGCAACTACTTGTTCCAAATTTGATTCGAGTAAATCGTCCTCAGATCCTTCCTTAGTCACTCCATCTCCTTGCTTCATGGTCAAGGGATCTTCACCTCCTAAATCCGGCAAGAAGACTCGTTCAATTGTCACATAACCCTCCTTCTCGGCCACTAATAATAACACGTCAACCTTGACAGCCTTAAATCTATAGAATCCATTATCATCAGTTTGCGTATTGAAGTATTCCGTCTTTTTATCAAGGCTCATCAAGGTGATTTCAACATCGCCTACTCCAGCACCAGTTTCAGCCTCTAACGCATGGCCTGAAATGGCAGCATGCTCTGGTGAATCGAAAAGTGAAGATGAAAGAATGTCGCTAGGGTTTCCACTGAGCAGTAATGAACCTGTCAGCAATCCTAGGATGCTACCCCCGATGATACACCACATCGCTATTGTGCGGGTGAAGGACATCTCGGCCGCTTGGTCACGCCGTTGCTTTATTTTTTGTATTCGGCTCGACGGCTGTTTTGCAACCGAAACCACAATCTCGTTTAGATCTTCAACCTCTTCCTCTGCTTCTTCAGCTTCGGCGAGACGGCGGTTTACCCGCGAGCGTAAGGCTTGCAATCTACTTGCGCGCTCCCCGCCCATATTCGTCCTCTCCGCGCATGGGAGCGCGTCGTCCTTTGTGAGCCTACCTACGGTCTTGATAATTTCCAAAGCAAGGCAATTGATAGGATAATCATTGCCAAAACAATTAGCATTAGAATAATCCCAATCACTCCAAAGGTCAAAGTTGATTCGGTTAAGGGAGTCTCATCAGGTCCGCTATCACCCGAATTATTTGCACTCTCCGAATCATTATCATCGCCGTTTTGGCCGACTTGTGAAGAATCCAAGGTTTCTTCGACTAGGTTTACAGCAAATAACTTCGGCCAATTTTTCCCAGTTAGATACATCGTTCCGGTTTCATCATCGAGTGCGATCCCATTGAGCACACCTGAGCCATTTACGTATTCTTCGGCAAGTAAAATTTCGGCATTTACGATTTGCTCGACCAATCCTGTCGATGAATTGATGCCCACGAATGAGGTTTCACCCCAAACATTAGCCCAAACCGTATTAGCCGTACATTCCAATTCATTCAATGCAGACACTGCAGAACCATTGTTGGTAACTTCAATAGTACGGATTATGGAGAAATTATTAGTCGACCTAACCGAAAGGCTTGATGTTCCATTCGACATTATCAAATTCGTTCCATTAAAGCACAACCCCCATCCTTCACCTTGGTAAGAATAGTTGTTAAGCAAAGAAAAATCATTAACATCCCAAACCAATGCAGTATTATTTTTCCACGTAAGTTGTACCAATGTATCTCCAATTACTGCCAATCCCTCACCAAAATATGAATCGTTGAGGGGCATAGAGCGAACTACTTCTCCACTGCTAAGGTTAACCTGTCTTATGGTTGAATTTCCGTATAACCCAGTGCTCTCGTACAAATCGCCGGAATGGAAAGCCAAACCTTGTGTGAAGGCATTTGCATCATGAGAATAATTGGCAATTATCTCAACTTGCAGTGCCTCTGGTTCGGAATTATTGGAATCGCCATTTGTAGATCCAGAAACATTGAGTGAAGCCGAAAAAACGCAGGATAGGATGACAATCCCCGCTAACAGCACCCGACGCATGGATGATGCTTGCTCCATTGATTCTTAAATACCTCATGTGAAGTCGTGAAATTCACAACGCGTAGCGCTTAGTGGGTGAAGTAATGACAGGGCACTCAAAAAGCATATTTCTCGGTAAGCCACAACTACTGGTTTGGCTGATGTTAATGTCCGTTATTTCACCTCTCGCCGCTCCAGTTGGAGCAGACTCTAGTGATACAGTTATTGTACCAGAGCCAAAATTTGAAATGTATGCTGATATTGATGATTTCAACGCCATTGAAGGCAAGCCATACACCTTTTTCGAGGATGATGAACCAATCTATTCTGCCACTCGATTTTTCAAACAAGCCTGGATTGAAGCCGGCCGGCCAGGGGTCGATGATTTCGTCGATTGGCAACCACCAACCAGCAATGCTCGGGCGGCACGCGCCTGTAGTCGCCATTCGGTTGGCGATACAGTTAGTGTGCCAGCAAGCGGCGGAAGCGTTTCGACCACTGTGCAAAAAACCACCAATACAGTCGCCTTTCTCGTTCAAGACGGCCGCACCCTCTCATCGACAGTTCTCAACAATTGGGCGCAAACTTGGGATCAAACAGTCTATCCAACAGCCACAACATACTTTGGCAAGGATTACGGTGATGGGCGGGGGCCTGCGCCGCCTGATGTTGATAATAACTGCCAAGTTGAAGTGGCGATTATTGATATAGACGGTCAGTTCAATATTGGAGGATACTTCGCTCCTGGACAGGCTCCGTTTCGTGAAATTATCTTCGTCGACCATGCCGATGCCTCATTATCATGGAGTAGAGTAATTCTAGCCCACGAATTACAGCACCTACTTCACAATGCTGTTGATCCTTACGAATTTCTCTGGATTGACGAAGGGAATGCAGACATGTCGGCATTCCTCTGCTTTGGTGCATCTTCAACATTAACTGGCCATTCGAATGCTTGGACTTCAGCTTCGGGAACTTCGGTACGCTGGTGGAATCAACGCATCGCCGATTATGGTGGCGGATTCATCTTCATGCTCTATCTAGCCGACCATCTTGGCGGAGGGCCGGCAATACGCAACCTCGTCGCCGATACCGCAGTCGGGGCCACTGCAATTGAAAATCTCGGGCGTTCACCACCGAGTGGTTCACCAAATATTCTTGGTGATAATTTCGACGATATGTTCGCCAATTTCACTATAGCAGCAACTTTGGATTCAAGTCAAGGAATTTACGGGATGTCTAATTTAGCCTTGACCGATATTTGTTCTGGTGGGGCTTTCTGCAAAATTCAGCCAGCAGCCACTAATTCTGATTGGTCTACCCCTTGGTCATCTACTGGTAATGCGATTGAAGGATGGGGCGTTAGGGTATTCAAAATGACTCCAGGTAATGCCGCTCCCGCACCTTTGACCATCCGAGTTACCGCCGACGTCAATAACATGGAAGGCAGAATTTTGACACGTTCTGCCACAGATGGCCTATTCACAGTCTCGGATATGCAATTCAACAATATGGTTGGCACTGGCCTTGTACCAGGCTTTGGGAATATTACTGACGAAGTTTGGGTAGCAACATGGTATGCAAGTAGTGTTGGAGATTGCGACTACAATTCATGTGGCACGACCTACCCCTCCGGAAGCATCGATATCGAAGCCGCGAGAATTACCGCTCCTGCATCTTTGAATCTCAACAGTAGCGATACTAGTGACCGTGATGGTGATGGATTAATTGATACCGCAAAACTTGAATTTACCGTCTTAAGCAATGCCTTCTTTGAAGATCTCGATGTCGAGGTTCAAGTTATCAACCAAGCAAATCAACTCGTAGATTCTCTTGAGACAAGAGTGTCGGCCGGTGGCGGAGTTGCAGTTCCAACTTCAATTTGGTTCACTCCAGCAATTACAGACCAATACTCGTTTAGATTTATCATGCGAGATTTACTCGGAGATGTAGTCAATCAAATTTCCAGTTCAACTTTTTCACTAGAAAATATGTTGCCAATTGTGAATGGATCAATCGACCCCAATTCAACACTTACTTGGCAGAATGTCCAATTCAAGGGTGAAGGTTACGATTACTGGGGTGTTTCAACCACAAATAACACCTTGCCGCACGTCGATAATCCAGTAGCATACCTTTGGTCATACGGCGATGGAAACAATTCAACTTTGAAGAGTCCTGTACGAAGTTTCCCTTCAGTTGGAGATTACATAGTCACATTGCGCGTTCAAGACCAAGGTGGTATGTGGAGCGATTTACAAGCGATTAACCTAACCGTACGAGATGATACTCCTCCAATACCGGTGATCACAATCAATGGACAAGTGGTCGGAGAATCTATTCAAATCAAAACCTTCCAACGGATTCTCTTTTCAGCAGGCCAATCAAGCGATAACGTACCGATTGATTATCTCAATTATCAATGGAATTGGGGAGATGGATCCAGTGAAGGAGGAATTGGTGATTATTCAGCCAATCACGAATGGACTGAAGGAGATAATTCTGGCACCAATTATACCTTGACGCTAACCGTGAATGACTCGGTAAACGAGGCTTCTACCATTCTATATATTCACGTCTACAACCGGCTTCCGAGAATATTGTTCAACGAAACTATGGTTGTCGATACTTTGACTCCTTTGCAAATGCCAGCAATGTATGCCGATGATGATGGTGAGATGACTAGTTATAATTGGCAATTTGCTGGAGGAGTCAACCTATCCTCTACAGGGGTATCTCGCAATAGTGACTTTGGACATACCTCTAGTAATTTGGTCCAACCTTGGGTATCTTGGCGAGAAGAGGGCCTAAAGAGCGTAGTAGTCTCAGGATTTGACGACGATGGTGGAGAAACTCAAGTAACTCTCAATGTAGTGGTGATGAACCAAGTTCCGGTCGCTGAAATCGATGTACGAGAGAGTTCTACACTCGGTTCTCCAACGGTTGATTTTAGAGAAGTTGATGCCATGACTGATACCACATACACCTTTGATGGTCGTGATTCGTTTGATGCAGATGGGACTCTCCCCGACTCATCTGTGCTTTCATTCAATTGGACATTCAGCGATGGAACTAATTCTTCTCAAGCCCAAGTCTCACACAACTTCACAAACCCTGGAACCTACACCGTGAGTCTCATCGTAACCGATGAAAGTGGCGAGGAATCATTGCCTAGAGTCCTCGTAGTACGTGTTGCGAATCCTAAACCAGTCATCAATATTAGATTGCTAGAGGCTTGGAGTGGAAATGAATTGGTAAATTCATCAACCGCACGCGGTGAAGGATGGATGGCTGAAAACTATTCGCAAACGTTTGATGACAGCGGTACAATTCATGTCGCAGCAGGAACTCTTCTTTGGTTTGATTCAAGCGGCACTCGTGATGGCGATAATAGATTCATCGGCACTAGTGTAGCCTTCGACAAACAAGACTCAGATTGGAATGGGTTGATTGAATATATGTGGGATTTCGGAGATGGAACTGCACAAAGCCACGACTCGCACCCGTGGCATGCGTTTGAATCTCCAGGCACATACATTATTTCTTTGACCGTGAGAGATGACTTTGAGAGCGGCGATACGACTACAATGCGGCTAACAGTAATGGTTAACCAACCACCCAGCGTCAATAATATCATTGCTGATGAAAATCCAACAGAAGGAGAAGTAACGATTTTTGAAGTCAATGTTTCCGATCCAGAATTTGAATCAAACGTTATCTTGTGGCGTGATAATGATGTGACAAATGGTGCAACAAATGACCGCGTCCGACTATCAGGTGCAACACAAATATGGTGGAATTTCGATGATGGTGATGAAGGGATTTGGACGCCAACTCCTTCTGATGATGGACGATTTTCTCATGTTTTCAACGAAAGCGGAAGATACCTTGTCAGCGTTAAAGTCTGCGACAATATGGAAACTTGCTCAATCGGCTATCTTGAAATTGAAGTTCTTCGCACTCCCGATGAAGCGACTACACTGTCAAACTTTGAGTGGGAAAACTGGCGCTCTTGGCTGGCACAAGCTGGTGGTGAATCGGCATTTGTATTCGGATTGATCGCCGCAGTCTTGATTCTAGGATGGCTGGTGATGCGCGTACCTGCAATCTCTGAAGAAGAGGATGCTGAAGAAGCGGCAAAATCCTATGACGTCGATAAGGTCGAGGTTGAAGGTGGATTCCTCGGCATGGACCATCACGAGCCACCACCTACTCCGAAAATTCTCTCTAAGGAAGAGCGTAGGGCGATGGATTCAGGCTATATTAGACCGGTAAGAAGTAACCGAAGGCGTTGATTTACCTGCCTGTAGAGCCGAAAGGTGCATCAACCCCCTCTCACCTGTTCAACACGGTAGCGATGCTTCGTTGTGGACGTAGGCGACAATTTACCGCGCTTTCCTATTGCTTGATTCTTATTATCCCCTTAATTATTCCAGCATTTCCAACGGCCATCATTGGCTCAGCCAAAGCCGCAGGTTCCTGTTCATCACAAGCATCTGCAATCTGGGATGTCAATGTCGCAAATGCTTCTCTTGTGTACCAAGATTGGGACGAATATTATGATGAGGAAGAAGGTAATCAACGTGTCAAAAAAGGAATGCAAAACTCAAATCAAAGGTCTGAACCTTCTAATGTAAACCGTGTTGACGAATTGACCAATGGGTTTCATGTTTCAAAAATTGTCGAGAATGGTACGTCAGAAGGCATTCGCATCAATTTGACGACTGGCTATACATACACATTTTGCGTAACTACATCAGCACATAATTCTAGTATTTCAGCGCCAGTAGATGTCTACTTAATGACAGGAGAAGATTGGAGCCGTTATGAAACTTCTTTTTCTGCTGCTAACAATCAATGGGGAGAATTATTCAATTTAAGCGAAATTCCTCCAGAGTGGCGCAGTGGTTCTTTTTGGTCTTGGAGGCCATATCGCGATGTTCATGCCTATGAGGATTTGACAGAAGTTACTTTTTCTACCTCTCTTGATCAAATTGAATATGATTACAATAACGACTATTATGGCTCTAATTCAATTTCTGTCGATGAATTTTATTTGGTCGTAGACGGATGGGATAATGCGAGAGATAGCGATGCTGGCGACCCTAATGTCGACATTGAGCTTGACATTACGATAATGGTTGAAGAAAGAATGATAGTACCTACTTGGACGGTAACACTCGTTTGTACCGCAGTATTGGTCTCATTTTTGGCTGTACCAGTGGTAATCCACAGCAAATATCACAAAACGGGGTTGGTCGAAACAGGTGTCGAATTTATGCCATCATTGAATACCGAGGCAGAACAAGAAATGAGCATTGATTCGGATTTGTCAACCGAAAAAGATTACTCAGTACTCGAGTAATATCCAAGCATCGCGAACATCTTTGACGTTGATTAATCCCTCTTCATAGAGTTTGAAATCATTTCTCAAAGTAGTGTATACCATCGCTTGTTCGAGCAATGGAGCGTGGATTCTAGTCCAATCTCCACCTGGCCCTAAGCCCATTATTGCGGTATCAATATCTTCGTCGGTAAGAGCATCAGCAGCATCAATAATAGGAAGGCTTTCTTGGTGATTTGAAGAACGATAACAACATTTGACTAAATCGCCATGTTCAGCATTTTCCTTGACTGTATCGACGATTTCCGAACTGCTTGGTACACCATCAATGCCATGTACTGAAGCAATTACTTTGACTCCTTTTGCGTGAGCACTTTCAAGAAGTTTCTTCCGCTTCTTGGAATTGATTGACATTTCCAAATCAACCCAAGTTACCTCACTCTCAATTGCAGTTTCAAGTATTGCCAAACGAGACTTTTCATCACCTGGATAAAAACCGCCTTCTGAGGTTGGCCTGCAAGTGAAAATCACAGGTAAAGGAATTCCGTCTTTCAAATATGTGATTACTTCCTCGGCATCTATATCTTCAGCCGCACGACGCTCCCAAATATTCTCATCAATGTACAAGTCTTCATCGCCTTCTTCTTCTTCAGCAGCATCTTCTTCAACTTCAGGACGGATTAAAAATAACCTATCAAAGCGCAATTCGGCTAAGTCAGCACCAGCCAAATTTGCCCGAGCCGCCTCTTCAAGAATCTCTTCAACGGTTACGCCCTCAAAGGATACGCAGACTAACGGCTCGTTCATTGAGTCGCCCGTGCCGCATCCCATTCTTAACGGTGACTATCATGGTGGCGAGGAAGTGAATTCAAATTGTAATACTGGAATAACATTATTCGCCATAATTTCAGCTTTCCCAGTAGGTCTAATGACAGTCTTTAATAACCGCTAACACCCCAAGATAATTGTGAACACAGGGTATCCTACGGATACCCTGAGGGGGCGATATTATGCAATCCGAAAATGAGGGCAAATACGAGGCAGATGACATACAAGTTTTGGAGGGCCTTGAGGCTGTTCGCAAACGACCAGGGATGTATTTGGGCGACCCTCATGATGGTTCAGCACTTCACCACTGCGTAACTGAAGTCGTCGATAACTCGGTCGACGAGCATCTTGCCGGATACAATGACGCCGTAGGAGTCATTATCCATTCAGATGGTTCAATTTCAGTTTCTGATAAAGGCCGGGGGATTCCAGTTGGAGAACATTCGGAATTCAAAATGAGTGCGGCCGAAGTCATCATGACAAAATTACACGCCGGTGGGAAATTTGATAATGCAAGTTACAAAGTCTCTGGCGGCCTTCACGGCGTCGGTGTTTCGGCTGTGAATGCAGTTTCCGAATGGCTACAGATGACCATTTTTCGAGAAGGAAAAGTATGGGAACAGCGATATGAACTCGGCGAGCCAGTTTCCAAATTGGTTGCCACTGGAGATAGCGAAGATACTGGAACAACGATTAGATTTAAGCCGGATTTGACGATTTTCTCCACCATTACAGAATTTGATTTCGACAAATTAAACACCGTTTTGCAGCATCGTGCATTCCTAAATGCAGGGTTATTGATTACCCTTGAAGATGAGAGGGACAACGATTCTCAACCTGTTGAGCACCGCTATAATGGCGGCATATCTGAATTCGTTAAGCAACTGAATGAGCGGCGTAGTCCGATTCATTCAGAGCCAGTTCACATTGAAGGTTCGGTCGAAGTTGACGATGTTGGTGAAGTTTTTGTTGAAGTATCTATGCAATGGTCAGATGCATATAACGAATCGATACTATGCTTTACCAATATTATTCGTAATCGGGATGGTGGAACTCACCTTTCTGGATTACGTAGTGCACTTACTGGGACCATGAATCGTTATGCAAAAAATCGCAACCTACTCAAGAATGTGAATAAATTATCAGGCGATGATGTTAGGGAAGGTATCGCTACGGTAATCAGCGTTAAGCATCCTGATCCTTCCTTTTCAAGTCAAACCAAGGATAGATTGGTTTCGAGTGAAGTGCAGGGAGTTGTGGAAAAAATTGTTAACGAAAAATTGGGCGAATTCTTAGAAGAGAATCCTCAAATCGCCAAATCTATCATTGAGAAGGGGCTACTAGCCAGTAAAGCGAGAGAAGCAGCAAGGAAAGCTCGTGAATTGACTCGACGCAAAGGAGTTCTTGAAGGCGGCGGCCTACCAGGTAAATTAGCTGATTGCCAATCAAGGGACCCCGCTGAATGCGAAATTTATGTCGTCGAAGGTGATTCTGCTGGTGGCTCGGCAAAAACAGGTAGAGACCGACGGACACAAGCGATATTACCACTTCGTGGTAAGATTCTCAATGTAGAAAGGCAACTTAGAAATCAAGCGAAAGTATACCAAAATAATGAGATTCAAACGATGATTAAGGCCTTCGGCGCTGGAGTTGGAAACCCCCCTGAATTAGCAGAAGGTGAAGAAGAACTTGCTGAGACTGAGACCTTTTTCGATGTCGAAAAACTTCGATATGGAAAAATCATTATCATGACTGACGCTGATGTCGATGGTGCACACATTCGCACACTGATTCTCACATTTATCTGGCGGTTCATGCGGCCTGCAATAGAAAATGGAAATGTGTTTATTGCTCAACCACCACTCTATATGGTGACGCGCGGGAGAACCTCAAAATATGCATATACAGATGCTGAAAGAGATGAAATCATCGATGAATTCCGAGTAGGCAATCCAGATGTGAAAATCGGCATCCAACGTTACAAGGGTCTTGGAGAAATGAACCCAGATCAACTTTGGACAACTACCATGGATCCAATTAATCGAACTTTGCTAAAGGTTACAGCAAAAAACTTCGATGACGATGGAGAAACGTCAGCACTCTTTGAAACATTGATGGGTGATGATGTACCTGATCGTCGTGCCTTCATTGAATTACATGCGGCAGAGGCCGAAGTGGATATATGAGGTGATATGATGAGTGATGATGATTTACCTGAAAACCCAACCGATAATCAAGTTCGACACACAGTCGATCAAGAGATGCAAACGTCATACATTAACTATGCAATGTCAGTCATAATTGGACGTGCATTGCCCGAAGTTCGCGATGGTTTGAAGCCGGTTCACCGCCGTGTTTTGTATGGTATGTACGAGGCCGGGCACACATCTGACCGTTCATATTCCAAATCAGCCCGCTCAGTTGGTGAAGTCATGGGTAAATTTCACCCTCATGGTGACCAATCAATCTACGATACGATGGTTCGTATGGCACAAGATTTCAGTTTGCGATATCCACTAATTGATGGACAGGGTAATTTCGGAAGTATTGATGGAGACAAGGCTGCTGCGATGCGATATACTGAAAGTCGGCTTGACCGCTTGTCAAAGCATATGTTAGACGACATAAAGAAAGATACTGTTAATTTCCAACCAAATTTCGATGAATCTGAACAAGAGCCGCAGGTATTGCCAGCCCGCTTGCCTAACCTACTCCTCAATGGTAGCGATGGTATTGCTGTCGGTATGGCCACGAAAATCCCTCCACATAACCTCACGGAAGTAGCTTCTGCTGTCCATTTGCACATTGACAGAATTATTGAAGAGGGAGATGAAAATAGTGACCCTGAAACCCCCCCCATTATTGATATTGGCGAATATATGCAACATATGAGGGGCCCAGATTTCCCCACTGGTGCAACCATCCATGGCATCGACGGTATTCGTGACATGTACGAAACTGGACACGGCAGATTCCACGTTAGGGCACATTGTGAAGTATTCGATGATGACAATGGTAAACGTATTGTTGTTCACGAAATTCCCTATCAAGTAAAGAAAGCGGGTATGCTAGAAGGTATCGCGGAACTGGTCAGCAAAGAAACCGTCAAGGGAATCAGGGATATTCGAGATGAGTCAAGTAAGGAAGGTATTCGCGTAGTCATTGAAATCAAACAAAATGCTGACCCACATGCCGTACTGAACCAGTTGTACCGTTCTAGTCGCCTACAGGAGTCCTACTCAGCTAATATGATGGGCATTATCAACAAACAACCAGTACAACTTACACTACCTATGATACTGCATGCATACGTACGTCATCGTGAAGAAGTCATTCGACGCCGCACACAATTTGATCTCGTGAAAGCTGAGGCTCGCGCACATGTCCTTGAAGGTCTTGTCAAAGCGCAAGCACGCATTGATGATGTTGTTGCTGCTGGAAAGGGCGCGGATAGTCGCGAACATTTTGAGCAAATATTGCGTGGTGAGATTAAATTTGGAAAAATTGCCACCTTTGATTTCACTGAGCCACAGGCCAAAGCAATTGCAGAACGTCGACTTTACCAACTCTCAAAAATGGATACTAAGAAAGTAGATGATGAATTCAATGAACTCCAAACTGCCATTGCTGAATATAACTCAATTCTAGCAAGTCGTAGCCGGCAGTTGGAGATTCTATTAACCGAATTAGATGAAATGGTCGAGAAACATGGGGATGAACGTCGTACCAATGTTGACCCTATGCCACTTTCAATGGACCGTGAAGACCTCGTCGAAGAACGCGCAATCGTCATTTCACTTTCCGAGGATAATTACATTCGTCATCTCCCTGTAGAAGCATTCCGCGTGCAGAATCGTGGTGGAAAGGGTCTCAAAGGAGTCACCACGAAGAATGAAGACTTCCCCAAATCCATCTTGACATGTTTCAGCAAAGATAGACTCCTCATCTTCACAGACCAAGGTCGTGTCTACGGACTAAAGGCATGGGAAACTCCGCAAGGAAGTCGCCACAGCCGAGGTAGTCACATACGAAACCTAATAGAAAGATTACGTGAAGATGAAAAGGTCGTTACAATTCTGCCAATATCCAAGGAACTACAAGAAAATCCTGATGGACATTATCTGATATTTGCAACCCATGAAGGCGTCGTAAAGCGTTCCAAACTTGAAGATTATACCCGAATCAATCGAAATGGAAAATATGCATTAAAATTCAAGAGTGACACAGATACACTTGTTGCGGTTCGCGAATCTACTGATGATGACCACGTGGTCCTAGTTTCCAGAAATGGTAAAGCATGCCGATTCAAACCCAGTGAAACGAAAGTTAAGGATGATGGAGCGACTGTTTTTACTGTCAAGGTTCAGGGAAGAGTGACCGCAGGTGTTCGTGGAATGAGATTAAAAGAAGGTGATTCCGTTGTTGGGATGATTGCAACCTCGAATGAGGAAACACATGTTCTCACACTTTCAAAGTTCGGAATGGCGAAGCGAAGTCGTCTAGGTGATGGTGAGATGCATGACGTACTGGATGATAATGGTGAGAAGGTTATAGATGAACGAACCGGTAAATGTAAGCAAGAGCGCGATGGTTATCGGAAAACCAGCCGGGGTGCTGGTGGAGTTGGAACCATGAAGTTGAATGAGGAACCTAAAGATGAAATTGTACGAGTTCATACCATACCTGATTTAGGTGACCAGTTATTCTTGCTAACTTCCAAGGGTATGATGATTCGAGTTAGTGCAGACCAAACAAAAGAAACTACAGGAAAGGCTACCAAGGGTACACGTGTAATGGAATTACGAGATCGTGACAAAGGTGGTTTTGTTGACGAGATCATCTTTTCTGCACGCTTGCCAGCCGAACTTGTCGATGAAGATGATGTGGAGCCTGTTTTAGAGGTCACTGGAGAGGGCGAAGAAGAGTAGCCGCCTAGCCAGAGATTCGGTGCGTGAGGTTCAAGACATAGCGGTGCATCATCCGATGCATAGCAGGCTTGGTGAGTAACATGCAAGAAAGTGATTTGATTTATGATTGGAATGTAATCGATTATGATTTTTCACGCAATCCCGCCAACCATCCACATGGAGTTTGGTTTGATGATGAAACTCTAAGAGATGGCTTGCAAAGCCCAAGTGCTCGCAATCCGACCATTGAACAGAAAATTGAATTGCTCACATATATGGAAAAACTTGGCCTGCAAAAGGTCGACTTGGGATTACCTGGAGCAGGACCTTTTCACATAGACCATATTGATTCAATGTTGAGCCACATCAAAGAAAATGATTTTGAAATCCGTCCAGGATGCGCTGTAAGAACTGTGATTGGTGACATAGAGCCGCTTGTTGAGTTACAAGCCAAGCACGAAATACAAATTCAAGCCAGTGCTTTCCTTGGTACTAGTCCGATTCGACAATTCGCAGAAAATTGGACTATGGAAAAACTCCTCTCGACCCTAGAATCAGCGGTTGGTTTTGCTGTCGAGGCTGATATTCCCGTGATGTTCGTGACCGAAGATACAACCCGGAGTAAACCAGAAGATGTCAAAGCGATTTACACTAGGGCCATTGAATTAGGTGCCGATCGAATCTGTGTATGTGATACATGTGGTCACGTCACCCCCAATGGCGTAAGAAAATTACTCACCTTCATCCAAGATGAAGTAATTCCAGACGCAGGAGTAAAACGAAGGGATATCGAAGTGAACTGGCACGGTCATCAGGATCGAGGCTTAGGGGTTGCCAACAATCTTGCCGCGGTCGAAGCAGGGGCTGATGTAATTCATGGCACTGCTTTAGGAGTTGGTGAACGCGCGGGGAATGCTCCGCTTGATCAGACTCTGGTTAATCTCAAATTGATGGGTGTAATCGATAATGACTTGACTGCATTGGATGAATACATGCGTAAGGCTCACGAATATGTCGAAGTTGCACTACCACGAAATTATCCAGTATTCGGTGAAGATGCGTTTGAGACCGGCACAGGAGTTCATGCTTCAGCGGTTATCAAGGCGATGAAGAAAGGTGACCATTGGTTAGCTGACCGTGTCTATTCGGGAGTACCAGCACAGGATTTCGGCCTACAACAAAAAATTCGTATCGGCCATATGAGTGGGCGCTCAAATATTGTCTGGTGGCTTGAACAACGTGGGTACGAAGTTTCCGATGAGTTGGTATCTCATATGTTTGAAATTGCCAAAGGTCAGCGTCGATTAATGGATGACACTGAAGTAATGGCGGCGATTGAAGATTTCAACAATTCATGATTATTTGTTGGTCTTTTTCTTGGTCCGACGGCGAGGGATTTCCTCACCTGCTTCTCCAGATTCACTTCCAGCGCCATTGCTAACCCACTCATTTCGCCATTCAGCATCTACCGAGCCTCCTGACCATTCACCTTCAAGGGAGATTTCATCAATATCCTCTTCTCGCCATACCGGTTCTTCTTCAGAACCAGCGACAATAAAACGGCTTTCCTCGTCACATTGATCTAATACTAGGTCAAGATGCTTGGCCAATGGTAAGAAATGCCCTACCGGTGCACCTGCAGTAACAAATGGATTCGTTGCAGTACAAATTAGAAGGCCATCTTTTGGTGCAACAATGTCAACCGAAAGACCAGGAGTTCCGGGGTCAGTGATTTTGGCAACAACATCGCCTTGTTGCACAACTGAAGATGGCTCTACGTGCATATCAAGCAAGCCACCTTCGCTGGCTCGTAACCAAGTTGAACCACTAGCTAGCAATCTAAATTTGGGACGTGTAGGATTACCTGGAATCACATGTAAAGTTCGCAAGACGTTGAGCACTCCATTGACAGCCACCTGTACAGATTCTTGGTCAAGACTATCGGCACCACCACCTTCGTAGGTGAGGGCTCCTATTCCATGTTCCATCGCCACCCGACGCAAACTACCTCGTGGTGGTTTTGAATCTAGAATCACCTCTATTCCAAAGGCCTTAGCAATGATGTTTGAATGGGCATCAGAGAGATAAGCACGAACTTGTGGCATATTACTACGGCCTTTGGCCGCACTATGTAAGTCGACCAAATAATCAGTACCTGTAATCAAATCATTCCAAACTCGATAAGCAACTCGAGCAGTAGTACTACCTTTGATTCGGCCTGGGAATTCTCGATTCAAATCACGACCATCGGGAAAATCTCGTTGCATATTACGATAACCAGGTAAATTGATTATTGGTAAGATTCGAATAACTCCAGCAACATGTTGAGGGTCTAAGGCTCGGACTGGGTCGGTCATTGTGGTCGATAATAGATGTGAACAGGCACTTGGCCCGGTCAATTCATCACCATGAATCCCTGCCGAAATAGTAACTGTTGGACCAGGTCTTGAGCCATTGATGACAGTGATGGGAATATTCCACGAATCCCCTAGATTCGTATCAAGAAGAGGTATTGTGAATGAACGCATTGTTCCTGGTTTAATCCGCTTTCGCATGAGAACATGAGTTTTGACTCCAGAAGAACGATCCCACTCGTCTTTATGCTCTGCTTTGTGATCTTCCATCGCCTCCTTAATCGCTCGACGTCTTTTACTCGGGAGCTCATGAGCAAGTCTAACTTTACGCTTTGCAATAGGCTTAGGTTTACGTTTTGAAGAAGTCTTTTTCTTCTTAGATGGGGAGTTTTCTTTACTCTTAGAATCTACCTGTTCTTGAATTTCAACCTCAAGTGCCGGGTTTTTTTCCACCGGCTCATCATCAGGAGAATCCGAACTCGGTGAAGTCGGCTTTTCGTCCTCCATGACCTTGCCCAATCCATATCCAACATGAATGTGACCCCTTGTTGATGTCGACGGGTTCATCTTCCTCCCTCCATCACCCTATTCATATGGGCGAGGTGGGAGTGCAGAGAAAATACGCTCCAAAATCAATTTGTTTTGGCTGTGGACCCGCAAATGAGAAAGGGTTGCAAATAGATTCTTACCGAATTGAAAATGGACTGGAAATGTTCTTTGAACCAAATGATGAGCATCAAGCATTTCCTGGAATGATTAATGGCGGAATTATCGGTTCACTACTAGATTGCCATGGCAATTGGACCGCAGCAATAGCCCTAATGGATGCCAGTGGTGAAAGTGAGCCACCGTGCACGGTTACCGCTGGATATAGCGTGAAATTATTACGCCCTACGCCACATGGCGAAAAATTGCATATCACTTCACAAATTACAGAGTTAGGTGCCGACCGTGCTAAAGTCGAAATGGAATTAATTGCGGCGGGTAAAGTCTGTGCAACCGGTTCTGGATTATTCGTCGCGGTAAAAGAAGGCCATCCTGCTCATCACCGCTGGAATTAGGTGTTATTATGAGCCTTGAAGAGATGAGGGACGAAGTATTGGTGCGAATGCTCGATTTAGGATTTCACCGCACTGATATTGATGAATTAGCGAAAATCAAACTTGGTTTTCTACGCCGAGATGCTACTCAAAGGCACGGAGTTACACGTTTCTTACCTAATTTGGACTTGGAGGGAAAACTAGGGCCCACAGATATCCGCAAGGTAGACTTGCATCGCCAATTGCTCTTGGATGAGTGGCGAAACTATGGTGAATATGTCTTATTTCACGAGTATTGTCACTGCCTAGGTTTTCCCAATCACGGAAAGGAGTTCAAACGCTTAGAGATCAAGTGGACTGATGATTCAGCAAGACGAAGAGGAAGGGAATTTACCGACTACTTGAGGAATAGTTTGGCCAATTGGAATTGGTTCTGCCCTACTTGTCAACGTATTCACCCACGACGGAACAAGTCGAATGGGCGCTACAAATGTCGTCAATGCGACTGCATCTTGCTCGATGTTCGAGTAGAAGCTTGATCAAACCTTGCCGAGAAGTTCATTGAGCATCTCTTTCTCAGAATCGTCGATTTTTCCATCTTCTAATGCTTTAGTAATGGTAGCGATGTCTGCCTTCTTCAATTTAGCCTTGCTTGCAGCATCGGTGATTAATGCTAATTCATCGTCACTGACCTTACCATCTCTAATGGCCGAATTGATGGCCGCACGAGTCGCCAACATTGCTGCTTCTTCGTCACTAAGTCCAAGTGCGGTTTGTATTGCTTGCAATTCAACTAACTCATCATCTGAAATAACGCCGTCCTCAAAGGCCCTTTCGTAGGCTTCAAGTAAGAATCTCTTGTACTGACCTGGGTGCATCAAAACATCACGAATCAATCCGTAATCGACCGAATCTTGTCGGCCTGTTGCCTCAAGAACAGCGATGCTGCGGCGGATTTCTTTGACTGCCATATCCTTCAATCCATGACCAGCCCAAACTGCACCAATTGCTACTACTGCAGATGAGAACCATTGCATAAATTCAGTTCCACTAGTTCCAGGATTTAGTAAGAAGAATAAACCAATCATTGCCATAAGTGCACCTGAGAAAATCTCAACCCAATCATTTAGGTCAGGTTCATCATCAAAAACAGATAGTCGCGCTTCAATAATATCGCGGGTCTCATTGTCCATGATACCCTATGCAAAGACTCCAGCCTTTACCTTATCGCCAGCGCAATTCTCGGAATATACCATCGCGTTCATTTTGAACCCTTGCCACTATCAGGTGTTATGGAGGCAGAAAAAGGAGTTGCTGGTCTTGCCCTCCCTGCCGGTGTTGCTGAATTTCTTTCCAACACTTGGAGCATTACTGAATTATATCCACCTCAAGCTGAAGCAATGCCTGCAGTCCTTTCTGGACGCAATACATTGCTAGCGATTCCCACCGCATCGGGAAAATCTTTAGTTGCCTATCTCGCCATTTTGAAAAAATTACTTGATGTCGAACTTAATAGCCGAGCAATATACATTGTACCATTGAAAGCATTGGCTAGTGAGAAATATGATGAATTAACTGAACTCTCAAAACCC
Organism: uncultured Candidatus Poseidoniales archaeon; assembly: GCA_964587885.1. Taxonomy (GTDB): domain Archaea; phylum Thermoplasmatota; class Poseidoniia; order Poseidoniales; family Poseidoniaceae; genus UBA60. Next base: position 39,631 of record CAZPME010000010.1, read on the forward strand.
TTTGGACTGAAGGTTGGTTTAGGAATTGGTGATCGGGATGGAGAAGCGAAAAATGTCGGCGGCAGCGACATTATTGTATGCACTTCCGAAAAGTTGGATTCAATAATGAGATCCCGGCCAGATATTATCCAAAATGTCAGCATCGTCATAGCTGATGAATTTCATTTGATTCACGATGGAGATCGTGGCCCAACAATGGAGGTAAATTTAGCCAGATTGCGTCATTGGCGGCCGAGTGCGCAGATCATTGCCCTTTCGGCTACAGTCGCCAACTCCCAAGAGTTGGCGGCATGGCTGAATGCTGAATTGATTACATCCAATTGGCGACCAGTTACCTTGGAAATGGCAACCATGGTAGAAGGGTGTATTGAAGCTCGCAAGAGGATAACTTCTGAATTATCCGGAGAAGCAACACTGCCACCACCACGGCAACTCGCCGGGCCTAAAAGTGCACCCACATGGTGCGCCCTACTCGACACCTTGGATTCAGAAGGCCAACTAATTGTTTTCGTCTCAACCCGGCGGAGTGCACAATCCGAGGCCAGGAAATTAGCCGAAAGGTGTCGCAAATATCTCACCAAAGAGGACCCTGAAAGGCTAGTCAGACTGAGCAAATTAGCTGAAAATATATCTTCCGAAAGCGACTCAAGCATGGGCGATGTTTTGGTTGCCGCGGTAAAAGGAGGTGTCGCATTCCACCATGCTGGATTGACTTCAAAACAGCGGCGGCTGATTGAAAGAGGCTTCAAGCGCGGCCTCATTGCGGCAATTATTGCCACGCCCACCTTAGCAGCCGGTGTAAACCTGCCAGCCCGCCGAGTTCTTATTCGCGATCTAAAGCGATGGGACGGTGGAATGAGTCAATGGCTCTCTGTAATGGAGGTGAAGCAAATGTTAGGACGAGCTGGGCGTCCTCGCTATGACTCAATCGGTGAAGCATGGTTATTGTGCAAAAGCAATCAACCTCTCGAAGAAGCTGATATGGTAGCAGAACGCTATATCGAAGGAGATCCTGAAAAAGTGGTTTCCAAATTGGCTGCCGACCCACCGATGCGAGTTCACCTTCTAGCTGGAATTGCCAACGGTGGGCTGAACAGCCGGCAAGCGATACGCTCTTTCTTTGCCTCAACTTTTTTGGGACATACTCAACCAAAACAAGTTCTTGAGGAGAGAATTGATTCAATGTTGGCATGGCTTGTAGAAGAGAATTTCATTATTAGAGCCGGTGTTGATGAAGGCCTAGCAAAAAAATACTCGCAATCTCTTGATGATGAAGTGCCGAAATCAGAGAATGATTGGGATGACGAGATTCCGGCGTGGGTGGCTGCAGCCAAATCTACTACTGGGGTGGACCTTGATTCAAACCAAGAGAACAAAGTTGTGACACGCCGAACCTCTGCGTATCCTCAACCTAATGTTGGTTTCCAACGTGCTAATGAATTAGAATTGACCTTGCCACTGAGGGTGAAAACCGTTGATGAACCGGCGATGACTTACAAGGCGACCACCTTCGGGATCCGCACCTCTCAATTGTATATTGATCCATTATCTGCTACAATTTTGCGTACCGGTTTGCGGCGAGCAGTTAGGCGAATTGGCCGTAGTGATATGGAACTTGAAGTGACCAATTTTGGCCTAATCTTTCTCGCAGCAACAACTCCTGACTTCATCGGATTTTGGGCACGCGATTCAGAGCGTGATGATTTGCACGTCAAGGGGAGCGCGGAAGAAGATGGGATATTGTATGAAATCAGCCTTGAGGATCGCTATCTAGGGACGGTAAAATCTAGTTGGGTACTTGAAATGTGGAGCGATGAAAATACCGCTCGTGAAATTGAGAAGCGAATGGGAATTACCCCAGGTGATATGCGGGCACGCATTGAATTGATGGAATGGTTGCTATACTCGGCAAAGGAATTAGTTGCTGTCGACGACATTTTCCTTGATGAGCATCAATCATTCGTTTCAGAATTAATTCAATCCATTGAGGTCTTGCGAAATCGCATTCGGCACGGTTGCCGTGCCGATCTTCTTGATTTGGTGACAATGAAGAATATCGGACGTTCTCGAGCACGTACATTGCAGAATTTTGGTGTTCGCCGACCTATAGATTTGCTAGAATTATCCGAACGCGACCTTGACCGGCTGATTTCACTACGTGGTTGGGGTCCTGTCTTGGTTGACAATCTTCTCAATAATGTAAGAGAAATCCTAGCAATTAAGGAAGAAAATGTGCCCGAACAACGACTAGATGATGAGCCTTTGCAAGGTGAGGGAATTGATTGATGATGGAGAAATCCCTGCGAGGGGTGTGGCGGTCCCTAAATTTCCAGTTTGGCAAGTTCTCTTTGATGAGCCAGTTTCAAAGGATTCGTCGATTATCCAAACCTTTCTATCTGTCCGCGAAAGTGAAAATTGGCTATTGATGGCTGATGAATCTGTCGCGGGAAACCGTCACCTATGGGCTGCGTGGTTGGCCCTTGAACGTAGACGTGAGAGAGGATCAATGCGCAGTAATGCGGTTGATGGAGAGTTTTTTCGTCTCGTTGGGGGCACCCACCATATTTCACAAGGATTCAAGCGCGCCGGATTGTGCGATGGTGATATACGGGGCTGGCTGGTTTTTCTTCCTGAAACATCCGATGGAGACGAACTACCCGATGTATTTCAAAATGAAGAGGGAGAAAATTTGCTTTCTACAGCTAAATCCCTAGAGTCTATCTGTGCCTTTTCACTAGGTAATTCAAACCCAGAACCCACTCGTTCAGGTTTAATTAGGCTCGGTGCATTTGAAGACGGTGATGAAATATTGCAAAACCTCCGAGAAGACGAATTAGAGAATTTCTTCATAGCACATATTCAGGGTGCAGATATCTTTGGTTGAGGTTTTTCTTTGCGAGGGTCTAATACCCTCCTTTATCTTAGCACATTCATGGTAGTCTCTAGTCAACGGGGTGGAGGAAGCGATATTTCACGCGGGCGCTTTATTGACGAGAGTAAAGTTAGTCACTGGTTAGACAGCGCTACTTCATTCGGTGCAGAATATGCCGAAGTTCGTATTGTTGCCAACAATAATTGTTCCATAACGGTTCGCGATGGCGAACTTCGACGTGCTATCCCTGGTCAAGATCTCGGAGCAACCTTACGAGTGTTAGCCGATGGTGCTTGGGCTGTTCACTCCTCTTCTGATATCGACAGCCTTGGCCAAGCGGTCGAGCAGACTGTTACATTGGCGAAACAAGTAGCCAGTAGACGTGGATCTAGAGATAATGCGGTAGTATTAGCTGACATTCCAATAATTGAAGATTCAATTCATTGGAAGCCTAAAAACGATAATCGAGACGTTGGGCTTGAGGAAAAACTGCAATTATTGAATGACCTTGATGCGGCGATTCGCACCGATGAGCGAATTGTTTCAACCATTACCGGATATTCCGACGAACATATCCACAGTGAATTAATGACCAGCGAAGGAATGAATCGTGTTTGGTCGTTTCAGAGAACTGTTGCCAATGCGGTCATAACCGCTCGCGATGATGGAGAAGTGGCATCATATCGTAACAGGATTGGCGGTGGAGGTGGTTTTGAATCAGTCGAAAATGCCGATATTGAAGCACTTGGCCGCAAGTGCTCTGAATCCGTATTGCGAATCCTTTCTGCCGAGCGGGCTCCATCCGGACGCACCACTTTAGTGGCGGACCCCGATTTGACTGGTGTGTACATTCATGAAGCGCTCGGGCATCCTTGCGAAGCAGACCTAGTTGCAGCCGGTGATTCTTGTCTAGATGGTAAGTTAGGACAAAAAATCGGCTCGGATATCGTAAGTGTGATTGATGACCCAACCATCAAAGAAGGATATGGGGCGTATCCAATTGATGATGAGGGACTTGACACGCGCTCAAAACGTCTTATCGTTGATGGTGTACTTCATGAATATTTGAATAACCGGGAAACTGCTGCTCATTTTGGCATTGAACCTAACGGTGGAGCGCGCGCTCAAGATGGTTTACACCATCCTCTAGTTAGGATGTCTAATACTTTGATTCTTGGAGGCAAGCATCGCGATTTAGACGACTTACTGGAAGACGTGTCTGACGGAGTTTATGCCTGTGGTTCACGCGGTGGCCAAGTTGATACTGGACGCGGTTCATTCCAATTTGCAGCCCAAGAAGCATGGCGCATTGAAAATGGTGAGATTACAACTCCACTCAAGGACGTTAGCGTATCAGGAATGACTTTGGAAATTCTCGCAAATGTCGATGGGTTATGCCGAAAAGGTGGCCTTGCAAGTCCCGGTTTCTGCGGTAAAGGGCAAATGGTCCCTGTAGGTGACGGTGGTCCAAGTATGCGAATTCGCGATGCATTAGTCGGCTGAGGTGAGACAATGGGGATCATGCCTGATTCTGCGCTTGAGCGTCTGCTCGATGGTTGCCACAAGCTTGGAAAAATTGCCGAAACTTCCGGTGCCACACAATGGGAGATTATTGCTGGCCAAGATTATGGAATCCAAGTAGAAATCGAAAACGGGAAAATCGCCCTTGCAGCTGGAGGTGGTGAGGGAGGATATGGTATTCGAGTGGTCGAAAATGGACGCTATGGGTATGCATATTTGGCTCGACCTGACAACGGAAGAAGTGCGGTTGAACAAGCGCTTGATATCGCACGGCGCTCGCCACAAATAGATGGATTTGAACTCGTAGCAGATTCCGGTTCAACTTCTATAGAAGGGATGTTTGATACTAATGTAGACACTCTCACTGCAACTGATTTGCTCACTAGTGCCGATGACTTGTTATCGATAACTGCTGATCTATCGCAAGATGCTACCGTAACCGGTGGGGGGGTCGGTGCAGGCATTTCTGCAGGAGCCATTCTAACCAGTGAAGGTATCGAAGATAGTGGGGTGAAATCTAGCCATTCTCTCGGCGTTCAGATAACTATCGACAAGGATGACCTGTTGACTAGCGGTTGGAATAGTGATTCGAAACGCCATGTAATAACAAATCCTGAGGGAGTTGTAGAGCATGCGATTTGGTGGACTGAGCAATGCCGCAAGCAAATTTCTGGTGGAGAGGTTGGGGATTCTCCAGTAATCCTTACTGACTCAGCCCTCGGAGGTCTTTTCGCCACCATTGTTCCTCAAGCCACATTGGGTGACCGGCAAGCCCGTGGCGAGTCTTTTTGGACCAATAAGATGGGGCAAGGAGTACTAGCCGAGCACCTCTCTCTAATCGATGACAGAACAATGACTGGTGGCAAGGATAGTGGTGGGCGCGATGCTGAAGGTAGGGCGACAAGGAAAAATGTCGTAGTTGAAAATGGGATTTTGAAAGGTGCACTTTGGTCAGGTCGAGATGCAGCAGAGCAGGTTGCATTAGGTAATGTTGAGTTTGCCGATAGCACAGCCTCAGCTAGCCGAGATTCATACGAGGGGCCTCCTTTTCCAAGTGCTGCCAACCTCAGTTTATGTTCAAGTCAACGTGTGATTCCTCGCGATGGTCTGATCGCTGAAATTGTTGATGGTTATCTAGTTGGCTCGGTAATGGGTGCACATACTGCCAACCCAACCAGTGGCGATTTTTCAGTTACCAGCAGTCATATCTTGAAAATTGAGGATGGTGAGGTAGTCGGTGCATTGCGTCAAGCCGGTATTTCAGGAAATCTACCTCGAAGTCTTGCCGAAGAAGTAGCACTCGGCGATTCACCGCGACCGCATGGCGGCTGGGGTGGAGGTTCAGTTTACGTCCCAGATGTCTTGTTTAAGCAGGGAATTAGAGTAAATCCAGCTTAATCTGTAAATCACCTTCAATTTCACTTTTTCCGGAACTATGCACCTCTGCCACTCCTAGCGTAGCATTCAATAACCGTCGTGTTAGGATAATTGTCATGGAGGTTAAGGGAGTGTCCAGTCTACCGCAATCAGCACGCCAACCCTACGCCTGTCCTCCGCACAGGCACTTATGGGATGAGAGAATAACAAGCCTGTCGGAGGTCGTGTTACATGGCTGACGAAGCCATTGAGAGGGCAGTAAAAGAAGTCCTCGCACAAATACCAAGTGCCGATGAAGAAATGGTTCGTCAAGAATTCACTCGCTACCAAGCAGAATTCATTATTCCCCCACAGGATGCAATGCGTTCAGTACTTCGTAAAGTACAAACGCATGCGGGAATCGTGGTTGCAGAGACAAAAAGCGCTGCGCCATCGGCCCCTATGAAAAAAGTCGAGAGATTATCTGAATTGGCGGCCGATGACAAGAATATCGTTATTGAAGTAAAAATTGTCAGCCATAATCCAGTTGTCCAGTCGGTACGTGGACAGGATCGTAATATCGCTTTTGGAACACTCCAAGATAATCCTTGGAGTGGCCAGGGTGAGCGCTGGGATTACAAGGATTGGGGGCCAAGTGCAAACCTAAAGGTTGGCGCGATAGTTCGCATTGAAGGTTGTACGGTAAACGAATACCAAGGTAAGCGCTCGCTCAATATTAACCAATCAAGTCGCGTCGTCGTTCTGCAAGAAGGTAGTGCGGCCACAACCAACCCTTCCGACCCGATTACTATTGCTGAAGCCAGCGAACAAGATGGCATGGTAACTATTGTTGGTCGATTATTATCAGCCCGCGCCGATGTCATTACTCGTCGCGATGGAAGTGGTACAATCGATGTTGTTAGAGGTAAAATTGCTGATTCCACAGGTTCGATAGGCTTCTTGAGTTGGGAACCTTTCAGCCATACTGAAGGAGAATTACTGAAAATCGAAGCGGCAAATATTCGTCGCTTTCGAGACACTCCAGAATTGAATTTCGGCCGTACTACTAAGGTGGAAGTTTTTCACGACACAAATTTCCCAGATACTGAAACCCTTGCAGAATCAAGCCTCATGACAATCAGTCAATTACGTGATGGTGCTAAGGACGTCACCATCATCGCCCAACTGCAATCTATTACTGAACGTAATTTTACCAACCAAGAAGGGGAAGAAAAGAAAGTCTATGCTGGACAATTAGTCGACCCAACCGGTCAATGTAAATCTTCAATGTGGTGTGAGGTTGATTTTACTGAAGACGAATTACCGATAATGTTGCGATTAGAAAACACCCGTATCCGTGCATGGCAAGGAATTCCAGATGTAACAATTGATGACGCCTCACAAATTACTCGACTAGAGCAAGAGCCATGGGGGGATATTAGCCCTGAGAACCATGTTGTCGCGGCGGAATTGCGGGATTTGGCTGATTCAGGATCACGGGTCGGAATCGAAACCAGTGGTACAGTAGTCTCGATACGCAACGATAGCGGTATTATCTGGCGCTGCCCCGAGTGCAGACGAGCCCTACGTGAAGATAACTGCCAAGTGCATGGTGCTGTCCAAGGTAACCGTGATGTTAGAGTACGCTTGGTAATTGATGATGGCCATTCCAATGGCTCAGTTATTATCGGTAGCGAGCCAACCTTTGCCTTCCTGGAGACCGATATGGCTGGGTTTGAGGATACTATGGGTGAATTGGGCCAATTCGGATTTGCCCAATCTTTACGTGATCGCCTACTCGGCCGGCAACTAAAGGTCGGAGGTCGAACTATAGTCGACGAGCAAGGAATGATGATAATCGCCAATTCAATTGAGACTGTCGATGTTGACGCTGCTCTTGCGGCGAGCGAAGCAAGAACCGCATGGAGGTTGGTATGATGCAAGCGTCTACAACTAGAGCACGCCGCCAACCTGCAATTCGGCTTCTAGCACAAGAATTCTCTGAATCAAGCCTTCAAGAGCGTGGTTCAGGACAATTTGACCCTTCTTTCGTAATCACCAAATTGGGGGCAAAGGTCAATCGCGCCATCGTTGCCGGACTATTGGAAAGCCTCCAGCCGCGTGAAACCAGTTCAGGCAGTACCATGTGGCAAGGAACGCTACGCGATGCTTCAGGTCTACATTTTTTCAGTATTGGCGATTTTCAAGATGATGGACTTCTCGCAAAATCTGAAGATTGGGCAAAGAGTCTTGCAGATGGTGAACCAATACTGATGATTATGGTAGCGAAAACCCGTATTTTCCAATCCGATGATGGAGCCGTATACACTAGCTTACGGCCCGAAGAAATGTGTGTAGTCAATGGAGCGACATACGCCAATTGGCTAGTTGAGGCCGCTAATGCTACGATGCAGCGAGTTGCTTCGGCCGACAAAGGTCGGGGGCTGGAGCCAAGTGCTCAGGCATTTGCCGAAGCAGGTGTCGATGCCGACCATATTGAAGGATTAATTCTAGCCCGTAATCACTACGGCGAATTCGACCCTGAAGTTTACCGCTTGACAGTAATGCGAGCACTCGACTTAGCAGAAGGGAAAGCCGAAGTCGCGGAATTGCCAAATCAGCCAAAGATTACCATCACTAACCAATCTGGTACTGAATCATCAACCAGTACATCTGATAAGGAAGACGAGGACAATACCGCCTCAGATACCGAGGTTTTGAGAGCCACTATCGAATCAATTGTCCGCAGTGCAGACCAGGGCGACGGCGTGGACTTAGCCAAGATAATGGCTAATTGCCAAGCACGAGGTTTCGCCAATGAAGAAGCCGACGCTGCTCTTGACGAAATGGTCTCTGACAAGGTCATTGACGAGTATCGCTTTGGCTGGTTTAAAATCCATGAGTAGTATACTCAAGGCTGAGAATAGCGACAATATGTTCAAGGGCGGAAGCGGCTGTCGCCGTGTAGGTTGAGCCGATGACGTCAAGGGATTTTTTCATTAGACCTGCAACAGGAACCAGCACCTCAGACTGGATGCGAATAGAGGGTTGTGACATTTCAGTCAAAATAACTAGGCGAATAACTCGCACCGTAGTTCACGGTGGAGAAGGTGACGATTTAGTTGATGAAGGGGCTGAATCAGCTCTCTACACCGTACGCGGTGAGATGGATGAAGACATGTACAAGAATGTGATTTCAATGTTTAGAGGCGGTCAGCCATACATCCACGACCCTTTTGAAGAGCGTGATGTCAAAGTCGTGTTCAGTTCGTTTTCATATGATGGCTCAAATAATGAGTTTGAGTTTGAATTATTAGAGGATATTCGCTGAGGTGATACAAGATGCGCGACCTTGATGAAGCAAAAGAATTGCTTTACGTCATGCGTTCGCTAGAAATCCTAATGTCTTCAGGAATAGGTTTGGAAGCAGCTATTCACTCTATTGGCCAAGGTGGTCACGGCATTATCAGCAAAGATTTCGCCGAGATAATGATTAATGTTGGAAAGGGCAGAACCATGGAAGATGAACTTCGTCGAACTATGGCTATAGCCAAGTATTCTGGTTACAAGAAAGTCCTCAACACATTACTCAACAATGTCATATCTGATACCAACATCATCGACACTCTGAAAACTCAAGGTGGACGAGAAGAAGAGATTCGCTCTGAGAAAGTTGAGAAATATATCGAAGATCTTGCTGGCATGCCAGAAAGTCTACTCACCTTTGGCATGCTTGGACCGATTATTTTGGCGTTGGTTGGATTATTCCCTCAATTAATGGGAGATGCCGGTGCAGCTGTCGGAATGTCGATGGAGCAGGGAATGGTCGATAGCATCGTCGGCATGGGATTATTCATCACCTTAGTTGGAATGATATTGGTCGGCTTGAAAGCTCACTTCAAGGATCCGGGGTTGTGAAACTATGATTTCAGAAATGCTCGGATTGTGGATTCTTGATTATTGGGGAATTACTTGGGCTAATTGGTTACTTATTTTGGGAATAGCTGGTATTGGCGGCGGAATTCCACCAATGATTGAACGTCGCCGACGCCGCTCAATTGAGAATGCCCTACCTGGAATGCTTTCATCATTATCAGACAGCATTGGCGCAGGACAAGGCCTTCAACAAGCAATGCAAAATGTGGTGTCGACTCAAGACGACTTAATTTCCAATCTCCTTGAACAAGCATTGAACGAGGGTAGTTCCTCAACCTTTGAGTCTGCTCTGGCTAGATTCGCAGTGATGTCTCGCTCAGAACAAGTTCAGCGGGCTATCTCAATTACAACTACTGCAGTAGAACAGGATGCTCCACTAAAGGAGATAATGTACCGGATGAGCATTGATTATGAACGCCTAAACGACTTGATGAATCAACGTGAGACCGACTTGAGTGGTCGTTCACTTCTCATAATGATGTTCATTTGTGTCGGTCTCCCTCTCCTTATTGCATTCTTGGTCGGCCTCTTCGCCCCTTGGAGTCAAGGGTTCCAATTAGGATTTCTCAACAATACCTTCGCCTTATTCTTCTGTGCAGTTTCGATGTATAGCGTTGCTGTAAGTGGAAGAATGCTGGGGCGCTTGTCAGATGTCTTGTGGTTCTTGCCCATCTGGGGATTCATTGCGACTTACCTGTATATTGTCCCCTACCACTTAATTGGAAGTTGAATGAAAAAGGAGGAAATAATTTGAATGAAAAAATATTAGATCAATACGGAGTAGTTACAGTATATACTGAACCTACTCATCCAGCCCCTATGTACCACGTTGATGGTGAAATTCCATCAAATCCATACGGTAAATTGCAAGCATTATTTGAAGACGACCAACTTGAAGAAGTGATGTATAATGGTGGCCAGCAATGTGTGAAGGTAGCTCACCGTGAACATGGAATGTGCAGAACAAATATTTGGATTGAAGATGAAGAAGGAATCGTCATCTCAAAGAATATCGCTTCATTCACCGCTGTTCCGCTTGGTGATGGGCCGGGCCTAGTACCAATTTTTGATGGCCGCCTACCAGATGGGTCCCGTGTTAACGGTACTATTCCACCAGTAACACCCGATGGACCAACTCTAACTATTCGTAAATTCCAAGAAGATCCATTGACCATGATAAATTTGATAAAATTCGGTTCAGTAAATCTTCGCTTAGCAGCAATGATGTGGGTATGGATTGAAGGCCTTGATTCTCGACCTGCTAATTTCGTCATCGCTGGCGGTACCGGTTCAGGTAAAACCACTACTCTCAACTGCCTTGGTATGTATATCCCTTGGGATAAGCGCCTACTCACAGTAGAGGATACCGCTGAATTGCAGGTTTACCACGACCATTGGTTGCGTATGGAGACTCGGCGAGCACGTCCAGATGGAACTACTGAAATCGACATGAATGATTGTTTGAAATCAAGCCTTCGTATGCGCCCTGACCGAATAATTGTTGGAGAAGTTCGTGGACCGGAGTGTGCTACATTGCTTACTGCAATGAATACTGGACACGACGGCTCTTTTGGTAGCCTGCACGCAAATACTGCATCTGAAACGGTTACAAGAATGATCAATCCACCAATGAATGTTCCCCCAATTATGCTTTCAGGACTGGATCTAATCATTATCCAAGCAAGATTGCACGTGAAAGGAAAAACAGCAAGGAAGATTACTGAAGTTGCGGAGGTCGCAGGAATGGAAGGGGACAAGCCAAGGCTGAATGCAATATGGAAATATGATGCGGCAAAAGACGAAATCGTCGAAACCGGAATCCCTTCTAAATTTAGAGAAATTGTTTGCGACGCGGCTGGAGCTACACCTGCAGAATTTGAACAACATGTGCAACAAAGAATGCAGATATTGAAGGATTTAGTCAATCGGGATATTACCGATATTGCAACTGTGACAAAGGTCATTCAAGGGTTTTATTCGTCAAGGTGAGCAACTTTCCTTCGTAGTGTTGAAAACATATGAGTGGATGAGGTACAATCATGCAATCTCCTCAAACTCGTCGTCGAGTGGTGATGGAAGGAGATGATTCGGCGGTTAGTCCAGTGATTGCCACCGTACTACTCTTGGCGATTACCGTTATGCTATCCAGCATGGTATTCATCATGTTCCAGGGGACATTTGATAGCATTGAAAAGGCGCCACCGCAAGCCTCACTTTCTACTCGTTCGCTCGAAAATGGCTACCATGTTCTTCGATTCTCAAATCTCGACCAACATCTCGATCCTGATTATCTCGAATTTCAGGTAATTTCACCGGATGGTACGTGCCCATTTCCAAATGCTTGTACTGGCAAGGCTAGTGATTCAGATGTTTATGGTAAAATAGGTGCAAACGTCACTTTCTTTGACCGAGATGCTGGTTTTACCGTAAGTGAAGGTGATTATTTCGTCATCGATAGTCGTGGCTTAGGTTCAGATGAGGGTGAATGGAAATTTCGTCTCTTTTATGGCCTAACCAACTCGGAAGTTGCTGAAGTATTACTGCCTGCAATTGCTGAGTGAGCAATGAATGTATTCAAAGCCAAAAGTTTCCTGCTCGTAACGTTGCAATGACCGAACCGCTACTCGACAAAATATCTCGACCACTGCGCGACCTGCGTATTTCGGTCACCGACAGATGCAATTTTCGCTGTCGTTATTGTATGCCACGGGAAGCCTTTGGTGCTGATTTTGAGTTTCTGCAACGGCAAAGATTGCTAACCTTTGAAGAAATAAATCGCGTAGTCAAATCTCTTTTACCATTAGGAATAAAAAAAGTCCGAATCACCGGAGGTGAGCCTTTATTGCGGCGCGACCTGGCGAATCTTGTCGCAATGCTTAGTGACCACAATCTAGACCTCGCACTCACCACCAATGCTTCACTACTAGCAAAATACGCCAAAGTCCTAAGCAAAGCAGGCCTCAATAGAATTACTGTTTCCCTCGACGCAATTGATGAAGCGACTTTCCAAGAAATGAATGATGTCGAGTTATCTATCCAACATGTGTTAGATGGAATTGAGGTCGCTCATTCCTCAGGCCTAGATCTCAAAATCAATTGTGTAATTCAACGAGGAGTGAATGAGCATGCTATTCTACCCCTAGTAGAATATTTTCGTCACACTCCTCACGTTTTGCGATTCATTGAATACATGGATGTAGGAAATACCAATGCATGGTCTTTGGATGAAGTTGTGAGCGTTGAAGAAATCATTGCAAAAATATCGGCGGCATACCCACTAAATCTCATTCCTAGAACTCACGTTGGCGATACTGCAAGTCGCTATTCCTTTGCTGATGGTGGAGGCGAAATTGGCGTAATTTCGTCAGTAAGTGCACCTTTTTGTGGTAATTGTAATCGAGCAAGAATTTCTGCCGATGGGCAAATTTACACTTGCCTTTTCGCAAGTTCAGGATTTGATTTGCGCGAACGATTGCGCAGAGGCGACAGTGATGATGAATTAGCAAAATTTGTCTCTAATATATGGAGAGGACGCGATGATCAATATTCGCAATTACGCAGCAATAATATTCAAACAAGGGACAAAATTGAGATGTCCTATATTGGCGGTTGAGGCGTTTTAATGAAGCACCTTGACCGATGGCAAGCGAATGCCGGCAAAGGTCGGAAACCGAGTAAAGACGAAGTTCTTGTAGTAGGAAAAAGTTCTACTCCTAAGGCATCAACCTGGCGATTACCTCCTTCAAAAAGCCACCTTATTCGATGGGCATTAGTTGCAGCACAAAGTGAGGAAGTAACTACTCTCTTAGGAACCAAAGGAGCCGGAGATGATGCCTTGTCGATGGCTCGATGTTTGACTCAATTGGGTGTTCAAATTGAGGTTGATGAAAATTCATGGACTGTTCAGGGAGTAGGGCAATTTGGTTTCACACGCCCTCATACCCTACTTAACTGTGGTAATAGTGGTACTACTTTACGACTATTAACTGGATTATGTGCTCGATTTTCCTTTCCAGTAATGCTTGATGGAGATAACACTCTACGCCGCCGAGGCAACGATGCTCTTTGGCCTGCTCTGCAAGAATGTGGAGTCGAGTTATCATTCGGAAAAGGAGCTGAAATCTTGCCATTAATCATGCGAGGGCCTTGGCATCCCACCACTTTGCAGATTTCGACAAGTGATTCCAGCCAACCCCTCTCTGCCATAAGATTAGGGGCGATAGGAGCGAAGCAGCCCTTTTCGATAAAATTAGGTGATTATTCAGTATCACGAAGACACTTAGAATTGAGTGACCAAATTGCTCGCAAGAGTGGCTCGAATGATTCGCTAAATCTCAATGATGACGACAATATTACTCTATCTCCTTGGAAGCCAATTATTGCCAGCCAAATCACTATCCCAGCAGATGCTTCGCATGCTGCTTTTGCATTATTATTCACTAAATTGCACAATGTTAGTCTTACTATTCCTAATATGCCGGAAGACGAGGATTGCCTAGGCCATGAGATTCTATCTGTAGAGGCAGGTTCACTTGGCCTTTCATGGGATTCGAGTGCTGATAAAATCAAAATTTCTTCTGCTCCTGATGCGGAGAAATATGTAGAAATAGACTTACGAGATGCCAATGATTTGATTACTCCACTTAGCTCACTATTGGCGATTTCAGGCGGAGGGAAGATTGTAGGTGCTAGTCATGCAGCAAATAAGGAGTCTAACCGAATAACCAAAACAGTAGAGTTGCTTGCGGCATTTGGGATTTCTTGTTCACATGATGCCGACGGAATCGAAGTTAGCGGCGGCCAATTCCCATCTCAACCTGCAAAGGTAGTGAATTGTCATAATGACCACCGTTTGCAAATGAGCGCAGTAATTCTTGCCTCAGCAGTAGGTGGAGTGATAAGAGGATCAAATCTTCATGAGGTCAGTTTTCCAAATTTTCTTGACACCATCTCTAAATCTGGAATTTCATATGAAAAAAGAGTTCAATCCATTGAGTGAGTTTATACTAACTATATGGGCGAAAGATTCCTTCATCGTCTTTGAAGGCCTTGAATTCTAAGTTGTTACCACAAGGATCTTGGAAGAACATCGTTGCCTGTTCTCCACTTTCGCCACGATAACGAATATATGGTTCAATAATAAATTCAACGTTTTTCTCTAACAAATCTGAACTCATTTCTTGCCAATGTCGCCATTCAAGTACACAACCAAAGTGGCTGGTAGGAACTATCTTGTTATCGACTCCATTTCCCTCCACTTCAGGCATTTTTGCAACCAAATGGGCAACTATTTGATGGCCGAAGAAATTGAATACGCAAGAGTTGTTGGATTCTCGGCCGATTTCACAGCCCAAAACCTCAGTATACCATTTTCTTGTAAGTGCCAAATCATCGACCGGAAAAGCTAGATGAAAGGGGCGTAATTGTTCCATTCACTCACCCATGACGGCCAAAATGATGGTCGAGTTGTTCGACTGGAATACGAAGCGCAGTAGGCCTTCCATGTACACAGGCCCAAGGGTTGGGAATATAGCGCATATCTTCTACTAAGCGCCGCATTTCTGCCAAAGTTAATTTCTCATTGGCTTTGACCGCGCCTCGGCAAGATTGCATGAATGCGAGGTAATCTTGCCGCCTCTCTAAAGTCTCTAGAGGCGACGACTCGTCGCCTAAATCTTGGAGTAAATCGATGATAAACGACCGCACTTTTTCCTTTGGAACAAGGGCTGGTGCAGCGCGACAGTGCCATTCTCCAGCAATGGACTCAAAACTGAAGCCAGCCTCTTCCAATCGTGATTCATGAGCTCGTAAACGCTCAGATTGGCTAATATCCAACTCAAGATTTATCGGAGAAATTCTAGTTTGAGATTGCCACGCTTCATCGGAGTTCCGTAACCTTTCATAGCGAATGCGTTCATGCAATGCATGTTGATCAATAAGTAGTAATTCTTCCTCGGCTTGAACCAAAATGTAGGAATCTGCGAACTGTGCAAGAGGCTCCATTTTTGGTAAAGTGTTTACAATTGATGAGAAATTTGGCTCATCAATTGGACTTGAAGTGGTGCCACTGTTTGAATATCGATGTAATTCACGCTCTTGCGATGATAATGGGGGCGAGATGACCATTTCTCCTTCAGCGCTCAATGTAGTTTGTCCGGCAGGGGAAGTTGAAATGGGACGAGGTTTCTCTATTTCTATAGGTTCAGGAGCCTGTTCACCAGATAAGTCAAGTTGTGTTGATGCTGCTTCTGCCCATGAAGGCAAGCGTACAGGACGCTTGCCAACTGATGTAATCCGGTTTTGCCCACGCTCGAAAGACACAGGTGGTTCTGGCGCACTATCTTGCCTTGACAATCCACGCAATCCTTCTATTTCACCACCAGAATCGGGCTCAGTCGGCACTTGCGCTAATGAATGTGCAATTGCCCTCTCAAGGCGCTCGAGGACTCGCCATGAATGTTTGAGACGTACTTCTCGCTTAGTCGGATGCACATTTACATCGACCTCACTTGGAGGTAGGTTGAGTTGAAGTATTGCAACTGGATGGCGGCCGACCATTAATCTGGTCTTGTAACCACGCTTTATTGCAGCAACAAATGGTTGACTAGATACCGGGCGGCCGTTGATTAGAATATGAATGTCGTCGCCTTTTCCGCGCGTTACTTCGGGTGGAGAAATCCATCCACTCCAGCGCTCATCTCCAGGGGCAGATTCATCGTCAACTGGAGAGGATAAAGCCATCATTCGGCTCGATTGTGCGCCTATTAAATCATACATACGTTCAACTAAATCCTCACTCGCTGGGCAAGACATTACTTCTCTCTCATCGACATTTAGTCGGAATGTGCACTCGGGATGAGCCAAAGCGTGTTGGACCACGACATCGACAATTTTTGCAGTCTCTGTTGCTGGGCGTCTCTGAAAGGCTAGACGTGCTGGCTGATTGTGGAATATCCGCAATACCTCAACACTAGTGCCAAGCGGTATACCACAGGCTTCTACAGATCCTTTGATTCCATCCACCATCACAATCGATGCGCCTTCTTCTTCTATTGGCCTACTCGATAGAGTCAATTCGCTTACTACCCCTATACTTGCCAAAGCCTCACCGCGAAACCCAAGGGTGTGTATTTCGGATAAATCGGTATGAGAACTTAGTTTGCTTGTAGCATGACGGTCAAGAGCCTTTTCAAGGTCCTGACGATGAATACCATGTCCATCATCGCGCACAATAAGCGAATCAAAACCACCACGTTGGATTTCGACCTCAATCTTTTTCGCTCCCGCATCTAAAGAATTTTCAACCAATTCTTTAACCACTTGGGCCGGTCTTTCAACAACCTCACCTGCAGCAATGTGACCAATCGTTAGGTCATCTAGTTGAGCGATACGCGGAATACTGGACATATTATTCCCTCATCAAGTGATGACGCGCTTGTAAGACGTCGCGCAATTCATAGAGGATATCTAGAGCCTCGCGTGGAGCTAACATATCTGGGTCGACCTGCTTTAGTCGCTCAAGCGCTCTACTTTCATGCTGTGGCAACTCAACTGAGGCGGCAATAGCCTCGCCGTGTACTTCACCGCCTACTGGCAACATATAGCCAAAAATACTGCGTTGACCACTATCACGCGCCGAAGGTTGCCCCGTTTCTCCAGCCCTTGCCCCTTCTGCTTGTTGCTCTAAGAATACTAAGAGATCACGAGCACGCTCAACAACATCATCAGGTAACCCGGCTAATGCCGCAACTTGAACTCCATATGAATCGTCACACCGCCCATCAGCGACGGTGTGAAGAAAACGAAGTTCATTGCCACTTTTTGCTACCTGTACATGGATATTTACCAATCCTGGTGCCTCTCCTTCAAGACCAACCAACTGATGGTAATGGGTGGCGAATAATGTTCTACAAGCCAAGCGTTTGGTTATATCCTCACTAACAGCCCAAGCGATAGATAAGCCATCAAAAGTAGAGGTCCCCCTACCAACTTCATCGAGTAAAACCAAACTTGACTTACTGGCTCTACGCAAAATGTGTGCAACCTCTATCATTTCCATCATGAAAGTTGAACGACCTCGCCTTAAGTCGTCGCTTGCACCAACGCGAGTGAATACCCTATCGACAAGAGAAATCTTGCCCGATTCAGCAGGGATAAATGAACCGCATTGAGCGAGGATACAAATTAGTGCTGTGGTGCGGAGGTAAGTTGATTTCCCACCCATATTTGGGCCAGTCATTAGCAAAAACCGCCGCTTAGAGTTGAACTTCACCTCATTGGCAACAAAACCGGCTTGACGCTCCAATACTGGATGGCGCGCACCTTTAATTTCGAGGCGCTGGTCACCATCAAAAAGTTCAGGACGTGACCAACCACGCTCCCTGGCAATGTGCGCAAGGCTGCAAATAGCATCGAGTTTTGCTACTCGGCTAGCAATATCGGCGAGAGTGTTCGAATGCTGGCGAACTTGGTCACGTAATTGAATGAACATGCGATGTTCCATTGCATTGGCTTTGGCATCGGCGTGCAAAATGATATCTTCCCACTTGCGTAGTTCCTCTGTAACATAGCGACTTGCGTTAGTCATCTGTTGTTTAGGACGATACTCTTCAGGCACCTTATCCGAATGAGTTTTTGTCACCTCTATGAACCACCCGATTTGACGGTTTTGACGAACTTTGAGCGAAGGAATTTCAAGACGCTGGCGCTCAGTATTCTCAAACTCAGTTAGCCAGTCTTTGCCACTACCGGCTTTGGAAAGTAATTCATCCAATTCTTCGTCAAACCCAACTTGAAAGAGCCCCCCTTCTTTGATTGAAAGTGGTTGCTCTGGCCGCAATGCATCTTGAATTGAAGCACAGGTCTCCTTCAAACAAGATAATTCCAAACCCAATGAATTTAGCAAAAGGTTCTCACCTTCACACATCAATTCCTCTAATATCGGCATTCGATCAAGGCAATTAGCAATTGCAATTAGATCTCTGCCGTTAGCACGACCGTAGGAAAGTTGCATCGATAACCTCTCCATATCTCGCAATCCCTTGAGCGCAATACGCGATTCCCGTAATCTCCGATTAGCCTTTACCAAATGAGCAAGAGCATCGAGGCGCTGATTGATTGCTGATGTATCGTGTAATGGCCTCAATAACCACGACTTTAACATTCTGCGCCCCATCGCCGTCTTTGTTGAATCTATAGAATGGATTAATGAGCCTTCATATTCACCAGATAATGTCGACGTAAGTTCAAGGTTTTTGAGAGTAGTCTGGTCTAATAACAAACCATCTCCTTGTTCCATTATCTCAACTTCTCGCAAGGGCACAGTATCGGTCAAATGCAATTTGCAAAGATAGTCAGCCGCCAAACCAGCGGCTTGAAGGGCGAGGGGGGTTTGATCTAGGTCAATATGCCCTAAGTCAGCAACTTGGAGTTGCTTTCTTAATGCAGTTAAGCGCGATTTCTTGGGAACTTCATGCTGTGACACGGTCACATTGTCAAGTTGGCCAATTAGTTGACCGACTAACTCATGGGCGGCCTCTCGACGAGTTAGAATCAATTCATTAGGAGATAGGCGTAATATCTCATCTAAGAGGCGAGCCCAGCGGTCGTCACCAGATAACTCTCCAGCAATAACTCGGCCTGTAGATGAATCGATACAAGCCAAAGCAATATTTTCACCATCGATAAGCAAACTGGCTAGAGACGAAGTATCTTCGGTTCCAATTAGCGATTCCTCATACAAACTGCCTGGAGTATAGACTCTCGTAACCACTCGTTCGAGCAATTTTGCTCCTGGCCTGAGAGTTTCTTCTTGCTCGCAGACGGTTACTTTGTAACCTTTGGCCAGCATTTTTCTAAGATGGGCATCCAAGGCATGCCAAGGAAATCCCGCCATCGGAATCGGGTTGTCTGCTTTCTTATCACGGCTTGTAAGTGTAAGGCCTAATACACCAGCAGCAACTTCTGCATCATCGTGGAACAACTCATAAAAATCGCCCATTCGGAAAAAAAGAATGGTGTCTGGATGTTCAGCTTTGATCCGCATAAACTGGTCCATCATGCTTGTTTTCGTCAACGAATTTCACCCCCTAATTTGACCTATTGCACAAGGCCGGACATGAAGGGGGTGGTTGACGGTTTTTCAAACATCCTGCAAAAGCCCCTGTAAGGGGCTTTTTTCCCAAGGCCATTCTAGACTTTTTCACGGATTGACCAGATCATAACCGCGAATATCGCAAAGCCAGCAAAGACGTATACCATTTTTACGAAATAATCGAGACTGTATAATGAACTTGCGCTTGCATAGTCATATCCTACCGCACTTGAACCAGAATTAGCCATTCCGTGGAATTCTACACCGCTGCCGCGACTTGTACCAACATCGACGTCAAGTCCATTGATGGCATTTATTTGAACCACCTCTGCATCATAACTGCCGTTTGCGATTTTCTCCATTTGACCGGATGAGAAATCTCCGGCTAACCAAATGTCACCATTTCCGTCAATAGCTGCGGCAGGTGCCCCAGAAGTTCCATCAATAGTAACCAATGAATCATCGGCATCAATAGAAACTACATCAGCTAATCCGATAATGGTAATCTGAGAATCATCGGTATTCAAAATAATTGAGTGATATCCTCCGTTTCCGATATGCCGCAAAGACAAATCTGGAGCTATTGACGTATCGTCTCCATTGACTGAATAAATAACTCCACGAGCATTGCTTGAAGCCGAACTAAGGCCAAACCAACCATTACCGCAAGCGATTACAGTCGATTTGCTGGCTGAGATTTGACTAATTGACATATCTTCGGGGAAGAAACCTGCTGGGGAGACTACGTCGTTAGAGAAATAGCGCACGCTAGAAGACCAAGTTCCCCCTCTGTCACCAGCAGTTCCATTGCCATCACTGGATGAATATAGATAGGAATTAATCAGTAAATACCCACTAACTCCGTCAACACTGGTAATGTCGACTATGCGAAATCCTGAAATCGAAGAATTTTGCCAATCCAAAGCCATTAGGCTAAGGCTATCACAGTCGTCAATGCATCGACCTACTTGGCCACTTTCACCGCCAATTAACCAACCATTGGTAATTCTTTCAACCGTACGCGGTTGGTCGAATGTTAGATTTGAAACTCCACCATCATCCCATTTCTGCACCACTGGTCCCCCAGCAGTAGATACCACCATCAATGCAGTTGAGCCATCTTCATTCCAAGCAATGTCGAGAACTCGGTTATCCGAATCGACTAACTTGGTAGTTTCAATTCCAGGCATTATTGAAGATTGTTGAATCACCAAAGCAATTACAATAACTATTCCGATGAAAACACCCATTGAAAGCCATTGGTGGTCGCTTTCTTGGCGCAGCCAATAACTCAATCGTGATGTGAAACCATTCGTGTATTCAAAGTCCAATTCGGCCTCCGAATCCTCGGCTTCCGCAGCCTCCCTTGAAGTGGTTTCAGCCATGCTCTCACCTACATCTCATGGGTTAGGGGTTGAAGTCTTTATCCTACCGAAACATCACATACCGCCCTACGGGCGTATGCGGTTACAGCGAGCACCGTTAAATATGGCTGTCAAGTCGGCCTGCCTCGTAGTGGTCGTTATGGCGCGTAAACCAGCAAAGATGTACCGCCGCCTCAAGGGGCAGGCATTCACTCGCCGAAAGTACATGGGCGGTGTTCCAAATAACCAGATTATTCGTTTTCTAACCGGAAATAGCCAAGCAGCCGAAACCGGCGGTTTTGAAATAGTTCTCGAATTGAGCGCTGACGAATCTTGCCAAATTCGTCACACTGCTCTTGAAGCCAGTCGTATTATCTGCAATTCTACAATTCGAAATGTAGCCGGAGAAAAGGGCTACGCTCTTAGAATCCACACTTTCCCCCATCACGTTCTACGTGAGAATAAGCAAGCTACTGGAGCGGGGGCAGACCGTGTTTCTCAGGGTATGCGCTGCGCTTTTGGAAAGAACGTCGGCACTGCCGCTCGAGTAAAGCGCGGCCAGCGTGTTATTTCCTTGCATTGCAATGCTAAAGATTTCTTAACTGCTAAGGATGCTCTCCGAAAGGCCAAGATGAAATTACCAACCCCGTGCTCGGTTTCGCTTATTCGCGGCCACGAGTATGTCAAGGGTCTAGCATGAACTGGCGGCGATACCATCGCCACTGAAGAAGAAAATCTGTCTCTGCTTAAGCAGAGCGTTGCTTCTTCACCGATTGTGTGGCGTGATGAATATCCATATTTCATCCACCCACTAAGTGATGGAGTTCCTCGCCAATCATCTGAATTACTGCAAGCGGCTTGTGAGTTAATTTTTACCAAAGTTAACTGGGAAAATGTCGACTTGATTCTAGGGGTTGAAGCCATGGGATTACCTCTAGCGACTGCATTATGCCTTGCTAGTGGCAAGCCATTGGTGGTTGGTCGAAAGCGTAGTTATGGTTTGCCAAGTGAGCACACAATCAATCAATCAACCGGATATTCGAAAGGTGAAATTTTCCTCAATGATATTTCAATGGGCGACCGGGTTTTAGTGATTGACGATGTAGTGAGCACAGGTGGAACTTTACGGCCGATTCTTAATGGGCTGGAAGAAATCGGTGCTCAAGTATCCGAGTGTTGGGTTATTTTCAACAAGGACAAAGGATTAGACAGCCTTGAAAATGATTTTTCAGTTCCATTGAATAGCCTGCTAGACATTGCTATCATCAATGGGAAAACCGAGGTTATGAATAAATATCGAAAGGAGTAATGAATATGGATATTGATATGCACAATTTTGAACTCGACGAGTTGATTGCGCGAATCAAAGATGGCGACCATCGCCTTATCGCTTTGCAAGTACCTGAAGGTTTGAAAATTCAAGCCCTTGAACTGATGGACCAAGTTGAAGATGAGACTTCTACTAAGATCGTATTAGCGGCTGACCCTTGCTACGGCGCCTGTGATTTGGTGCACGATAAAATGCGAATGATGGGGGTGGAAATGGTCGCACACATGGGCCACAGCCAAATGAATATAGATTCTGGAATGCCGACACAGTTCATTCCTGTAACCTATGCAGGAGACCCGCAATTAGCACCAGTTATTCCATTCTTAGAAGCACACCGTCAAGTCGCAAGAAAACGGCTAGCAGAACCAAACGAAGCGATCGAATTGAGCGAAGATGAAGCACAGAAGCGATTCCTCGATTCGGTTGGACGCGTAGCCCCTTTAACCGGTGCAAAACTAGGACTTGTGGGTTCTATTCAACATTTACACATGCTAGACACTTTCAAAACTCGACTCGAACAAGCTGGATTTGAAGTTACCATTCCAATCGGTGGTGAGCGTTTAACTTTCCCAGGTCAAGTACTCGGTTGCAATTACTCAGGTGATGATTCAAGTGTTGGGCATTACTTGTTCCTTGGCTCAGGAGATTTCCACCCAATTGGACTTGTCCTGCATACCGGTAAACCATTGGCTATGCTCGACCCTTATACCGGGGATGCAAGTGAAATGTCTAGCGAGCGAATTGAGAGAATTTTACGTCAGCGCTTTGGATTGATAATGTCGGTACAAGATAGCACTTCATTCGGTATCTTAATCGGAGAAAAACCTGGGCAGATGCGCAGAACCCTAGCCTTGCGAATGAAAAGGATGCTTGAAAAGCATGGAAAAAAGGGCTACCTACTGGCACTCGAACACGTTGGGCCAGAGCTAATTGATTTCTATCCTGTCGATGCATTCGTCAACACTGCTTGCCCTCGTATAGCCATCGATGATGCTGTAAGGTATGCCAAGCCCCTAATCACTCCTTATGAATTGGAAGTTGCACTAGGCGAAAAGAAATGGGAAAACGGTTACCAATTTGACGAAATACCTTGAGCATTGAGATTGGTTGCTAAAATCGCGGCGTCTCGTCTCACCTTCATGCGTATGTTCAATAACGGTTGGCGGTCACCTTCTAAAGTCATGACCGACTACTTGGACAGGATTGGCGCGGGACTAATCATCAGAGATAACGAGCCCTTCAACTTTGATTTCCTGCCACAAAATCTCGTGAGTCGAGATGACGAATTGGCAAAATTGGCTGCTATGCTTAGTGCGGTAGTAAGTCAAGGAGGTAGTTCTCGCGCCATTGTCACTGGGTTTGTTGGTACTGGAAAGAGCGTCATAGTCAAGCGCTTTTGTGAAGATGTTAAACGCAAATTTAGAGAACGTAGAAAAATCCGATATCTCGTAATCAATTGTCGTAATTCATCGACCAAACCTGAAGTATTGAAGCACATTGTCCAACATCTTGACCCGCGTCACCCTAACCGCGGACTTGGTAGTGGTGAAATCCTATCAAGCGTGCGTAAGATGCTGACATCTTCACAGGAACACTTGATAATAGTTCTCGATGAAGTCGACCATTTACTCCGTCGTTCCGGCGACGACATCTTGTATCAATTGCTGCGCATTGACGAGGGGCATAATGAGCACGGTACTCTTTCTTTGATATTGATTAGCCAAGAACAGGCACTGGATTTCTTGGAACCAGCAGTTCTGTCGAGATTCGGTCGCTCAAGCCAATTACGGCTTGAACCGTACAACGAGGAAGGGTTGCTAGCTATCGCTCGTCAGAGAGCGGATTTAGGTCTAGTTGAGGGGAGTTATGATGAGGGTATTCTACGTATGATTGCTCAAGTTGCTGCTGAAATATCCGATGCACGTGTTGCGATTGAGTTGTTAGAAGGGGCTGCAAAGCGAGCCGAAATGTCCGGTCGTAATTCGATTGAAGCAAAAGATGTTCAAAAGGTTGCAAAACTTCAGCCAACAAATCTTGAAGGAGTCGAAGTCGATGACCTTCCACCTCATTGCATGATGGTGCTGCTTGCAGTTTGTCGGCGATTAAAGACTGTTAGTGAAATCGCAACCGGTGATGTAGACAGCATTTATCGTGTAGTTTGCGAAGAATTCAATGTTGAAGGAAGAGGACATACTACGCTATGGAAACACTTGAAGCGACTAGAAGAACGTGGAATCTTGAATGCACGAAATTCTACATTCTCACACGGCCGCGGAAGAAGTCAATTCTTCTCAATGCCGGCGGCGCTTCCGGCCGATATTGAGAGGCGCTTAGAAACCTTGATTCCCGCACGACTGCGGCGATGAATAGGACTATTTCCGACAACCCTTCAATCGGTGGGGCTAAATACGGGTCGTATGTGGCCGTGACGCTGAGGTTTAGACATGGCTGAAGAC
>CAZPME010000011.1:0-61006 GCA_964587885.1 uncultured Candidatus Poseidoniales archaeon
CTACCCTCTGAGTTATTTGGTTAGAAATCAAGGTCAAGGGTTTGGCCAGTTTGGTCGATTTGGCCAGTTTGGTCGATTTGGTCTGTTAGGTCGACCGGAGAGGATGATTGCTTACCAGCATCGAGAACTCCCAAAGCAAGCGACTTGGCTGAATCACTAGGGGCTTCGGTCTCCGCTGTCCGCACCCACTTCTGTTGCTCCTTACGAATCGCTTCCCTTTCTTCTGCCCGCTCAAGCCACAATGCCTCTTCTTCCTTGTTGATGCGATGCTCCTCAATCGCTTCACGGGTAACTTTGTCATGGCGGTCAAACTTTTTCCAGAACCAACGGGCAATTGGAATCAAGATAATGCAGGCCAATAAGCCGTAGATCAGCAACCGGACTATCAGTAACATTTGTTACCACCTACATTTGCCTCTTTTCATTATCAAATCTGTTAATTACCTCAGGCAATTTCGGCATCGAGAATTGCTTCTACTATCTTTTCTTCGCCGCTTAGGTGCTCCCATCCGGGGGCAATTTGCCCAACTTCTACAACTAATTCATCATCTCCTCCAGGCAAGGTTGAGATATCACAAACCGCTCCTTCAGGGACATTTCTGAATACTGGACGGTCGGCCAATTTCTTATTGAAAATCATGAAACCAATGCCAACTACACCCCAGAACATGAGGATGATTCCCGCGCCGTGTGGGTCCAATGGGTCAAAGGCAGAATACCAAGGGTCGAAACTGGATATGAGGTCGCCAAAGTACGAGACCAATAGAACAACGAATAATAGTGGGAATGCGACGTAAATTAGTACATCCCACCACTTTCCGACCTCGATATCATTGTCACCGGTATTAATGAATTCATCGCGGAAGGATGAGACTCCGTGCTCAAGGAATCCTTCCATGTTAGAAGCGGCTTTACCGGCAGCAACTTTTGCTCGCCACTGAGTAAAGCCATATTTCCAAATCGAGAAGGCGATGAATAATCCACTAAACATTAAACCGAAGCCCCAAATGTGGTCTTGTACTTCAAGGAAAGCAGGGTAGGCGACGCCTTCACCATCTAAGCGAATCCATATCAAAGCACTTGGTAATCCGAAAATGAAGATGGCGACCGTCGTCATCGCCACCGCTTTATTGCGCTCAAAGCCGTGGTCGACGAAATTACGAACACACAACTCGACGGTCGAAATCATCGAAGTCAAGGCGGCAAATGAAAGCGCTAAGAAAAATCCGGTCATCATTACCCACGCACCGATTTCCCCTCCAGGAGCTTGAGCGAAGACTTCAGGTAGAGCGAGGAAGGTGATGGCACTCGAACCACCGGTAACCACGGCAAGCGGGTCACTAGAGACTGCGAAAATCGCCGAGATAACCGCTAATCCAGCGATGATTGAGATGCTGTTATTGGCTAATCCCATAGTGAAAGCGTTGAGCACCGTATCCTCATCTTTGCGCATATACACTGCGTATGTAATCGCCATGCCCATTCCAGCCGAACATGACCAAGCCGATTGTGATAAGCCATTAATCCAAATTTCAGGCTCCATCAATAACTCTGGATCGACGCTAAACATGAAGAGAAAGCCATCGAGGCTACCATCGCTCATATCCATCCACAATGAAAGGAATAGGGTCATGAAGAGCAGGACAAACAGACTGACCATGAGATAGACATTGGCCTTTTCAATGGCCTTAGCACCTTTCCAAATCGCGCCCACAGTAATCAAAATCACGATGGCTTGGAACATTACTACTTCAGTGCCGCTTTGTAGGAACTCATTCCAAACTTCAGTGGTATCGACATTGGTTAGACCATTGGTAGCACCCATGCTGAAATATTTCAGGCACCAGCCGGCTACGACCGCGTAGTAAAATCCAATCGCAGTCGAAATCCATGCCGTCCATAATCCCATCCAGGCGAAATTTTTGCCGGCAAAAATACGGAATGTTCCAATTGTTCCGGTTCGGCTACGCTTACCGAGTGCAAACTCAGCGATAACCAATGGAATCGACCAAGCAAATAGGAAGATAAGCCACGGAATGAGGAAAGTTCCCCCACCATTAGCCCCGACCATACGTGGGAAGCGCCAGATATTACCGGTTCCAATCGCCGCCCCGATAGCGGCGAAGATTAGACCCATACGACCGCTGAACTCGTCTGATTTCTGCATTGAAAATCACCCCATTCTAAACAATCAAGCTGTTTTCCCCTCGCTTGATTTGCTCGTAGATTCTGCTACAGCTAGAGATTCTTCACCATCATCAAGCATTTCACGCAGGGCAATTCCAAGCCCTCCCCACACAAATGTGGCAACTACGGTGAAGAGGAATAAGGCTGCTAAAACGTTGCCATACGGAGCACGATAAGCGATATCAAGGACGTAGTATTGCCCATACTCAGGATATTGCAGCATGAATAACCCTGAAGTCGTTCCAAGCATCGACTTGTAATGAACAATACCGGATTCATCGTCGGGTATCGGAATATTGGAAATTAATTTGGTGCCATTTTCATCACCATCTGAAAGGGTACATTTTTCTTCAGTCTCCTCAAAAGCAGTCATCTGCCAATCCTCTTCTATCCATTCAGTTGGACCATAATCAGATTGCTGACGCGTCGGTTTGACCAAGCGCCACATCACATGAGTTTTGTTAATATTGAGGGTATAAGGAAAAGAATCGTCTAAACAAAGTACGATAGGAACATCCCCCTCTTCTGGCATTGATAATTCGGATGGAGTCTCCAACCATTGCCGACTCATGTTACTCATTCCCAATTCAGCGCGCTCACGTGGGGCATCTGAAATCTCAATCATGTAGAATGGAACACCGAGGTTGCGAACCGCGATATGTCTAATGTCCTCGGGTTTTTGGTGAAAGGCTGTGCCAATTTCAATCGTGTAGCAATATGAGCCGTGCACACCATAATGCCAATCACAAAAATCTCCTGTTGTAGGATAAAGATCTGATGATTGCATGTTTTCGTAAAGTGTCATTTCAGCCATTTTGTCGCCATGATAAATCAACTGGTCATGATCTGGGGATTGACAGTTTGTACAATGACCCCATGGGTATAGAACCAATTCAGAGAAAGAATGCCAAGTCAATGTCACCTTGTAATCGCTGGCGCCATCGCCATCGTCGTCGTTCATCTCGGTCATATCTTGGATGAATAGAGTCTCAGGTTCGCTATTACCGCCCAACCAGTCTTCATCCACAAGCCCATCTGCATCGTCATCTTTACCGTCAACCCCATCCTCATTTAACTTAAGATCTCCATCTTGGTCAACTGTGTCAACAGGTCCATTGTAAACGTCATTGTTTGGTCCACTAGCATAACAAGCCCCGGGAATTAGAGGGCCGGTTGCACCTAGAGGCGCCCCCCACTCAAACTGATAGTTACGATTTAGGTCAACACCATCGCATCCCTCATCCACACTTTCATCGGTATCGGGAATCGGTGACACTCCGGTAACAGTATTGTCTCTAAGATTCTTACGCCAGCCACTAGTAGGACAGTTTTCCCATGCTTGCTCGCCACAATACTCCTCGCGGTCGTAGCGGTTACCATCAACATTGAGCATCGGAATTAGATAGATTTCATGTGTGTTAACCAAGTCGGTAATCCACTGTTCGCTGAAGTCCTCATCGACCCCGAGGTCGCCAGGGCCACACGGGGTACCATCGCCATTGGAATCGGTATTGTTGAGCAGGGCACAGTCACCATCGTTGTCGATTCCATCCCATGGGTCTTCATCGATTTGGCCATCTCCGTCATTGTCGATACCCGCTTTACCGTAATAGAAAACTAAGGTTTCCAAGAAGAGCATTGGAACCTCGTAAGACATCCATTCACGGGCGTGATGGTTTCCAACCAACATCACATCGGGGCGGTCGACATAATTGCCGTGATCGCCATTGAATTCGTTATACTCCCCACCTTGCACATTACCGGTAATCTTCAGCCATGGACTGGAGTGGCCATAATACCAACCTTCGTAGGAATCTGCGGTCATCTCATTGCCTCGGGCATTGGTTCCACCCTTGAGACCCTCGTGGAACTCCAAGAACTCCGGATAGAAATCCGCCAAAGTCTGCATTCTCTCTTTCATCGAAAAGTAGTCATGGTATTCTCTAAACTGAAGTTTCTCATAATCTCCGTGTGGACCCCAAGGGAAAATCGAATTCGCATATTCATACGACCACAAATCCTCGGGTTGGGCGGTTCCAGTTTCCTCATCTTGGGCATAAACCGAAACGATTGGAGCAAAAAACGAGAGCAATAGCGGTAACAATACAACAACTGCCAAACGGGCCTTTGGAGGTTGGTTAATTCGTACGTTCGCCATCTCTACCAAACCCTTCGACCAACGTTGCCCTCTTGAAACCGTCGCGTCGCCGCATAGCGGCGCAAAACGCAGGCATACGCGTATACACGAGAAGTTTTTCAACTTTTTACCTCATTTTGTCGCCTTCGCCACCTGCTGAAAAAAGACTGAAAGCAGTTGCTTAAAATCGTCAAATCGGTCGCTCTGGTGGACGGGCACGGGAATTGTATTTCCACTTGAATAACCAACCGATTAGCATCGCTGGAAAGGCAATCAATAGGTCGTTGGGGTCGAAGCCTAAAAAAATAAATGATAGTGAAAACCACAATCCAACAACAAAGGCTGACAACCCTGCTACTGACCAAATTCGGTCGACAAACATCTCGGCTTGAACCCGTGAGACTCGACCGAGCCAATCCTTTGAATGGCTCGGAGATTTTTCGCCCAAAGCCTGTGACCACGCCATTGCTTGCAAATGCTGCTCATATTCCCATATCGCTACTCCCCCTAAATGGGTGTCGAGGGCCGAACGAGAAGACCAGCGCACCGGAACAGTGCTTTTCCAACCGGTCAAAAGTGCCGCCCGCATTCCAGATTCATAGTGACCAGCACCAAGTTGTGACAAATGTTGACCGAGGGAAGTAAAAACAGCCCCCAAATCGCGTAGAGCAGGATTGATTTTTGCCGGTTTGAGCAAGCCATTGAAAAAACCATCATGGCAACCAGCAAAATGGATTTTTTCACCATCTATCTCTACGATGGACAAGGCCATGTTACGATGGGTAATCGTGCCACTACTATCGGCTGAATGTGGAGCTCGCCACAAGGTATTGACTTTGGTTAAATCCTCAATTTTTTTCAAACGGTCATTCCAGACTCTCTGAGTATAAGGCAAACGCTGGGCTGTACCCGCAACGGCGGCAAATTGACCCAATGCGATACCAATTTTTTCGGCTAAAGAATTGAGACTATCCCTGTCTTCGGCTGCGACCAATTCTGAAATCACCACATCAGCACCATTGCCAGTCATTGCCGGCATTATTAGGATAATATCACAGCCGTGATATTGCAATCCGCCGATTGCCGACCGTAGTAGTGGGCAATCCAACTCCGCCAATAATCGACCATTGCCATGCTCATCACTAGGTAAACAACGAATTTCATATTCTTCTCCAGATGTTAACTTTGCCAACCACGCCCAGTCCGCATCACTCGCAAGTGGTGATATCTCCGCTCCACTCAAATCGGGAGCATTGCCCCACCATCCAGCATCAGTAGTGACTTGTGACCACCAATCATCATCATTGGGGACTCCAAGTGGTGCGAATAAATCGAGCGATCCCCAACGAGTCGAAAGACGGTATGCAGCAAAGCCAGTGGGTGCCTCATCTTTGCTTCGCAAGCCAGTAGCGATAGCCTTGGGATACCAAGATGCCGCGGTTATCTGCGCCTCATCCATGTCTCTCCCCACACCGTGCCACCGGTCTCATTACGTCAAACCAACGGTGCGGCATTAGGGGATATGGGTTTCAATAATGAGCCTGTCCCGCACGTTGGGCGGAGCGTATGAGTGGCATTAGCGGGCGCGTGGGAGATATTCTCGGGGCCTCTGTAGAAGGTAAATTGTTAGCCCAAGTGATGGCTAGTGAACGACCCGAACACTTAGCAGTCATCATGGATGGTAACCGACGCTATGCCTGGTCTTGGGCTGTTCCAACCTCAATGGGTCATCGCAAGGGGAAGGAAAAGTTGGAACAGGTGATGGATTGGGTTTTAGATTTGAAAATTCCGTTTTTAACCGTCTATGCACTATCGACTGAAAACCTCCACAATCGCACTAAAGAGGAGTTAGATACTCTTTTCGACTTGTATGCCGAAGGATTGGATGACATTCGCGTAGACCCTCGGATTCATGATAACAAAGTGAAAGTGTCCATCATCGGTCGCCGTGAATTATTGCCACAAAAGGTGCGAGATGCCATTGATCGGACTGAAGAGGAAACCGCTGATTATGACCAATTTACTTTCACTATTTGTCTAGCATACGGCTCACGCGAAGAAATGGTTGCAGCGATTCGCGCTATCGCTGCCGACCATGCCGAAGGAAAATTGTCGCTCGAAGAAATCGACCAGAGCGAAGTCAGCCGTCGCCTGTACACTAGTGATATCCCCGACCCCGATTTGGTGATTCGAACCTCTGGTGAGGAGCGCATTTCCAACTTCTTATTATGGCAAGCAGCCTATTCCGAATTGTATTTCACCGATGTATTTTGGCCTTCTTTTGGCAAGCGGGATTTCCTCAAAGCGATTATCTCCTACCAAAGTAGAAAACGTCGCTACGGAGAGTGAACCGATGAAGGTGGTTTGGTGAGCCAAGATTGCCCCAATTGTGGTGGATCTACCGATGATTTGGGCCGTGCCTTGCCCGCACCACAAGTCGATGGATATCGCAATCCAGCGCTGGCGGTTGATGCCGCGTGTACCCGTACAATGGGTTCCAATTCTGGCCAAGACCATATTGAGGTGTTGATGATAACCAGAAAACTTCCACCTGGCGAGGGATTACTCGCCTTACCCGGTGGTTTTGTCGAATATGGCGAAGACCCCGAGAATGCGGTCATCCGTGAATTAGCCGAAGAGACCAATGTAGAGGGAGTTATCGGACCGATATTGTGTGCTCGTGGTGATCCAGCGCGCGACCCGCGAAAGCATATTGTCAGCATCGTTTATCGCGTCGAGGTTAGTTCTGATGCAGAATTAGTCTCCGGAGACGATGCGGATGATGTTGGTTGGTTCAACCTCTCAGAACTTATCAAACAACCCGAGAGGGTTGCTTTCGACCATCAACAAATATTGGCTATTCTTGCGAATGAGATTGAATAATTGTTCGCCATTGAGATAGTGTATCCGGCCACTCAACCTCACTTCCGCGCGATGGTAATCCATCCAGCCACGCGGAAATTTTTTCCCTTTGGCTCGGGCTATCAGACGAATTACTGTCATCGGCAATAAGACTGATAATCCCAGATCCAATCAAGGAGTCAAGCACCCCGCGTTGAGCATTGGATGCTAGTAAAGTTGGAACCCCAAGACTAGCGGCTTCAGTAGCCAAGGTGACTGACTGAGTGAGTACTCCATCATAATCTAGGGTGCGATTAGGTAGCGACCAAGGTTTTTCGAGTTTCTCTCCTTCGGTATGCTCATCAAATACTACTTCGGGATTTAATGACGCTAATTCGGCAGAATTGAGTAGACTTACCATTTCCTCATCATGGATTCCTCCACCTATCAAGCGCCTGACTAAGATGCGCCGTTCTGCTAAAGTCTCCAAATTCGAAATCGTTGCAGGTCTAAGATACACGTGCGCCTTGTTACCCTCAAAGTGGGTGATTGGTTTTTCCGAACGCCGCACTTTAGCGACAAAACCACCATCAATGTCTTCGCGCCATTGGGCTGGTATTAGCAACTCTGAAAGATTAGGTAAAGCCATTCGGTTGGCAAATTGGTCAACCTCGTTATCGCTGATATATAGTCGGCGAGGAATACCTGCCTTTTTCGCCGCACGCATTTCTATGGGGCAAGAAATTCCGACTATTTGCAAAATTGCTCGCTCACTACCGCTGCGTAATTTCAGCGCACTAGTGACTTGTCGATAGCGTTTGAAGGCGATAATTCGGCGGCGGAAATATCCCACTCCGACCCCCGCCGGCCGCTCAACCCACAACGTTTCACGGCGAGGGATGATTCCTTCTCCGGCGGCAAATAAGTGCTCGACGTCGGGACGTTTAGTGAGGATAAATAGGTCGGATGTTGAGCCTTCTCGAATGAATGGTAACAGAGCTTGAGCATGAGCAGGGTGGTCGATAACCCATGCAGTAACCACAGACTCTTCCATACCTGTGGGATGGGGAGATTGGCTATGAGCGAACCCCTATGACCTGCCGCAGACACCCACAAGACATGGGCAAGGAAAAAATCGAAATCGCAGGCACCAAAGTGTATGGACCATACTCGCCGGCTATCAAAGCCAACGGCATCGTGTGGTTGGCAGGGCAAATTGCTCCAGAAGTAGGCGATGACGTCAAAGCCCAAACCGCAGCAGTATTGGCAAAAATTGACGCATTATTATTCGCCGCTGGCACCGATAAGCACGGTTTAGTAATGGTCCAAGTATTGCTCGATAATATCGACGATTTTGAAGTGATGAATGAGGTTTATGCGGGCTGGTTAACCGAGTGCGTCCACCCACCCGCCCGTGCCGCTTTTGGTGGTAATGATTTACCACGCAATGCTTTGGTCGAAATCGTCGCTCAAGCAGTTGTGCATGACTGATATTGAGGTGTGAGTGTGCCGGCTTCTCCCTACATGGATGAGCCCCCTAAAGGCCTGTGGACTTGGCCGCGTTTGATTCGCTGGATTGCACCAACTTTTCTCGCTATCAGCGCGGTAGCGGCTTGGCAGGACTTGTTGCTGCAATGGTTTGGACTCAGCACGGCGATTCTGTTAGCCAGTGTAATAATGCGCAGATAGGTTATCTCAAGCCACGACGTTGAAGAGGCTGAGCGTCTCGCCACGGCCATGAGCGAGTGGCCTGAACACTGTTTCAAGGCATACGATATCCGTGGTTTAGCCTCCTCGGACGAGGAAGATTCGCCCCCTACTGGTGAATTAACGGTTGAATTCGCCCACCGGTTGGGACGGGCTTTAGCCACTTATCTTGAGGCTGATTCGCTCTCGGTCGCCCGCGATATTCGCTACTCTTCTCTGCCCCTTGCCCAAGCCTTGATGGAAGGATTGGCCGCAGGCGGAATCAAAGTTCTCGACTTAGGAATAGTTCCTACCGGTTGCCTTTACCATTCGGTTTGGAACTTACCAGTCCAAGGGGGAATTATGGTGACTGCAAGCCATCTTCCAATGCCAACCCATAACGGTTTCAAGATGTGTGCTGGCAACCTCCCACTGGCTGGAGAGGGTATCCAAGAACTCAAGGAAGTCTTCCTAAAGGGTGATTTTCAAAGTGGTGAAGGGGAGATAATTGATACCCCGCACGAAGATGATTGGCTCAATGACATCATCGCTAGTGCCGGAACCCTCGCCCGTCCGGTCAATGTCAGCATCGATTGTGCAAATGCTGTTGCCGGTCCATTCATGGTCGATTTACTCGAGGAATTAGGAGCTGATTATATTCCAATCTTGTGTGATTGGGATGCTACTGAGCCGCATCACGGTGCCGATCCGACCCGTCCAAAGAATATGGAGATGCTTGCTGATACAGTCCGATTTGAGAACTCAGAACTCGGTATCGGTATCGATGGTGATGGAGACAGGGTCGGTATCGTCGACGAAACTGGACGTTTCATTCACCCCGACCGATTGATTCCATTATTCGCTGATGACATTCTTGCTGGGCAAAGTCAATCTAGCGAAGAAGCACGCTCAATTGTCTATGACGTCAAGTGCTCAATGAGCGTCGAACAGGGCATTATCAATGCCGGTGGAGTTCCGGTGATGGCTCGCACCGGACATTCGTTCATGAAACGCCATCTTGCTGACCATCCTCAATGCAGCATGGCGGCCGAAATGAGCGGCCACATCTTTTTTGCCGACTCAGGATGGTATGGATTTGACGACTCTCTCTATGTGACTGCTCGCTTGCTCGCTCTAATCTCAAAACTACCGAGTCCAGAGGATGGTGGAGAAAGCGTCGGGCAATTACTCGACCGTCTCGCTCCAAGCCTGCCAACCACCGGCGAAGTCAAGGTACCGTGTGCAGAGGCCGACAAGATTCCGGTTGTTTCGGCAATTCAAGCCGCCTTTACCGAAGAGGGTTGGTCGGCTTCTACTGTCGATGGCGTTAGGGTGCGCTACGAAAAAGACGGAGAATATCTTGGCTGGTATCTTGCTCGTAAATCGAATACTGAAGAGGTCTTGGTAATGCGGGCAGAAGCCATCAATGAGGGTGCATTAAGTGACTTGATGGAACATGTAGAACGCCTAGCAGGGCCACATATCAGTCTTGAAAAACTGCTCAATGCTTAACTCATCTACTCGGTACTCGCTTCAACTTCCTTGAAATCGAGTTTGTAGGCGATGACTTCCATCTTAACATTGACCTCTTCGCCATCCTCGTTGTTTGACAATAGGACAGGGTTTGGGCCAGGTGCGGGGACTGAGCCAGTATTGGTGGAGACAGAGATGGTAGTCACATATTCACCCCAACCATCACCTTGCCCTGCCCAGTTATCTTGGATAGTGGATTTGGAAATATTTGAGGCAGTAAAATTTTCGCCACTATAATTGTCGACCATTACTACAACCATACTACCAGCATCGCAATCAGTCATTGAAGCGGTACTTACGTGGCCGGATTCAGCACTCGACACATCAGAGAAATCTAATTCGGCATCAATATCATCACACTGGTCTGGCCATTGACCTTGTTCATCGGTTTCCGCATAGGTCAAGGTAAAGCGAAATGCCGCTAAAGTAAGACCTCCATCTTCGAGTAAGTCCTTCATCTCATCAACTTCAGAAAAGGCCAAACTGATCGTACAGGTTGCTCCGTCATCAGCAAAGCAGACATCTTCGCTCTCTTGAACAATCGTTTCATTGAAAGTGACTTCCCAACTCGACACCTCTCCGGCTGGGGGTGCTGGCATTAGGGTGGTTATCGACGAGGAAGCAAAGCCGAAATAAGCCGGGAAAAGTAGAGCAAAAACTACGATAGTAATAGAATAATTGCGAAACACAGGCTCGCTGAATTTCTCCTTCAAATCCATTCTTCCGCCCCCCCTCTCATTTCCTCCTACAACTCATCAAAGAAGAACCTCTCGCTCTGACGATGATGACCATTTTCGGCTATTCTTCTTCTAAAATATACAATTCCGGTGGCCATTCGGCCAACCCTAATTGCGGCCACTCACCCTTTGCAGTAGGAACTCCAGCCGCGGCAAAGGCGCGCCGACTACGGCGAAATACCGGCAAAGCGAAGCCAATGGTCATACGCTCACCCAATTTCCACCGAAATGGCGCCCGCGGCATTGAGGCCGCCCAATGTTGAATCAAGGTGTGGAGGTGTTTGGTGGCCATTCTCTTGGGCGCGGTCCATACCGAATGATGAACCGCTCCGGCAGAGCCGGCTGTGTGCGACCAGCAATGAACTTCTAAGCCAGCAAATGGTCCTGCTGTAATCGCTAGTCCAATCGTCCGTGCATGTTGAGCCAAAGGGATGATGACGGCCCATCTATCGACCATTTTACTGCCTTCCAAACGCTTCATCGACCAATTGGCCTGATTCCCGAGTTGGCGTAAGGCTCGAATCATCGCCGTGGGCGGCACGCACGATTCAAACTCAAGCGTTTGTAGTGCCGGCATGGAAGTGGCTTTGCGGCAACTTTCATCAATGCTCTCATCGTTTAGTCGCGAACATACAACTTGTAAGCGGTTGGGGCAAGGTGGGTGAGTGCTGAGACGCGAGATGATAGACTATCCTGCGCCCGCTAAGTATACCCCTATCGGGGCGGGACATCTGCGGTAAGCAGTTCTTTGCTGTGCTTAACCGAACAATGAGCCAAGGCCTTCGAAGCCAGCACCGTCGTCCTCTTCTTCCTCTTCTTCTGCTGCTTCAGCAGGAGCGTCGGAGCCACCAGAGGCGGCAGGGGCGGCGGCAGCGGCTGGGGCAGCCACGGCGGTAGTCATCGCGTCAGCGATATCGACACCGTCGAGCGAGGCAACTAGGGCCTTCACGCGCGCAGCGTCGGAATCTACTCCAGCGGCCTTTAGGACCTTACTGACAGCATTTTCACTAATTTCATTTTCAGCACTGTGTAGCAACATTGCAGCATATACGTATTCCATCTTTATTCACCTTATTTTTTTAGCCGAATAGATCTCCGAGTCCACCGAAACCGGCTTCCTCTTCATCCTCTTCTTCTTCAACGGCCTCGGCTGGGGCTTCTGAAGCGTCGTCTGCTGCTGGAGTTGCTGCGGCTGTTGCTGCAGCGGCACCGACTTGCTCACGCAAGTCGTCGTCCAGAGCTTCGGAATCTAATTGTCCTGCTATGCCGAGCGCACCAGCGTGCGCCTTAGCAATAATCAGCGGTAGGGTCTTGGAATTGGTTATACCAGCGGAAAGAGCCACCGCAAGAGCCTCACTTGAAGCCTTAGCCAGTAGAACTGGGGTGGTTTGGCCGGTAAACCAAGAGATATTGCAAGCCAGATTGTGAGCACCGGCGATTGCTCCGATTACATCTTGCTCGAATGCTTCGACATCGATATCCAAAGCAGTTGGCGAAAAGACAACTCCATCCTCTAGAGTTCCGCACAGGCGAAGTCCGGTGATTATCGGATTAATGCCAATCTTTGAGAGTAGCAAACCGAGATCTCCTTCAAACACTTCGCCTTCTTTGAGAGCAGTAACTGTCTTTTGAATGTGTACACTACCGCCCATAATCTTCGCTGGGATATTAACTGTGTTCAATTCACCAACTATTGGGCCGGGAGCCATACCAGTATTTTGTTTCTCGACGATGATGTCACACGGAGCGACATCACCAGGCTTGGCAGCACGGCCAGCCTCGGTCTTCTTTAACTCGCTAAACAATTCAAACGAAGTCATTGAATCGGATTGTACCAATGCCGGTTGAATTGCACCATCGAATAGTGCTTCTAAGTCATCGGCTTCAAGACCAGCATCAGCCCAAGCACGACGGATTAATTGCTTCTTAGCAACTCGAACTTCCATCTTTCCGTATAGTTCAGAGCGCATACCGAGCATAGTGTCGGCTGGAACGCCGTGGACATCAATGACTGCGAATACTCCACCACCATCGATTTGGCTCTTTAGGTCAGCGACGGTATCGCGTTTCCAATTGGCCACCTTAGGTATCATTCAATCACCTCAACCCTCTGTGAAGGTCCCATTGTTGTCTTGATGTAGAGAGATCGAATATTGCCTGCGCCGCGCTCCAACTTACCGGTTACGCGGTTGAAAACTTCCATTGCATTCTTGACTAATTCATCATGTGACTGAGACACAGTACCGAAAGATGCCTGGAAGGTGACTCGATCGCGACTGCGAACGACGACGGTCGAGCGTAGGCCAGCGGCAATAATTCCGGGATCTACCTTAGGAGGTACTGGGCGGGGCATCTTACCACGCGGTCCGAGAACTACTCCGAGGTAGCGGCCGATTAGAGCCATGTGAGGCACTTCAGCGAGGAAGAAATCGATGCTGTTGACCAATTTCTTAGCCTTCATCTTGTTTCCACCCAGATCTTCGATAGTCGAAGGGTCGATGACGAGAATATCTGCTGCTTGGGCTTTGGATGCAACTTCACTTCCGGCGAACATTGCCACCTTGATTTCCTTACCACGACCATTAGGCAAGCGTACCTCTTCTTGGATACGGTTACTAGGATTCTTCAAATCAACATCTTTGATAGTAAAAGCAAAGTCGACCGACTCTACGAATTTACGCTCTGGTGCAGATTCAACTGCGGCCTTGATTGCTGTACTGATATTATTTTCCATAATTCTCACCTCCGCGGTCCGCGAAGCCGAAGCCTCTCCCGCAATTCGTGATTATCTCAATTGAAACGCTCGTCCCACTCTCCTCGTGCAATAATCTCCAACGCTTCTTTTGGCCAGTGGCCGTCTATCTTGACCCGCATCGAAACGCAGGTGCCAATGACCTCTCGGGTCTTAGCCTTGAGTGTGTTACCGGTTAGTTCGGCGCTCTTTTCTTGCGCCACACCGATGGCTTGCTCTAAAGTTAGGTTCTCGGTGGCGGCTTCCATACTACCGTTACATTTGGCTACACCAAGCGCTTTAATGACTAACTTTGAAGTCCACGGTTGTGCCATAATATTCACCTTTTCATTACCTTAGCGACTCGCCGAAATTACTCCTCTATTTAATCGCGCCGCGCGTCACTCGACGCGCTCGATAACCCTCACGTGGTCTCCACGCATGTTCAAAGTCATAGGAATAGGTTGTTCATACAGCTCCATGCTGACCTCTTCCTTGGATTCACTAACCGAGACAACTCGGGCCTTTTCACCTTTGAATGCACCCGAAACAATTTCGACAATACAGCCGACTTCAATTCCTGAAGTAACCGCCTTGGGTTCAAGATAAGGTAAGACATCTTCGAGTGGGGCTTCCGAGCCTAGAACGCTCTTAGCATTCTTTAGGGGTGTTGATAATATTGGGCCACGGGTTTTACGGTCGCGGCCGCCAGTGCGCCCAATCAACTTCTCAACATGGTGCTGAGCACTACTCTCAACGAATAGATATCCGCGCATCCCATTGGGATGAAGAACCGAGAAAATCTCATCTTGAACATCTGATAGACTGCCACTACCGGATAGGCGAGCATGCATCTCATCTGCGACCCTTTGCTCAGAACTGATAGCGGTTTTTACGATGTAAAGGAACGAGCCGGCACTACCATACAAATCACGCAAGATGCGCTCACTACCTTCTAACTGAAGGTCGGTGAATACCAAATTGTATTCCTGCATCTTTCCAGGGTCGACCCATTCGGTATCAGTGTAAATTGCCCCTGCTGTAACCTCGTCGGTAGTGGCGTAGACTAGCCACGGAGTAATATCTTGAAGACGGCCACCGATTTCGACACCGCGGTCTCGACCGTGCCCGTGGATTTCTAATTGATCAGGTTCGAGGCCGGTGGCGGCACTAACCCTCTCAACAACTTCTTCGGCAGTAGTGCCAATTCCATATATCCCATCCCAAAGGAGTGGATAATCGACATCGGAATCTGAACGACGCAAAAGGAGAACCTTTTCGCCATGGCGTACAAATGCAACAAATGATTCAGTCATCAATTTCACCTCAGTTAATCAACCACTCAAAAGCAGAAGGTAGCCAGTTATCCATTACGACAAGAATCACAAAGCCGATGAAGCCGAGAACGAACATGCCGATACCGCAAATGATTGAAGTCTGAATAAATTCCTGCTTGCTCGGCTTTCGAGCCATGCGCAAAATTCTCGCCCATGGATGGCGGCCGAGACGGCGAAAGCCGCCTTCAATTCTGTCTTGTACAGCCTGAACTCGGTCCTCAAAGGACTCGTTTTCATCATTGTTCACATCTTTCCTAGCGGACATAGCGCACCCTCAAGCCTACCGGCCGACCTGCCGCCCCCATTTAACCGCGTCGCATGGCCCATAGGGCCAATCAAAATCAACCTTGATGGATAAATCGTCGGGTTGAAGACGGAGAACCCACACCCCACTGACGTTCTCATGTCCGATTCCGACCCCTATCGCGTGCTCGGCGTGGCCAAAGATGCCAGCGATGCTGAGATTAAACGGGCCTACCGAAAACTCGCCCGTCAGTACCACCCCGACCGCAATGACGATGCCGCGGCGGAAGAACGTTTCAAGCGCATCCAATCGGCTCACGAGCAAATTGGTACACCAGAAGACCGAGCTAAATTTGACCAAGAACAGCAAATGCGCAATATGTTTGGTGGCGGAGGAGGAAATCCATTCTCCGGCATGGGTGGCGGCGGAGGTAACGTCAGATTCGACTTTGGCGGCGGCGGCATGGGTGGAATGGAAGATATGCTGCAAGGACTATTCGGTGGTGGAATGGGTGGGGCCCGCGGCGCAAGCCCCTTTGCCGGCCACGACCCAAGAGGCGCTCGACAAAGTCAGACCCAACCTGAAAGGGGTGCTAACATCAATGCTCATCTTGACCTCTCACTAACTCAAGCAAGCCAAGGGGGGTCTTTCCCTTTCACAATTAGACGCTTGACCAGCGATAATGCTGGCGGGGTGCAAAGCAAACAAAAGAGCCTCTCAGTCAAAATAAAAGCAGGTATTGAACATGCTACAGTGATGCGTTTGAGTGGCATGGGTCACGAGCATCCACGTGGTAAAGCCGGCGATATTTTGCTCACCATTCGAATCGACCCTGAAGAGGGTCGACGATGGGAAGATTCCACTCTCGTTCAGGTGGTTGAAATCCCCTATTCTACCCTCGCACTCGGCGGCAAGGTGCGTATTACGACTCCTGATGGTAAGAGCGGCAATCTTACGATTCCCGAGAATAGCCGCATAGGTGACCGTCGACGAATGAAAGGCAAAGGATACAATGGTGGTGAACTCGATCTTGAGTTTGTATTGGCTGAAACAGAAGACCTTAGCCAAGAACAGCGTCAAGCCATTGCCGCTTTGCGCGACCTCGGACTTTAGGTCCTAGGACGGCAAGGAGGTTACTTTCAATGACTGTCCCAATGGCCTAAGTACAAGACGCGACCAGCCCTTTACGTGGCATCAAAGGAGCGGGACTTGTCGCGTTTAGCCGAGTGGATGATACCGCGACGTCGACGAGTTCACTTGGTGATTTTCCTCCTTACAATCCTAATGATTCCCGGAGCATTGACAGCACTAGAACCAATCGACATTGAATCATATGAATTGGATTCGCCGGAAATTACCGCACAGAAAGTCATTGATGATGAATTTAGTTCGTCTGAAGAAGTGCTTGGATTTACCATCTCAATTCGCCAAAGTGAGTTTGTTGAAGAGGGCAGAGAAGATATTCCCTTGCTCAAAGGTGGGATCCCTGATTATGAAAACCTCGTCAGCAATTCAGAGATTTATCCCTATCCTGGTGATAATGTTGGAGTGGTTGAACCGGTCGGAGGCATCCTTAATCTAACTGTACTGCGCGAAATCGACCGCAAAGCTGCTGCTGCACGCGCCCACGTAGTAGGCCGCCACCTAACTCCGCTAGTCAACGATGTTACCGGTTCGCAATCTGATGGAGTACTGGCGGTTTCGGATATTTTTCGCTCGTTTATGACCGGTGAATCAATACTAACCTCTGAGGGTTTAACCCCTTTTGGCACACCTATCCCACCACTCACCCAATGGGATGATTGCGGATCTATTGAATGCCTGCAATTTGATGACCCCGCCATTACCCAAGAACACATTGACCTTGCTGCCCAACGCATGGCCAACAATAGCGGTGGGAATTTCCTACGCTGGCTATCTCTCGACCGCGCATTTCTGGCGGATTCCAGTTCCAAAGTGGTCGGTCCGGTTGAAGGAGTAATGTCTTATGATGGCAACTTCAGTTCTGCCATTTGGGGCAATGGGCGCTGGAGTGCAACTTCGACTTGGATTTTGATTCAGGTAGATAAAACTGGAATGGAGGCTGAAGGATGGACTTTCATTTGGAAAGATGCTCACCCTGAAACCGAAATTGAATGGCCGGTAATTGGCGGCTACATCGTACGTGGTGACGAACTTCTACTTCATCCGCCTAATTACGATGAAGAATATTGTTCTAAATTGGCCAACGAATCGGCGCCGTGTGCGTCTGAATGGACTCTAATGCATCTTGAGGGAATCATCCGCTCTACCGATAATCATGCCATTTCTCTACTCGTGGCGGCTGGAATAAATGTTGAGGTTAGCCGTGAAGTACAATCATCGATGAGTCTCATCGTGCTGATGGGAATAGCCATCCTTGTCCTCTTGTGGCTGAGTCTGCGACGAATAAGTGACGTGGCGATTGTTGCCATATCTCTAGGTGGTGCCCTGTTGTGGATGCAGGGCCTTATTGGTCACGTCTCAAACTTCAGCGATGGTCTTGGGATTCAGATAATCTCACGTAGCCAATTTTCAAATCTCTTGCCGATCTTGGTCTTAGCTTTGGGAATCGACGATTCCCTACACGCTCTGCATCGCTACA
Source organism: uncultured Candidatus Poseidoniales archaeon (assembly GCA_964587885.1). Classification (GTDB taxonomy): domain Archaea; phylum Thermoplasmatota; class Poseidoniia; order Poseidoniales; family Poseidoniaceae; genus UBA60. The sequence continues at coordinate 18,057 of CAZPME010000011.1, forward strand.
AGGAGGAACGCAAAAATGGAGCCGACCCAAACGCCGCGGCCAAAGTTACTATCTCTAAAGTCGGCCGCGCTATCATGCTTACCAGTCTAACCACTATTGCCGCTTTTGCGTCAAATCTATTCAGCGATATTGCCGCTTTACGCTCATTTGGTATCGAAGCCGCTTTAGGGGTTTTAGCAGCATTTATTCTGACCGGAATTTGGGCTCCATTAATGCGTTTATCAGTAGATGAATGGCTCGATAAACGTGGCCGGCTATGGCCAGAAAACAAGGACCAATTGAACCTCATTCCCGCATCGTGGTTGAGTGCCACCACAACTTGGGTCGCGGCAAATCGTAACAAGTGGGCCGTACTCGGCCTAGCCTGCCTAATCACCATTCCCGCAGCTATCGGAATGGCCAGCCTTGAAGGTGATTTCAAGGTTGAAGATTTCTTAGACGAATCCTCAGATATGGCAGTGGCGATTAATATCGTCAATGAACGTTTCAGCGATGAAGGTGAACCGGCAGAAATCCTCATCGAAGGTGATATTCTCAACCCCGATGTTTATCGCGCTATCGATGAAACTAGAATGAATCTCAATCGTCAAGGAGATGGTCTAGTCGACAAGGTGACACGCACCCCTAATGGGATGGTCGACCTGCACGGTATCGATGAATTAGTTATGGCATTAACCGCTAGTTTAATTGAAAATTCAACCCCATTTGAACAAGTTGGCTGGAACAAATCCTCACCTAACCACGGCGTTGGTTGTAGCGACAATGGTGCTCCATTCTTCCTACCAAACTTAGACGACCGAGGCTGCCTCACCTTTTTCTTCGGGTTTTTGAGCATCTATGGAGTCCCACCTACCCAGACAATTCCACAAATACCTCCCTCACTGGTCGCCCTCTACATCTATCCTGACCAAAATCTCAATCATTCATCCCCACACCTCACTACAGAGGGAAATCCCCCCACCTATAGCCGAACATTATTGCGATTTGGCGTCACCAATCCAGAAAATTTCGTAATGATGCACCCCTTCCTCGAGCGACTCGCCGACGACCTCTCACCATTCACTAATTTGACCGAAGGGGAGTTCCGAGTACGTGGCTCTCTCGACGATGCATTCGAAGATAAGGAAAATCCAGTCTCTTGGGTGATGTGGACTGGCAAGCCAATCACCCGCTTCGTCGCCGCTGATGCGATGCAATCACAGATGCAGTCGAGTTTAGTTCTCGGCGCACTCTTTGTAATCCTAACTTTGTGGTGGGGATTCCGTTCACTGGTGCAATCTCTGCTTACCACCGCACCGATTTTGACCGTAGTGGTCTGGCTTTACGGATTCATTGCCGCGGTTGGAGGTAGTCTAAATTTGGTCACCGTAGCTATTGCTGCAATTAGCCTTGGGGTCGGCATCGATTATTGCATTCACGTTACTGAGCGCTATCGCGAGGAGCGATTCAAGGGCGCAACGCGTAATGCCGCATTGGCCGCAGTGGGTGGAGCCAGCGGCATTGCGTTAGTCGGTTCGGCTGCCAGTGACATTTCGGGATTCATTATTATCTCCCTCTCACCGATGGGCTTATTTTCCTCATTTGGACTATTTTCTTCGGCGATGATTTTGCTCTCGCTAATCGCCAGTCTAATCCTAACCTGTGCGGCGATTGGTAGCATTCCCGATAGTCAAGCCAAGGCTGAGGCTAAACGGGCCGCATTTATCCAAGCCAATACTGTCAGCCTATCTGAAGCGGTAATCCCACAATCCTACGATTATGCCCAACTCGCTAAAATGCCTGAGACTTATTATTCGACTGAGGACAACCCCTACGAAATTGATAACCCCTACAATGTTAGTCCCACCCAAGTGCATGTCCCTCGTAACGCTGATGGTACAACTGATTTTTCCAATATGTTAGATGACATTCTATGATGCGCATATTCTACAGAGTTTTGTTCAATAGATGGTTTCATGAATGGTTGACCGCACGCAGGTTTGTCTCGCAAGGGGTTGACCCCTACGAGATAGGTTGCTAAGGTGATTATTGGTGAGCAAAAAGGATAACGCTAAGAGCGAGGTGGATGAAGAAGATTGGTCCTCATTTTCCAATGCTGGTTTTGGCAGTACCGCCTACGACCTGTGGGAAGATGTCGGCCCAATTGAGGAAGCTGGTGCCAGTAATGAAGACAGTATCACGCAATTAGATGAGAATGAGGATTTAGGCGATAATGAAGAAGAATTCATTACCGAACAACTCGATACTCACCTACAAGAAATACCAACCGCCCCTTCTGCTGAAGGCCTCAAGCACTTGGTTAGACTGGGCACATGTGACCATTGTTTAGGCCGCATCGGTGGTAAGAAATCCTTCGGGCAATCACTGGTTGAAGCCGGCACAGGAGTACGTGAATTGGTAGTTGAGCGCGATGCCAACATGTCAACATTCCGTAGCGAAGAAACTGTTTGCCCATTTTGCGAAGAATTATTCGCTGAAGTTGACCTCTTAGCCGAAATTATTTGTGATGAATTATCACATTTCGAATTCGACCGATTACAAATTGGCGCGCAATTTCCCAAAGATCAAACCGAGAGTGAGGATAACTTACGCAAGCGTTACGGCGCTCCTGCTTCGCTACCACTCAAGTCGAGTTTAACCGATACCGTAGCCCGCACCTTGGTCGAGCGACTGCCCAAGGTAAAGATGGTCAATGAGCACCCCGAAATACTCGCTATTCTCGATATGTTAACCCTCAGTGTTACATTGGAAGTACGCTCGCATTTCATTTATGGGCGCTATCGTAAACTTGAACGCGGCATTCCCCAAACTCGCTGGCCTTGCCGGTCCTGCAAGGGGCGTGGTTGTGAGCGTTGCGATCACACCGGAAAGCAATATGAAACCTCGGTGCAAGACCTCATCGGCGAGCCGATTATCGGATTATTCGAGGGCGAAGACCATGCCTTCCATGGCATGGGGCGCGAAGATATCGACGTGCGTTGTATGGGCCGAGGGCGGCCTTTCGTTATCGAAATCAAGAACCCACGTAAGCGCAATCTCGAACCAAGCGATTTGGAATCTGTCATCAACTCCGCCAGCATAGGCAGAATTGAGGTTGATTCAATGCGCCAATCGCGGCGTTCAGAAGTTGTGCGAATCAAAGATACACCAGCAGAAAAGTCCTACCGCATACGATTCAAAGTCGTGCCTCAAGGCACTCTGCCACCACCGGTTCTTCACAAGCAACGCCACAGCAAGAAAGGCCGACGTGGACGTGGTCGCGGCCGCAACCATGACAGTAATGACGCCCCTGAACAAGCCCCCGCCGAGGCTGAACCCCCCAAGTCCAACCATCCCGATGTCACCAGCCTAAGCAAGATGAAGAAGGACCAATTGGTTGCCATATGTGTGGAAAATAATCTAGCCAAAAGTGGCACTAAAGCAGTGCTAGTCGAGCGATTAAGTGAATATATCGTCGCCGCAACTCCAACTGCACCACCCTTGCCAGATCTTGAAACCATCCGTACAACATTGGCTGGACTGGCTGGCACAGTTCTCGAGCAGCGTACTCCCACTCGTGTCGCCCATCGTCGCGCCGATAAAGTGCGCAAGCGCAGTGTGCTAGAAGCCATTGACGCGACCGCCGAAAAACTCGATGGCGAAATCTTCGCCGAGGTAACCTTACGCTGTGAATCAGGAACCTACGTGAAGGAGACCATACACGGAGATGGTGGTCGCACTACCCCCAGCGTCGCTGGACTGCTCGGAATAGACTGTGATGTTGAGTGGTTAGATGTCGCTGATATTCACGCCGATTAGCGACCGCAGGTCGTCGTTTAGCGCGTCGACGGGCTTAAATGGATGAGGTAGGTCGCCGCCTTGCTCGCAATAGTGCGTATGCTTGTGGAGAGATGAAAAATGAAGCGAAGCAAGGGTACACGCCAAGGTACCAGGAGCATTTTACGCAAGTCGAAGAGCGACCGAGGACGAGTCATTATTCGACGTATCCTCCACGATTACCAAGAAGGCGACCGAGTCGCCATCGTCCTCGACGGTGGCCAACAATCAGGTATGCCACACCGCAGATTCCAAGGCCGGACAGGATTCATTTCCGCCAAACAAGGCAAGGCTTGGGTCGTTGCCGTCAAAGATGGCAATATGCAGAAAACAGTAGTAGCTCGGCCAGAGCACCTACGCCCATTGGAGTGATATGAATGAGCGAAGAGAAATTCCTTAATTTTGCTGATGTACGCGATTTACTCATTGATGCCCAAGACCGTCGCGGATTCCTAACCTACGAGCAAAAGATGGCTCTGCAGCACGCTGAGTGGGCAGCAAGTGATGCCCGTAACGGTTACAAGACCGATACCAAAATTTTCAACGACATGTTTACCGCATTGATGAACATTGAAAAGATCGCCAAATACCCTGAAATTGCGGCTAAATTGGCTGAGTTAATGCCAATGGATGCTACCGATGTGCGCGCTGTTCTCGGCAGTCGCCGCATCACCATTGAGGCAAATGAAATTGAGGAAATCCTTGATATCGTACGCCAGAATATCGGTGTTGAATAGGCAAATAGTCCAGAGGGACATTCTATGTGTGCGTACCAAAATGACCCAAGGTCGGCTCGACGCCAAGAGGACCCGCTAGAGGGTGAAACTCAGTGCCGGGTTCTCGATCACGAATTCAGTGGATTGATTTTCGCAATTACCGAATCTCGGTTGCAGTGCATTCGCATCCGCCCACAGAGCAGTGCTGACATGCAGACCAGTGGGACGATTCTTTCACTTGATGATAGCAGTATTATCAAAGACGTGTTAGGTACGGTTCGTTACCGTAACCTTTCAGCCACTGGACAAGAAATGCTTGGAGAAGTAATACACGGAATCATTGTCGACAATCCAGATCCATATTTGGCATTCTACAATTTAGCTGGAAATTTATCCTTGAAAATGCACGCTTTCGCCCTGTTACCTGGTATCGGCAACAAAAAAGCACTGGAGATGGTTGACTTGCGCGGCCGCAATGGTTGGGATGATTTCACCACCCTTGATTCTGACTGCAATATCGATGCAGCCAAATTGCTATCCGAACGCTTGGCCAAAGAAATCGCTGACCACCATCTTGAACCTCGTTTGGTCGACCTTTTGCTGAAGCGGGAAGAATGAGAATGTCTTACCCAGACACGCCAACGCTCATTGAGCGTTTAGTAAACTTCAAACCACCGAATAAGGAATTCGGCCAACACTATCTCAACGATGATGAGGTTCTCGCCCGTGCTGTCGAATTGGGCAACCCTACTACAGGCGATGTTGTACTTGAAATTGGATCCGGCCCTGGCTCACTCACAGCTCACTTACTAGCGAGCGGAGCAAAAGTTGTAGCCATTGAAGTAGACCCGGATTCGTGCACTCACCTTGAAGAAATTTTCAGCGACGACCTATCCAGTGGGGCTTTGACTCTAATCCAAGACGATGCCCTTGAGGTCAAAATCCCAGCAGAAATTACCCATGTTATTGCCAATATACCCTATCAAATTTCCAGCCCCTTGATTGAGCGATTACTCAAACACCATCGTAGTGGACGGGGGCTTCAAGTGGTTGTTCTGCTGCTTCAAGAAGAATTTGCTGAGCGCTTGGCGATGAGCGAAGGTCCGGCGAGTTTTGGCCCGCTCGGCATTACGACCGCATTTGAATGGCTAGTCGAATTAGACCGCATTGTTCACTCACATTGTTTCAAACCGGCTCCGGCAATTCACAGCCGCTTAGTTAGGCTTAGCCCGCTTGAAGAACCGCACATGCTCCCAAATGGCATCACCACACCAAGCGTAAAATTCGCTTCAATGATTGTACGCGAGTGCTTTACTGAGCGCCGCAAAAAAATGCGCAATCGGCTAAATCAAACCCCAAGACGGATTGCTCGGGCTAAAGGATGGTACGCCAAAGCCTATCGCGCTGCAGCCAAAGCAGTCATCGCTAACGAAGAGTTACTTGGATTACCAACGGGATGGCAAGAAGCCCGTCCTGAACAATTGAGCGTGATGAATTGGCTGGTGCTGGCTTCTCATATTGAAGCGCAAAAAGAGGTCTAATTGACGGCGGGTTCACATAGGACAGGCACTTCGCAGGGACGCTCCGGAGGGATGTAATGGCAAAGAAGGACACCTATCTCGCTCTATTGCGACGTGGAATTGATGAGACTACAGCCAATCATTTGGCTGATGCAGGATTAAAAATCGGTGACTTAAAGAAAATTGACAAGTCACAATTGGTCGAAAATTATGGCCTCTCTGCTACCATCGCAGACGGTGTACTTTCGATAATTAGTTCTGGCCATAAAACCCACGGCAAAGAGCGCTTTCTGTCAAAGGTTCTCGCACCTGAAAAGAAAAAGATGGACCGCATTGAAGAACAGCGGTTCAAGCGTCAGCAAAAAGACATCTTAGCCGACCTGGCCGAGCAAAAAGAACGCTTGAAACTCGCTCGAGTTGAGCAATTTCGTTCACAAAAACTGGTAATGAACCGGTTAGGAAAAACAATTGAATTAATTGTCAAGTTAGAGAATAATCTCAACGATGAAGGGAAGGATGACCAGAAAGTCAAAATTCGCGACCAACTTGAAACACGTGGGCTAGAGGCTGCTCGCGACCACGAGATGCTTGAATTGGAAGGAACCCCCCAAGATATCGTCGACTTCCGTCGTCTTGTTGTACCTAAATTGATTTTGCATGCTTGCCCTGAGTGCAATGAAGAATTGGACCCACGTTCGAGCCGAGACACCGACTGTAAGGACCAGTGGGCATTCATCTGCTGGGAATGTGAGACCTCGTTTACCCCTAAATTATCAAATAATGTTGAAGGGCAACTAGCCAATGGTAGCCGCATCAAAATCGATGAAAATGCCAAGCCGAGAAATAAGGTGCCAAGTCGTCCCTCTACCCGAGACCTAAAGACAGTCACCGATTTTATCAAGGCCGATTTGAAATTAACCGGAGCCACCGCCGACGAAGTTGCAGCAGCAGCTGAAGCCAGCGCGCTATCTTCTGGACTGATGTCCATTGACGACTGGATCAACCAAACTTTAGCAGCGAAGAATTACATCCAAGCCCAAGAAGACCGCGAAGATTTCATCTTACGCACTGGGGCTGGAGCAACCAAGTTCAACAAGTGGATGAAAAAGGCTGGACTATACTTCAACAAACAAACCGGTCGCTGGACACGCTACGAAGACCGTTGAGGTGTTATTATGGGTGCGGACACAGATGTAGTCCGCTTTTTTCGCGGCAGTATTTTGCTTGGCATCGCCCCTTTGAATCACCAACTTACTTTATGCGAGCACGCTGAAGGAGCCGGAGTAAATATCCCTACCAATTGTACTTCAGGAACTTGTGGCACTTGTATGGTTACCCTCATCTCAGGGGGAGTCCCCCTACCCGATGAATTACCCGCTGGCCTTGATGATGATTTGGTCGCCGAATCAGCCCGATTATGCTGTATTGGTATGCCCGAAACTTCGGTCGATATTGAAATTCGACCACCGTTGTAGGAGGGAAGTGTTTGGGGATCTCAGATTGGACCGTGTATGAGTGGGGAATATTGGCCTTTAACATCGGTACAATCGGATTCATAATATGGCTATTACGCCGTAAAATCGGTACCAAACTAAATGCGGTTGAAGAGCGCCAAAAGCGGTTAATTGAGAAAGAAAAGACCGCTAGAACACCTTATAATGAAAATGGAAACCTTTGAGAGTGAGCCGATGTCCGACCGTAAGTTAGTCAAAATTCAGCGGCGAGTTGCTACATCGCTATCGGAATGGAAAGACCCACATGGCCATGGTAAATTTTCCGAAAACGGTAGTGTCAACGGAGTCGAAGTCGACGCTGAAGGAGCAGTGAAAATTGCCATCACTCCGGTGCGAGCTCATTGCCCGTGTTGTCTACTTGACCTAGGTAAATTGCGCACCCATCTATTGGGTAAAAAAGCCATTACTTCAGTTCATATTGAAATCGTAAATATCCCCGCTGCTGAGCGGTGGACTAAGTCCATCAATGCCTAGCATTCATGCATGACTTTCTTTGAAGGATTTTATTTGTAACGAGCAATCCTGTTCTCTAAACGAGTCAATCCACCGCCAGCCCATTCCTTGACCTTCGTGCCGTCAACGAAAATAGCATTGTAAGGCAACACATTGACTTCACTCACCCACGGATGAGAGATTTTGAATCTCCCTAATCCCTTGGTATCAAGCAATATCTTGCCAATACGCACATTCTCTGGAGGGGAATAATTCTGCAATTCCTCGGTCCACTCTTCGCAGGCTACACAACCATTCTTGCCTAACACCAATACTGCAATTGGGGCGGCGAGAAAATTCTGCCATTCTTTTGGCCCGACCAATTCAAGGTCGCTCATTGAAATCACAATTTAAGCGGCGAAACTGTCGCCCTTCTTCCAATTAGCACCACAAAGGCCGCCGGCTTGAGTTGCCTGAACTGTTCGCAAAATTTCTACTGGGCTACGTCCGGCATCCATACCATTAATCGAATACATCTGGATTTTGCCCTCTGGGTCAACCAATACTGTACCGCGGAATCCTACTCCCATGGCATCGTTCATCATTCCAAAGGCGCGGGTGATTGAATGAGTGGTGTCGGCAATTACTGGGTGAGTGACTCCGCCTGGGAATATGTCACCATCGGCAAACCAAGCTTTGTGACTGAAGTAAGAATCAGTAGAACATCCTATGACGGTGACGGCATCATCTTCAAAATCTTCCTTCAACTCTTCAAAACCAACGATTTCAGTGGGACAAATAAAAGTGAAATCGAGAGGATACCAGTAAATAAGGTACCAGCCACCTTCCATGTCTTCACTATTCATTACTTCTTTTGCGCCATTATTGTATACTGTAGCACTCCATTTTGGAGCAAGTTTGTTAATCATGTTGTCCATACTAATCCCTTGTAATGCTGCGAGAAATACAAGGTATTTCAAGTCGCCGAAAACAACCTTTCACAGCCAAAGATCGTAACTTTCACGCGAAAGGGTCAAGGTTGACGACCTGTTCAATATCGACCCGCTTGTATCCACGCTCAGTGGCTAATTCTCCACTACGTTTGAGCATCCGCCGCATCCACCCGAGCCGACTCAAATCTTGTAGTCGGCCGAGATGTTCGACAAATGGTTCGGGATTTTCGGCAGTTATACCTGAGCGCAATGCATGTTCGGTTTCTTCAACCACATCATAGTAAAGCAGAAGCAATTCCTCAAGGGCTGCATTAGTGACCGGCATGCCAGCGAATTGTTTAGCCATCTGCCGTAATGTTTGCGGGGTCAAGACGCGTCCTTCGCCAAGAGCCTGCACAATTGCTTCTTCCGATTCGTCAAGTTCTAACGACATCGCAGCAGCCCCTTCTTCACCGGAAGTGGAAGTTTCCAATCCTTCATTTCCAGAGGCTGGAGTTCCGTGCAGTTTAGCCAAAGCTGCTTCGAGATGACGCGGTTTGATGGTAGCAACACGGTCCTTTTCAGCCGCCGTTTCCGCTTTTCTAATCAGTGTAGCGAGATAGGTTTCTAGATCTTCAACTCCCTTTTGTACTGCTGAAGAACCGACCGAATCAATATCCTTGATTCGGGCTATCATCAACTCACGGGTACGACTGTAATTCAAACGAGACCGGTCTGGGTCGGCGAGTGTCTTACGTTCGGGATTATTGGCCAAAGTATCGGCTTCATATATTGGCACCAAACGGTCGAGTTCTGCAACCATTAATTGAACCAAGTCATTCTTGACCTGTCCTGAAATCCGCATATCTGTGAAAGTCCCAGCAACATCGCCGATGTGTCCACTTGAATATGGCTTGGCCATGTTTCCACCCTCTGCAAACTAGCCTCATGAACCTGTGTGTGCGATTCTTACCACTCATGATGCCAAGGAAATGCTCCATCGGCTGATATTGGTTCCATTCCATGCTCGCCACGTACCCATGTATCCTCACTTCCAACAGCCCCTTCAGCATAGACTACCTTGGGTTCAATGGCCATCGTCCCTCCCAGTGGTAATGGTCGGTCAAATCCGGCTGCAACTACTGGACTCTCATCTAACTCAAGTCCAAGTGAATGGCCCAAAAATTGCGCTTGTTCTGGCTGCATCCCCATCAAATTTGCACTATGGCCCATCTCCTCAGCCAATGCCGAGCCTTCTTGCCATGCTTGAGCACAGGTCTTGCCTTGGTCGAGTACATCGACGACCACATCCTTGACTGCTAACATATCCTCAAGGCGGTTTTGCCAAATCTCATCAAGAGGGCCAAGCGAAAACATGCGCGTCATATCGACGATATAGCCACGATGTGCATGTAATATGTCGACTAATACTGGCTCTCCGGCTTTGACTTTGTTGAAGCCAGCGCCCATTCCTGCACTGGGATGAGGACCAGTACCACCGACCGCCGCATCAAAAAATGACGGAATACCACCTGCTCGTCCCGCTACAATGACTGCACGATCACATTGCATGGGGAAGCGCCGCAATTGGATATTACCGCCAAAACCAGCCGCTCTGCTAATCGCTTCGGCGGCGGCACTCAACTCCAATTCAGTCACATCTTCGCCGCCAATCTCAGCAATCGCCTCAAACATCGTTAATTGCACCTCGGCGCCAACTCGCATTTGTTCAATTTCCCACTCTGACTTAACCTCGCGTTGAGCATGAACTATTCCTGAACAATCAGTGAGTTTGGCTACCTCGTTCAAAGCATTGGTGAAACGTCGAGAAAATGCCGCTGGTATCGACTGCGATTGCATGCCGAGTACAGAGCCATCCAATTGACCAATCCCTCGCATTTTCAATTCGTCAGAAAAATTAGCCATGCGGGGGAAGGCAACCACTTCATGGGGGGCATCGTCCCCACCAGCCTCGTGAAGAGCGCGACGCGTTGAGCGGCGTACAAATTGCGTTACAACACCTTCAGCAGATACCAATAGAGTAGCGTTTTGCCGCCCACCTGCATAATAATACAAATCAACAGGATTCTGAATCAGTGCCCCGCTCATGCCGGCTGCTGCCAAAGCCGACGCCAAGTCTGATTGGCGCTCTTCCAACTCACTAACCGGCACTCGCCAGTCTTCACCCTCTGGGCTGAGTAAGACGTCTTCGGACCACGCCATGTCCTTGGGTAGGGTTACAGGTTGAATAATTCCCCGCCCAATTCAAATCGGAGCAAGCGTTTCAATCGATTAGGTCACTTCAGCAACTTCTTCGGCCAAATCGTCCATTTCTTCCTTTGCCGCAGCGATTCTCGCCTCGGCAAGTTGACAATATTCTTTGCTCAAATCAACTCCAATGTAGCGTCGACTAGTCTGCAATGCGGCGATTGCAGAAGAACCTGAGCCCAAGAATGGATCAAGCACAACATCCCCCGCAAAGGTGTACATCTCAATACATCGGCGCGGTAATTCTACCGGGAAAGGTGCTGGATGGCCGACCCGTTTGGCCGATACAGTAGGAAACTTCCAAATCGATTTGGTGAATTCAACAAATTCTTTCTTGTCTATGGTATCTCCTCTTTCTCCATCTTTCTCTTCTTTACTACGCTCAAGTTTGAATTTTCCCTTGCTGTAAATGAGGATGTATTCGTGCACATCGCGTAAACATGGATTGCTGGCACTAGCAAACGAACCCCATGCACATGAGACACCCGCACTAGCCGATTTGTCCCAAATTATCTCTCCTCGCTGAAGAAAACCCAATTCATTCATGATGAGATTGATATGGCTTGTAAGTGGGATGTATGGCTTACGGCCGAGATTTGCCACATTAATGACCGCCCTTCCACCAGTAACCAATACTCGGTGGCATTCGGCAAATACATCTCGCAAGAGGGTAAGGTATTCTCCTAAACCGAGGTCTTCATCGTAGGTTTTACTGGCATTGTATGGCGGAGATGTGACCATTAAATGCACTGAGTTATCGGGAATCTGAGAGAGATTTCGACTATCGCCACAAATCACAGTATCGGTCAACTTGGTTGGAAAGTTTTGATTGGGACCTGTATCGTGTTCTTTTCCGACTTCAGAATACATCTTGGTATCGTAATATTTGCTAGAGTCATGACTCTCGCGTTTTGAGACACCAAATTCCGAGGTCACGGTGGCGGCACGCTTTCTCGCACCACCTAAACCATCAGCGCTGGATTTGGAATTACCGCGCGCCATAATGCTCATCGTAATTGAATATCGTATAACATTTCGCGCTCTGTTGTCGTTTATGACGCGCGTTTCAATAGGGCTCGCGCGGCGCGACTTGATGGTGAAAGACTGAAAACTACCTCGCTCTCGCCAGCATCAATGGGAAGGGTCCTCACCCTTGATGACGTCAAAGTTGACGGCATGACCGTATTACTACGCGTCGACATCAATTGCCCCCTAGATCCTGCTACTGGTGCATTCTTGGATATCAGTAGAATCAAGGGCATTATTCCAACTATTACTCGGTTAGCCAAAGCTAAAACCGTGATACTCTGCCACCAAAGCCGACCTGGAAAAACAGATTTCACCACTACCCATGGTCATAGCCGTGAGTTAGGTCGCCTTCTAGGGCGTGTTGTCAAGTATGTCGAAGATATTCACGGCCAAGCCGCTCTAGCCGCTATCGAGAAGTTGGCTGATGGCGAAATTTTGATGCTCAATAATGTCCGTATGGATAAAGAAGAATTGTCTCGCAAAGATGATAGTTTTGAGCAATTGATCGATTCACAAATGGTCACAAGGCTCGCTGGTGTCGCCGACCTTTTCGTCAACGACGCTTTTGCCTGTGCTCACCGAAATTCACCTTCAATTACTGGCTTCACTCATGTATTACCGTGTGTCGCAGGCCAATTGATGCGCAAGGAAGTCGAATCATTACAGAACACTTCTACCAATCCTCAACGCCCTTCAATCGCAGTACTCGGTGGAATCAAAATCGATGATTCAATCGCAGTTGCCGACAATATGTTACGCAAAGGTAGCATTGATGCAGTATGGGCAACCGGAGGAGTCGCCAACCTTTTCCTTGAAATTGCCGGCTATTCACCAGGTCCTATTAGCATGGATTTCCTCGCCAATGAACTTCAGGGTCAATGGCAATCTACAGTCAAAATAGCGCGTCAACTTTACGCTGATTTTACCGACGTCATTCACTTGCCGGTCGATGTAGCGGCTAACGTTGAAGGTAATCGCGTTGACCTTGGTATCGATGAACTACCTGTCGCTGCACCAATTTTGGATCTGGGAGTACAGTCAACTATCAATCTCAGCCAAGCAATCCGTTCGGCTGGCACGATAATTCTCAACGGCCCAGCCGGTGTTTTTGAAGACCAAAACTTTGCTTTCGGCACGGTTGAAATGCTCAGTGCTTGTGCTGAAACGGAGGCTTTTGTAATCCTCGGCGGTGGCCATACCGCGACCCTAATTGCTAAGCGCGGACTTACCAAGAAAATGGGTCATGTCTCTACTGGTGGCGGTGCTTGTCTTGATTTCCTCGCCGGGAAAACTCTACCTGCAATCGCCAGCCTAGAGTTGAGTGCTCAGGAATTTGGTGTAGCCATTCTTGATGATATTACTACCGAAGATTGAACGTAAGGGATTGTACCCTCTTCAATCATACTTGACCTGACGACAACGTTTCCTAACCAGTAATTAAGAAGGACAAATGAAAAACTACAGTATTCGGACACCAATATCCCACAAATATCGTGATAGGCTCAAACTTACCGCAATTAGAAAAGTCGTTGTCACCATCTTGACCGAAAGGTGCTCAATCGCATATTTTGCGCCAAACCATGCGGTACCAAGGGCGGCTAAAGGCATCAGCACTGCCACCAAATATCCAGTATGTGCAAGAACTTCAGGGACAGTACTATCGAGTAGAATGTGGCTGAATAGGGCGACTGGTACCACCACCGCCCCAATTAGGTAGGAGGTTCCAGCAGATTTGCGACTATCAATTCCTAGAATACTTCGGTGTAAGGTGACATAAATCGCCCCACCACCAATCCCCAATAGACCTGAGGCAACTCCTCCAAAGGCTGCTCCACCGCGATATACTCCCATTTTATCCGTCCTTCTTTCAATGTCCGGTGTAGTTCGTAAATTACGCTCAATGACAAATATCAAAATTGCCGCAGCGACGATTTTTATTACAATATCAGAGACGTAAGCGAAAGAATACCATGCCAATATAGTGCCAATTATCGCCCCCGGTACTGCCGCCAAACGCCCGGAATTTGCCACCTCAATATCAGAATGTCCACTACTATGATGGGCTAGACTACTGCCGATTGCCACCATCCAAACTAAGGTTAAAGAGGCCAAAATAGCCACCTCCATATCCCATCCAGCCAGGTAATGTAATATCGGCACATAGAGAACCCCACCGCCCAGCCCAAGGGGGCTGAACAGAAAAGCAACAGTCAACAATAGGAATATAACAAGAATCGACAACATCTCCAAACTTATTCATCCCCTTGAGTTGCATCATCTTTCGGCATGAGCCAATGCTCTTGGCGCGGTGACAATGGTCGCTTCATCCATAGTGGACGCCTCTCACCGCGTGGATGAGTTTCTCGCTCTTTGGCCCACTCATTCCACTTCTTGTAATGCGCCATCGATTTATTCATATCTACTTCAACATCGCCATACAATTCATCCTCATTAGGACGCGATAACCATACCTTTTGCAACCAACAATGAGACCCACTAATCGGGTCCGGCTGGACTGCATGAGTGATATTTTGGTGAACTCCACCATCACGCCACCAAATACGATTCGTATCTGCATCTGCGGACTTGAAAGGTTCAATTCCTGACGTCGTGCGCATTCGCATTTTGCCATTGCCACGGTCTTCGATTTTGACCTCATTGGTCATGAAACGGTTGCCTCGGTCCTGCTGGCGTCGCCATCGTCCGATATGATGTGAGCAACCGACTACTCCTGGCTTGATGCCTTCAGTCACCCATACCTTGTCGACGAACCAACCGATTTCGGTCTTTATTTTCAATAACTCGCCTTCGCTAACACCAAGTTTTGCAGCATCTTTAGGATGAATCCAAATCGGATTTTTATGGGCGATTTCAACCAACCACTTAGAATTAGCACTGCGTGAATGAATGTGTTGAGGAAGACGGAAATTAGGTAGGAGACAGTACTCGTCTTCCCCTTGTAAATTGGAAGGATGGACATGACTATTGATGCGATAATGAGGGATTGCATGCTCAGGATATCCAAATTCAACCATAGTTGGAGAATAGAATTCCTGCTTGCCACTAGGGGTCGGCCAACCTTCCTCCTCATGCTTGTTATAGGTGGCTGGCTCGATAAGGAAAGCACCGTGCTTTCGCATGTACTCAAGTTCGCTAATACCTTCCTCTGCCGCGGCCTTTGGTAGCCCGGGCACTCGCTCAAAGGTGTACTGATAATATTCGTCGATAGTAATCTTCTCACCTTCTCGGTACGGACTCATGAAGTGTTCTCGGATTCCCATCGTACCATCATCGATGCGCCATGATAATTCATTCCAAAACTCATCTTCTTCCCAAACTTCACCGGGGTTGACCTCATGGGTGAACTCGACCTCCCGTCCTTCTCGGCGGGCGAATTCCCGTAACACTGGCTGACGGAATGCCACCCATTTGCCTGCGCTAGTGGCGTAAGAATTGATGTCGTGACGTTCAGCTGAATGACCCATTGGTAGAACATAATCAGCGAAAAATGCGGTCTCATTCCACGTTGGTGTCATCGCCACGTGACATCCTATTGAATCCTCATTTTGCAGCATCTCCATCCACGAAAAGCCGTCTGGATATGTCCAGACCGGATTGAAAACACGGGTGAAATAAACATCCATCGTACCGCGACCTTCCTTTACCAAGTGTGGTAAAATATGGCTCATCTCAAAATGCGACATCGTATATTCAGGAGGAAAATGCAACTCATTCCAACCGTCAGGGTCAGGCGGCTCGTCAAATAATGTCGGTTTGAACTTGGCCCAAGAATTAGGCGCAGTCCCGCCTTTGGTGCCAACTGAGCCTGTTAATACATTGAGGAAATGCAAAGTTCGAGATACTTGCCAACCGCCGAGATTACCAATGCTGGCGCTACGCCACACGTGACTTGATAGAGCTGAGCCAGCATTAGCGACAATCTCGCCAACTTCAATTACTTGCTCAACCGGTATTCGACATTCCTGCGCGGCAAATTCCGGAGTATACATGGCGTATTCTAGTTTCATTAATTCGATGAATGTCTCAAAGGTGCAAGGCTGTTCGGGATGATCGGCTGCCAACCACATCTCCCAATTTACCCACTTTTCCAAAAACTCACGGTCATATGTTCCAGCATCGAGAATCATCTTCGCCCATGTAAGGAATAAAGCCGACTCACTCCCCGGCCAAGTCGGCAACCAGTGGTCAGCCATTGAGGCGGTATTGGATAAACGTGGGTCTATTACGATGAGTTTAGCTCCATCCATCATACCCTCAAGGATTCTTTGGGCATGGGGATTGAAGTAATGGCCAGTCTCCAAATGTGAAGAGGTCAACAAGATTACCTTGGCATTGGCGTGGTCAGGACTTGGCCGGTCGTGTTTATGCCACAGAGCATAACCGGTACGCGCTCCAGCAGAGCAGATATTGGTGTGACTATTGTGGCCGTCAACTCCCCATGCTTTGAGCACCCGATTGGTATATCCTTCATGTCCTGGACGGCCGACATGGTAGACAACGCGGTCTTTGGCACCGGTCTTGAGACTGGAGCGAATCTTGGAGGAAATCTCATCCAACGCTTCGTCCCAAGTAATCTTCTCCCACTCTCCAGAACCACGCTCGCCCTTACGGCGTAGGGGATGCATGATTCTCTCAGTATCCTTGATTTGGTTGATGGTTGCAGGACCTTTGGCACAATTTCTACCCCGCGAACCGGGGTGATGTGGGTTGCCTTCGAACTTCTGAATTTCACCACTGTCTTTGTCGACATATGCCATCAGCCCACAGGCCGATTCGCAATTGAAACAAGTTGTCGGCACTAAAGAATAATTTCGCTCAACCCGCTTAGGCCACGCTTGAGCATCGAGTTCCATGTGATCGTGCCAATGTTCAGATTCAGGGAACTTACGCAACGGTAACTGTAGTGGCTCTGGTGTCAACTTATCCAGATTTGGAATAATACGCAGACTCTGTGCGATGCGTTCAATAAACGATTTCGCCATCTCATTCACCTCAGATTAGGGGCGCTGTTTGCGCCGCGCGGATTTCATGTAACAGATGCTTGTAGCCGACAATGTAAATGGCAATGATACCAACTGCTGAAAGCATCCAATAATTTGGGAAAAGGAAGTAGAGAACGAAGATGCCGCCGAACAAGGCCATCTCAAGGGTGGCCTTGAAAGCGATTTTTAAATCGCTTTGTTCAGACCACATCACACGGCCCTTGGCCTGCTTGAGTAACCAACCTGTGTAAGCACCCGTCATCCAAGCGAGTGGTATACCTGCTACTGCAAGCATTTCGTGAGTGATGGGTAGGGCAATGGGGCTCAACTCCAATGCGATGTGGGCCGCGACTATCGCTCCGAATCCAGACAAAATGTAGGCACCACGCACGAGCCACGAAGACCAATTCGGGCGTAAGAGCACATAGATGAAACGCATGGGCTTGTCTAAATCTTTGACTAATAATAGGCCCGTAAGACCAAGAAGGCCGATGGAAGCCGTAGCATACATTGCCAGTTCTCGCCCGTCAATCCAACCAGCTAATAATGCGACGATGAGAAGAATATAGAAGCCGGTCGCAGCAGCTTTGGTAACGATATAACCCGCGACCTCCCAATCCCACAATATCCCCTTTGACGGGGCATCATAAGTGCGACGAGGACCTTTTTCGCCCCTTTCATCCAATTTTTCCATGACATCATGAATAATGGCGCGGTCACGAGGGTTAGCCTCCTTGGCCTTCATTTCCAGCGCTAATTGTACCAACATTGACGGCGTGTCGGCAGCATCGAGACGGCGGTCAGCATACTTCGCAAAATGCCCAACTCCACCCGATTGAGTAGTCCACATACCATCGCCAGTCAATGCCGTAGCAGCAGGATTGAGCATCGCTTCACTACCGTTGACATAGAATAGATTTGGCTTAGCTCCTGATTCTGGCTTGCGCACCCGCACATCATTTTCGGAAATGCGAACTGAAATTGCTGAATCGGGGTCATCTAAGTCTCCTGAGATTATTGATTCAGTTGGACAGACAACTACACAGGCCGGCTCATATGCCGCTTCAATACGATGAGCGCAATAATTACACTTCGCCGCAGTTCCCTTATTCGGGTCAATATACAAGGCATCATATGGGCATGCTTGCATACATGATTTACAGCCAATACACCGCTCATCATCAAAGTCGACAATGCCATCTTTACGGGAGAATAATGCGCTAGTCGGACATATCTCTGTGCAAGGTGAATCCTCACAATGATTACAACGATGAACACTAAATTCACGCGAAGAATTCGGATATGTTCCTGTCTCAATATACTTAACGTGAGTACGATTAACTCCAATCGGAACATCGTGTTCCGACTTACAGGCAACAGTACAGGCGTGACAACCAATGCAGGTTCGATTATCAATTACGAAACCATAGTTGACCATCTTCTCGCCTCTGTATCGCTATGTTTGCACAGTCATCCTGTTCATCGGAAATTATCGATAAAGAAGACTTCCGAACATCATAAAAATTCCCAATAGGTAGTACATCGCCTGATTAAAAATGTATGATTTAGGCGCTGCTTCTTTGGTTACCCAACCTTTACCCCTCACATGTGTTCCTCCTTTGAACATGCAAAATCCTGCATAAATCAGCAGGAGCACACCAATGATTGGACCAAACAATAACCTCTCCATAGCACAATCAATACGATGGTAGCAATTGTAGTTTATAATCAAAACCAGCCAAATAATAGCGCCTATTTATTGCATCTCTGATAGGCCAGCACTAATTTGAGCTTCTTCAACCGCTTCTATTGCCTCATGGTCAATGTAGAACCTATAGGTTAATGCAGTCATAATGAGGAATGTTCCGTGCTCCCACAATTCGGTTCTATCACCAAATAATATATCCATTACCATGAATGCTACGAATAGCAAACTGCTAATCTTGAATGCAAGTCGGTGTATGGTTTGAGTTGCAAAGGCTTTGTTAGCCTCAAGAGCATTCTCCATCTGCCTTGGAAGAAGAGGCTTGTAGAATAGAATACTAAGGAATGCTACACCTAACATTACCTCTATTACGCCGACAATATACAATGACCCAAGGGCTAGTTGAGAAGATAGCCCAAGTCTAGCAAAATAACCTATTACTTTTTCATCACGATTAACTCCGAACCAGCCATTTGGCTCTGTTGGCTGATAGGTATATGCAACTGTGCCATTCAAATCAACAATAGCTGCCTTGGTAGAATAACCATTGAAATTGACTATGTTTTCACCGTTGAAAAATTTATCAAGTCCATTCAATAACCAAAAGAGGCCCAAGAATAGATACAATATCACTATGAAATCGAGTTTGCGATCAATCCAAATCAACGCTTTAGATATTGAAGACATGGGAATGTTGGATTTTTCGTAGCAATTAGTCATTGTGCAAAATGTTACCGACAACTATTATTCCGTTTGCCAAATCAATAAATCCAAAGGACTCTATATTCAATAATCATACCTTGGAGCCACAGGGGTGACTCGAACACCCGGCCTCGTGATTACGAATCACGCGCTCTACCAAAACTAAGCTACAGTGGCTGTGCGCCGTCATCTTAGCCGTTGGCATAAGCAAATCGGTTAGCATCGCGACCGTATGGGTCATGTAGTGTAGGCATGAGGGCCGAACATGGTGCGAGAGTTGATTCGGGTCGATGATATCCATCGCTCTTTTGGTCCAATCAATGTTCTTGAAGGAGTCAATCTCCGTATTGAAGAGGGCGACCGCATCGGCATTGTCGGCCATAATGGAGCCGGAAAAACCACCTTACTCAATACCATTAGTCAGCGTAATCCTGACATGGGTGAAGTGACCTATGCGCCCGGATTACGGGTTGCCTATCTTACCCAAATTCGCGATATTGATGAAAATGCAACCCTTGAAGCCGAACTGGACCGCAAGGGCCGCCAATTTGAAGAGTTAGATGGAGAGATTGCCGAATTGGAAGCGGCTATGGCTGACCCAGCATTTTATGAAGGAAATTGGCAAGTCAAAATGGACCGTTATCAGGAATTACAAACACTTAGTGCCAAGAGTGGTGGTGCTAACGTCGCAACCCGGGCAGTAGGGATTCTCGAAGCCCTAGGTTTGAGTCATCACCCAATGGATGTACCTTTGCGGTCGTTATCTGGTGGTGAGCGCGCTAAGGTTGCACTCGCCCGACAACTGGTTGGACTTTCCGAAATTGAAGTCCTATTTCTCGACGAGCCAACCAACCATCTTGACCTAGAAACTCTTGATTGGCTAGAAGATTTTCTCGCCGAATATCAAGGCTCGTTAATCATGGTCAGTCACGACCGCTATTTCCTCGACCGAACCTGCAACCACATCTTGGAGGTACACAATGCTCAGGCCACGGGTTACAAAGGAAATTATTCGGCCTTCCTCCAACAAAAAGAATTGTTTTTGCAGACATTAGAAGACCGTATTGCTAAATCTGAAAAAGAGGTTAAACGTATTACTGGAGCGCTGAAATCAATGAAGCGAGCAAATAAATACGATAAATCAATCTCGCAGAAACACTTCATGCTGATGCGCGAACAACGTCAACTAAAGTGGATGAAATCATTGCGCCCCAAACAACGCAAAGCCCTCAATTTCTCGCTCACATCAACCGATAAATCTTCGCTTGACGTGCTTGAATTGCGTAATGTTAATCTCGCCTTTGAAGGGCTAAAATCACCGATTCTAAAACAGGTAAGTGCAGCAGTAAGCCGCGGGCAAAAAATCGGAATTGTCGGCGGAAATGGAGTTGGGAAAACCACTCTCTTACGAACTCTAATCGGAGAAATCGCAATTGATGATGGCGTGGTTGAAATACAGCCAGGTGCTGAGATTGGTTATTTCCATCAAGATCATCGAACTTTAGATTTCAATCTAACTCCTGTTGAACAGGTACAACGCTTGAAACCGCGCATGGAATATGGTGATATTCGCGCCATGCTCGGTCGGTTTCAATTTGACCGAGAACAGGTGACTACCAAACTTGAATCACTTTCTGGAGGTGAGCGAGCGCGTATCGCCCTGCTCAAACTTTTACTTGAAGAGAATAATTTACTCTTGCTCGACGAACCGACCAATCATTTAGATACAGACGCTAAAGAAGCGGTAGAGGAAGCCTTCAAAGAATATGATGGAAGTATTATCGTTGTCAGTCACGACCGCTGGTTTCTTGATTCAATTTGTGATACGATTTGGCATTTGTCCGGTAATGGGAATCTCAAAATTATTCCCGGAAATTATTCTCACGCCTTTAGAAAATAAGTTTCCGCATATCGGCATGTACGCGTAAAGTCGCACCGAATAATGTCGTAATATGCGTATTAATGACCTATTTCACACCATGTCGGCGTTAGGTTTATCCCTTTCAAGGTGAAATCACAATTGAAAGAGATGGATGAAAATAGGATCTTGGGGTCGATGGAAAAAGGTGGATTCGGCACCTCAGTCAACTTCGATATCGATGATGCGCCAATGCCTGTACGTCGGCGTAAAAATCAATTTTGGCTGCGCGCTGGTGCAGAAATTGTAGAAAAAATCGGCCTCCTAGGTCTATCTCCACAGGAGTTCGGCACTCGTACCAAACAACTTTTCGACGAATTTGATGCTGATGAATCAGGAACTATTGATATCAACGAACTGAGTACTGCTATTAACGAATTAGGACTCGACTTCAACGATACTCAAATAGAAGAAATATTCTCCTCAGTCGAGCATACTGATGAAGGTGAAATCGACTTTAAACACTTTGAAGAATTATTGCTAATTTTGCTCCAACAATCAAAATCACCCCAGTCTGTCCACAATGCCTGTCCCGGATGTGGAGCTGAAATTGATCACGGTGAATGGCTCGACTGTTTGGTCGGTTTTGTTTCCGGTGCGCATGCCCATGTTAGTGATAGTCCAGTCAAAGCAAGAATTGTCCAAACCTTACGCAATGAAGTTCAGCGTATGCAAGTCCCGCACCCTATTGATGATTGGGAATTAGCCGTTGTCGAGCGTTTAAACAGTGAAATCGCTCGAATTGTTCAAGCCGAAGTCACCCGAGTAGCGATGGAAAATAATAGCGCCGAACACGATGAAAACATCCGTCGTCAAGCCTATATCGATGCTCAAGAAGAGATGATTCCGATACTAACTGAACAAATCCGACAACAGGTCGAAGCAGAACTCGCTCCGCGTATTGAAATCCAGCTACGTCAACAACTTGAAGCCGAAATGTGGGATAAGTTTGAGGCTGAATGGCGACAGAGAAGTAGTCAAGAGTAAACCGTGCTTAGCAAGGCTATGGACGAGGCTGCGGTACGTTATACCAATACCGTCCTTATCGACGATGATGGTGGACGTCATCTCGGGGATTTCTTACTTTTTGACAATGGCCATTGGGCACAATCAAATGGTGACGAGGACGTTAAAACAACAATCGATGGCTCTTCAAGACTGTTAACACGAACCTTTCAAAATTGGCATACTCATCTTGCGATGATGCTCAATGCTCGTGATTTTTCCGACGGCTATCCACTCCAAGATTGGTTAGAAAAAGCAATTTTTCCAACCGAGGCTAAAATCACTCCTGAACATGTGCGGGTTGGTACGACCGCTGCCGCTGCTGAAATGATTCGAACCGGCACCTCATTTGCCGCTGACATGTACTTCTTTCCTGCCACCGTTGCCGAAGTAATCGACCAAGCGGGGATTCGTGGTCTGTGCGGCGGGCCAGTCTCCGACCTTGCCTTGCCCAGCCATACCGATGCTGGAAGTGCATTAGCCGAACTTGATGGCCTGCTTTCTACCAATAATGATAACCCTAGAATTGAATATGCAATATCGACTCATTCGGTCTATCTGTGTGGCGAGGAAACCCTAATTCGCGCCCGTGATTTGGCCGAAAAACACGACGCAATCTGTCATATTCACGTCGGTGAGAACCGCAAGGAAGTAGCAGATTGTCATGCAAAGACCGGTATGTATCCGGCCGAATATCTAGATAGTTTGGATTTCATGCGCGAAGGAACGATTTGTGCTCACTCAAGTTGGGTTAAGAAGTCAGAAATGACGATGATGGCCGCGCGTGGAGTGAAGGCGGTACACTGTCCAACATCGAATATGAAACTGGCCTGTGGGGGAACTCTCTCTCTTCCCGCCTATCGTAAAGCCGGAATTGATGTGCGAATCGGCACCGATGGCCCTGCCTCATCCGGTTCGGGTCTTGATATGCGCATTGAGGCAAAGTTTGCTTCTCTAGTTCAACGCCATGACCACTGGGATTCGACCCTATTACCGGCCGCTGAAGCATTTGCCATGGCTACCAAAGGTAGCAAGGATTGGGCGGCATGGAATCTGGATGATATCAGAATGAGGCCTCTGGGGAGATCGTCAAATCGGCATTTGGCTAATTTGATTTTCAGTGGCGCTGATTGCCTTGACATGTGGGTTGAAGGAAAGGCTGTACGCCTTGATGGCGTCACTAAAACGGTGAATGAGAGTCAGGCCTGTGATGATCTCGACCGTATGGTCGACGCTTACTATGAAGGTCTAGAATAACACTGACTTCAATGATTTGGCTTGGAATTTATCAATTCATTTTGGCTTTGATCCAATCAATAGTAGAGGAACGAGATAGCAATTATCGCATAGGTCGCCAATAACATCGCTCCCTCAAGCCAATTGCTCTTACCATCTTGTACGATAAAATTGGCTACCAATACCGCCATTAAAGTTACCACCGTCTCAAATATTCCG
The DNA here is from genome assembly GCA_964587885.1 of uncultured Candidatus Poseidoniales archaeon. Taxonomy (GTDB): domain Archaea; phylum Thermoplasmatota; class Poseidoniia; order Poseidoniales; family Poseidoniaceae; genus UBA60. The sequence goes on from CAZPME010000011.1 coordinate 42,072, forward strand.
AATTCCAAAGTCAACGGTAAACCGAATCCCCATGCTATCAATATCATTAGTGGTGCAACCAGTAAAGCAATTTGGATGCTGCTGCCGATAGCAATACCAATTGAAAGATCCATCTTGTCTTTACCTGCTACAGTTACAGCGGTGAAATGCTCGGCTGCATTACCGAACATCGGTAGCAATATCAAACCGATAAAAAGTGGTGGGATACCATATTGTGAGGCTGCATCCTCGATTGAATGAACTAGAATTTCCGCCATTAGTGCAACTAATATTGTCGCCATTACTAGCAAAATTGCCGCATTTTGTACTGACAATTCTGGTTCTTCAAAATGGTGTCCTTCGGTGGCATACAAATTAGTATGAGTCTTGAGTTGGAACAATAGATGCATTCCATAAACCCCTAGAAGGATAAATGCAGTCCATCGTGAAATATCGACTATACCACTAGGACTATTACTGCTGGTCGTCATCCCAAAAGTAGCAGGAAGGACAAGGCCAACCATTGCTAGCAAGAGCAAAGATCCGCTGATCTGCGATGCTTCTTCATTGAAAAATTGCACTGAATATTTGATTCCACCATAGAATAATGACAGCCCGAGAACCAAAAGCAAATTCCCCAAAATAGAGCCGATTAGAGAGGCTTGAACAACCTGCATCATTGTATCTGCGGTTTCAGTACCGATTCCAGCTTGATAAGCCGCATACAATGCCATCACTGCGATAATCATCTCAGCGGCATTGCCAAACGTTGCATTGAGTAAACCGCCGATGGATTCCGAGGTGCGAAGGGCAATTTCCTCGGTCGCCTTACCCATATTTCCGGCCAATGGCATTATGGCGATCATAGAGAAAATAAATGCTAATCCAGTATTGTGATTAATGCTAAAATACGCTGCCGCTGGAATAGCGAGCAATAGAATACTCAACCAATTATTACGCGGGTCGAGGATTTCTAGTAAACTCTTGAGTTCAGTCGAAGATAATTCCGCGTCATCGTCAACAACAGGGTTTTCCAACGTTTTTTCTCCGGATGAGCCATCGCTTTCGCTCATAAACAATCACCGCGTTCACTTTCGCTTAACGACACGACGACCTTTCTTGTCATCCTCATCATCGCCGCCCTTCTTGCGACGTCGCGATTTGCGTTGTAATGTATTAACTGCGAATGGGTCGTCTTCATCATCCTCTTCTTCAATATCAGGCATTGCCTTTTGCTCCGGCACTCCACCAGTAATCTCATCCATATCTGGTTCAACTGAGGTACCAATGAATTCCTTCATCCAGTCATCGCCTTCGTCCTCATCGTCATCACCTCTCCTACCTCCACTGATACTAACTGCGATTACGATGAGGGTTAACATGAAGGCGAAAACGTTCAATCCAGCTAAACCGAATACGTAGATGTAAGGAGGGTCACTTAATCCAACTTCTTGGACTATTGGCTCTGGATCAGGTTTCAAAGCCTGCTCATAAGCACAAATTGTCGTACCATTGACAGTGTGATGGCAAGAGTCGACTAGGAAGGTCACTCCCGATTGCCTCTCATTACCACCTGAATCAATGACTTTGAGTTCTACTCTGTGCTCACCAGGTTGGAAATCTGCCGCACTAACCGTATAGGTGAAGGCCACCGATTCATTATACCAAGTGGTCTGGCTGGGGTCAAAGTTCATCCAAGGGCTGGTTGCTTGGTTAGGCTGTCGATAATTATAGGTGAATTTAATTTGTAATTCAGCAATTCCAACATCATCTATTGCACTTCCATGCACATGGATATCACTGCCATACATGTACTTGCTTTCACTTGCTGAACCGGGAGTATAGATACTAATTGTAGGCGAAACTGAATCAATCATCCATGATGAAAAATTGTATTCTATTGAATTATACTTTGAATCCGAAATTAGAATGCGTATGAATAACTCACCATGACCATCGGTATTGGCTATCGAAAAATCGTAGTAATAAGTAGGTCCAACATTTGGGTCTGCAAGATTATCGGACAACATACTGGCCGGCTCTTCACCGATTGTGTAGGCTTGACCATTCGCTGAAGTGACGTTGATTACGGGCTCGCTGGATAACTCTTCATTGGTTTGAATAATTATTCGGTGGTCACCATCAAGAAGAGTTCCACCCGCCATTGTATCGACTGTTACATTGATTACGGGGGGAATCGTATCCTCGTGAACTTGCAGAGCATTACCTCCTAGTCCTGCGATAATAATGGGATTTAGATTGTGCCATTCATCTTCGACAACTACTGCATACCATGCTTCCTCACTCACTCCATCGTCGATATTAACCGTGGTTGCCATAACCGAAACCGAATCGTCTGATGCAGTCATATTTCCTTGTACCAATTCCCATCCAGCATCCTCTTCCAGATTTGAAGTGGTTTCATCGCCACCGGCAAAGGGCTCTCCTTGATGACGATACAAGTGATAAGTTTCATTGGTTTCATCAGCATCATTAATCCACCTAACAATTACTTGTTTAGTCATTCCAACCATCGTGACTTCGGTAATACGAGAATCATCTGGCTTGAGAGTATCTTCGACGATATGATCGGCTACATTTTGCACCAATTGAGTATACATGAAAGTACCACTCAAGTGTGTATATCGGGCTTCACAGGTTACGTAATAATACGATGAAGTACGAGTAATACCCAGCGGTACATCGACAATTGCCTCTCCAAAACCATCTGGGACTGAGCCAACCCAATAGAGTGATTGATTCTCAATAAATTGAGAACCTATGATTCGTTGATCCGACCACCAAATGTGATAGGACTCGCCTTCAGCACCGATTTGGTCGGTCCAAGTTACTCTGGTCTTAGCATCTCCCAAATATTCAGCCGCAACATTGGTCGGCTCTGCAATCCAAGGGGTGAAAGCATCTTCATACACTTGACTTGCACAACCGATTGTAAGCGAGTGAATACCATATTGGTCGACCGATTCAACGCAGTAATAAGTATAGCCAAGACGGCCGCGTTCGACAATATATGAATATGAATTGGTGCCTTCTGATACAGTAGCGATTAATTCAATATCCAATCGATTGGTATCAGCAAAAGGTACTCCAGCCATCCAAATATTATATGATTCACCACTTTCTTGATTCAATTCTGACCACGATATAGTGGTATTACCAGTCCCATCGATTTCATTGGCGACAAAGGTTGCACCGACATTGGTCGGTGCTGGTGGAGGAATTGTATCTTCAAACACATAATTAGTCAAAGTATTCCCTGAAAGGAAGCGGACATCTTCGTAATCTACTCCTTCACTAGTCCAATTAGGTAAGAGGTAGGTTATCGCATAATACGAAGTTCGAGTAGTCGATATTGGAATTATAACATCATAACTTGATTCATTTGGCAGTAATGTAGCGATTGGGGTGTTTTCCGAAAGCATCGTCAAACCATTACTACGGCTTATTGGGTCAGTACTACGCCAAACGTGAATTTGAAAGGCATCATCTCCAATCTCGGGTAAAACAGGATTAATGATATTGTAATTGACCCAAGTTAGACGAGTGACCGCTTCACTGGCCAAGTATTCAGCTTGCAAATAATACGGCGATCGAATAGGAGTAGTAATTTCCACTATCGGCTCAAACATCGAAGAAGCGTTGAAATCGAGACTATCTGAAAGCGACCCGTCGCCCATTTCACTGATAATTCCATAATAGAACGAGCCATTGACACCCGGTGGTATTTGGTAAGTGATGCTATGTCCTATATGGCGGCCTTCGGTGCCTAGACAATCATTTGAGTTTCCACTCAAAGACTCGTCGCATGCATCTATGGTACCAACAAAAGTTCCCTCAGCAAAATTTCCGGCATTCATAGTCTGGTCAAGACGATAAACATGATATTGCACATCCCACAGCGCTTCTAACAATGTAGAGTCACCAGTATAATTGATATTTCTCCATGTAATTGTGGTCGATTCACTATACGGATCAAAAGTGGCATTGATATCTTGGGCTTGCAATAAATTCGGCGCTCCGATGTCTTCTCCAGCCAGCGCTGGAGGCGTCCAAATCACAAGTGGCAATAGGAATAGTAGTACCATTCCAGCCGTTTTCAAAGATGGGCCATTACCTTCCATCATGCATCCCCTCATCTGCGGGTTTAGTTATTTTGGTTATGAGCATAACGCCTATGGCGTTGGAGATTGTATCGTTGCGCGACCTTTGCCGACCAACCGAAAAAGGTTCGAAAAGCGACTCACTCGGACTTCGCATCAACCAATTTATCATCATCTCTTACTGATAAGGGCTTTTGTTGGTCCAAAATCGCCAATTTCGCTTTTGCTTGAGCAAATCGACGCACAAAAGTGTACAATCCGCCAGCCGCACAGATAAGGAGGACGATGCTCATCGGATTGATTGGAACGGTTGTCCAAGGTGGGAATAGAGTACCCGATATCGTTGTTTGAGTCAATGCCATTATCCCACTAACTGCCAGTGCGACAATGATTAATACCATTCTATCAGCACGACTGAAGCCACTATAATCGCGGCTACCCGTAACTGCTTGCGCTTGAGTTCCCATATACGAGCCGAATAGGGTGAGTACTGCCGCTAACCATCCTAGAGAAGTATCGCCGATCCAAACCACGTTCATACCGATTGCAACTAACCAAACGATATCCAATATGCGGTCGATTGTATGGTCAAGCAAGTCGCCAAAGCGGGTGACTCTGTTGGTTGCACGGGCCAAAGTTCCATCTAAGCCATCTAATATTTGGCAGAAACCTGTTGTTGCCGCCGCACCCAACAACATCCAACCACCGGTCTTATCATCGCCGGCACTAGCCATCAAATAAGCCGCTAATAGGCCAAATGGCAGGGTTAGCAATGTTACCGTCATTGGTGATAGCCACGTCATTTTGGCAGCGATTTTACTCATGTTTCGCTCCCAAACCGACCGCAATCGCTCCAGCGCCATATCGGCTACTGCAGGTATAATAACGATAAACCATTGTGCTGATTTGTAATGTAAATGCTATGAATTAGTAGGTCAATTCATCGGCCATAAGTCCTACCAAAGCAATTAATTTGTATTTATCACAAATCTTTAGCAAGCCAATCAATACGATTTACCGGCATGGCTGGTTGCAATCCATTCAGAATCCAAGCCTCAATTGCTTTTGCGACTTTAGTAGAATCCGCTACCGTCGTATCCAATTCTAAAATCGGCACGCCGTTCTCAGTTATTTCAGCCCAAACCCCAGCAAGCATTTCCCATTCCACGTTTTGGCCAATTTTCTCATCTGGATAGCCGCGTTGTTGCAGCCGCACTGCCAAAACATCCGGGTTGGTTCTCAATATTACGATGGCATCGACTGGGAGATGATGGGCAAGGTGACCATCAATGATCGTATTATCAGTTGGCGCAGCATCCCATTTTGCCAATAATTTAGTCGCCAATTTTCCGATGTCGATTTCTACCGCATCGTCATGTTCATCATAGATGCCTAAACAGTCGTGCAATTGTGCCAACTTACGAACCGTGTGAATAGTGCTGAATACCGAATCTGAAGTTTGAGAAGATGATAATTTTTGAGCAACTGATGTCTTACCGCTTGCTGGAGTTCCAGTCAAGGCGATACGAATTGCACTCACTTCCCCGCCGATGTCCAGCCCTCGCCCTCGCTAGTCTCCACCTCCTCATATTGCCACCGGTCTTGGCAATACAGCCATGGGGATTGGCTATGGGGGAGAAGCCCTTCGCATGGCTTGGTTCGATGTTTGGGATGGACGACCCCAGTCAAGTTTTGCCGCAGATAAAGCGGTACGTCGAGGACGGCCGTTTGGAAATATCCGAAGTTATGTCACTAGAGTTAGTGGCCAAATTACAGGCCCAAAAGAAACGGGAGCTAGACGCTCAAAGTTGGTTAGTCGATGCCGCTCGCATAGCCGCTGATGTACTCGAAAAGCGCAACAAATTCCCTCGTGCTCTCGCCGCTGCTATGACTTTGGTCAAGGAGCGTAACGCTCTGCGCAAAATGCTCGCTGCCATTGATGCTGATGCTGTCGCCACCCTCGATACCCAAGCGGCTGAAGATTTTGTTCAGGCCGGTCGTATCGCCGCCCAATGTGGTAAATTAAGCAAGGCCATCAAATTAGCCAACAAGGCCAACAAGACGGTGCCAAAGCACCTCGGCGCAGCTATCATTTGCGCCCATTCCCATGCATTAGCCAAGAAAAATATGCGCGGGGCTTCCAAACCAGTATTAAAATTGGTCAAACGACTAAATCGCGCCGGTCCAGTAATCCGCAATGGAGGGGAATTTCTTCTTCAACCCGAGGGCCAACCTGCAACCGACCTCAATTGGTTGCTAACCTGCATTGATTATTGGCTCAATCAAGAAATGAATTTGGCCGACAAACCCGCCACCGCATTAACCGCAGTGGCTGTCGATTATCGCGCTCAAATTGCCGCTATTGAGGCTGGTGAACAGGTGGCTAATGCCCGCCTACAAGCCGCGGTCGACAAATTAAATCCAAGCGAAGATTATCACGCTTATTCACGCAATTGATTGATTGAATTATTGGTAGCGAGGGATGGATTTGAACCATCGATCTCCGGGTTATGAGCCCGACAGGATATCCAGACTACCCCACCTCGCTGAGCAAACCTGCAAGGTCATCATACTTGAAGCGAATGGGGTCGCAAGAGGACGTTTTTGCGACAATCGGCAAGAATTCACGTTGGGGATGACTTATTGAGGAGGAATCTGCACATACATATCCATGAGGGGAGCGCCGCTGAGTAAAACCACCCAAATCTTGCTGGCAGTAATTGTCTTGATTTCCTGTTCGTTTTCGGGTTGTTTTGGCGATGATGCTGATGAAGAAGACCCATATGCCGACAGCCCAATCACCCTGACTGTGTACTATGAGAACACCTCGGGCATGATTGAATCCGAAACCGGCAATGGTCCGCCTTCTACCACCGGTGTAGAATTCTCCTTCGATTTCGCTATGACTAATTCCGAAGATGGTTCAATGGTCAAATTCTGGTTCAACCCCGATGATGGTTCAGATGCAGTCGAAGTTGATGCCGCGCAGGAATCGGTCATCACTTACACCTACCTGACGCATGGAACCTTTGATGGAGAATTAGGGGCTGAAGACGCGGCGGGTAATACTCGTCTCATGGAAGTGATTCTACGCGTCGACATGCATGTCAAGCTGAGTCAACAAAATTGCGCCAGTTGTGATGATACCACCATAGAAGCAACCCCGGATTGCAGTGATGGCACCCCTGGGGCATTGATTATTGAAGTGTCATCTAATGTAACCAATCCTACAAGCATCAACCCCTTCGCAGGAAACACTGCTACTGTAACCTGGTCATTGGAGAATTCTACCGGTGAAGAAGTTGCCCAGCGCGAGGAACAGGTGGCTGATGGCCAAGAAAGCAAGTGGACTACCGACTCAGATTTACCCGAGAACGGCACCTGGACCTTGAAGGTCTCCGCCGATGGTGATAATATCAATATCGAAAACAACATCTGGCTCAAGTACGCCGCGGATGAGAGCCCACCCAATCCCAATCCAGGAACCAGTCCACCACCCGAAGAGTGAATCTAAACTGAAAGTGAAAAAGCCGCATACTACGGCCCCATCATTACCGACGACTACCATCATTCACTTCCATTTCTTGCCAACCGTCTTTCATTCCTTAATATAGGTAAGCGCAATCATCGGTTATAGTGGAATACGGAAACAACCGTTGAAACCAGGAGAAATGAATATGGCAAGTAAAACCAGCAAACCGAATAAAACCAGTAAAACTAAGAAAACCGCAGCCGCAACAGATGAGAATGATGATGGGCTAGAACTTTCTGAACAACCACAGGAGGCGACCATCTTGACTGAAGAGCAACTCGTGGAAACGACCATCGAAGACCTTCCAGGCGTAGGCCCAGCGACCGCTGAGAAGTTGCGGGAAGCCGGTTTCGACGAGTTACTAGCAATCGCGGTAATGACTCCCGGAGCATTAGCTGATGCCGCTGAACTAGGCGAAGCAGTCGCCAACAAAATCATTCAATCGGCCAAGAAGATGGCAAATATTGGCGGATTCCTCAGTGGCGGTCAACTCCTTGAACGCCGCCGAGAAGTAATGAAATTGCAGAGCCAAGTTGAATCTCTTGACTCCCTGCTCGGTGGTGGATTTGAGACTCAGGCTCTGATTGAAGTCTACGGGGCTTTCGGCTCAGGAAAGACACAAGTTGCCCACCAATTAGCAGTCAATTGTACTCTACCAATCGACCAAGGTGGATTTGAAGGTGACGTATTCTATATTGATACTGAGGATACCTTTCGCCCCGAGCGCATAATGCAAATGTCACGCGGTCTCGACCTCGATCCCGACGAAGTCTTGAAGCGGATTCACGTCGCTCGTGCTTACAACTCAGACCATCAAATGCTATTGGTTGACGAAGTAAAGCGGATGAGTAAAGGCATGAATGTTAAATTGATTATTGTCGATTCTCTAACCGGCCATTTCCGTGCTGAATATATCGGTCGTGGAATGCTGGCCAACCGCCAACAGAAATTGAATCGCCATCTAAAGGATTTGAAACAGATCGCCGATGTCAATAACGCCTTGATATTGGTCACCAATCAAGTACACTCGAAGCCTGATGCAATGTGGGGTGACCCGACCAAACCTGTCGGTGGGCACATCCTGGCACACGCCAGTACTTTCCGCCTCTACCTGCGTAAAGCCAAAGGTGGGCGCAGAATTGTTCGCCTAGTCGATTCGCCAAACCTACCTGAAGGTGAGTGTGTGATGGAAGTTGTCGAAGACGGATTACGCGATTAAACTGATCCAAGCGCAATAGCCTAGCAATCATCTCACGGTTCTAACCAGTAACAATATGCTACTATTCGGCACTCAAAAGAGGGTCAGCAAATCGACCCCTAAAGGGGGTCGAGCAGCAACACGTTCAAATTGGCTACAGCGCGGCTTGCACTTATGCGCCATCTAATTGAACGAGTTCTAAGCCTACAGGATGACGAGGTAATTGCACCAAATCCTGAAGCTGCTACTGAACAAATATCAGCCAATGATGATGAATTAAGGAACCTTTTGGAATCACTCAAACCTCGTATTCGAGTATATGGGGTCGGTGGAGCAGGATGTAATGCCATAGGTCGCCTTCAGTGTGAGCACCTATTCGACAATACCTATGTGACCGGATACGCCATCAATACCGATGCTCAAGCGCTACTTCAAGCCAATGTGAAAAATAAAATTCTCATCGGCCGCACTGCCCGTGGACGTGGCGCTGGTGGTGACCCAACAAAGGGTGAGGCGGCAGCCCTTGAAAGCGAGCACAAGTTGCGCCAAATCACTGAAGATACCCAATTAGCAATTATCACCGCTGGAATGGGGGGTGGCTCCGGCACAGGAGCGGCGGCTCATATTGCCCGTTTAGCTAAAAATCAAGGCGCTTTAACGATTGCAGTAGTAACTTACCCATTCAAGTCAGAAGGGACATTGCGCCGCCAAAATGCCGAGTGGGGACTTGAGAGGTTGCGTGAATATTGTGATACCATCATCGTCATCCCCAATGAACGATTACTCGAAATTGAAAGCGTGCGTGACTTACCACTGGCCGCGGCATTCCGAGTTGGTGATGAATTATTGGTGCGCTCTATTCGCGGAGTTACGGATTTGCTAACCTGTGATGGAATGGTCAATCTCGACTATGAGGATCTCAAATCAGTTGTGCAAACCGGTGGTGGGGTCTCAATGATTGGCATCGGTAGCGCTACTGGCGCTAATCGTGCCGCTCAAGCTACGCTAGAAGCCCTGCACTCACCTCTTCTTGAAATCGACTTTTCCGATGCTCGCGGCGCCCTCATCAATGTAGTCGGTGGGGCATCACTAACCCTTGGTGAAGCTGAAATGTGTGCTCAAATTATCAAGGAGCAAATTTCTGAGCACGCTAAGATAATTTGGGGTGCAGCGGTAGAAGACGGAATTGATGATGAAATTAGAGTAATGGTTGTCCTGACCGGTGTGCGCAGTACTCAGATCTATGGCAATAGCGAGAATCGCCAACTCAATACATTGCGCACACGTTCAATTGAATTTGTCAATTGATGTAAAACAACTGGAATATTATTCAGTTGAAGAATACATCATTTTGAATAAAAACGCGATAGCCACAAAAATTACCCCTAGTATTATTGCTTCAGATAGACCAATGCTGATGGGGCGCTCCTCTACTTCGCTGGCATCAATTCCAGCCACGCTATACTCTTGACTCGACCAAGCATCGCCATTATTGCTATCATCACCATTTACTGCATTCCCATGTATAGTGAAGTGAGCGGTTTTCGTGGCATCGGATGGTGAAGTCCAATTCACTTGCCAAAGCCTCTGTGAATTACCATTAGCAGTATGGGTATAGCCAGAGTCGAGAAATTGTACCTCGGTTTCATCATAAGTTATATTGCCAGTAGAAACGGTTAGGCGGAATCCGCCCGAATTATTTTCTTCAGCACTAATTCCATCATTCACAACACTGATGTTTAGCGGATATTGGGTATTTGCTTGCCACCTTTCCGGTAAACCCTCAATTCCAACTGTGGTTGATTCATCTAATATTCCGTGGCATAAACAACCGTTATTCGCTTCTTGACCAATGCCAGAAGGATATGCCGATAGGCTCGGAATTGCCAACAAAATAGTCGCCACCAATAGCATGAGTAATCCTCGCATCTACCGGCCTCCATTGATAGCCTGTGGGCTATTTCGTTTGAGCCCTTCGCTGTGATTGGATTAGGCTCAACGAGGGGTTGCATTGATGTGGGAAAAGGATAGCCGGGTTATTGAGGCATTAACCCATGTTCAACGAAGAAAACGAAAACCAAAGCAGCGAAGATGACGATGACGATGACATCTTTGCTACCCTTGGAGTAGAGTCAAGCCCTCCATCCGAGCGCGGTAGTGATTTGCTCGACGCCTTTGCCGATGATGATGAACTTCCTGAGACTACTCTATCCTTTGATGCTGCAGAAGTTCAAGGAGAAGATGATGACGATGTCGACCCATTCGATTTAATCGGTGGCTCAGAAGCCCCTAAATCGGACGGTGAAAGAGATTCAAGTGGTGATGATGCTCTTGCCGCCCTGCTTGATGATGATGATGTATTTATCGAAGATGAGGGGGGGGAATCCAAGGAAGAGCCCACCAAAAAACCCGACAAAAATGATGCCGAACAAGCCTACCGACTTCTGCTGGAGACGGTTTGGGTCGATAATATTCTCGACCCCTCTGAAGTGGCTTTGCTCCAGCGTAAACGTGATTCTCTCGGGATTGAATTCTCAACCCATCTTGAAATGGTACGCGATATTATCACTACTGATGTCAGCGGCAATGAAGAGGCTCTCGACCAAGATGCTGAGGCCCTCGGTCGAAGCGCGTTAGCAATCGGATTATCAAAACAAGAATGGCTCAAGGCCTACGAATGGTGTGAAGCGCTCGGTTGTGGAAATGCATTTGCGCATGGAGTCTGGGGGGGATCTCAGGCAGAACTTGAAGGTGAAGTTCACGAACTCCTTAGGCCATTGGAAAAACTTCTACGTGAATAATATAGATAATTGTGAGGGCTTTTTGCAATCGCAAAAAATTGCCTTTGCAAGCAAGACTACTAGGTGCTCAATATCCTTCTTGCTGCGGCTGAAAGGGTCATGGTTCGATTGAGTGCATTGACTTCATAAGTGCCAAAATCACCAGAAAGGTTCTGTTGATCGCCCATCAAAGTATGCTGATAGATTCGCTCACTCTTCGACAGTCTAGTGACATCTGACGCTAGGCCCATGATTCTAATCGCCTCGCCGACTTCATTAGAGGCGACGCTACCAATAGCACGGACAATTACCACCTCGCCATTATCGGGTCGAATCATTTCAAATTCAACTTCAAATGATTCCAAGGTTCGAAGCGCATCTTCCTTTTTATTTCTGATTTGTTTTAGGAAAACCGGGCTCAATAAGTCATAAAATGCAGTTCCACTCGGGTCAAATCCTGGCTTGACTCCAACCATTTCTTTGAGTTTATCTGACCACTCAAAGCGGTCTTCAATAATGTCCCAATTCCACACCCCATAGGAATGGTATTTCTCCGTTTCAGAATGCTGATTTGCCAATTTCATAGTCAATTTCATCACTTCAGATGCATCCGCGTGGCCTTCCAAATCTTCTATTGTGCCAATCATTTTTGTGTATTTTCCATTTTCATCATAGTGCGGAGTTCCTGTGGTTCGAATCAAACGATACTCATCACTGTTGAATCTCTTAGTGCGAAATAGTATTCGATTTTGTGTGTGGTTTTCTATGGCTTCATCGGTCATCCTTCGAACCATTTCAAAGTCATCGGGGTGGATATTCGTCCACATGAAGTCCATTGGGATATCTTCTTCAATCGGCGAAATATCATTGAGGTCACCGACTGATTTCAAAAGCAATTTTACCAGTTCAGTCTCAACCCGATTCAAATGCTCAGAAACCGTGCTCCGCGATAAATCTATTTCTCGGGCTAAATCGGCCATCTTCAAAGAACGGGGATTGTTGTACCATCCTGCCTCCCAAGCCGCTTTTACCACGCGCAATTGTTGGGCCGATACCAAACCATTCTCAATTATTGAATTGGCCTCAATTGAAGCGGCAGAAAATCGATCTGGTTTCATGGCTATTCGCAGGGCACCAACTACCATCCCAACCGATTGAGGAGGGCCGCGAATAACGTAGTTCAGGCCGCTTGCATCTACACAACTATCGGGAGTGATGCTGGCCGAACGAGCACGGGCATGCATGGCAATCATATCATTTGATAAAGAGGAAAAACCAATTTGTAAGACCCACTCCTTTGACCAAGAAGATTGAGGGGCAGTCAATACTTCAACCGAATCAATGAGTTCGCCCACCAAGTCATTAGGAGAATATCCATCGTTGAAGATTACTTTAGCCAAGATGTCAATTCGTTCGACTGTGCGATTGGCATAGCCAAGGAATTGGGCATGTTCAAACCACCTGAACATTATTCCATAGCCTGTTGTCTCCAAAGATGTGCGCGACCAAAATAATTGTACCTCACGCACTGATTCCCACCAACCCATATGTTCGGGTCATTGCATTTCAAAAGTATGCATAACTGATACCCTCGGGAATAATTATTCTGCGTGTAATGACCAAGTAATTTCTGCAGTATATTTGAGCATATTTCCAACTGAACAATACTTTTCGTGAGATTTTTCGATGAGTCGCGTTATCATTTTCTCCGGCACATCGCTATCAATGTGGTAAGTCATGTGAATCTTGGTGAAAACTCGCGGATAATCATCGGCTCGCTCTGAAGTCATGTCGACACGGGCCGAGCGAACCTCGCGACCTTTTACTCCTTCAAGCAAATCGACAAGACTGCACGCTCCAGCACATTGCAGAACAATTTGCATCGGGCTTGGACCATTATTCCAATCCATAGCAATTCTATCGCCATTACTATTGATACCCGCTAATGTAACTCCGCCAGTCCAATCCACGCTCGCTTGCATAAGTGAGGCCACACAATGGTCTCTCTTATCTTTGTTTGAACGTTTTTCTGCACGAAGGCAGAGCCGAGTAACCGTCGCGTTGATGAGGGGGTGGTATCTCGCCGACTTCGTTAACATGTCTGGTAACCCGATTACAATGCAAGATGGCAACTTAGTTGTCCCTGATGAACCAGTAATTCACTACATCGAAGGTGATGGAATCGGTATCGACATCACTCCGGTAATGCTCAAAGTTGTCGATGCTGCTGTAGCCAAGGCCTATGCTGGTAACAAACAGATTCACTGGATAGAAACCCTAGCTGGTGAAAAGGCCTTCAAAGCCACTGGAGAATGGCTGCCTGAAGCAACTCTAGCGGCAATGCGAAGTGGTTTGGTCTCCATCAAAGGGCCCCTTACCACACCGGTAGGTGGAGGGATTCGTTCGCTCAATGTGGCTTTGCGACAGAAACTCGACCTCTTCGCCTGTGTTCGTCCGGTGCGATGGTATGCTGGAACACCCAGTCCTGTACGCGACCCAGCGGCAGTCGACATGATTATTTTCCGCGAAAATAGTGAAGATGTTTATGCTGGTATTGAATGGGAATCCGGTTCAGCCGAAGTTACCAAGGTCATCGAATTCCTACAAAATGAAATGGGTGTTGATAAAATTCGCTTTCCGCAGACAAGCGGTATTGGTATCAAGCCAATCAGCAGTGAAGGTACTGCTCGAATTGTACGCGCTGCACTACGCTATGCTATCGCTAACGACAAGCCGAGCGTTACCCTCGTTCACAAAGGCAATATCATGAAATTCACTGAAGGTGGCTTCCGAGATTGGGGTTATCAATTGGCTAAAGATGAGTTCGGCGCTAGTGAAATTGACGGTGGACCTTGGTGTTCAATGACCAACCCGCAAACCGGCAATGAAATTATTATCAAAGATGTCATTGCCGACGCCATGCTTCAGCAAATCCTTACTCGGCCGCGTGAATATGGGGTATTGACCACCATGAATCTGAATGGAGACTACATCTCTGATGCTTTGGCCGCACAAGTCGGCGGAATTGGCATAGCCCCTGGTGCTAATATCAACTATGACACTGGAATTGCCATCTTTGAGGCTACCCATGGTACCGCACCAAAATACACCGGTCAAGACAAAGTCAATCCAGGTTCACTTATTCTCTCAGCTGAAATGATGTTGCGTCATATGGGATGGAGTGAAGCGGCTGACCTAATTATCGGTGGAATGGAAGGGGCCATAAGTGCTAAGACCGTTACCTATGATTTTGAACGCCAAATGGAAGATGCAACACTGCTCACTTGTAGCGCTTTTGGTGACGCTATTATCTCGCACATGTGAGCATCATGGATGAGATAAGACAGCGAGTAATCGGCATGGCGGCAGAGGCCGCAATGAGTGAGGACCCATTCAGTTGGTTTGAGGAAATATATACCTCAGCCGATGGTGATTGGGAAATGGTTCCATGGGAAGATAATATTCCGAATCCACTATTTTCCGATTGGTTGGATTGTGAAACAGCCAATCTTCTTGATCGTGGCAAAGCCCTTGTTATTGGCTGTGGATTGGGTGATGATGCTGCATTCTTAGCCAAACGTGGATGGGAAGTCACATCCTTTGATATTTCAAAAACCGCTGTCGACTGGGCACAAAAAATTCATTTTGATTTGCCGATCAATTGGGTGGTTGCTGACCTACTCGAACCCCCTAAAGATTGGTTAGGATTTTTTGACCTTGTTGTTGAGATTCACATTCTGCAAGCAATGCCACAGAGTTTGCGAGATCAAGGTGCAGAAATTCTCTCCACTCTAGTTGGTAATTCAGGACACCTAGTGTGCATTGGTAGAATGTGTGAGCCTGAAGACGAAAATATTGGTCCACCTTGGCCTCTAACCCGCGCCGCGATTGACTCAATTGGTGCTAACATGACCAAAATTGATTTCATCGAGACAAAACAGCCTACTGATGAGGAAGAAACACGGCGCTATCGTGCGATTTGGCAGAAAAAATGATGACTACAATCTAACTTTTTGGTGTTTCCAATAAAACGTCATATTCTTGAAAGAAACCCGAGTCGAGTGTTTGCGCCTACGGCGCAGGATGTGCGAAGTTGCAATTTCACAAAGGTCTATGTTTGCTTTTAGCAGGTTTCTTCATTTTCCCAATAATAGTCTCCTTCATCCCTATCTCAATTGCAGAATCAAATGAAGAAGAGGGTTGGTGGGTTGAGACAACCGTTGACCGCAATGGTGATGGAATAGGCGATATGATTGAAGTTGCTCTGGCAACCGAAGGTTGGGTTGGTAGTGATGGGCTCATTAGCATCATTATCGATTTTGATCACACACCAACCCAAGATGATATCACCATGTTGGAAAAGAATGTTGCCTTTGAGCATGAATGGGATTTACCACTCATCGATGCTGTGGTTGGCACCATTCCAACGGATGAGATAATTGCAACTTCAAATCTAGATGGCGTTGTCATGCTAGAACTTGATGGAGAACTCGGGGTCCAAATGGATTCTGTGAATGAAGTTCACAGAGTCCCCCAAGTTTGGCAAGAAACGGGATACACCGGATTGGGCACAACTGTAGCCATTATTGATACTGGGATTGACAGTAATCATTCTGGATTGGATGATTTGGATGATGATAATTCAACTTATGACCCCAAAGTTATCGCATTTTACGATGCTGTAAATAATGCTGATTCGACAAATGGTACAGATAAGGCATATGATGACCAAGGACACGGAAGCCACTGTGCAGGAATTACCGCGGGTACTGGTGCACCAAATTACGACTATGTTGGAGTTGCCCCACAAGCTCGTTTAGTCGGTGTCAAGGTATTAGATGCAGGTGGTTCTGGCTCTTTTGGAGGTGTTATGGCAGGGATGCAATGGACTGTTGACCATCGATATGAGTTCAATATACGCGCAGCAAGTATGAGTTTGGGTGGCTTTGGACTGATAGAATGGACCAGTTCAGAGGAAGACTCGGTAAATCGAATGGCTAATGAGATGGTGGAAAGTGGTGTTGCATTATTCATTGCTGCTGGAAACAGTGCAGTAAGGGGTTCAATCGGCACACCAGGTTCGGCAGAAGATGCAATAACCGTTGGAGCGCTCGACAAAGACACGACTATTGCAATCTACAGTAGCCAAGGTCCTACAGAAGAAAATCGTGTAAAACCAAACGTAGCCTTTGTCGGCTCCAATGTTTGGGCTCCAGAAGCAAATTCTGGTAGCGGTTATACTGACATGTCTGGTACCAGCATGGCGACTCCTGGTGCAGCAGGTGTTGGTGCATTGATGCTACAAGCAAATCCTGATTTGCAACCTTTAACACTAAGAAACATCATGCAAGAAACTTCAATCTTTAGACACTGTACATACATGGGAGACCCTGCAGGTGCCGATGGATGTGATGACAATGATTTACAAGCAATCATAACAAAGAACAGACAAAATAACGTCTATGGACATGGGCAAGTTGATGCCCCACCTGCAATCGATGAGGCCGCTAGCCAGTATTATGGGTTCAATAAAAACATATCAATCAACGTCACTACACCGCAAAGTTCTGACAATAAAGTTCATCTCAAATCAGGAGATCAAATAGATATTACATTATCAGAACCCGTGGATTCAATTCAATGGCGGTCAAATCACCTGCATGATGAGTGGATAACAATTCACGGATATGATGGCTCTGTGTCATCCAGTGTATCACATCTAGACATCGTTCACACTTTGGAGCATTTGCCAGGGATTAATGTAACTGGTAACCATACGATTTCAATAAGAGGCATCACAGGAGATGAGGCCTCATTGAATGCTGTTGTGGACATTTTCGTTGAGGATGCACACAAAGGTGACGATGTGGAAGATTACGAGGGCCTAAGTGATATGACAATGCTCCTAATCGGATTAGGTAGTGGTATCTTCGTCACTATGGCAGGATTTGGAGCGATGTTTCTACTTTCAATCAATGACGTGAAGTTATTTTCTCGCACCAGTAATGGTACATCTGAAGCTGAAATAATTGATGATTAAGTTCAGCGAAGCATTGAAAATAGGTTTACATTAGTCACAATGGAGATGGGTTAGATGTCTGGTAGGAGCAGAAAATTAGTCGTCGAAGGTGGCGACAAAGTTATCGATTTCAATAGCAAGGCGTTCAAGCCCGCACCAGAAAGTGGAATCGCTGACGCAGTTGAAGCGATGCGTGACGGTATGATGTATCGTTACCAGCACAAAGATAAAGCCAATTCTCACGTTTCGATGTTTGAGAAAGAGTTCGCTGAACACCTAGGTACTAACTATGCCTTGGGTGTCAATTCATGTGGTGCGGCGATGTTCATCGCCCTAAATTTAGCCGGCGTAAAAAGCGGTGACAAAGTCCTCTCCAATGCATTTACTTTCACCGCAGTACCTTCAGCGATTCACCACATCCGAGCAACACCTGTATTTGTCGAAACGACCGATGAGTGGGGACTATCGGCAGTTGATCTCGAGCGTAAAGTGGTCGAATCAGGAGCCAAAGTCCTACTGATGTCCTACATGCGAGGTCACGTTCCCGACATGGATGCAGTGATGGAGGTTGTGCACAAACACGACTTATTCTTCATCGAAGATTGTGCCCATGCATACATGACTTATTGGGATGGAATCCCCCTAGGTAAATTTGGCCACATCGCATGCTTTTCAACCCAATCAAGTAAGGGACTTTCCTCAGGTGAAGGTGGGATCCTGTGCACAGATGACCAAACTCTAGCAGCCAAAGCTTTGCTCTATGCCGGCTCATACGAAGGTCGTTGGGACCGCCACCACGGCATGGACTCACAAATGATGAGCGATTTACAGGACAATATCCCTGGCTATTCAATGCGCATGAACGAAATTACTGGAGCAATTTTGCGCCCTCAAATTCCCCGCTTAGAAGAAATCCGAAATATCCACCGTAGTAATTACCAATATCTTGAATCGTTAATTGGGCAACATCCCAATCTCAACATTCCACAACCACATCCCAAGGCCGAATATTTCTGCGATACAATGCAATTTCATATTGCTGGCCTAACTCACCAACAAGCCGATTCTTTTGTCCAATTGATGATTCAGGAAGGGCTCGGTGTGCAAATATTTGGCTCTGACCGCAACGCTCGTGATTTCCGAGAATGGAAATACTTGAATGGATCTGAGCAAGTTGATTTACCCGAAACTGTGCAAAATATTGAGTTCGCAGTCGACCTTTCACTTCAACCCCATCTCGGGCATGCCGAAATGGACATTATCGCCCAAGTCATCACTGATATTCTTGATTACATCAACAACGGCT
>CAZPME010000012.1:0-57514 GCA_964587885.1 uncultured Candidatus Poseidoniales archaeon
CCATCGGAATCAGTATCTGGACAGCCTTTACGGTCCTCAGTTGAGTTGCCAGCAATTGTTGGACAATCATCATCATCATCGCCCCAATCATCCTTATCTACATTAGACCAAGGGTTCTCGTAGAATTCTAGAATATTAGTGTGGATTGTTTGATTCTCGTAGAGGTGGCGAGCAAAAACCATATCCAAATCTTTGTCGCCATCATAATCTACAAATTCAACATCCGATGTGGTGAGGTTTGCGTTAAACCATGTTGGTAATGGGGTGATTGTTCCATTATTATTGGTATAGACATTATCAGACTGATTTCTTCCAACTATCCAATTACCATTTTGGTCTTCTTCTTCTGGCCATCCATTAGCAAAAACAAGGTCGGGGTCGCCATCCATATCGAGGTCCCCAACTGCAACTGCAGATGATGGCCGATACAATGTAGATGACCAACTTGCATTTCTATCAAATGAACCATTATTGTTTGAATAGATATGGTTTGGAGCATTCCATCGGTAACCCATTTGTTGATTCCATCGCCAATTTTCTGCCGCAATTATTTCAACAAACCCATCTCCATCAAGGTCAGCCAATTCAATATCGGAAGTGACATTAGCATGCCACGAAGACCAACTTGCGATTTCGCTTCCTGTGCTATTGAAATTACCGAATGTTCCATTTCCATTATTACTCCAAAGCATATTGTGTCCTTCTAGTTGGCTAAAACCATTCATCCAACCATTGGCTTGAATGATGTCTACGTCTCCATCTCTATCAAAATCTGCTGACTCGACATCAAATGTTGTGGAGGAGCCTTTAGTAAAGCCAAGGGCGCCTACAATCTCATTGGGTGTTTCAGTCCAGGTACTATTTGCGGTGAGGTTGCCGTTCTCATTGAGGAAAATTTCACTACTATCGGCGGCAAAATAAATATCAATATCATTGTCTCCATCAAAATCACCAGTCCCCATGCCCATGTTGTATGTTGTTCCTGTTTTATTCCAATTTGGAGTATTATTGAATGTGCCATTATTATTCAAGAGCATGTAGCCACAATTTATTGATGAGCAATCACCACCCCCATTCCAATCTGAAAAAACAACATCTAACCAACCATCTTGATTGATATCAACTAGCGCTGCGCCCCAAGTCCATCGATAATTCGTTGGCTCGATCCATGATACTGCCAAATTTCCATCGCCATCATTTAGATATATTCTATTTCTCCCATCCGCTACAGAATATAGTAAATCGGCATCACCATCATTATCTATGTCCCCCCAAACCATATTTGTCAGAAATTCACTATGGTCTACCAATTTTGGAACATTTATTGTATAAGCAGGAGTTGTGTTCCATTCTTCTATCGGTGCACCACCGATGATGTGTTGTGACAATGCCGATTTGAAGGGATGTGAATCATTGGCATCATTTACACCATCACCATCTGAATCATAAATCGGGATATCAGGGTCTCCTGTAGCATTTGTTGATTCGGGTTTGGATAGAATGGAGTGCGGTGTACTGAGGTGGGTTGATGACTGAAGTAACACTAATATTGCCAATAAAAAAATCGGGAAGTGCTGAATGGTTGTGACCACTCCTACCTTCGCCATGTTCGGCAATGATTATGTCTTCTCAAAAACTAATCCCCTACGAAATACTAGTTGTTATTATTTTATTGCCCGCTATTATTATCGAGGGTTTGACAAAATAGGTAGATTTGATCTTCAACTCACAATAATGAAGGGGGGGAAGTAGTACCAAAGATTCATGGGGGAAAATATCGAAATTGAGCGCCGCTGGCTCGTCGATATCGCCCACCTTAGTACAATAAGAGAATCTACTACCTCGGCAATTGAAATTCAACAATGGTATCCGCCACTAAATGAAATTCAATTATTGCCTGAGCGCCAAGCGCTTGCTCTTTCGGGGCGAGAGTTAATAGAGGGTTTTCCGGATGATGAATGGCGCGCTATTTGTGAACTCGTCTCAAGTGGCCGTGGAGTGAGATTGAGGTCTAAGGGAGATGTTGGGTTTCTCACCATTAAGGGCGAGTGGGTTGGTGCTATTCGTAGAGAATATGAGTGGCCCGTTGATGTCGCGCTGATCAGTCAAATGGGTGATGTTTACCAATGGCCAATGGTTGCGAAGAGGCGGTTGTTATTGCCTATTGATGGGGGCTTGGAATTTGAAATCGACATTTTTGCAGGAAAATTAGAAGGGTTGATAATTGCAGAAATTGAATTACCTGCCGAGAATATAGAATTCTCTTTACCTGGATGGCTTGGGAGTGAAATAACTGGAAAAACTGAGTGGGATAATGCAACCCTTGCTAAACACCCGTCTGCGTGATGCTCGTTGTATTCCGTCATCTGGCCAATGGGTGAAAAAGTTCTCTTACTCCCCGATAGGAGGTTTAATGCTAAAAGTGACGAGGGGTGCTGAAGGGATATGGTAGCCCAGCCGCATCAGTCTGATAATGATGACCGCTGGGGTATTGGTGGCTTACTTGATGAAGAAGAGGGTGCTAATCCTGATGCGGTTTCAGCGATTCGGCAAGCTATGGTAAACGCTACTAGTGAAGATGAAAATCAATCTTCAAAATTGACTGGTATGCCTGATCCCCGCGGAGATGCGTTGGCTCAAGCCTTAGCCGCTTCTTCGGCTTCAGCCAGTGGTAAGGGGGGATTAGTTGCTCCTGAAGTACAGGCGACTAAGGCCCGTGCCGCTGTAGCAGAAATCAAACCCCGCCGGCGAAAATCGAAACGGATGGTTTTGGGTAAACGCCGTGATAATGAAAAAGAGTTGATAATATCACCGCAAATTTTAGCCCGACATGCCGCCATGCTTGGCTCGACCGGTTCTGGAAAAACTGTAATGGCAAAGGCACTAATTGAAGAGGCAACATTAGCTGGAATACCAAGTTTAATTCTTGATCCCCAAGGCGACCTAGCTCGCTTAGCACTAGGTATTGATGAACAAGATTTACGCAACCAAGACGGGGATTTGAAACGGCGAGCACAACTACTGGATATGGGGGAGGTGAGGATTTGGACGCCTTTGCGTAGCAAGGGACTGCCAATTTGTATTGACCCCTTCGTCGCCCCCCCAGACGGCCTTGATGCCGAAGAAGCAATTACTGCGTGGGACATGGTTGCCGCGGGTTTCACGGGTTTAGCAGACTATGATGTGGAAAAGGCTAGTGGGAAACAAGTCAAACCCTACATTTACGAAATAATGGTGCATGGAACACGACTAGGTTTGCCCGTTGGTGATTTCCAAAGTCTATCTAAGGCGGTCCGTGAACCTCACGATATATTCACGCGCCTGCTCTATCCAGAATGCTTCTATGATGTTGAAGAAGATGAAGAAAAAATTGATGTCCCAAATTGGGATGAAGTGATGTCTGAATATCACCTTCCTCATTTTGAAGATATGTTGCCACGTAATACTCGTAACGAATTAGGGCGGCGGCTCGCAGCATATTCTAGTGGCGTCAACCAATTACTATTTTCAAATGGTGTGCCGATAAACTTCGATACTTTTTGTCAGCCCGCAGAACGGGGGAAAACGCCTGTCAATATCGTTTATCTAAATACCATTCAAGACGATGCTCAGAAACAATATTTTGTCCAAGAAATCGCCCGTGGACTCTATGATTGGATGTTAACTCAACAACCAGCAGAAGGGGAATTGAAACTACTCTTCTTTATGGATGAGGTTGCACCCTATTTGCCACCTTATCCACGTAATCCGCCTGCTAAAGATTTGGTAAAATTAATCTTCAAACAAGCTCGTAAATATGGTGTTGCTTGTGTTCTTGCAACTCAAAATGTCTCGGATGTCGACTACAAAATTCTAGCTCAAGCAAATACCACTTTTATTGGCCGATTTACCCAACCACAAGATGTTGAAAAGGTAAAGCATCTACTCAAAGAAGGAGGTGGGGATCAATCACTAGTTGACCAATTGCCCACCCTTGGCCCAGGTCAGTTCCAACTAGTATCGCCCGATGTTGACCCATCGCCAATACCCCTTCAATGCCGTTGGCTATATACTGACCACGGCGCACCATTATCTGAAGAACAAGTCGAAGAAATCACAACCGATGCCCTAAGAGAATGGTCGCGCTCAAAGGGCAGAGGGCGAAAACGGAGATCTGGTGGTGGGGCTGCCCATGCTGCCGCCCAGGGTGCTGATGCGGATTCTGATGACGGGGAAGGGTTGGTCGAGCGAGCTCGTATCAAAATCAATGGAATGGCGGCTGCCGGACAAGGCCGGGTAGATGATGCAGCTTTCGAAGTTCGCCTAATGGGTGGATTATCGGTTCTAAAGGATGGGCGAGATCCATTGTATTTGATGCAAGCCATGACTAATGCGGCTAGTGCCTTTGTCTTGGTTTGGACCTTGGCCGCTATCATGATCGGTTGGAGAGATTCATACATTGAATGGTATTGGCTCGGAGGTGGAATGTTAGCAACATCCATTGTTCTCGGATTTGTTGCTCTTGAAGTTGCTCTCAGCCATGATGCTGAGTTGATTAGAAAACTCTCTCGCTTTGCAAAATACTCGCAGATAATTCTAGTTGGGTGGTTATGGGTGCTACTATTTTGGAGTTCAAGAAAGGATGGTCTTGAACTTGGTTGGGCGGTTTGGTTACTTGAAGTGACTGTGGTTTGGGTCACCTTATTCTTGCTCATTGAAGGTATTAATCGAATCCGCTTAGGAAGAATGCATTGGGTTGAAGGGGAAAGTGCACTTGACACCCTAAAGGCGCGCATTGGAGGGGTAAGTGCAATGTTAACACAGGCGCAATTTATTGAAATGCGTTCCAATAGCAAACAGATTCTCAGTGGGCTTCGCTGGTGCTTGGATTTCATTACCTTACTTTTCCTCGGAGCCATTTTCTACATTTATCTCTCGACTGGAGGAGCAAATGGTGGTGCGCCTTCAATGGATGGTATGGGCGCATTTACTCGTCCGACATTGTGGATTGCCTCAATTTACGCTCTACTTTTTTCAAGCGAGACTTGGTTACGATTACGTGGGCGCTTACCAAAACCAACACTTGACTGAATATCAAATTCTACCTCTGTGTAGTAAAATAATGCTTGGAGTGCAGAGGGCAGGATTTGAACCTGCGAACCAATATGGACTGGGACCTCATCCCAGCGCCTTTGACCAAGCTGGGCAACCCCTGCGTGAGTAATTCCGCCGACCTTTTTGCCGTATTTCAACGCGGCGGTCGGACTATCTTATTCACCTAAAGGAAAAGGGAAAGGCAGGTAAGGCTACCGTCAGCGGCTTTGATTTGTTCCATGTCTATATTGACTACCTCCAAACCTCTTTCCTCTAATGCTTTGACCACTGTGGGATAACCTTCGGCAACGAGGACTTTGCCAGTTGGCAGGCCCAGTGTATTACAGCCATAGGCTTCTTTGGCAGGAATCCAAATCACTTCTCCCCCATCAGGTAATTTTCCAAAGGCATCTGGCCCTAAGTATCCTTGAGGGGCAAGAATGATTTCGTCTGTTGGTGTGCTTGAAATACTAGTTAAGTGTAAAGCATTATTTGGAATGTTAACTATACGTAATTCATAGCCGAGATGTGTGAGTAAGTCGCGTAATTCATCAATTCCTGCATCATTGGTGCGTGATGATTTTCCTACAAAAAATAAATCTCCTAATCGCAATAGATCGCCACCATCCATCATCGCTGGTTCTTGCATTTTACAGACTTTTAATCCACTTAACTCATTCACAATTGCATTTGCAACAGGTGGTTGTTCCCCGCGTCGGGTAGGCGCTCCCGATACGGGTAACAAGACATGCCCATCGATAACTATCGCTTGATCTTCAACAAAAATGCAATCGGGATATTCATCGTCAGCAGGAATTGTTGTTACTTTGACGCCGTTGTCTTCTAATGCTTTACAATACGCATCATGGGTTTGACGTGCTTGTGAGACATCAGTAGGCCCATTTCCGAAAAAATTTGCCAATGCATTGGTGTAAGAATTGGGAACTGATCGCACAAGAGCATGACGCTTCTGGTCCAACCGTACAGTTGCCATTGATTACTCCGCCCAATTAGGCTCTCTTAACCATTACCTGTGTGCGGAAAACCATTTCCGGTATGTGGAACTGTGAGTTTGCCAGTTATTGCATCTGTATTACATCAATGCACGAATATCTTGGAGTACTAATTCCGGTGCCCAATCTAAATCACCCCACCAAATCCTTTGGTTTCCAGAACGATCGATAATGATAGTTCCAGTCGAGTGGTCGACTTCGTATGCCGCTGGGTGGTGACGTGCACTAGTTCCATTGGCTTCTACAACACTAAGCCCAACGCCAAAATCACCCCAAACCGCCTCCAATTCGGGATATTGGTCATTCTCATCGATTGTGTTTGAGGTTAAATGGGTCCAATTTAGATTTCTGCCTTCAGAATAATCTGCTAATGTTTCCCAAGTATCGCGCCATGGGTCGACTGTGATTGAAAGAATCTCTACTTCTGTACCATAATCCGTTCCGAGTTCCTTGGCTATATATGCTAAATTTGCACTTACAATCGGGCAAATATCCGGGCAATTAGTAAATAAAAATGCAATGACTACTACCTTTCCTGTGAATGATTCACTTGAATAAGAATTGTTATTTTGGTCAACCAATTCAAATGATTGAAATGCTAAAGGAGGATTAATATCATCTCCATAATAGTCATCTATCTCGGTATTGCTTAAACAGCCAGGAATCACCATCATTGGAATGATGAAAATGGCAACAATTTGGGCTGAAACTTTCACTCGAACCAACTCACATTCTTATCCAAATAACCGTTCTAAGGCTTGCTCGATATTCTCTTCGCCATTATTTTGTGACTGATTCCAGGCCACTATCCCATTGGGCTGAATAATGAAAAAGGTCGGAGTGCCACCTACCCCCCAGGCGTGCATCTGGGTCTGGTTACGGTCATCGACATAGCCAAAGTCATGGGGTGATCCGGGTCGGTCGGCACAATCATATCCACCGCCAACACAACCAATGTAAGCGCTTTGTTCTTGGAATGCAATTACTTCGTCTGGAGTTGCATTAAAATTATTATTAGAAGAAAAATTTACTGCCATGGCTAAAAATTGTACATCATCAGCATAATTCGTTGACCAAGTACTAAGTTCTTCAGCAGCATTCCAACAATGGCCACAATCAGTTGACAAAAACACCACTACTGTCCATTTATCACTACTATTAGTCGAATTATTCCATGATGAATTGAACAATGAGTGAAATTCAAACTCACTCCAACCAACATCTTGATAATAGTGGATTGTTGCATTGAAATTGTAAATCAATTCTCCTTCATTTACCCCGCTTTGATAGATTGGTTGATTATTGGTACCATTTGAATTATTACCATCAATCGTTCCATTATCACTAGTAGCATTGTTAGAATTGTTTTCAGTAGTTGTGTTATTTGAGTTGGTGGAATTATCATCCCCGTCGAAACTGGCATTATCAGTAACATTGTCGGGATTATTTTCTCCGCTTGTTGAATTGTTTGTGATATTATCATCAATTGTGCATTCAGAAAATTCTTCTTCTACATCTGGGACTTCGCCCTCACTACAACCAATGAATTCATCCGCGGGTTCATCTGCGAAAATATCCCCAATGCAACCTGAGGTGAATACCATCGAAGCAAGAATGAATACAAAAGAGGGTTTGGTTGGCATTGATTCACCTTGGCGTAGGCAATACTCGGCTCGACTGACTTACTTTTATTTTCTTGGTTTTGAGGATTTTAATCAATTTACTTTTTTGGGCCTTTCAATTTTCGACATCATTTGAATTCTAGATTTGTTATTCAATATTAATCGTCTAATGGTAAACGGACTAGGTTATTGCCTTCAGTCATCCATTTAATTCCCACATCGGCCCACTTTTCCATCTCTTCTATCTTAGCCTCACCAATTCAGGCTTTTTCTGCAATAATGTTCACTCGTCTTAACTCAGATTCATGCACAACACCATCTGTTTTTGCCATCATTATTGAATCTCTTAGAGCGTATAATAGAGTTCTCTTATTGACATTACCGATAATAACATCTGCGGTAGTAAAGTGCCCCGATAAAAATTGTCTATATTTCTCCCTAAGGTTTGAATGAACTAATATGTCCCCCATGCGTGATTCATATAGTGATTTTTCTTCTTCGGTGAGTATCCCATCAGCCATAGCAACCAATGCTAATGCCTTGATAATGCTTCTTTGTCTATTCCACTAAAAGTCAACCCCGACTTAATCATGTGAGTAAATAAGAGGGGGTAGTTTATGATATATTGCCCGTTTATTCTTGTGTTGAATGAGAATTATTACCCCCCCCTTTCTTCACCTTTTTATGCACATAATAGTATTTCCACACAATTATGAATTGGGACATTATGGGTTCAACTTGAAAAAGTGATACCTTACCCAACCAACATGCGCTCACCGCCTTTGGCGTTGTTGATGGTTGGATTATTTGTCCTCGCGCCGCTTTCGGGTTGCTTTGGAGGTGATGAAGGGGTCGTGCATCTTACCGATGAATTGTCCTTTACCCCTAACGTCCTTGATGGTGGGGAATTTCAAGGCGTTACTTTGCAAGCAGATGCGGACATGGCGGTGTTCATCCCCTACCTCATTCTCAACGAAGTGAGTGGATATGTGCAGAACTCAACTGTGGTCGACCTCAAGGCAGGCCAAAGCATCCAGTTGTCCCTATTGGCCCCCCCGCGTACCGATACCGCCGTGATATTGGTTGGGGAATATGGGCGCAGCGAATGGCCGATCCGTGACCTAAACGAATCATGGCGAACATGGGTGCAACGTGATGGTCACGAATTTGCTGATGGAAATGGAATTAGTAAGGTCGTAGGGGAAAACGGCTCCATATCGCAAATTACAAATTCATCCAATAATGGTGGAAGTGTCGACATCATATTACTCAAGATTCATCGTCAGGCCAGCAAAATATGGAATGATGACTTGGGTCAATATATTGAACAAGATGGTGGCCGGTTTGCCAATGGTTTAGTTAATGGAATGGCGACTTACAATTATCTTGATTTTCTTACTGACCAATCTCCTGCGCCCTTAGATTTAGCCGATGGGGCTCAGGGCTATCTCGACCGATGGGCTGGTCAAGGTAATCTTGCTTACGAAGATGCAGTACAATGGTTAATTTCTGAAATGGAAAGTTTCGGACTTGAAGTGATGACCCATCGATTTCAATTCACCGATATTTTTGAAAAACAAAATCCCGAAGCGTACAATGTTTGTGGATATCGTTGGGGTAGTGAAATGAGTGATGAATGGATGGTATTTGGGGCTCATTTCGATGTCGCACCCCCAGCTAACACCGCACTACCTTTACTCGATCCTCATTTGACGGGTAGTCGCACCTATGGCACAAGGGTGGGCGCGTACGACAATACTGCCGGAACCAGTATGGTACTTTCAGTCGCAAAAACTATGGCGAAATTCGATACTCGAAGAACTATTGTTTTCTGTTTGTGGAGCGGTGAAGAAGGTGGTAAGCGTGGGTCAGATTATTGGACTGATTATTATGTTAAAGAAGACAATCCTCAAGTCACGATTTCCAATTATGTTAATCTCGATATGGCGGGAGTGAATTGGCCCGGAGGGGGTGGGGCTCCACATGGTGACCCGCAGCCATCTATTGATGACGATGGCTATCCTAAAGACGAAGAAGTCTGGCCAATGCGAGTCTATATTGGTCCAAGTTCAGACTATTCTGCCCTAAACCAACCCGAAATGATTGGCTTAGCCATGTGGATCGGTAGCGACGCAATAGGTGTAGAGAACCAAAGTAAAATCCTTGTTGGCTCATCCGAGCACGATTCAAGTACTTGGAAAGTAGAAGATTGGCTCGATAAAGGTAGACCCGAAATTATAGTTTATGAAGATACCACCGCACGTAGTGACCATGCCAGTTTTCAAGATAATCTTGGTGCTGTCACAATGGGGTTCGGCGGTTTAGTGGATGGTTATTGGTGCTACCACCAAACGTGTGATACCCTGCAGGAAATGGAAGATTGGATGGACACTACAGGAAAATCATACGGGGAAGATAATTCGGGTAAGGATAACCTAGTTAACAGCCTCGATATGATCACTTGGTGGGCGGCCTATTCTTTCTTCCATCTCGATGAGAGGCCGATCTACAACTCAGATATAGGAAGCGAGTAACGTTACTAAATTCATTGGATTCCATAGTCCGACAAACCACCATAAAATGAGGGGGATTGCAAATACCCCGAGCATTGCCCAAAAGGCTACTTCCGACCATGCCTTGACTTTGAGGCCATCAAGAGGGCCGAAAGGTAGCATGTTAAACATTCCAAGAACAAGGTTGGCGGTCAACCAAAATTGTATTGCTAACCAAATCAATAATTGAAAATTAAGACTGCTACCATTCAATATCTCGCTCGATGCTCCGCTTGCTCCTGTTAGTGCGATTAGTATAGCCCCTAATGGTAAACCGATAATGAAGAGTGAGAGGTTTACGGCTGGGCCGGCGATTGCGATATGCCCATTTTGTCGCCGGGTCACTAGGCCGGCAACCATTACAGCCCCTGGTGCCATAAATACCACGCCAAGAATGGCGGCTATACCAACACCAATTTTGAGGCCGCGCGGATCTGCTCTAAATTCAGCCCAACAACCATATTTTTTAGCGACTATTTTATGACCTATTTCGTGCAATAGAAATGCAGGACCTACCGCTAGTAACATTACGGGCATCATAATCAACAACGTAAGTAACCATTCAATAAATCCGGTGCGAATTAGGCCCGCGATGCCGCCAGTAATCATTAGCCCAAGAGCAAGGGTGAAGGCTGCAGTTGCCAATAGGAGGTGACTTTTTTCCTCAGCACTAAAGTGCCAAACATTCCCTTTATGATGCTCAATTGGTCGCCCAAGGCTGACCTCCCAAAATCCCTGAAAGGCTGGGCGCGGTGTGCTGTGAACATGGTGAACTCGGGTGAAGGGGTCGCGCTCGAGAATGTTGGCGCGCGGGTCTCGCTGAGGCTGCACAGCCTGTCCTTGCGGGGTTCACCTATCAATGTCTTACCGCTGATGCGCCCTACGCTCGCTTCATTTGCATGAATTGAATGGGGTGGGTGAGTTGAGACAATGAGCATGCCACGCAAAGCGATGAAAGAGATGGGTTTTCAGACCTGTTGTTTGCTTTGTGATGCGGCAGATTTCGCTGGTAGTGTCCGTTGTAAGGTTTGTATTTCCAACCACGCAGAAGTACGTGATTCACTCCCTGATATTCCAAGTACGCCAATTGAACAATTAGCGGTTGAATTAATGCAAATGCTATCCACACCCCACAGATGGGATTATGATGAAGTACATGGCCCAACCTTGCGCCATTATCAAGCATTAGCAGGAGATTTGGCCGAATTTATCCCACTTCCCAATAGTGAAGAAATCAGTGACATTTTCAAGCAGCAGGGTGAAAAGGAGCAGATTTCGATAATAGATGATTCAGCCAGCCG
Organism: uncultured Candidatus Poseidoniales archaeon; assembly: GCA_964587885.1. Classification (GTDB taxonomy): domain Archaea; phylum Thermoplasmatota; class Poseidoniia; order Poseidoniales; family Poseidoniaceae; genus UBA60. Next base: position 11,562 of record CAZPME010000012.1, read on the forward strand.
TAGCCCTTGGAAGGGCACTGCTCCAAGCCTTGAAGAAGCGAGAGAAATTAATGCAGAAATTGTCCCGTTGACTGAAGATAATGCAGGGGTGCGTACTATCCCTAGTCGTGATATCACCAAAGTCGATAGAAGTGATCGGCGTGGTGAAGATGTTGAATTAACTGACCGTGTTGCCGCGGCAGAAAAGGCAGCGGGTGCTCCTAAAGCGGTACAGAAGAGCATCAGTGATGATGAGGTTGCTCGGCGTAAAGGTGCCCGGGATGCTTGGAAGGGTGCTATTGAAGGGGTGGAAGAATTGCTTGATTCTTCTTTGAGTGATGAGTCAGATTCTTCGCAAAATGAGTTGGATGTGTGAAGTATTATTGTTCTGCGTGTATTTTTTCTATTTTCCTAATTATAATTTTATTGATAATTAGTGGTTTTTGGTTTCGCTTTAAGCCAGTGTATAACTCACCCTTTGCTTCATACTACCCTTGCTTTTCTTGCCCAGCAATTCCAATTCACCAATCTCTCCGAGGTTAGCTACATGGGTTCCGGCGCAGGGACAAAGGTCGAGGTTGTCACCAATGGTTATGACTCGTAATTCTTTAACAGATATTGGTAGGAGGTCCATGTTAGTTCGCTCCGGTGGCATCAATTTATTCACCTCAGTGCGGGTCATCGTTGAGCATGTTACTGGTAATTCAGAATCTATCTTTTCTTGTGCAAGTGTAAAAACACGTTCTAACATTTCTTGGTCGAATTTTATTGGGTGGAAATCAATACGGCTTCGGTCAGCATGTATTTGGTTGCCAACTGTTCTCGTACCGTGAAACATCTCGTAGACAATTCCGCTTACTAAGTGTTGAGCAGTGTGCATTTTCATATGCGCATATCTCCGCTCCCAATCGATCTCACCATGGACGGAATCTCCTGCACTCAATCCATGGTCTTGACCGACATAGTGATTGATATCTCCACGTCCCCGTACTTCATTCACCTGGATGTCTCCAATATCAGATCTGATTATACCGATATCCCAATTTTGGCCTCCGCCAAGTGGGTAAAAAAGGGTGCGGTCGAGAATAATGTTGTCCTCATTTACTGAAGTGACTGTAGCACTAAATTCAGTATTATAGCAGGCCGCGATTGAATCCATATAGAGTAAATCAGTCGCCATGCTTGCACGTGGGGCTATCACACCTCAAGTTTGCGCTTAGGATGGACGAAGTTTCGTAAAAGGTGCTCCAAACTCCAATTTGGGATAGTGTTTGCATGGAGTTTTGCCAATGGGATCCACAATATGGTGTAAGTTACTACCATTAGTATGCATCCAATTGCCTGAATATTATATTCTTCATCGATGTTATGTAATAATGCAAAGGGAATGAAATGGAGCACGTAAACGGTTAGAGAGCGCTGTCCTAGTGCAACTAGTGCGGGGCTGTGAGGGATGTTTTTGGTAAACTGCCACAAAATCCCCACCCCTGCAAAGGCACTGATAAGAAAGGGGGTGTTAGCTGGGAAAAATGTCAGCACGGCATATCCGGCTGGCATTGCTAGTGGAATTCCTTGTCTTTGTGATTCAATAATAGCGAGCAAAAAGAAGGCAATCCCCAATGAAATCACCAACCATACTTGGGAAGTGATTCTAGTTTCTTTGGTTGATTTGTCCTCATTGTTGAGGGTGGTGATTGAATGTTGATTGTCAGCAATGATTGCTCCAAGAATGGCGAAGGAAAGCCATGGAATTAGTGGGTATGTTCCTGTTAGTAATAGGTGGCTGAAGGCCCTTGCTGGTGTTGGGGTATGAACGCGCCAATCCCATGTTGGAAGACCGAAGGATTCGGGAGTTATCCATGGTATGAATAACAATATTGTAAGGATGGGGGGCCATGCCGGTACTCCGTTACGAGATTTAGTGCGTATCGCTTTTAACCAAATGGGTGATAGAAGGATTGTTATTGCAAAAAGCGACAGTACGCCAGGAGTAAAGGGCTCAAACAGATGAGGGGCTGATATGTTAACAATGAATTGGGCTGCGAATATAAACGCGCTGCGAACCACTACTTTACGAGGGGTTAATTTTGAGCGCGCCATCCCCCAACCGGCTATTGTGACAAATAATGGAGCTGCTAATCCACCCAACCCAGAGATGCTCATTGCGAGTATGCCGGTACGAGAAATCGTTCTAGGTGTCCAAGTTGCAACCGCGTGAACCAAGACCATCAACAAAATTGCCACAGCTCGCAATTGGTCTGGATGAGTGAGACGTTCACTGCCAATTCGAATTGTACTCATGTCCTCATTACACAATCATAAGAGGTTAGATTTAGCATATTCGACAGCGTTACGAAACATCGCCATACCCTCACCTTGCCCCGATAAGGCCTCAGATAGGTCGTTTTCACGTGTCCATGTGGCCCCTAGCCATTGAGAATGGTTAGCCTCTGGGTGTGGCATCATCCCATAAACTAGGCCGGTTGGATCGCACACCCCCGCAATATTGCGCATACTTGCATTCGGCGAGATGGGGTATGGCAAGGGCTTGTCGGCCGCAGACGGATATTGCTCATTGGGGTCGATATAGCGGCACACAAGTTGTCCTTTATTTGCCCATTCGTTGAGAAGTTCTGCAGAAGGAGTGACGAATTTTCCTTCTCCGTGCCTAACTGGGGTGCGCATTCTTTGCAAGCCCTTTGTCCAAATACACGGGCTATCAGAATTAAATTCTAATGTTACCCAACGATCTTCATAATGCCCACTATCGTTGAGAGTGAGTGATGCTGTCTGTGTGAAAGAAACTTCTTCATCACCAGGTAACAATCCCATTTTTACCAATACTTGGAAACCATTACATATCCCAATAACTGGTTTCCCCGACTTTACAAAATCCCGCACTTGTTGGCGTAAGCCAAACCGTAAGCGATTGCCAAGTAGTCGCCCGCTCCCCAAGTGGTCGCCAAAAGAAAATCCACCTGGTACAGCCATAATATGGAAATTTGCCAATTCAAGTTCTCCATTTACCAATTGATTAATGTGGATTCGGTGCGCCTTAGCTCCAGCCATCTCAAAAACTGCCATTGTCTCTAAATCACAATTAATACCAAAGCCCGTTAATACCGCGACTTGGGGCATTTTATCGCTGCTCATTTTGGCCCACCGCCATCGAGTGTTTTCTTCCAAGATTCACGTAATTCCGAAATATCGGCAGTAAGGATGAGTTCGTCCCCATTTGTAACGATAAAACGATTGTCGTCAGATTGGCCTACTTCACCAAGTAGCGTGATGCTATTTTCACCCATGGCTTGTTCAAATGCCGTCTGGTTACTGGGGCTAATACCAACTAATATCCGACCCAAACTCTCACCGAAGAGTGCGCCCCATGTGTCAAGAGATTCAGAATCTGAAAGCATTGTAGAAATGTCGATTGTGGCGCCAGCGGAAATCCCGATACAACTTTCGGCCAATGCAACCACCAAACCACCATCCGAAAGATCGTGGGCGCTTGCAACTAATCCCTCACTCATCGCCATTGTAAGAGCACGATAGAGCGAGAGGTTACGGGAGGTGTCAATTTGGGGTACTCCACTCCCTATACCGCCAGTGCCGGATTCAGATAACATAAATGCGAGTTCACTAGCACCGAGTTCTTGGTGGGTTTCGCCAAGTAAGTAAATCAAATCACCAGAGGCTTTGAAATCACTTGAGGTTGCTTTGCGTACATCATCGTGGTTACCAATGAGGCTGAAAAGCAAGGTTGGGGGAATGCTGATTTTTTCTCCATTAATGATGGCATCATTTTTCATTGAGTCTTTGCCACTAATGCAGGGCAGGTTATATGCTCTACAGACATCATCTAATGCACGATTGGCGCGCACTAATTGGGCTAATTTGTAACGGCCATCAGGAGTTTTTGCCGACTCGATTGGATCACACCAACAGAAATTATCCAACCCCGCCATCTTGTCAAGATCTACCCCCACACATACTGCATTACGAACTGCTTCGTCAATACTTGCAGCAGCCATTGCATATGCATCAATATCAGAATACCGAGGTACAATTCCATTCGAAATAACAGCCCCTCGAGTGTCTCCCAATAGAGGGGCGATGACTGCTGCATCGCCCGGCGCATCGTGATTCACACCACAAAATGGTTTGATGACTGATTGAGCTATTACTTCGTGGTCATAAGAGCGCACCCACCATTCTTTGGTCGCAATATTTGGTCGCGCCATTAGGCGTGAAAGAATTTCACCCATTTGTTCGGGATTACAATCTGGAGTGATTATTGGGTGATTAATCGGACTCGTCCACTCGGATTCAAGTTGTAATTGTGGGCATCCATCGTAAAGGAATTTGATAGGTAGATATGCAACTACTTCCTCCCCATACTTCACCAAAAAAACACCGTCGTTTGTGAATTCCCCGACACGGGTTGCCTCAACTTCGTGTAAATCTGCTAGTGCCTCAAAGGCAGGAATGTCTTCTGCTCGCAAACCGACAGTCATGCGCTCTTGAGATTCAGAAACCAATATTTCCCAAGGTGATAATCCGGCTTGCTTTAATGGCACTGCGGCTAAATCTAATACGGCCCCATTAGTTAATTCTGCCATTTCACCAACACTCGATGACAATCCTCCTGCGCCATTATCAGTAATCACTTGAATTAGTCCCGCATCACGTGCTTCCAATAACATATCAAGCATTTTTTTCTGAGTAATGGGGTCACCAATTTGCACTGCACTACTCGGGCTTTCTTCGGTCAATTCAAGACTAGAGAAAGTTGCTCCGTGTATTCCGTCACTACCTACTCTCCCACCAACCATGTAGATTATATTACCAGGGGTTGGTGTTTTGATGTGACTTTCGCGCCCATCGGCTAAACGTCGCGGCATTATTCCAACCGTACCACAATATACCAATGGCTTACCAATGTAACGTTCATCAAAGACGATGGAGCCATTTACGGTGGGGATGCCGCTTTCATTACCCCCTGCCCTAACCCCAGCGTGTACTCCGCGCATTACTCTTGATGGGTGAAAAAGTCCCTCGGGAAGTGTGCCTGAATAATCAGGTGGGCCAAAACAAAAAACATCAGTGTTGGCAATCGGGCGGGCCCCTAGGCCGGTTCCAAGAATATCTCGATTAACTCCCACAATACCAGTCATCGCCCCTCCAAAGGGGTCTAGTGCACTTGGTGAATTGTGAGTCTCGGCTTTCATGCACAGACTCCACTCATCGGTCCACTCAATTACTCCAGAATTGTCGTGGAAAAGGGATAGTAACCACGGTGATTTTTCCCTAATATCAAAGGTCGGCTTCATGATGTGGGTTTTGAATAATGAATCAATGGTGCTATCTTCACCAGTCTCCGTGTCAACATGGTGTATTTTTGCCGCGAATATTTTGTGTGAACAATGTTCTGACCAAGTTTGCGCAAGGCACTCTAATTCAACATCAGTTGGTTTGTCTTCACTAATTCCATACGCCTTTCGTTTCATCCGGAAATCTGGCTGGCGATATTGGGTTTGGATGGCTTGCATTTCTTCCAGGTTCAGTGCTAATAATCCTGTCTCGGATAATTCTATGAGTTTTTCATCTTCGACTTCAAAGTCAATAAGGGATGGTGGTGAATACGTTGCTGGGGCCAATTCTGGAAATTCCAATGTTGCAGCTTCATTATAGGAAATTGCTGCTCGTTCAATCATAGCGTTGTGTAATTGGCGATTTATCCATTCTATATCTGCCCCATCTGGCAATCCCCAAAACATAAATCTGGATGTTGTTGATACTGCCATATTGGTTTTGTTAGGAAATAGTGTCTGCAATCCATCAAGTGCGGCTTGTGCTCGGTTATCAGTAACTCCGGATTTAAACCCAATTAATATATTGAGGTTGGGTTCGGTTGAAAGATGCCCGCTGCCAATAAATGGTTGATTGACTTGCCCATCTTCAATTATTGGATCACTAAACAATTCTCTAGTGGCGCGAACTAATTCATCATCACTAAAATCACCTTTGATAAGATAGCCGAGGGTGCTACGTACTTGGTCAATCATTATTCCATGATCATTAGATAATTGGCGGCGAATCGCTTCTCCGCGTGAATCAATCATTCCTTCGCCTGTCTTTGGCAATACTTCGATAGTGTGGACAATTTCTGCCATAAGACCACCGCTCACGATTGGATGATTATTGCCCTTAGCAGACAGACCATCAATTCATCGCTTCTCTAAACAGACTTTTTCTTACCTTGGTTTAGTAGTGGTTTGAGGTGTTGGCCGGTGAAAGATCGCTTCACTTTGGCAACATCTTCTGGTGTTCCAGTAGCAATTATTTTGCCCCCGCGCTCACCACCTTCGGGCCCTAAATCGATAATCCAATCCGCGGATTTTATCACATCTAAATGGTGCTCAATAACCAATACTGTGTGGCCCTTATCACGTAATTGTTGTAAGACTACTATTAATTGCTCAACGTCGGAAAATGCGAGGCCGGTGGTAGGCTCATCAAGAATGTACAATGTGTGTTTGTATGATGGCCGTCCTAATTCGCTAGCTAATTTCACCCTCTGGGCTTCGCCACCAGAAAGGGTGGTGGCGGGCTGGCCGAGCCGAATATATCCAAGCCCTACGGCATTAAGGGTGCTGAGTATTCGATAAAGACGTCGATGGTTAGCAAAAAATTCAGTTGCTTCAGCTACAGACATTTCAAGGATTTGATGGATGTTTTTTCCTTTCCACAGCACCTCAAGGGTTTCACGAGTGTAGCGTTTTCCCTTGCAGGTATCACAAGTAATCCATACGTTGGGGAGAAAATTCATTTCGAGTTTTAATGAGCCTGCGCCTTTACAGGCTTCACATCTTCCACCACGTACGTTAAATGAAAAATGGCCCTGCGTATAGCCTCGTTCTTTGGCTAATGTTGTACCAGCAAATAATTTTCGAATGTCTTCAAAACACTTGGTATAGGTTGCCGGATTTGAGCGCGGTGTCCTGCCAATTGGGGCTTGGTCGATAACAATAGCTTTATCGATTTTTTCAATGCCTTCGCTGCCCGAATGCTTTCCAGGAGATACTTCGGCGTTGTGTAGTTGACGCTGCAGTAGTGGGGCAAGTGTCTCAGTTACCAAACTAGATTTGCCTGAGCCTGAAACACCTGTAATAGCAATTAAACAAGCAAGGGGAAATCTTGCATCGATTTGGGCGAGGTTGTTAACTTCGGCCCCAGAAATTGATATCCAACCTTTCTCGGGACTATTTCGGCTTGTTGGGATTGGGATTTGGCGGCGGTTGGAAAGATACGCTCCAGTAATGCTTTCTTTGGAATTTATTATTTCTTTAAGTGGACCGCTTGCCACAATGTTTCCACCATCGCGCCCTGCACCTATACCAAGGTCGACTATCCAATCAGCTTGTCGTAGTGTGTCTTCATCGTGCTCAACTACAATCAAAGTGTTACCAAGTTCAGTTAATTCTCTTAATGTTGTTAGTAATAAATCATTATCACGTTGATGTAGTCCGATTGATGGTTCATCTAACACATACATAACTCCAGTTAGGCGGCTTCCGATTTGTGTGGCAAGGCGAATTCTCTGACTTTCTCCCCCAGATAATGTGTTGGCGCGACGGTCAAGTGTTAGATAGTCAAGGCCAACACGATCAAGAAAAATGAGGCGGGATTCTATCTCTTTAATCACTTCGCGTCCGATGAAACTGGAGCGTTCATCTAAAGGGGTGCATTTTTTGCGTAATTCCTTTGGTAAATTAGAATCTGCAAGGTCTTCTCCGTTCCACCGTTTAACCACCGATAATGCTGAGTGAATACTACAGAAACTTAACCCCTGTAGTGTCACTCCGCCTACTGTAACCCCCCTGGCTGCTGCGTTTAGTTTGGCACCACTACAATCAATACATGGTTCATCATTCATATAAGCAGACAGACGTGCTCGATTTTTTTCTGATGTGGTTTCCGTATATGTTTTGTTTAAGCGATTTACTACACCTTCCCACGGTCGGCGCATATTATAGGTTGATCCCCGTTTACTAGTAAAGGTGAAATCAATTACTGTTGATCCGGAGCCATAAAGGAGGATGTCTTGTTCGTCTTCTTTGAGATGGGAAAAGGGGATATCTATTGAAATACCATAATGTTGTGCAGTTTGTTCCATCAATCCCCGATACCATCCTGCATTAATTGAAGATTGAAAGGCCTTGATGCAGCCTTCACTTACCGACCTTTCTGGCGTTAATAGTAAATCAATAGAAAATGTCCTTTTTATCCCCAGTCCTTGACATGATGGGCAGGCTCCTAAAGGAGAATTAAAGGAAAAAACCCGCGGACTCATTTCACTCATGAAGGCCCCGTGTTGTGGGCAGGCGAAGGTTTCAGAATAGGCTTCAACTGCTCCTTTTTCGGTTGTATTTGCAATACTCCCTTCGGTAATTTGTTGGGTTTGTGAGGGGGCTTCAATACTTTCTACTGCTATCGTTCCACCTCCAAGTCGTAATGCTTGTTCTACGGCTTCGGTTAGCCGCTGACGATTTTCCGAAGACAGGAGTAAGCGGTCAATACGAACATCGATATCATGGCGTAAATTTTTATCAAGGTCTGGGCGGTTTTCAAAATCTGCTTCTCGCCCATTCACTTTACCGTGCAGCCAACCTTGTTCCACTAAATTGTTGAATAAATCTAGATGAGTGCCTTTACGACTTCGGATGATCGGTGCCCAAATGGATATTGCATGCTGTTCAAAACGGAAAACAATGTCATCAACGATATCTTGAACTGTTCGAAGAGATACTTGTTTTCCACATTCAGGGCAATGGGGTTGTCCAATGCGAGCCCATAATAAACGCAAATAGTCCATTATTTCAGTAGCAGTAGCAACAGTAGAGCGGGGGTTATGGCTTCCTGATTTTTGGTCAATGCTAATTGCTGGAGAAAGGCCCTCAATGCCGTCACAATCAGCTTTTTTCATTTGACCTATAAATTGACGAGCATATGAGGATAGGCTCTCAACATAGCGTCTTTGACCCTCGGCATAAAGCGTATCAAAAGCCAAACTTGATTTTCCACTACCCGATACTCCTGAAAAAACTACAAATTTACCACGGGGGATTTCAATGTCGATATTCTTTAGATTATGGGTACGTGCACCGCGTACTGATATCCATTCTACCTCACTGTTAGGGGTTTGTTTGGAGGATGTGTTCTTCTTCGACATTGCCCCAACCAACCCGTTGTCACGCCACTCGTTTTTGAAGTCATGTTTACTACAATAGGAGAGCGTCGATCCATTCACCAACTTCCCCTTTTGATCCAGGGGGTAATAATGTAAGAGCTGATGCGGTTGCTAAACTATGGAGATTATTAGAACCCTGGTGTGTTCGCACATAGCCGATTAGTCCTTCTTCAGTTAATTCTAATTGTAAACGGCGGAGGGTTAAACCATCGGCCATCGCTTTAACTGGGTCGGCTAATTTTATTCGGATCTTGGTTTCAATCGGGCCCGAAGCATGTGTTTGTGTTCTAATCCAGGGTGCAACCAAGGTGCGAAATACTACGTGGCTAGAAACTGGGTTTCCAGGCAATCCCCAAATCGGTGTATCTTGCCATAAACCAAAAAGTGGTGGTGATCCTGGACGAAGTTTTACTCGCCAAAAGTGAATTTGGCCTTCGCTTTCCATTATTTTTCGAACATAATCAAACTCACCCATTGAAACCCCGCCGCTGGTGAGGATAATATCAGCGCTATTTGCGGCATTATTGAGGGCTTTTCTTAGAGATGGGATATCATCGGCAACACTAGGGTGGATTGTGGGTGTGTGCCCAAGCCAACTAACCAGTGCTGCTAAACCATGACTATTTGATTCATATATTTCCCCTGGCTGCAATTCTTGTCCGACAGGAACTATCTCATCACCAGTACTGATAATGGCCACTTTCAATTTCTTTTGTACTGAAATTTCATGATATCCCATAGTTGCACAAAGCCCCAAGCGTTCTGGGGTTAGTTGGGTTCCTAGGGGAAATATTTCATCACCAGAAGATATGTTCTCTCCCCGACGTCGAATGAAATTTGGTTTTGATGGTTCAAATAATTTGACTTTGGTTTTTTCCGGATTGGTCGTCGTTGCTTCTATTTGAATAATTGAATCGGTGCCACTAGGCATCGGCGCGCCTGTCATTATTCTAATCGCTTGACCATTAGAAATCTGCGGTGGTGGTTCTCCATCACCAGCAGAAACTGTACCTATGATTTCCAACTCAATCGGGTTCTCTTTGGTTGCAGATAGAGTATTTTGATGTATGACTGCCCAACCATCCATCGCTGAGTTGTCGAAGGGTGGGTCATTTAGTGGAGATGTCATAGATGTAGCGAGTAAACGGTTGTGGGCTTTAGTAATTGAAATGTTTTCTAGACAAATATTTAGTGGGGTTTTTGCGGCTATTTCCAGTGCTTCTTCGACGCTGACAAAATAAGGGGTTTCGTCGCCCATGGTAGTCGCAATAGAACTTGTTGTTTGATATTGTGTAGAGTGAAGTTTCAAAGTGTTGAAGATAATGCCCGCGTGTGGAATTGTGGTTTGCCCTCACTTTGTTGGCTATTGGGTTTGTTGCGATATTATATTCCTCAGTCGGCCATGGTGGCGCTTCTGGATACTTGGCCGTACTATCACTTTCCTCTTTTGCTGGCAATGATTCGGCTTGGTTAAAGCAGCATGCCTGGACCCTTAATCTCGTAGTGGCTAGTATTGCTTTCTATCATTATTGGCGTAGTGGCCATCACATTCCTAAATTGACTTTTCCTTTTATTATCGCCAGTATTCCTTTTGCTTTGGTTGGGGGATATCTAAGTATTAGTGGGGGTGTTTATGATCTGCTACTTTCTATAGCATTAATTTGGGCGGCATATCGATTATTAATAGTAAATAATATAGAAGGAAAAAGAGAAAATATTGATGTGGATATGAAAGTCGCTCTTCCTGTTGGTGGATCTATTGGTTTTTTTAGTGGTGTTCTTGGAATTGGTGGTGGTATTTTTCTGTCGCCAATATTGTTGTTGAAAGGTTGGGCAACACCAAAATCTGCTGCAGCAACCGCTGCATTGTTTATTTGGGTTAATTCTGCCGCGGGATTAACTGGTGCTGCTCTTTCAGGACAGATGATTCTTGAATTTGAAGTATTGATTTGGTTTGTTGGGGTAGTAGTGGTTGGTGGATTTATTGGTTCTCATTATGGGGCTTTTTTCGCAAGTCAAATGAAGATAAGAAAAATCTTGATTGTGGTCTTATTCTTTGCAGCCGCTAAGAGAATAATTGGCCTATTCTAAATTTATTGCATGAACATCATTCAAAATTGTCTACGTGTTCACAGTTTGGACAGGTGATGGTGTATCGTGCTCGTTTGGGTTTTGGGGCTTGCATTATTGAGCCACAAAGTGAACATTGATGACGGATTGTTACTGGTTCGGCTGTTTTAGCATGAGCATTTGGGTCGTCCAAAACCCGTGAAGATGTTTCCCAACCAACTTGGTCAGTATATGAATCAGTTTCTTTTATATTGCGGCTCTTCAAAGTAAGACGTAATTTCTTCCTGCGGCGTTTCTTCTTTCCACCACTAGATTTGCGGGGGCGTTTTGCAGCCATGATGCGGCGTTATTCGCTCTTATATTTCATTTATTCCACGCATTGTTAATCTGTGATTTCATAACTCTGACCGTTTACTGGACAATATACAATGTGGCCTTGCTCTTCCAAGGCAGCAGCTAATGGAGGTCTTGCTTGATTGGGGTCAGTGTGGTAAACAACCACATGCTTTGCATTGCATTGCTTAGCAAAGGTGAGAATTTCGGTTTGTCCTGCATGGGTAGAGAAGGTGAATTGATCCACTTCTAATTCAATCGGGGAAATGGTACCAAATATTGGGATTTGTTTTTCGTCAAGTAATTGTCGACCACCCGATCCTGTTGCTTGATATCCTGTGAGTAGAATTGCATTTTGAGGATTATTGCGTAATCGATTAAGATACCAAATTGAAGGGCCACCATCGAGCATTCCCGATGTTGTAATGATAACGTCAGCGTTTAGTGCCTTTTTTCGATCGGACTTGCTCGAAACTTTTTTTGCCCAATTTAATGCAGATTCTAATTGGGTTGAGGATCGAAGGAATTGTGGATTGTTAAGATATAATTTAGCAAGAAATTTTCCCATCCCATCAATATGAACATTTAAATTGGGTGCATGTTGATGAATTAACATAAGAATATCTTGGGTTCGGCCATTAGCAAATGCTGGAATAAGGCAAGTTCCTCCACGATTTACAACTTCTTTTATTCTTTCAATAAAACGAATGATTTCTATTTCCTTTGTGGGGTGATTTCGTCCACCATAGGTGCCTTCCACAAATAAAATATCACATTCAATCGGTTGGGCACCATTTACAAGTGGACTATCTCTCGTATCAAAATCACCTGTGAAGAGGATTTTATGGGTTTTTGTTTCAATATTTACCATCGCTGCTCCTGGAATATGACCAGCTGGTAATAATCGCCATTTCCAATCATTAAAAGTGATCTTTTGATTAAATTCATAACCGTTCCAAAGATCAATAGCTTCATCTGCATCGCGTTTATCCCAAGATAATGGATACCTTTCAATTCGACTAACTTTGTAACAATCATTCCACATTGGTTTTGCAATTTCACCAGTTAATATTGTCCCATGTAATCGAGTAGAATGATTTGCAGCTAGCCATGGAGCCATTCCAAGATGATCAATATGAGAATGAGTAATGATACAATCTGTTACTTTTGGTGATTCGTTTGGATATTTTGGTGGATTTGTTGGTGCTAATCCATAATCTAGTAGAATTCGAGTACCACTCTGACTTTCAATAATACAACCAACATTACCTACTTCATCCCCACCACCAAGATAATGAAACCTAATTCCCTTTTCCACCGGTTCTTCAGAATATGAAGAAGTACGACCTGGTGAATATAATACCATATTCTCATTGCTGCGAATTAGATTATATGAATGAAGTTTTGCTAAACATGTTTTTGATAACACACCCCTTCATTTCCTGTGGAAAAATAATTAACAAAATCTAAGATATTTTTTTAATTTATATTAACCTAAAGAATATAGACCTTAATCTTTCATATCTTAACGGCATTCTAACGATAATTCAATTCATCATAAACCATTCAAATGATAATTCAATAAAATTAATCTCCATCGGAAATGAAGGGGTCTAAGATAGATCAATGGTTTCTATCCACCAATCAAAAAAATTTCTTCTCATCCAGATTTTCTTTTGAAAAAACCAATGGTTTTTCCATAAATTGCAATATAACCAAGGGATAACCATTCAATCATCTACCACTTCGCCAAGTCCATGGCAAGAATAGAAGGGCACGAATTTCTTGTCGACGACGATCGATGTTTTGGTTGTGCAGCTTGTATTGCACTTTGTCCTGTTAACGCATTAGAATTAATTGCGAGTTTAGCAATTGTTGATGAAAAAGCATGCACCCATTGTAATCATTGTATACCTGCCTGTCCAGTATTTGCCTTATCGATTCAACCCAAGGAGGCTTGAGACCATCCATATTGTTGCAGGTGGCGGAGTACAAGGATTGCTCAAAGCAATATCACTAATCGAACAAAATCACCGAGTATTATTAATTGAAGGCCGTCAGGAAATAGGAATTCCCTGTGTGGGAGTTGGACTTATCCAAGAAGAAAAAAACATCAAATATTTACTTTCATTAGATCCACCACCACAATTACAAATTTTTCAATCGGCTTGTGGTTGGGGATTAAGGTTAGAATGGTTGGAAAAATTCCTTGCACAATATGCGGGCGATATAGGTGTTGAAATTCATCTCAAGATGAGAATCGAATCATTTGTCACAACAGAAAATGGTTTTCGGATTAATATTAGTGGGGTTGCTCCAGGCGACCCGACATTTTTTGAAGCGGAATATTTGCATGATTGTTTGGGCGATCAACCATTTTATATTGGGGAAAAAGGAAGTAGTTATGTGTTGGGACGCAAGCCAAATAATGAATTAATTGAATGGAGTGGAGTAATATCAATACCTGAAAATCTCCCAGAAGAGTGGTCTCATAATGGTTGGGATGGCACTAGGATGTGCTTTCCACGTGCCGACGGAACGATTGAATGTTGGATGAAAGGATCCCGTTGTTTACCTAAACACCCTAATGGTTGGCTAGAAAAATTATCAGCCAAATTACCAAATAATGCTAAACAAATTTCTCTTGATTATGCTTTTTAATCCCCCCAAATCTCAACCCAATTCTATTATCTCCTATCATTACTTCCATAAACTCCTGAAAATAGCGTATGGTGGAGACAATGCTACCACACTCCCACCCCACAGTTCTTGACTATGTAACAGAGACACTCCCATTTGCTCGACACGCAACTCTAATCGACCCCGCTAACCAATCTCCAGACATAGCTGCTGACCGCGCCATTATCGCCATTGAAGCAGGAAGCAAACTCATCATGGTAGGTGGCTCAACAAATACTCCAGATGAACAAGTTCACAATACAGTTATTGCAATCCAAGAAGCAATAGAATTACGAATTTGGGGTGAGAGCCAAGACGCATCAAGTAGTGAAAATATTGATTGGGAAATTCCAGTAGTACTTTTTCCCAGTGGATCCAATGCACTTTCTCCCGCGGCAGATGCAATAACTTTCATGATGCTAATGAATAGCGAAAATATAGACTTCCTTGTAGGTGAGCAAATGCGAGGTGCCCCATATTTATCAAAAACTAATGTTGAAGCAATGCCAACCGGGTATCTTGTATTCGCCCCAGGTGGAAAGGTTGGGGAAATAGGCCAAGCCAAACTAATCCCCCCCGATGATATTAGTGGTGTATCTGCATGGTCACAATGCGCGCAAATGTTTGGTTTCAAACTCCTATATCTTGAAGCAGGAAGCGGGGCCGATACACCAGTTGCAGCACCATTAATTTCTGCTGCATCCGAAGTAGAAGGATTGACTTTATTCGTTGGGGGTGGAATTAACGATGGAGATGCAGCACGTCGAGCGGTTGAATCTGGAGCCAATTGGATAGTCACTGGAACTCTAACAGAAAATTGCCCTAATCTGGAAGATTTACGCACTAAATTATCTGACTTAATTACGGTGATGAATCAATCATCTTCGTAAACACCAGGATCTGCATGTCCACCCGGAGACGGAGGCCGGCCACTATCAATTTCAATAGCATCAGACGTATCAATTTCACTTTCAGTAACATCAAGATCAATTTCCCCACCCTCAGCAAGGGTTGTCATATCCTCACTTGAAGGGGTTGCTAAGGTGCGTTTTACATCGGGAGCATCAGCATATGCTTCACGTTGATCAACTCTCTTTTCATGATGACGAGTCATCTCAAGGGAATCAGCAAAGACACGTCCGACAACATCCCGAGTTCTTTCACTTCTACGGGCCGCATCTAATTCATAATTTGATAGTTCAAATTGTTGTTCAAGTTCACGTAATTCAGAAGTCCTATCCTGTAATGCCGATTCTAAATCGGTAATTGTTAATTGCATTTGACTGACTCTTTCATCTCTTTCAAATACATCATTATGGAGTCTTCGCTCTCTTCTGCGCAATGCTTCATATTCTCGATTACGCTCAAGCAGTCGTCGCTTCAATTCCTCAATTTGCTCGACTAAATAATCATGTTCAGCACTAACCGAACGAGGGCCCTGGAGAACGCGCTCCAATTGTTCTTCCAATTCACCTAGACGTTTATCACGTTGGTCTAGTAAACCGCGCAAACGATCTGCAATGTCTCGCAAGCGTTGACGCTCCTCTTCAAGTGCAGAATTGGCCGCAGTTTCCGCCTCCAATTCACCAGCGCGCTGGTCGAGTTGAGCCTTCAATGCTCTAACTTCATCTGCGGTAACACTAGTTAATCCAGCCTGCGCGGCCTTATCCAAAGCATCGACTAATTGCTCAACCTTACCTTCCATTTCTGAGATCACACCATTTTGGTCTTCAGTTAAATTACGAAGTTGGCGATTTTCATTTTCAAGATTTGACATTTCTGCGGCAGTCATTGAAGAAGCATTAGCCTCAATTTCAGCACGAGCGTCTTCAAGCATCCGTTCTAAGTGAACAACCCTCGCATCCCTCTCTCGGAGATTTTCCTCAGCTTCTTGCAACATCATTACTTCTGGTGCAACACCATCTTCACGTTCTGCCAAATCCAATTCAAGTATTCGCAAGCGTTGCTTTGTTGCCACCAAATCGTCATTTCGTGCTGATAATTCATCCCAAGCGATGAGAACCTCATCAACAAGTTGTTCAGAATTGTATGATTTCAACATCCCTTCGAGTGCCGAACGGTCGTTCCCACCGATGGAATTACCGCCATCTCCGGCCATTGTTGCGGTATCAACCGTCATGCTATCGATACCTATCGGCCTCAATCTACTCTTGAACCTTTACCGTCGAAACCCAATATTTAGTGCGATTTCCGACCCGGCCCTAAGGGCCGTACGACTTAATTAATCGAAGTGAATTGTTCATCAGGCATTATTTGTGCGAGTTTTAGAGCACCAGTAGCGACCTGGATAACGGGGTCATCACAGCACCAAACATTAACATCACCAATATCAGACAATTCGTCAGCAATTCGTCCCGCTATGCCGTCAATAAGTGAACCACCACCACTAATGATGATGTTATTTCGTAGAATTGGTTGGTATTCTGGATCAGCAGTAGCAACTACGTTCTTAATTCCTTGAACGATGTGTGGCATTGCCGATTCACAAGCATCCCTTACTAAGTCACCAATATCAACTACCTGTTTCTTTCCTTCGACAGATAATTCAACCATACATTCGCGGTTGCCAGTAACATAGGAGTGCTGCTCCTTCCAGCCCCGAGTCATATCTTTAGTCAACTGAGCGCCAGTATACTTCTTTTCGATCAAATCCATCAATTCACCGTCAATCCAATCTCCAGCATGGCTTAGTGTACTTTCATCCTCTTCTGTGGGGAAAGTGCCGTAAATTCTAGCAATATCAGTTGTACCTGCTCCAATATCAACGACGATACTTCCGCCGATTTCATCCAAACCAAACGCAGTTGCGAATGGTTCTGAAACGACCATAATGGCGTTGACCTGCCCACGGAGGGTTGCAACTAGGTTTGACTTATCAGTGAAAGAGATGTGAGATGGACTACAGATTACACCAAAAACTTCGTCATATTCTTCTGGATCGACCGTGTCGATCAAATGAGTAACGAAGGCCTTAGCAGCAGCCAAATTAGCCTCATCATCTTGAGCCACACCGGCTGCCATTGGGCGGAATAAATTACAAGCCAATTTATTTTTCAATGCATCTGCACCAAATAGAACATCACGGCCCAAAAAGTTCCTTGCCACCGGGTCTTTTGGCTTACCAACTACGGTTTCCATTGTATCCAATCCACCCGCACTCGATGCGATGGTCGACTGGAAAGTACCCAAATCAATTCCAATATACAATCTTTCACTCATTTTCATCCCTCTAAAAACACTCTCGCGCAAAGTGACCCATACAACATCTATGCTTGAAGGTGATGGTAGCGCAAAAGCGAAAACACACCCTCTTATTCATCTTCAAAATAAGGCCCCAGCACGTCGTTTCCCGACAGACCTTTTGACTTCTTTGAACGCAATGATATTCGAGCAAATAGATAGGCTAAAACAATGATTGAAAATGCCAACAAAGGCCATACAGTTTTGTGTCCTCCTCCCATACCAATTCCATCATTATTATTTTGTGGACCAATAGCATCTGAAGTCAATGTGATTTCAGTATTAACAACGGTTGAAATTCCCCTGAGAGACCCATTATTGTCTAAATCATATATTGTCCAAATGACGTCCACAGGGATTGAAGAACTATTCCTTTCACTATCAAAAAATGCCCAAAAGCCCCAAATGTCAACATTTACCGATACCAAACCCCCACCACCATCATCTGTACCTTGCCATACAAGTATCTCATCACCACTCTCAACAGAACGGAAAAATATCTCAACTCTGGTCAGATTTTTATCTATGTCATTTAAGATAAAATCGATCGGAACAACTCCTGAATAATTTCCAGCTGAAGGAGAAATGATCAATATTTCAGTTGGATTATATGGCCAACATCCATCACCATCCACAACTTCACCTTCAAGTGTCTCAGGGCACAAATCTAGTCCGTTTTCAATTCCATCACCATCGGAATCAATATTTCCATCACAATCATCAGGTATTCCATCTAAATCAATATCAACCCCATCATCATACCCAGGGCAACCGTCTTCAGCATCATTAATTCCATCACCATCGGAATCAACCTCCCACTCTGAACAACCATCTTTATCGACAAACCATCCTATAGTTGTATTAGAGCACAAATCAATAAAATCAGCAACCCCATCTTCATCGCTATCCAATGAGTCGTGCATTAGGCCCTTGGCAGCAATCGCAAAACCAACTCGATCTCCATCAATTCCAACCGACCCACTATGATTACCAATCGTTACATTTTTCGCCCGCACTGTCAACTCAACCCACGGGGCTTGGCCTAATATTGAAGCAGCGATACGAACCCCTACAGTAGATTCATTTGTCGATGACATTACATCAAGAAAACTCGAATCAATGAATTTAGAACTATTTCCATCAACATCAAATCGATCCCCGACGTAAAAACTTCCATCTGGTAAGGTAATGATTAGTTGCAAATCATCTACAGGGGAAGGGGATGGTTTGGGTGACCATGACAATTGGACCTGCAAATCCTCCCCCACAACACGCTCTAATTTCCAACTTTTTTCCTCACCACTTGCTAAAAACGGACCCTTTAATCCATCACCATTCCATGTTGAATATGACATTTTGTTTAGTGGATTACCTATCTTGGGATTATCCATTCTTTGTTCAAGGAAAGAGCTCCAATCATCTTCCCCATGAAAGGAATCCCAAATCCAAACATCCATTGCTGGGATAACATTTCTCTCTTCGGCACCTTCAATAATATTATGATAGTCTACTAGGATGGATAAGTTTGGTCTTCCCCAACCCTGCATCTCATCAGGCGCGTGAGACAAATTTAGGCCTTTATGCGATCCACCAGTGAACGACTCAGCAGAGAGAGTAAGTAGGGCACGAAGCAAATTATTGGATGGTGAAAAACCCTCGCCCAATGAAATATTCCCACTGATATTTGTGGCAACCCATGCGGGCTGAACATCACTAATATTGGTGACCATCCGTTCATCCCCGGACATAGAAATCCAACCCTGCTCGACCATTTGTTGAATCAAAGCTGTAGTTGAAGCAGCCATTGGTGTTGCCATTGAAGTGCCAGTACTCACTCTCCCCCCACCATTATCTGTGTTGGCAACCCCATCACTTGATGCTGAAACAATCCCTACTGCAGGAGCCAGCACCACTATTCCGCGACGCCCATCGGCTAGTGGGCCATGGCTAGATTGAGTATACATATCAGTTGAATTATCTTTAGCACTACCTCCAACAGAAATTACTGAGCGAGCATTTGCCGGCTCCATAACAATACCTCCATTATTTCCTGGCGCGACAAAAACCAGCGACCAAGGATTTTCACGCATCCACGCATCAAGATTATGTGAGCGCAGTGTGTATTCAGTTGTAGTATCACCCCACGAATCAGAATGAATAATAGCACCATTTTGTGCCGCCTCCCATAGTAATGTATCCATCGGAGGCTCAACCCAACCAGTTTCATCGACTATATCTTGCACAACCAATTTGGAATTGTAAGCAGGGGCCGTCATTGAACTAAAGTTAGCATCTCCACCAATCCCATCCAATTCAGCAAGGTATGAATCTATTAATTGGCAAGATAATGTTCCAGCAGTATGGGTGCCGTGCCTTGCATCTGTGTGAGTTGAATTGTCCCAATAATCAATTGTATCGTTCAACAGAACAATTTTTCGATGATCAATATTCGGAATTCCTGTTGTATCATTCCCATTTGCACCTATTCCATTCGCAACACTAGCATTACGGAAACAAGCATGGTCGCGGTCAACACCAGTATCGGCAATACCAACAATTACTCCATTGCCATTTATCCCCAGTGACCATAATGGCTCTTGGCCGATTTCACCGCTTTGAACGAGGCCCGCCGACGCCAAATTTCTCGCCTCGGCGACAAGAACAGGCTCGACCCAAAAAATCCCAGAAATTTGCAATATATTATCCATTAATCCACCAATAGACCAATCCGGCCACATTATTTCTATCGTTAGCGGTAGAGCACCTCCCCCTCCAATATCTCCATTACTTGGTAAAGGGGTGGGGGCTAATCCCAACTGAACCAATTGGCCGACGACTCCCTCGCCAGCCGAATGTGGTAAACGGGGTTCTAGAACCACCAATAATTTCTGTCCACTAATTGGCTGTTGGGAATAAACCCCCGGCTTCCATTTTGCTGGCGCCGAATCACTTACAGCAACCCATTCTGGCACAACACTATCTATTGGCACCCACACATTTAATTGTGAAAAATCCACTTGTCGTAACGGTGAAATATCATTTTCAGATATTAATGCCCAATCTGAGTGAGTCCAAGATCTATCAAGCATTAATACCATTTCTTGACCGCGTGAAAGAGATTTGTTTTCACTATTCCAATTATCTTCTAGAGTAAGGTTTCCCACTAAATTAAACATTAACATTAGGATTAGCGCAACAGCCGAAAACACTCTGCGCATACCCCCCCATACCCCCCCATCCTTTAGCCCCCACTACACCATTTTCACTTTATCAAGCGCGACGGCGCGTTTAAGGGGGAGAGTCAGGTCGCCGCCGCCATGGATGCATACAGAGTGAATGGAAACGCCCCGATGGGTAAAGTCCGTCAGGACTTCACATTGGACGTGGTTGCCGAATCCAATGACGATGCTGAGCACCGCGTGTACTCAATAATTGGCAGTCGACACAAGGCTGGCCGCCGCCAAATCATAATCAACTCATGCGACAAGATCGATCCACGTAAATCAAGTGATGCGCACGTCATCAACCATTTTCGCGAAGAAATTGCAACAATGGAACCCCTTCCCGCAGATGAGGAGGAGTGAGTTACCACCGCAATGGGGTGGCATTCACAGAGGTGAGGCCGGTGGTTGAGCAAGAGCTCAAAAGAATGGCACGTTTGGTTGAAATCAATCGCCAGCGTCTTGAGCAGATTAATGACCAAATTTCACGTCTTGAAATAGTTCAAGCCGAGCATGCAGATGTTGAAACTACATTAACTGGGATTTCACAATCCAACACCCCTGTAAATGCAATGCTACCCCTCGGCGCAGGGGTCCATTTTTCCACTACATTCAATTCTGAGGCAACCGCGGTAATTGACATCGGCAGTGGGGTATTTGCGGAAAAGAATGTCGGCGATGCCGCTGAAAACATTCGAATTAGGATAGCCGATCTCGGTAAAGTGATTGCAGAATTATCCACGGAAGCCGAATCTATCGAAAGTAAGATTGCTGAAATGAGCGAAGAATTTGATCAAATAGCCAAGCGACAAGTGGCAGAAATCAGTGAATCAACTGCAAGCAATATTGAGCAAGAAGAGTCTCCAAACGAAGACTCAAAACGCTCAAGGCGAAGATTTGGTGGCGAATTAACACTTGATGACTGAGGTGAGATGTTTGGGACTATTTGATAAATTCCGCAAGCGAATTCAAGAGGTTACTGACGAAGTCGACGAAAGTGAATTAACCAGCCCTACAGAATCCGAGGAAGCCCAAGAAGCACTCAAAACATCGGCCCAACATGAAGCAATTATACAATCAGAACCCACCATTCAACCCACAGTAAATGAGCAAGAATCCGATGATGACTGGGATGATTTCACTGATGAAGTCCAGCCTCCAATAGAGCCCCCCACATCAACTCCAGGTGAGGATGAATGGGATTCTTGGGATGACGGTGATGATAATGCACCCATGTCTCTAACTCTATCAAAGAAAGAGCGTAAGCGAATACAAAAAGAGGCAAAGCGGATTGCAAAAACCCGAGTAAACACCAATTCAAATGAGCAAACCAAACCAGTCGGCTCCCGCGTTGATCTCAGCATGATGCGCTCCACCACTGGCCGCCAATTGGTTAAGGTTGAAGCAGCCCCACGTGGTTCCAAAGGTAGTAAAGAAATAGAAACCGATAGTGGACAAAAAATCGCAATAGATCTTGGCGGCGGCATAGTTGAGGCTGGAGGCAAAGTCATCAAGCAAGGACAAGCTCTTGATTCTCTACTTGAGGAATTAGAATGGGTATTGCTCGAATCAGACATTTCTTCGGTGGCGGTAACTGCAGTAATGCAAGCCCTTCGTAGGGAATTATTAGGTAGCCGTTTACGAAAAGGAGCAAAGTTGGATAAAGTCATTGAAGCCAGTCTAAAACGTGCATTACATAACTTATTACAAAGCGATTATTGGGATTTTAACGCCACTGTCGATGATATGGTGAAAAAGGGAGACACCCCTGTAATCATCATGATGGTTGGTGTAAATGGTACTGGGAAAACCACTACTGCAGCCAAGATAGCCCACCGAATGAAACAGCAAGGATATTCTGTAATTGCAGCAGCAGCAGACACTTTTCGAGCCGGAGCCATTGAACAACTCGAGACACATTGTGAGCGTTTAGATATCCGTTGCATATCTAGTCAGCGAGGCGGCGACTCAGCGGCAATTTCTCGTGATGCAGTCGAAAGTGCAAGGGCGCGCGGTACGCATGTGGTTCTCATTGATACTGCTGGGCGAATGCAAAACAAAAGTAATCTCATGAATGAATTAAGTAAAGTTCACCGGGTTTGTAAACCCCATCTCGTGCTCTTCGTTGGTGATGCTCTAGCGGGTAATGATGCGGTTGACCAAGCGGTTGAATTCCAAAAAATTCTTGATTTTGATGGTGCGGTGTTAACTAAACTCGACACAGACGCCAAAGGTGGCGCCGCCCTATCTATTGCCCACTCCACCGGTCGACCAATTGTGATGGCCGGAGTAGGCCAAGAATATGATGATCTGAAGCAATTTGACCCGGATTGGCTACTTGACCAATTATTTGAATAAACCCAACATTGTGAAAAAACCACCCATATCTGGAATCTCCAAACCGGCGAACTCATCAGTAAGCGGTCATTGCCCGATAATATGTCGGATGATATTTTCAACAACGAGAGGTCGGCCCAATTTTTCACCGTAGTTCATATGTTTCAACGGTCTTCACTAATTCACATGGGAACGGCTCCTGATCATGAGGGTAACTTACAGTGGAATCTTGCTGAGGCCAAAGCGGGGATTGATATGATTCAAATGTTAAAAGAAAAAACTACTGGCAATTTAGATGAACATGAAGACAAATTACTCAATGCAATAATAGCCGAATTACAAATGCAATTTGTACGCGCCCCTCAAGAGAAAAAAGCAATGGATGAAAAAATTGCAGATGCTGAACAGACCCAACAAGCCTTTACCAACCCACGCGATGGTCCAGCTGAAGAAATTGTCAACGAGAGCGAAGAAGAGTAAATCTTCGAAATATTAACTTGAATACCCATATGGTTCAAGAGCAGAAGTCACCACGCCGAGGCGAGGGCTATGAGCATAATCTCCGATGCCGACCCAGATTCTGACCCTTCTGTTCTAATCGTCGATAATAATCAGATGGCGATGTTACGAATGAAAGAAATTTTCCGCCAGCGAGAATTTCACGTAATTGAATGTACTGACGGTGATAAAGCGGTTGACGAATATATTCGAAACGACCCAGAATTAGTTGTAATGTCCCTGGATATCCCAAGTCTTGATGGGCATCTTGCAGCCCTTGAAATGCGCGAATATAACAGCGAATGCCGCCTTATGTTCATCGCCCCTCGACATTTGCGGCAATTAGCAATTGATGCTAGCCACTCGGCAGGAGCAGTCGGCTGGGTAGAGAAGCCAGTCACCAATAGCGTTCTGGATGAAATTTGGGATGATATTTTGGGAGATATCCCGGCCGCTCCGGGGTTGGAGGACCTCGACCAACTATATCCGGGTGAAATATTGGCGACAGATGTTGAAGAAGAACCCCTTCCTCTACCCTTGCCCTTACCACAACCAATCATTCCAGATATTGGCGATGGTGAAGTCAATGACGCCAGTGAGATTGAAGTTTCTGTTAGTAAAGTGAAAAAAACACCTAAGGGCAAGAAAGGCAAACGCCTTTTAATCCTAATCTTGTTTTCAGTAATTGGATTGATTGGGGTAGAATATTTAGGACACACCGACCTTACAACGATACTTTAATCCGCCCAATTAGAACCGAATAGGGTTGGAAATTTTATTTATTGGTCCGTCTGAACTTGTTGGACCTGTTGGACCTGTTGGACCTGTTGGACCTGTTGGACCTGTTGGACCTGTTGGACTGGTTGATGATTCATGGGCAAGTCTACTGCTAAGGCGTATGGCAAGACAACACTTCCTGCCGGAGCCTGAATAACTTCTTCAGAGTCTAATGACGAATCGTTGAGAAGACTAGGATCCGCTCGGGCTAGGCGGTCATCTAATTCCGACCACTTTTTGAATTGCCAAAGCATTAACCATAGAATTCCCACACACCCAATTATTGTCATCGCCCAAAGCGAAGGGGAACCGGACAATTATTCACCCCGATCAAGTAAAGCCTGCCATGAGACATCAGCATATTTTTTGGCGACCGCAACTACATCATCAGCGCGATGAATTCCACTGCCGACGATAATACCATCAGAGCCAGCCAATACGGCTGCGCGCGGATCACCGTATCGTTGACCCAATTCACCGTCACCGACTGAGAGGTGAACTCCAGGCGTCCAAATCATCTTGCCCTCACCTACCATTTCACGAAGTGTTTGCAATTCATTGGGACGGGAACCATTACCGATGAATCCAAAGCAAGCGGGATGGTTTTTCCCTACCTCAACCACCGCATCGGTGTAGCCCTCTAGTCCAAGTAAATTTCCAGCACTACTCATTTGTGCTAGTGCTAAAACCCCCCCATCTCTTCCGACGGATTGCCACGAATCATGCAAACCGTCAAGCACACTAGCTCCTGAAACTAAGTGTGCGGTTACCAAGTCGGCCCAATTACGAGTATCATAGATTCCAGCCATTTGGTCGCGAGCGATTTTTCCAATATCTCCATGTTTCCTGTCTTCAAAAATCAACATCCCTGTAGCAGTGGCGGCATTGATAAATTCAGCCCATGCAGCAGGAGACCAATCTTCAACTAAATCAACATGAGTTTTCAATGCAACAACATACTCTTTCACCTCATCGAGTAATCGATTAAGACCATCCATCGTGTAACGGTCGGCCGCGAGCACTACCAAACTCTGTTTGGTACAAGTCGCATCCATCCATCGTCGAGATAGCGAATCAGTGCAAGCCTGCCAACGCTCACCCCATGCTTCTTCAGCCCGCATTACCCTACTGGGTGCGGTGTTGGTCTCAAAGTCTTCGCCTGCGCAATACTACTGCTGCACCAAGCAAAGCCATCATTCCAAGGGCGCCGGTGAAACCAGGAGTGTAACCATCGCCATCAGCATCAGTATTGAGTGGTCCGACCGAGCCAGTTACCGATATTCCAGCAGTAATAGTATTGACGCCATCAGTCCAAGTAAGGGTAACAGCAACAGTTTGCTCAACATCTCCTGAGATATTGATTACAGCCCCAACAGCAACCGAGGCTAACGGGCCAAGAGTGACACCATTGATAGTTGCAGTAACCATAACCCCCTCAGGGTCTGAACAGACCGCAATAACGTAGTAAGTTCCCGCTGGCACCGTGATCTCTTGTGGGCCAAGTCCACCAGGTACTAGAGGTGGGATTGCAGGGATTGCAGCATCGCCACTTACGACCATACCATTAGTTTCTAATGAAAAATAGATGTCACAAATCGGGGGCAAATTAATTGGAATCATACAACCATCCGCTCCATCTCCCCAAGTATTAGGGCAAACATCCACAGCATCAAGCACCCCATCTTCATCGCCATCTACGGAAGAGGGATTCATTTCAGCAAGGTATTCTTCGAGATTGGTTAATCCATCTCCATCCAAGTCGCCAGCACTATCGTCGACATATGAGTCCAAGCCCCAATAATTTTCCCAATCATCTGGCATTCCGTCGCCATCAGTATCATCAACATCCTCACATCCATCACCATTAACGTCGTTCAAAACAACGGGGTCGTATGGGCACATATCATCGGCATCGAGAACCCCATCACTATCAGCATCAGCCGTTGAGGCTTGTAGCCAACACTCATTATTTGAGTGAACCAATGTAACGCCAGAATACAACATTGCGGTAAGGCAATATTGACCGTTAGTGATATGATCAAAGTCAAGATTGATAACATGCGTATCAGGCGGAGCAATCCAAGTATCAGTGCCACTATCTACCATGACATTCATGATGTCTTTCACCATCCAATTTATTGTAAAGTATTGGCCATTATCCAAATCGGACGCGGTTACCGTCGCCTGACCCCAACCATCTTGAGTGGTCGACATATCAATATTCACACTCGCTAAAGTATTCAAAGACGGGTCTACAACGCGGAAGGTATGTTGGAAGGTTGCCTCTGTACTTTCATCAGCAATTCCATCCCGCTCAATCCAAGCATACAGAGTATAGTAGCCATACGACATCATTATCGCAGGAACATTACAACTCAACCCATCTTCATGTTCTGTCATAGTACCCAAGGAGAAAGTTCCTGAGCCAGCAGGTACGCCCGTGTTATCATTACGAACCACCCAAACTATGTCATAATCTACAGTATTGAGGAAGTGCAAATAATCCGCGCCAAGGTCAAAGTTGTAATCCATATCAGCCAAGATATTACCCGACCGCTCTAAATCAACATCAACTATCGCCTCACTTCCGACAGAGAAAACAGAACTATTTGCGGCTGTAACTATCGCTCCTGAAACATATAGGACTACAGAAACGACATAATCTCCAACAGGTAAATTCTGCCCTGAAACAGGGTCAAGTGCGAATACTTCATTATGATAGAAATCGCTGTATGACCCATCATCAACATCATACACATTTCCATTTCCTCCCCAAATATTACAATCCCTATCAATCCAATCTGTTCGATCCTGATTGAATGACTGTAGGCTGTTCACATGATTATTCCCATTGTTGTCATTTGCAATATTGTAATTAATCACATTGCAGAGCTTCCAAACCAACGAGTAATCAGTATCCAGACTACCTATCATGTCGGTAATGTCGACACCAAATTCAATATCATCCCCCAAATCATAATGTTCATCATATGTATATACATCTAAAGTTTCAGAACCAGTTAATACATCATCGATTACTGTAAAAGTATGGCTTGCTTGCGCATTTGGAGAATAGTCAGGAGCGCCTGAACCTGGATTACCATCCATCAACATCTCTATCCATACGTCAAGTTGATAATCACCGGGTACTAAACTAGACCCCGGTATTACTCCAAAAGCGCCACTAACCCAAGCATACCCTCCGAAATTACCACCGCGCCATTTTCCTACATTCTCAGAACCGCTCACTACCGCCACCCCAGGATCTGTAATGTCATATAACTCCCATCTCAAATTATAATCGACAGATCCGTGATGATGATTTCCACTAATATATGCCCACCAAGAAAACTCGTGACCATTCATAATATTCTCAGAACGATTGAAATACAAATGTAGATTAGATTTTGAATCTACTGAAAAGATTGTGGTATTGTTTGAATCTAATGTAATTCCATTTACTGACAACATGGCTGAAATAACATATTCACCCTCATCTAAGCAATCATAGTCGGCAAACTGGGGGTTGCTACTCGAATCAACTCCATTATAGAGGGTACAGGGCTCTGTAGTGCTAATAGCAATATTATCGTTAGCAGCGGAATTATCAACGGTTTGAGGGCCACCAACAACCTGCGAATCATAATTATTGGAAACAGTTGCTTCAGTACAATCTCCATCAATCCAATCAGAGAATTCTAAATTTACAGAAAAACCATAATCTACAATTTTGCACATTCTCCATTCCAATTCATATGTTGTAACCCCCGGGTCGTCATATAAACCAGAAAGGCCGACATTAAACGGCACATCCTCACCCACGGCATAATTCAACAATGCTCCATCTAGGTCAACAACAACAGCCTCATTACCAGTAATTGTTGCAGTATCTACAGTAAAGCCATGCGTGAAGTCGGCGGTAGCCACCCCGTCAGGCGCGGCATCGCGATTTAGCCACGCATGGAGGGTGTAATCTCCAGCAGTGAGCCCAGTGATTGTTGGCCCTTCTTCCCAGCCCCAATAACTAGGATATGTACCACATGAATGGGTGTAAGTGCTCCACAAGCAACCACCCATTGCAGAGCCAATAGCATGAGTCCCTGAATGAACCAGAGTAGTTGGGTCAGCATCATCAGTCAATTCCCACATGAAATCATAACCAACTGAGCCCAACTGGTGCATATCTCGAACTTTCCAATCAAAAGAGTAATCCATACCTCCCAATATATCTCCAGATTTTTCCAAGTCAACATATAATTTTGCATGACTACCAATGGAAAAAATAGTACTATTTGCGGTAGCAATAGTCACTCCAGAAACAGTTAACATTGCCGAAATAACGTATTGTCCAACACTCAAAGTGTCAACATCAGTTGTTCCACCACTCCCATCATCAAATGAAAGAGAACCAGGGACAGTTGCGGCCAACAAGTATCCATTTGCAACCCCCGAGGGGACAATATAATCTCCACCAATAACCGCGTCATTTCCAGACATAGGGTCCATGACAAATACCTCAAGACAATCCCCATCAATCCAATCACTATAGTCTACTCCGCCAGTTACTCCCGCGCCAGTAATATGCTTACAAACACGCCACGAAGCCTCGTAATTCAAATCAACACTTGGATTTATAATCGTAAAACCAACGTCAAAATCTTCTCCAATATCATAATGTGTTTCAAATCCAAGTGGTACAAAACTCAAATCTTCCCCACCAACTGCAGAAGCAGTTGGTATGGGCATCATTACTACAGTTGTTGATAACAACATCAACAACACTAACAATAAACTGGGCATCCTTTTCTTTAACATGGTCTTACTCTCCATGTAAAAGGCAGAAACAGAACACTACTTAATGCTCTTCCCAACCAATATTGGATTTATTGTATCAGTGAAGACGCGCCATCAATAATACTTTCATCCAAACTTTTCCAAGCGAACCCAAGCACATTATCGGAATTATTTGCATCATAATTACAAGTTCTACCAATATTTTTCTTCACCCAACCCAGAGATATCTGTGGGTGAAAAACCGCCACAAAGTAAGTTGCAATTTTTGGTAATTGACGCGCCGCCCACTTCCACTCAGGGTGCGACTTCCGCAATATTAAGGCCATTTCTTTATGCCAAATTCCTCCCGCATGAAGGACAAACCGTTTTCCAGATTCACCCAGTTCTAAGCCATTTACGTGAGCAGTTGCAACATCGCGTACATCGACCATATTGATATGTGATTTCAAAACAAAAGGAAATTTACCTTTAACCAAATGATCGAGATAGCCCATTGAACCGGATAGATGCCGCGGCGCTAATATTGGCCCGATCACTACCGAAGGATGCATTGTTACCAAACGTGGCCTAGAATCAAAATCTTGTGCCCCCCACCACTCCCTAATTATTCGTTCAGCCCCAGCCTTTGCAAGACCATATGCATTAGTTTTCAAGGTCGCATCATCACACCAATCATCGGCAGTAAAAACTTGGCCATTCACAAACGTAGTCGAGCGAATCGCCGCGACCGAAGAGGTGTGGACGATTCGATTTACCCCCCCTTCAGTACTAATTGCGTCCACAAGATTTTGAGTCCCGATAATTGACGGGTCAACAACATCGCGTTGGGGGTCGACTGCACCAACATATAGGGCGGCCGCACAGTGAATAATATCACTACATCCAGAAACAGCTACAAGAACAGATTTAGCATCGAGCAACTCCATTTTAACGATTTCAAGCGAACCACCATCTGCAATTGGCAATTTTCGTAGAAA
This sequence comes from uncultured Candidatus Poseidoniales archaeon, assembly GCA_964587885.1. Taxonomy (GTDB): domain Archaea; phylum Thermoplasmatota; class Poseidoniia; order Poseidoniales; family Poseidoniaceae; genus UBA60. The sequence goes on from CAZPME010000012.1 coordinate 41,738, forward strand.
TGCCGCCCCGTCCGGATTACGGGCCGTCGCCCGAACATTTCTCCCACGGGCTAACAATTCTCGAGTAACATGTGCTCCGATAAATCCGGCCGCGCCAGTTACCAATACAATTTCGTCCACACAATAGCCATACCATTACCCTAAATCATGGTATTGACGCCAAAACAACATTTCCTTAAATTGAAACCATCATTATAGTACGGAGTGTTATGTGCAGGTGGATTCCAAGTCTGTTGGTGATTGGAATTATCTCAACGATGCCACTTTCCGGTTGTTTTGGCGCCCAATCCTCCATCGAGAACGAGGGAGATGCCAATCCTTACCCCGATATCTACGAACGCCACACTTTAGGATGGAACACCACACACACCCACAGTTTTGTCCTAGAATCGGGCCCTCATTACGCTTTAGATGTACAAGAAGTAACAATTGAGGTAGATACAACTGGAGTATGGGAAGGAGGCCCCAATTCAGCTGACGTGCACTTGTCATATTGGTTACCATCCAATACTCAAGAGGGCGAAGAAGTACCGGTAATTGCGGTAATAAGTCCCTATTTTTCTTACGGCCCTCCAGGTTCTGAATCATCACCAACCAATGTTGTAGGTGGGGGTCGCGGCGAATTCATTTACGATAATTTCATTCCCCATGGATATGCCTTTGCTCAGGTTGCAGTCTTCGCTACAGAAGAAAGTACAGGTTGTTTTGATTATCGAGGGGATGGAGAAGGAATCAGTATCCATACCGCAGTTGAATGGCTTGGCAACCAAAACTGGAGTAATGGTAATGTTGCAATTTATGGCAAGTCCTACGAAGGAGCGACTGCATGGGAAGCAGCCGCACAGGGCAGTTCCCATCTCAAGACAATAGTGCCCATCTCGGGGACAACCGCACTTGGCCCTTTGCTCTACAAGAATGGAAGTGCAGAAGCACGGAGTCAAGTAATGCATTCAAACTATGGAGGTAGCATACTAGATTATGATTCGGAAGACATTGACAATATGTGTGTCGATGTACTTGAGGGGTTTCTTGCAGGCCCAACAAGATATGGATTAGGTGAGGCCGACCCATATATGGACAACTATTACGATGAACGCAGTCACATCGATAAAGCGTTGGGGAAGTACAATGGTAGTATCTATTGGGTGCAAGGGTTGCAGGATTGGAATGTAGATCCTCACCAAGTATTTGGTGGCCCACCGGGAACTAATTGGTATCAAGAGTATATCGATAATGGCTACGAGGTTGCTGGGATGTTTGGTCAATGGGAGCATAATTACCCCGACCAATGGACAAAACACAATGCACAAGACTCAGGTTATGGTGGCGAAGCGATTCATAACATGACCCGATGGGACTGGGCTCAAGATTTATTCGAATGGATGGAATATTACCTCAAAGGCATTGGACCAGCACCCGCTCTCCATGCTCAGGTTCAGCGCAATGATGGAGAATGGAGAATCGAAGAAACTTGGCCGCCACTAGACGTTCAACGACTTAGTTTAGACCTTAGTGAATGTGATTATAACGGGGCATTTATCGGTGGCGGCGCCCCAGCAGTGGGTGGGGGACAATCACTCATCCTAGACTGTCCTACGATGAGTGAAGATTCCGATTTATTAGTTTCTGGGCTGGCTACAATTCATCTATCTGCCGTGCCAACATTTGATGGCGGGCAAGTATTCGTAGAGTTACAAGATGCAGAAACGGGGATGAGGTTGGGCCATGCAACAATGGACATTAGGTATCATGCTGGGGGGTATGAGGCACAAACAGTTGTGCCGGGACAACAAGTAACCATGTTGATGGAATTCCAAGCGATTGATGCAATTATTCCTGCGGGACATGGTCTGCGGTTTGTGTTGACAGATACTGGGGAAGACTACCTAGCGCCAGCCTGTGGGAGCGCTTGTTCAGTGCATGTGTTGCCATCTTCATCGATATTCGAATTACCAATCATCCATCGTGATGGGGACAATGTCCTAATCACGCCACAAGTATCTGAATAATCTACAGATAGGCCATCATCCATTATTCATCTCGACACCGACATATGGTTTATCGATATCAAGTTGGGTGACATATAGTCCAGATGTAATACAAGACATGTAAGTATAACCATCAAGGTATTCAGCCGCCCAAAGAAAAGGAATCCAGCCGAAGTCATAGTATTGTGAATCCATTGGTTCTCCATATTCACCACCATGGGGGAGGTAGAAACCAATTGTGGCTGCGACATTAGATTCATTTGTTGACATCTTACTGTGTCCAGCAGCAATCAATGTTTCAACATCCACAATCCACAATCCACCATGATAATGTCCGATATAGAGGCGTCCATCCCAATCGCCACCCAAACTATTGTCAGGTAGGCTATCGTCATTGGTAGGGAAATAAACACTATCGAGGTTATGGGGGCTGAATAATAACCATTCTTCCCCATCTGGATATGCTTTACAATCACTACCAAAACAGTGCTCCTCTGCCGTGGGTATTTCCCAAGTTGTGTAAAGCGTTGGTTGGAAGTGAAGGTTACCATTATTCAAAGTATAGTTAGTGGTATCGAGGAGATATGTCATCCCTGCCCCTTCACTAGTACTCAACACCTCAACCGCAAGGGTCGTTAAATGACGAAGTGAACCATCTCCGCCGAGGTGACTCGTGTCGACCATTTCAGGAAAAGGCTCTGCATAATGGATGTATGAAGCACGCCCACCGTTTTCATTCCCAGTCGGACCACTATCTAATTCACCATCACCATCTAGGTCGGCGAAATCATCCCAGTGGCCCACCTCAGGTGCGCGCCAGTTACACATTGCTTGTGTACCTCCAGCGGCTCGACAGGTTGAACCATGAAACAAATACAATGCAGGTGAATTTACTGGGTGGGGGACGTCGGAAATATCGAAGATGCGCAATCCAGCCTCCCAGTAGGCGCCATAAATGTAAGTTTGACCATATCGGGGATCGGATTGGTCGGTACCCGGCCATGTTTGACTTGTCATATCATGAATGTATATCCAACCTCCACGGGTAGTGTCCCATGCAACTTCTGCTTCACCAACTTTGACGATACGCGGCAATCCTTGTAATGCATCAAAGTTGAGGTGAGCGATGGTAATACCACCACATGCATCTCCTTGGCCAATATCGCATTGGTCATAATCAGGGTTAGCGACAAGTAAGTACCACTGACCATCAATCATCTGTGTGTATAGGTTGTGAGGGCCGGTCGGGTGGTCGAAATCATACCATGAATCAACATAGCGAGGATTGGCTTTGTCGGTGACATCAATAAGGGTGACTGAAACTTGAATAGGGTCATTCCAATTACCCACATTCGGGTCAGCATAACCCGGGTCGACTAATTGATTTTGTAAAATCAAAAACTCATCGCCATTCCACTCAATATATTTAACGTCCAAAACTTGAGTGTTCGGGTCATTGTATATTCCGACAACAGTCGTATTGTAGGGATCGGTCACGTCGGTAATATGCACCTCACTCCACCCTGCCTGATAGGCATAAGTTCGCCCATCAGGCGCCTCCATTACTTGGACTTCAGCATTACCTGGATTGGATAATTTGTTATAACTCGCAAACTCAATATTGTCGGTAGATAAATTATGGGACGATGAATTGCGGTGGTCGTGATCAGCACTTTGAATAAGTGGGTCAACAGCAAAATAATCACTGAATTCACCCATATCAGACGAATCATCGTCTACTAAGATGGCATAGGCTCCCAGCATTGAGCCACCAGTAATGAGGAGCAAAGCCAAGGCGATGACTCGAATGTCCATTGGCACACCCAACTTGTCGGTTTTTATTTATCCTCGCACGCTTGGCGCAGTACTATGAAGGGCGTGGTCGCGGCGGTAATCGGCCTCTTTGCGCTGGCATTTTTTGTACCATTAAATGCCTCTGCGCACGAGCCAGACACTTTCACAGTCATCGTGCGAAATGATTCCCACTCCCCAAGCACAGTTGTTGTTTATGTTAATGATACAGTCCAATACAAGAATGAAGACCACCGTGAAAATGTCACTCATTATGTTGGTTTTGACAGTAATGGCGACGGGGATTTTGACGACATAGGAGAATTTGGCTCAGGACCACTCAACGCTACCTGTGATTGGACAAATGATTCTAATTGTCGTACGGCATGGATTTTCAAAATCAACAATTCGGACTATGCTGGTGATTATGAACTAATCGATTATACTAATACTAACGAGACATACAACGTTTCACTTGTAATCTTAACAGACACACATACTGAAGCCCCATCTCCAAATATAGGTGATTGTTTTGGTGATTGCGAAGAAGAAATTTCTGAAGAAAGCGAAGTAGATGAGGAGCTAAGTTCGACCGACCTATTACAACGAGGTGGGGCATTTTTCTTAGTTTTAGCAGCGATATTAGCAATATCAATTCATGCAAATCGAAAGAACTGAATTAACTGCTTTTGATACCCCAGCCCACCATCATAGCGCCCAGGGAGCCACATATCATCGCGGCAATTGTCGCCAAACGAACAGTGTAAAGATACTCTATGTGGGCAGTCTTGCCACCACCTTCGGCCGAACTCCCAGCGACAAACCTAAAGTCACCATCACCGACCTCCCAATTCAATTCCCCATTGGTATCTGGGCCGCCAGCAACGAATACTAAATCCTCAGTATCACAGAGCAGCATATCATCAGTAGTAGTTGTGCAATTTTCGGATTGACTCGACTCAACCACACCTATCCAAGCCTCTGGAACATCCCATGTGGCATCTACCTCGACTGAAATTATTGAAGCGAGGTAGTCTGGAATCGGTACAGCAGTATCAAGCATCATCGCCTTGTCGCAATAACTGGAATTTATACCCGCGTTTTGTAATTCAGTAGATGAGCATGAGGGAACATCAACATCAGTTTGACCGGAATCAGAATATCCCGACAATCCCGAAAATACCGAGATTGCCATTAAAGCAGCACCTAATAAAATCCACATTATTTTCATATTTTTACCTCAAATAGTTATGAGCACACCCGTAATCTTCACACTTAGTGCGTCCGAGCCACCTCATCTATTAGTTACTATTTGGGAAAAATCAGTGGGTGCGCGTGGAACTCCATCCTCATCATCAACAACCCGTGAAGTCAATTCAATTCCAGTAATGTGACGCCATTCAATACTACGGCGCTGGGAACTACCTGCTCGCTTGTAATTCAATTTTCCATCAGGGAATGCTTCACAAGTATCGAAAACCCCATCTTTATCTGCAATATCAAGGTACAACCTTGGGCGTTTAAATAATGCCTTCAATAATGATCTATCGGCATTTACTCTAATTTTTGTAATTCTATCACGGTGTTGATAAAACAACTCTTCAATCGGCCCACTATTGGTTGAAGTAGAGAATACATCTCCATTGATTGTTTGCCCCCCCCAAAGGTGCAATGTATCCCAAGAACCAAGGCGATCAAGAGTTGCAGCTAAGGCCACATCAGCAGGGCTCAAGCCATCTTTAGAGGGGTCAACACCTCCTGAATTAGGGAGGTAATTGAGAATATCATTTAGTGACCAGCAATCATCTCTTCCTTGAACCGAAGGGGGAACCTCGAGATTGTGATTGCTGAAAATTACGAAAGGCCGCATACTTACTGAGAAGAATTCACTTGCCCCGTGGTGGTGTTGTAAAATTGTCCCTTTCAATTTTATAGTCCCAAATACATCACCATGATCCATTTCCTCCCCACTTCTTCGGTGTTGAATCACTTTTTCTTTCCCATCTTCCTGGATAACTTCCATATTCCCAGACCAATGTTTTTGCTCAATCAAGAGAACCTCTTCCCCTCCAACTACAATACAGTCAATTTCCCTTCGCCGCCCGTTCTTGTTTGGTATGCGTAAACCTTCCCAAATACGCCAATGCGTACCCTTAATTCCGGCGGCGATAATTTTGGTTAGGTGCTCTTCGGCCTCCCTTCCTGCTACTTCATGCCCCCGCGGCAAAAACTTCTTGCGTTGAGCAACCGCCTCTTTTAGGCGCCGACCCAACCACATTTTCATACCCCAGGCAGCATATCAGCGACCGAGGCGACAACCAAATCGGGCTGTTGAGGGCAATCTACTATGTCGGCTTCATTTGCCTCTCCCGAAAGGACAAGGACACCCATAACACCTGCGCGATTAGCCATCTCTATATCGGTATAGAGGCGGTCGCCGAACATTGCACATTGGTTTGGTTCAAGCCCCAACTCAGCAATTTTATGCAATATCATCCCAGCGTTTGGCTTACCACAAATGTGGACTGGATTTACCCCCGTTGTTGCTTTGAATAAAGCTAGGAAGGCTCCCGTATCAGGCAAACCTCCACGCGGGTCGGGACATACCATATCGGGGTGGCTAACTACAAGTGGAACGCCGGCATGAAGATGAACGCTGGCCTGTTCTAATTTAGCATAAGTCACTTCAGTATCATATCCCAGAACAACAAATTGTGGAGTCACACTATCGGTAGTAATACTTGCAGATTCAAGCATTGAGGCCATGCCTGATGTACCAACCAAATATGTTTGAGTAATTCCATTCGTTGTCAACCAAGCCAATAAATCATGAGTAGATAGTAGGATTTCATCATTATTTGTTGGGATGCCAAGGTTTTGTAATTTAGTCACATATTGTTCGACCGAACGACTAGAGTTATTTGACAGGAAAAAGCGCTGGATTCCATTCTGCTCAAGGCGGTCAAGAAATTCAATCGCCCCATCAATCAATTCCTTACCATGATAGATAGTCCCATCAAGGTCGAGAAAGGCAACCTTAACCCCGTTCATATCCACTCCAAAATCATTCATAGCATCAAATCCTTCAAAATAACAGAGTCTTCAAAATAAACCATTTACTATGTAATTTGGCTTGGTCTTCTTTATTTGCCAGCACCTCTGTTAACATTTCCTGTAATGCTGGTTTTCTTGAAGCCTTCCGCAGGAACCAACCTAATAACCACTTCTTACGTACCATTTTCTGCATACTGTATTCATTGGTTAAGGTAGATCCGAGATCAGCCCACACAGCCTCTTGATGGGCCAATCCTGCTTCTAGAGGGTAACCACTCGCATGGACATCTGGGTCAAATGATTCAGCAGCTAATCTGCCGCTGATAAAAGCGTGTGAGACCCCTTCGCCGGAAAACCCTCCGACCAAACTTGCCGCATCTCCAATACAAACAGCGCCTTGCATAAACGCTCGCCTAGGTTGGTGCGACTCCAACCTCTTCTTTGGACGCGGGTCGCCGAAGGGCAACTGCCAACCGCGTGAACTACCTTCAACCAACTTTGCATTTGCAAACCGTGGCGCAAAAGAAGGATGTGAGGTGATGAGTTCGTCTTGCAATGCTTTGAGTTTCTTTTTACTATTGCTGAGGTCAGATAGCAACATGCCGATGCCGACATTACAGACGCCCTCCCCAACTCCGAACAGCCAAAAATATCCATTTGCCATATTGTCGGTAAAGTGGATTTCAATATTCCCTTGGTTTTCAGTAAAACCTTCGACATTGCGCCAGTATTGGCGATACCCAGCACACATGTGCTGGCGTATCAACATTGATTCTCCATAAGTGTCCTTGACTAATCCTCTTGCAACCGGACAATTGTAGCCTCCAGCACCTATTGTAAATGGGGCGTAGAATACCAATTCATCCACTCCTTCATCTCCCCGGGTCCCAGCAATACCGATAACGCGTCGACTATCGCCACTACCATTACCTGGGTCTTCTCCACCGGCCCCATCATCGTAGAGAATTTGCTTAACAGTAAAGCCTTGAATTACAGCCCCACCATTATTGATTACTACCTCACTCGCCCGATTAAACAATAACCAATCAGTTCTTATTCGGGGCAGAGAATAGCCAGCCTCATTTACCGCTAAATCTTCTTCAGGCAAAGGGACATTCACGAAATTTTTCCCATCAGAAAATGTAATTCCTAGAACACGGAAGTGTGCCCCCTTTTCTAGTTGGGTTTTAATTCCCATATCGGCAATAAAGCCAAGGCTTCTGCCGCCGACGGCATCTCCACAAATTTTTGTCTCGGGAAAGACCCGCTTTTCCAACAGCAAGACCTTTGCTCCACGTTTGGCCGAATAGTAGGCTGCAGCACTGCCACCTGGCCCACCACCGACTACAATAACGTCAAATTTTGCACCAGAGGGGGGAATTGGACCGGAGTCAATTTCGCCTTCCCAGAAACACTCATCGCGTAGCATGTTGACCCCAACGAGGTGGACATTACCCTGCGGATGATGAGGGTTTTGGACTCCACTCCTTGTATCGCATTTCCTAAAGGGCGATTATCAAAGGAAATGATTTAACCATCAATGAAAAATAAACTTCATCGAATAGAAAGGTTAGGGGGGGGTCTTTGGCATACACATTAATTGGGCGAGAACAAGTAACAGACTTACTGAAATTAGCTGGCCTTGGAGTGGATGAAACTGAATTAATCAGTATACAGCCCCTCAAAGGGGGTTGGGCCAATTCTAATTTCATTCTCACTTTAAAAAATAATACAAAATTGGTCCTCAAAGGGTGGGATGAAAGGCCACCTGAAGAGGTGAAACAAGTCACACAAAGCACACTATGGCTATCTGAACACGGTTGCCCTACTCCGGTGCCGATGGAATTACAAAACGGCGAGAGGATGGCGATTGTAGATGGGATGGCTTGGATGATTATCCCGTTTATTGAGGGCGGCTGGCTTCCCACCGACACAGCATCATTATTCGATCTCGGGCAGGTATTGGCAAATCTACACTCAATTCCAGACACCATCATCATTCCACGTAATTTCGCCTTTGGATTTGATTATTGGGAGAAGTTATCAACGACAGCAATTTCTGAGAACATAGGAGTAGAGTTCGCTAAATTATTAGCCACAGAGGCAACAGCCTTACGAGAGAAAATCCCGACCAATTTACCACACGGAATAATCCATGCTGACCTTTTTCCTGACAATGTAATTGGTATTGAAGGAAAGGTATTGGCCTTACTTGACTTTGAGGAAATTTGTATTGGGCCATTTGTATTTGATATAATGATGACTTATGCTGGATTTGGCTGGAAAGATGGCCAACCATTGAAAGAATCTTTACAAGCCCTCCTTGACGGCTATCAATCGATACGAAAACTAACACCAGAAGAGCTCGCGGCCCTTCCAGATTTCCATCGTTACGCCACATTATCGATTGCAGCGTGGCGATTTTGGCAATTCATGATAAAAATTCCAGACACTAAACACGCTGATCGTTATCTCGAGATGGTTGGGCGCTTGAATGTAGATTTACCCTTATAGAAACAATATTTTCGTATTCTAGATTATACTAATCAACTCAACATTCCAGCTTTCCCCTCAAAGTCATAAAATGAAACCATTGTATGGGTGCGACCAACCCCTTCATGATGGGAAAGTGAGTCTAAAATTGCATCCCCGAGGGCATCCATACTACTAGCAACCACTTCAATCAGGAAATCCCAATCTCCAGTAACAATATGGCATGAGACGACAAACGGCAATTCACAAATTTTCTTTGCAATTTCCCGCCGGTCATCCTGACTACGATGCCACGCTTGTCGTTCATAGGTGGCCTGAATAAAACCGTGTAGAGGTTGGCCTAATTTAGTCCGGTCAAGCCGAGGAGAAAAACCAGTAATGATTTCTTTCTCTACTAACTTTTTGAGGCGATCATGTACGGTTACCCTCGGTAGACCGAGCCGGTCGGCCATAGCCTGTATTGAAATCCGCCCATCGTCACGTAGTACGTCGATAATTGCTGAATCTTTCTCGTCAAGGTCGCCGTACATTGAAACCCCTCTAATCGTCGGCCTTTTTGACCCTATCCGACAAATCGTCGGTATAATGTGTGATTTTACCGTTATTATCGACACCCGTCAACAGAATTAGCCGTCGAGTTGATGGTAAAGGGGCGCTTGAGATAATTAGGTAGTAATAATGACCGACGATTTGCCCCCCAATGCTAGATTTGCCACGCGAGGAATCCATGCTGGAACCCAACACATTGAAGGAGCAGTAAATACTCCTATTTTCCAATCTTCAACTTATCATTTGACCGAAGAGCGATATGCGGGTTGGGCTGCCGGCGCCCAACACACATTGCTCTATTCTCGTTTATCCAGCGTCAATAGTGAAGCGGTGGTGCAGAAGATCTGCGCTCTAGAAGGCGCTGAAGACGGTGAGTTATTCGCCAGCGGAATGGCAGCAATTTCTACCGTACTTCTCGGCTTACTAAATCAGGGAGATCACATAGTTGCATCCCCAGATGTTTATGGTGGCACTTATGGTTTAATGACCGACGACTTACCACGTTTTGGCATTGAAGTAGCGATGGCTGATATGCGAGACCCAGCCTCATATGAGGCCGCGATACAAGAAAACACAAAAATCCTCTATATTGAAACACTTTCTAATCCGGCCCTCAAGGTTTGCGATATTACAGCGATGTCTACAATTGCCAAGCGGCATAACTTGCTTTTGGTGATTGATAACACCTTCACTTCACCCTGGGCCACCAATCCAATCACCATGGGGTGCGACCTCGTCATTCACTCGACTACCAAGTATCTAGGAGGTCATAGCCAAATCGTTGGAGGCGCCGTAGTGGGGCGAGCAGATCTAATTGCAGACTTGTTCACCAACAAGGTGCATTTTGGTGGAGCGCCCGACCCCCATTCTGCGTATTTGCTTGAGCAAGGAATGCGCACACTTCATGCTAGGATGCCTATCCATGTTGCCAATTCTTTGGAATTAGCCGAACGTTTAGCCGAACACGACAGCATTCTTAGCGTAGTTCACCCCAACCACCCATCACATCCAGATTTTGAGGTAGCGCAGCGTATTCTCCCCAAGGGAACTGGAATGCTTTCTTTTGTTGTGGGTGGTGGCGACGATGGCGCCATGAATTTCATGCGCCGATTAAAAATCATCTTCGAGGCAACTAGTCTTGGTGGAGTTGAATCATTGATTGAAGTGCCTGCTACATCATCGCATATGTTTGTGCCAGAAGATGTTCGTATTTCTTCCGGAGTTGTTCCGGGATTTGTTAGAATGAGTGTAGGAATTGAGGATGTTGAAGACCTTTGGGAAGACATTTCCCAAGCCTTAGAGTGAAAATCTAAGGTGCAGTAATCGTCCCACTCTCACCACAAACACTGGCAAATTCTTGGATTGCTTTAATGTAGTCGTCCTTAGTAACCGCATCATTCTCTTCAACCAAAGCACAACTAACTTCCCATAACTCTCCCAATGCCATACTCCAGCCCGAGCCGCGGTCGCGTGCATCCTGTTCAAAATGCCATTCTTGCCCAACCCCTTTGTTATGAGCGCTAAGCCACGCCCAACCTAATGCTTGAATTGCGATATCCCCGCGCATCTTGGCTGCTTTAGCATGTGCGCGGCCAACCCCTTGTCCATGAGCTTGAAGAATAAGTGCATGAACCTCACCGCATATACCCGAAAGAACTCCGTCTTTCCAAGGAAACTTTTGCACTAATGCCGCTGCAGCCCGACTCGACTCAAGTCCACGTAAGAATTTTCCAAACGGACTCATTTTTTCGAGTTGCGACTGCCAAACAGCACCCACTTCAACATCTTCTAGACCGAGTTTAAGAAGAATTTCTTCACCAAAATCCTCCCACAGGGCGGAAAGTAAGTGGTGGCATGTTTTTGCTTTACACCAAATCATTCCATCATCGCGCCCATCAAACTCTCCATTTTCACCTATAGTTGCTCCGACTTCGTTCGCGGCCATTATTTCAAGACCGATCCCAGCAGCCTCACGCTCGACATCACTACCTGATAGTAAGCGAATTCCTGCGGCTAAGTCTGTTATTGAAAACCATTCACCACTAATTGCAACTCCAGTGCCGAGATTACCAGTAACTGCGGCTTGCAACGCCTGCCATAAACTTCCCTCAGGAACACCTAATTCCATCCAGCCGCGGATTAGCGTCTCGGCTTCATCCACTGCTTTTTCAGGCAGCGGTTCATCCTTCGGCCAACCTCTAGGCTTCCAAGAAAATCCCCCTTCAGCGATTTTTGTAAGATTAGGTGGCATCATTGAAAGGGCTAATTCTGTGATAAGAGGGCTCTTTCGATTATCTGTAAACACTTCAGGACCCAAGACTAGAGTTATCCCATTATTGTAATCTAGGCTTACCCCACCTTCTTCGACATTACCGATAGAAAAACCTACATCAGTTTTCTCAACATCAGCATCTAACTCATCGAGTACTTCTTCCAGCCAACCATCAGGGATATTGGCTTTATTTCCTGAGCAAACAAAACCATCTGACCATGAGAAAAAATACCATCCTTTACGGGCATGAGATTCCCAAGAAAGCAACCTCAGGCGAGCATTACGGTGATTTTGAATACCAACCGCAAATATCGGCTTGGAATCTCCTTTACGGACAAATGAACTATTTCCGTAAATTGGGTGGGTGAATGTCCCCACTAAGGAGATGTCAGTTTCATGGGCGGCTGCTAAAGCACCAGCCCATGCTTTGGCCATAGGGTCGCCACGCTTACTCATCATTCTCTTATGCAACCACGAGATATAGTGCCGTTTATTGAGAACTTTATCGATTTGCCTTCGAGTTCTGGTTACTGGATCAATTCGTCCCCAGGGTAGGCGCCCCTCCCAGCGCATTTCCGGAAGGGCAATTTCAGGATTTTCAAGTAAGAGGTCCAAATTTTTACGTAAGCGTTGTTGAACATTTTGTGAGGCCCGTTTAGTCCCTCTCATCCGCAGCCGCTGCTGCTTTTTTTGTCCGGGAAACTCAACTTGTGCAGGTCCAGCCATCTATCTCCCTCGAATTGCGTAATTCAATCTCAGCCATATGTTCATCGCTATGTTGGTTAAGCAGGTAATATCAATTTTTCAACTGCTTCTAACTCCATATCGTGTAATTCTGCAGGCATTACGAGACAATGAATTTTCCCACCACTTAACTCTGCTAATTTCCCGAGCGCACCCCTGCGTAGACGTTGAGAACTTGTTCCCAAATCAGTGCATAAAATCCCTTGCCAATCGCGTATTGGCTGAGCCAATAATTGGTTGGTTGCACGCGCCTTCATGCGCCCCCTAATATCATCATTATCTAATATAGATTCATCAAGATGAGGAGGCAAATCATGTTTTAGTTTTGCCGCCATCATTTCCAAAGTCAATACTGCTTGTTCAGGGGTCATGGGTTGGGGCGCAACGTCACCGCTACTAGTTGGGTCAAGGTCGAATAGGACTAATACATGATTACCCAAATATAGTGATTCACAAAGTAATTCAATTGGTGAAGTTGGCAAATAATCTCCGTGAGGGAAGGCCAAAGTTACTTGGCGGCCAAAGCGATAGTTTTGCAACCCTAAACCTCCTGTAACCAAAGTTGTTACCGAAGTGGCATGGATGACTTGTATGGGAATTTTTTCATCATGACAACGTAGTAATAAATCCACATGAGTGGTGGCTTGCAATGGATCACCGATTACAAGAAGAGAAACGGTACTGGTTTTGGCAAGGTCGAGAAGCATTTTGGGGTTTTCAATATCTTTACGTTGCAATGTTGTAATATCGCCCACCAGTTCTACAAGGCAATCTAGACTTGATTGGTCTAGCATTGAAGTATAATTCTCAAGAAATCGATGAGTGCTATGGCTTGCCATCTTAACCCCTGCAAGTGACATATTAGTCGCCGAGCCAACCCCGGTTCCAATGAGGAATAGCCCACTATCTTCTTCCGCCAACGTCAAACCATAACCTCCAGTGGAATGGGCGAGCCGAATGCGTCATTTGAGCGTGCCGAAACGAAAGACCGAATATTTCGCCGCCCAATTACGGGCAAAGGGATGGGCGGCGAAGGGATATCATATCCTTTCAGATGGCGAATGTAATTTACTTCCCCTCGCCCCAAAAGCACCAACCGAGTTGCCCGATGAATTGGGTCGAGTGCCGATGGTAGAACTTGAACGGCAAACCCAACCAGACACAACCCATTGGCAGACTTTTTTAGCCAATCACGTGTCACCAGAAGTAATTGAAAAGCATACTGGAGAATGGCCAAATGCTCAAGAACACTTTGGAGACATCATCCTCTTCAAATTGGAGGATTCGGTACTCAAATACGCTCAAGAAATTGCGATTGCTAAACTCGAATTCAGTAAGAAATCACGTTTAGTTTTACTTGATGGTGGAGTAGTTGGGCAATTTCGCATCCGCAATTTATCACCCATAGCAGCGCGGTTGGATGGAAAAATACTTGGGCGTGAAGAAATAAATAATCTCCCAGCACAAATCAATGTCGATTTAACTACTTGTAGGGCAAGAATCAGTGAATACGGTGCACAAATAATAGTTGACCCAACTAAAGCATACTACTCAACCCGTCTCGCTAATGAGCGAGCTATGACCGTAACGGCAGTTATGGAACTGGCTCAAGAATTAGGCCGACCATTATCAATTGCTGATCCATATTGTGGAGTGGGACCTGCTCTAATCCAATTATTACGCCAACCAGATTTGGTTTACGAATATCTTGCCACGGACTTAAATCCAGAGGCTCTGCCTCTATTGGAAGAGAATCTCAGAGCAAATTCAACAGTAAAACAAGTACGCCTACCATATGACTTAGAGAATGCACTTCATTTAACCGAGAAGGAAGAATTGAAGGGCCGATTTGACGTATTATTAGTCAATTTACCACACGACACCATCAACCACCTTTCTCACATATTGCCGTTATTGCAAGAAAACACCCCCACTCTATTGCGCGGTTGGTTAGTTGCAGAAGAATCACTACTGAAAGAGAGTGAAGAAAAACTCAACAATATTCTCACATCGAAACAATTACGTAGCCCATTAACATTAGAAATCCGCCGCCAATATAGTACGAATAAAGTATTGACTCGATTCAGCGTAATACTTGAGCCGACGACAGGCTGAAACAGCGTCATGCTTAACGCACACCTGCACTTGGCAAGGAATATCGAGTGAATATTATGGTCAAGGTATCATGTTCTTGCGGCAACCAAATCGACGTTAGTGGTGTAACGCCAACAATAGAGCCAACCCAAGTCTATTGTGTTGTCTGTGGCACAGTAACTGGTCACAATCTATAGTCTGAATTTACCCCTATACAAGGCTAGAATTAGACGTTAGGCGCCGTTGCCGGGATTTGAACCCGGGGCGGGAGATCGACAACCTCCCATGTTAACCCCTACACTACAACGGCTCTTTGCAGGCCGGCCAAAGGAAACCTGTATTTAAGGCGCGCTCCATGGGGTGGTTGGGAGTCACTATGGCCGGCAAGTCTCGAACGAGCAAACAAAAGAATAGAGACGATGCCGAAGAAGCCGCAGTTGGCGACCTCTTCGCAACTTCTTTTGATGAAATAGAATCGGCAGATACACCGGCAGCAAACGGTCTCGAGACAACCGAAGATGAATCGCCTGAACCCGAAGAAGTCGATGATAGTGAGACTACAGAAGAGCAATCTGAAGAAGTAGCTGAAGACACTACAGAAGAGGAGCAACCAGGCGGTGCCCCAGCAAAAGGCCCCCCTTCCTCTGGCCCCCCCTCATCCGGCCCCCCCTCATCCGGCCCCCCCTCATCCGGCCCCCCTTCCTCTGGCCCCCCCTCATCCGGCCCCCCCCATCCGGTCCTCCATCATCTGGCCCCCCCTCATCCGGTCCTCCATCATCTGGCCCCCCCTCA
>CAZPME010000013.1:0-56849 GCA_964587885.1 uncultured Candidatus Poseidoniales archaeon
ATGAAATGGTCGGCGGTCTTGATGAGCAAATTGCTTCATTACGTGAGGCAATTGAACTTCCGCTTGAGAGGCCTGAGGCTTTCAGAAAAGTTGGTATTGACCCTCCCAAGGGTGTGCTACTAGTCGGGCCACCAGGCTGTGGAAAAACTATGGTTGCTAAAGCTGTGGCATCGCAAACAAATGCAGCATTCATACGAATGGTAGGTTCGGAATTAGCTCAGAAATATATCGGAGAAGGTGGAAGAATGGTACGAGAATTGTTCTCGCTTGCAAAGGATCGAGCACCGGCCATAATTTTCCTCGATGAAATTGATGCAATCGGGGCTAAGCGCCTTGATTCAGCCACAAGTGGCGACCGTGAAGTACAGAGGACACTAATGCAATTGCTTTCCGAATTGGATGGATTTGATGCCCTAGATAATGTAAAGATTATCGCAGCAACAAATCGTCCAGATATATTGGATGATGCGCTACTTCGACCAGGACGTTTTGATCGTATTGTAGAAATTCCAATTCCTGATGAAAAGGGACGCGAATCAATATTAAAAATCAATATTTCCCGAATGTCGACAACTAAAGTCAATATCAACCGTTTGGTAACTATAACCAAGGGATTTAGTGGAGCCGATTTAAAGGCTGTTTGCATAGAAGCGGGAATGGTAGCAATTCGTGATGAACGCAATAAAGTTTCAAATGATGATTTCAAAACTGCAGTAACGGCAATTTCTAAGAAGAGAAAAACTGGTTTCAACGATGCTGACCCTAATTCACTGTACAATTAATCAGCGAACTTGTGAGCCACAGGTTATTTCTCCATCAATGGTCACCAATTTTACGTTACCTTGCCCATCATCAGCAGCCAAGAGCATGCCTTCAGACATCACTCCGCGTAATTTTCGAGGCTTGAGATTAGCGACAAAAACTACAGCCATCCCTTGCATCTGCTCCGGCGAATAATATTCTTTGAGGCCTGCACATACGATGCGCCCATCTTGACTCCCATCATCGACATTAACGATGTACAATTTGTCCGCATTGGGGTGGTCATTAACATCTTTGATCTTGCCGACACGTAATTCGACCGACATAAATGTTTCAAAATCAAGATAGGTTATTCCTTCAGGCGCAGCACTCATTTTTTCACTTCCAGTATTCTTTTTTCCGCCCTTTACGATGTGGGCAACATCTTCAATCTCTTCATCTTGATGACCGGCTAAGGCCTGCTCTTGATCGAGTATTTCTTGTAAATCTAGTTTCTTGAATAATGGTTGAGGGTCATTGTCTGGCATCGTCATTTCAGCAGCCCAATCTGTCGCTGAATTCCAAGATTCATCCTCCACATTACCTTCAAGTCCTAGATTAGCCCACAATTGTTGGGCACTAAAGGGTAAGAAAGGCTGTGTTGCAATAGCCAAATATCTCGATATTCTCCAACTAAAAGATAATGAAGCCAATGATTGTAATGACTCTGGGTCATTTCCAGTATCCTTCAAATATTTCCATGGCGTTGATGCTTGCAGTAACTGGTTGCCAATTTGTGCAATCGACATTATACTTCGTAATGCCTCTTTGTAACGATGCTGTTCGAGACTGGAACAAACTCCTACATGGATTTCTTCTATGCGTTGAATAGTCGATGACAACCGCCCAATCTCGTCAAATCGTGATAGTGGTGGTTTATCATCAACAGTTTCCAAGCGGGCTGCCAATGTGAGGACTCTATGAGTGAAATTCCCATAGGTAGCGATTAATTCAGAGTTCACCCTTTCAACAAAATCGGGCCAATTGAAATCTGTATCATGATTTTCCGGCATATTAATACTCAAATAATATCGTAAAGTATCTGCTGAGAATCGCTGCAAGAAAGCAGGAAGCCAAACTGCATGTTTTCGACTCTTACTGAATTGTCCACCAGACAACATTAGATATTCCATGGCAGGAACATTGTCTTCCAAATGCAAATCTCCTGCACCCGGCATCTGCGGTTTGTCATCTACTCTAAGGCCATTATTGGCATGATTAATTCCCATAATTAATGCAGGCCAAATCACTGTATGGAATGGGATATTATCTTTTCCAAGAAAATATAGATGCCGAGGTTGGGGGCCATTTTCGGAATTTTTCCACCATGATTCCCAAGCACTATCAGCCAATGGGTGTCCGGCCTGTGCGGCGTATCTCTCAGCCCAAATACGGGCACAAGAATAGTATCCCTGGACTGCCTCAAACCAAACATAGACGCATTTTCCTTGCCACTCGTTGCCTTCGAGAGGTAATTTAACTCCCCATTCAAGGTCACGAGTAACTGCCCTAGGGCGAAGACCCATGTCGAGCCATTGCTTGGTCATAGCCCGAACATTTGATTTCCATGCCTTTTGGCGCTTTGACGCATGCTCCACTAATAGGTCTTGGAATAAATCAAGGCGATAGAAAAAATGCTCTGTATCACGAATTTCAATAGATGCTTCGGGGTTCATTTTAGAACGCGGATTCTTCAACTCATGCGATTCGTAAGTTTGACCACACTCATCGCACTGGTCGCCCCTTGCCCCCTCAGCATCGCATAACGGACAATCACCCTCAACATATCTGTCGGGGAGAAACCGCCCCCCTTCTTCACGAACTTCGTAGTATTGCTGCATGGTTTTCTGTTCAAAAAGTCCAGCATCGTGCAATTTGACGAAGTTATCTTGTACGTAATCGCGATGTCGGGGGTCGGAAGTTCGGTTGAATAATGCTCCACCATATTCTGGCCCGCGAGTATCAATATTTGGCTCCCAAAAGCACCCCAATTCAATAAGGGCGCGCTTGTTGATAGCATGGAATTTATCGATGATAACCTGTGGAGAAACACCCTGCTGCTCGGCGGTTACTGTAATCGGAGTACCGTGTTCGTCACTGCCACTTACCAAGAGGACTCTGTTTCCCTTTGCTCTTTCATAACGGAAGGTGATGTCTGGTGGCAAATAGCATCCAGCAACATGTCCGAGATGCAAAGGCCCGTTAGCATATGGCCATGCTACACAGATTAGCACATGCTCATCTACCATCTTGCTCAAAGGTGGCGAGAGGATAGTGGCCTTTTGACTTTCCATTGTGGCTTGGTGAAAATAGTCACAATTATTGCCTGAAAGCCTCAATTACTTAGTCGCCATCCGCCTATGTGATACCAGTTATCAGGGGCATCGCCACCAATGGAATACTCCCTACTAATTCTATACGCGTCTCTCGCTTTGGGGGTCTCTTTTTTATGCAGCATTTTGGAGTCAGTATTGCTCTCAATCTCATATGGGCACATCAAAATTTTGGAACTTGAGGGGAAAAAAAGTGGTGAAATTTGGGCGAAATTGAAAGAAGATGATTCAATTCGCCCCCTAACGGCAATATTGACTTTGAACACCATTGCCCATACAGTTGGAGCAGTTGGAGTCGGTTCTGAAGTTCAGGTGCAAATAGGTGATGAATGGTTAACAATCGCATCAGTACTGCTAACAGCTGCGGTGCTACTATTTTCAGAAATATTGCCCAAAACCCTAGGTTCAGCCTATTGGAAAAAATTGTCTCCTGCGGCAGGACATATTATTCTGTGGCTCACGGTTGCACTACTGCCATTTGTAGCACTAATCCAATATTTCCGCCGCTTATTACCTGTTGCAAAAAAGGAGCGAGTAACTCGTGATGAATTGGCTGTACTTGCCGACATTGGTGAAGAGGAAGGTGCAATTGAGGAAGATGAAGAAACAGTAATCACAAACTTGCTCAAATTATCTGAAATATTAGTTACTGAAGTCATGACTCCACGAGTCGTAGTAACTACATTTCCAGTAACTCATACAATCCGAATGGTATTGGATGAAATGCCCGTATTGAGGGTTTCTAGAATCCCCGTTTATGGCGATGATATTGATGATCTAAAGGGCATAGTCATCCGTTCTGAGTTATTGACTGCGGCATCAAATGATGAATGGGATAAAACATTGGAAGACATTATGAATCCAATTGAGTGCATCCCAGACACTTCAAACGTCGATAATGCATTAGACCTCTTCTTGAACAAGCGCCAGCAAATAGTTGCAGTTACAGATGAATTTGGTGGCACAAGTGGAATATTAACCATGGAGGATGTAATCGAAACTCTGCTCGGCCAAGAAATAGTAGATGAGACCGATGAAGCCGATGATATGAGAGAACTAGCACTAGAGATAGCTAAACAGCAAGATGATGACTAATCATCTGATTCTACAGCGCTGTAATCCTTCTCTTCTTTCTCGGCACGCTTAGCTTCTGATTTTTCTTGGCGCTTCTCGACAAAGTCACCCATCTTCTCAAATCTTGCCGCCCATCCTGTTTCTTCTCCTGTTGGTGTGTGAGTAACGAGGTATGCACTGAAGACGTAATCCCAAAGCGATTGTTTAGCCTCGGTATACTTGCGGAAAAAGTAGTTTATTATTGGGATACAGAAGAAGAGAATTCCAAATGAAACCATAGCCCAATCAGTACTTCCAGTTCCGGCTTGACCGAGTCCAGAAAGGGCTACTGCCATCCACATTCCTACCAGCAAGAATAGGGTGTCTGTATTGGCAAGAATACCGTGAAGGAAGATCGGCTTTTTCCCTGTAAAGCGTATAAACTTCGTTCTCGAGGCGAATTGTCCTATATTTCTACCCCACTTTGCTGGGATTATGACGATGTTAAGGAAGGCCATGATGAGCCCTGGAATTAGAATCATGGTTATTTGGGCATTTGCGACAATATTAAGGACAACACCAGTAACAACAGCACCCCAATTCCATGTGAAGTTGATGAATGCAGCAGCGGCGCGATTCCCTTTTCCTGCCATGACGAATTCATCTGGAAGGGAACGGTCGATATCTGTCTTGGAACGCTTGGCTTTAGGCTTGGCTTTTTTCGGCTTTGCCGGTTTGGCCTTTTGGGGACTTGCTTTCACCTTCGAACTAGCCTTTTTGGGCGTGGCCTTCTTAGGTGGTGCGTCACCTTGCATTTCTCCTGCCTTATCCAATAATCCCATATTTTCAACTCCTTAATTCAGAACCAACCGCTTGATATATTGCAAAATCATCACTTGCAATGAACTCATTGATGGCATCCTCTGGCATCTGCCCTAATTTACTATCGACGATTTCAAAGAATTCGACGCGCATTTCAGACCCTGCATCCTCTGGCGATCCTGCGACTTCTTTGTAGACTTCAAATTCAGGGCTAGAAAGGAAATCATTGATTGCATCTTCTGGCATCTTACCTAGTAAGTCATCAACAATTCCAACTAATTGAACAAATTGGTCCTCGTCTGTTTCTACTACTGGTTCACTAGCCAGAGAATCAATTGACTCCTCTCCAGATAGGACTGCGATAATGAGTTTTCTTTCATCAATTAATGCCTTTAATGCAGGCTTCAACTTGTCCAGTTTGGAGCGTTGCCCCTTCTTTTTTGCTGATTGATACTTCGGTTTTAGACGCTTGATTTCATCCTCAAGCAACTCAAGTTGCGTTTCCAGTTCTTGCTGCTCATCACTATCGAGCTCATTATTATATTCAGAAGATTCATCCTCGCTCTCAACACTTGGGGGGGTATCCTCAATGCTTTCCTCAGTTTCCATTTCATGGCTTTCCACATCCACATCGTCATCATCATCGAGTAATTCAACTGTAGGTGCATCCCTAACCGCGCTTTCAGCATCAGAGTTATCCTTGCCTCGCAATACAATGATTTCACGGTCTAATTCATGGCCGAAGCGGTCAGCATAACGATCAAGAAGGCTGCCTGTTTCACCAGTGCCTAAACGATCAATGTGGCCATAAACTTGCTGGAGTGGCTTGCTACTACGCCGTTCCCACAAATTAGTATAGTTCTCATCTACATCCGGCGTTTCCTCTTCACCTGCTACTGACAAGTCCGGTAAAGAAGGTGATTGGAGAATGCCTTTGGGGTCTTGGCCAGCGGTAACTTCAGGCACTGGAAGCGGATCTAGAGCACTGGGTGGTGGGGGTAGAGGCATCGCACCTGGAGGAGGTGGTAGAGCCTGTCCACCTGGAGGTGGCGGTGGTGCCTTGTTTTTTTTCTTCTTACGACCCATGAAAGCCCCTCAACATCATCCTTGACCAGCGACCCTGTCTTGAACGTTCTCATTAGATTATCCCCAATTAGGATAATATGGTAAAAAAGTATCAGGGCGAAATTAACCGAGCCCAACCCTTCAATACAACGAATGCAGCAGCAGCCTCTGGTAATTCAAGCCGCTCGCCACGCGACAATTCATATTCACGCTCACCAATTCTGGTTCTAGCCTGCTCAACTTCAACTTCTACCAAGAGATTACCATCCATTGATAATGCGATAGTTTCACTTAATGGATCAAATGTGTCACTTGAATCAGGATCCAGTCTCGATAATGGTAATTCAGTCACTCGCAGTCCACATTTTCCATGTAGTGAAGTTGGCCAGCGGATAACACGCCTTGTATCGACAGTAACTACTTCGTCAGTCTCTCCTGCACCACCGAGAATAATCGCTGAGTCACTGCGCAAAATATCAATGAGTGCATCTCGATAGAAGTTAGAGTCACCTCTCCTACCACCTAAAGCCAACAGATTTCCTTCAATCAGCCTCCCCCTTCTACCTTCATCACCAACAAGCTCGGCGATTTTCTCGACCACTCCTGCCCCTCTACTAACGTGCTTGCCCTTGATGATGGCAGTTCTATGCATTGCATCGACCATTTCTGCAATTATTGGTTTGGCCACAACAGCCTCGCCTTCACGCACCAAATCTAGACGTTCAAGAGTCAAATTCATCCCTTGTCTTAATCGTTCAGTCCAGCCACCTACGCTCTCATCATCCCATTTTTGTAAGGCAAATGAAACATCAATCCCTTCTCCCCTAATATGAGAGACCAATTCTCTCCTCGCTTCACTATCAAGGTGGGCTAATGAAGGGTCGCGATAGTGCAAATGGTATCCGCGATGACCAGAAAAAGTCACTTGCAAGAATTTCTGATCAAAACCAAATTCTGGTTCTAGAAAATCATTCCACAATCGATGTGCTTGAAGTTTGATATGTTCAAGCATTTCATCAAACGCAGAGTCGACAACACCGGGCAAATGGTCCCCATCTAGATCAAAAATAAGGTCGGCACCTAACCAATCCTTTTCAGCCATTTTGTATGCGCTTGGATGCCGCCAATATGCTGTACTATAGAATGCTGAATGGGGTGTTCGTTGAACGAGAAAATTACGTAGTTCGGCACTTGATTCAAAGGCCTTGTGCCGTAGCGGCATTCCTCCACCGAATGGAATAAACATCCACTCACGAGTACGTAATCGTGGCGGCATCCACATCTCACTTGAGCGATAGTACTCGCCAAACCTGTAAGCAAATGTCGCCCAACCGGAACCTTGCACGATAATCGTAGTACGCTAATAGCGACAGCACTTAAGGGTCACAGAACAAAGTAGTGAAATCAGTCGCCACGATAAAAAGGTGTAGATCCATCATCGCCCTGGGTTGCTGCGCCGGCACCGGAGACGATTTGATAGTGCTCCCAGCAGTAATAATGCTGGTTGAAAACCATCGACTGCCCAAACGTCAAACGCTTTCCACATTCGCGACATAATGTTCCAATTTCGCCATTCGGAGCAAAGGCAAGTGGGACATGGTCATGCGGCATTAGTTACCCTCGTAATACATCGGATAAGAGGTGGGTCTTTCAACCCGTCGCTCTAAGTCTTAGATGAGGCCTCTCAATTAGAGAGGAGATGGTCTAGTAAATCTAGTGCGACTTCGCAAGATTCTGAGATCTCGGGCAGAGGGTCAGTGAGAAACCTCTCAAGCAACTCGCGGGATTCCTGTTTACCTATTGCCCCCATGGCTTCAGCAGCTTCGTGTCGCACCATTACATGCTCGTTAATATCGGCTAGTAAGGCTTCAAGCGAGGGTAATGCTGTCGGATTTTGCATCTGGCCCAAAACATATGCAATTTCATGCTTCAATAAAGCCGATTTAGAAGATAGTCCTTCACACAAGGCAGCTACTCCGTCATCTCCACCAATGTTTCGCAAGCCGAAAACTGCCCTCATTCGCAAAAACATTCGAGCCTCTTCATCAATTAAGACCCGCTGATTTTCCATAATATCAACATTTTCTGAAGGTGGCGCTGGGTCAACAGAGCCGAAGTCACTAACTTCAGGTCTTGTATCTTCGCCCATTCATTCACTTCCGATAAAATCAATAGATTCGACATCAAAATCGGGTGATATCATGCCAATTTTCTGCCCCTCTTGTAAGAATAATTTGACACTTTCACGCCCATCTTCACCATAATCAATTGTCCGCTCGTTTACATACATACTTACGAATTCACGATTCGTATCGTCATCAATTCCGCGACCCCATTTTTTAGCAAATTCCAGTGCTTGGTCGGGGTTTGCAAGCGCATGTTCAATCGACTTCTTGGTATCTCCACTTATTTGCCTAATCATTGATTCACCCAAATCACGGCGTACAACATTTCCACCTAGTGGCATTGGTAAACCTCCAGTTCTTTCACCCCACCATTTGCCAAGATCAAGGAGCACATTCAGGTCATGTTCAACATAAGTCAATTGCCCTTCATGAATAATCAATCCGGATGAGAATTCGTTATCCAACAAGCGCGGTATGATTTCATCAAATGGTACGATTACAACATTTACATCACCCCAAGCCAATCTTAATCCTAAATAGGCACTTGTTTTTAGACCAGGTATTGCTATTGGCAGATTTTTAGCCTGATCAATAGTTAGGCCTTGTTTGGCAACGACCATTGGACCATATCCCTCACCCATACTCGCTCCGCAATTCATTAATGCATAGGAAGTGGAAATCTCTGGATATGCGTGAATTGACACCGCACTCACTTCCAAATCAACTGCCAATGCTCGCTTGTTTAGAGTCTCGATGTCTTGGAGTTGGTGAACATATGTGAGATTTTTTGTATCGAATGCCCCGGTAGTTAGAGCATGGAACATGAATGCATCATCGGGGTCTGGCGAATGTCCAATTCTAATCTCCATAATTGACCCCACGTACAGTCTTGGGCGATGGCGTGCCGTTCTCAAACCCTTGCATTGGATTGTTTCCATGTAATGGCGCGAGGATAAAATATAGAAAATGCTCTATAAAGGTAGGGCGAATGGAGTATTAATGGAAATGGGAGGCCGACCTCGAAGCAGAGCGGCATTGACAATTTCAGCATTATTCATATTGGTTGTTTTTACCGCCCCTATTAGTGCCGGAGCAGACGCCTCTTCTGGCTTAGCCCTTTCTGGTTTTATTGATAGTCCCGACATTACCGGTGAGTCACATTCGGTCACATATTCTCCCGACGGAGAATTAGTTGCAGCCGGATATTCGACGGGCCTCGCCGTGTATAATTCAACTACTCGTGAATTAGTACAGTCGGTGGCACTAAATGATGCAGTATATGATATTGAATTTTCTGAAAGTGGTGAGTTTTTAGCCGCTGGCTTACGAAGTCTTGAATCGCATCAAAAATCCGTAGTACTCCTTAGTAAGGATACTGGATGGAATGTAATATCTGACTCGCATGGTTCTAAGCGTGTCGATGCAGTTACAATCTCTCCTAATTCCAAATATGTGGCAATAACTGGAATATCTAGTAGCATTATAGAATACAATTCTAGCGATTTTAGCGAATCAGTAACTTATGATGGATCACATTCCGACAAGGTTACGTGTGTATCATACAATAGAAATTCAAGTGTGATTCTCAGTGGTGGCGAAGGCGGGAGGTTGGTAAGTTGGCAGCGTAATGATGGTTCTAGTACATTACTGTATCATCAGGAGTCTTCTGGGATTACCGATTGTGCATTTTCACCAGCAGACAATAGTTATGCGTCGCTTTCAAATGTCGGTAAGTTGCAAATTTATTCACCATATGGGGAATTAGAACATTCAGCCGATTTAACCCAAGCAACTAAAATAAAATGGTCAAATAATGGGTTGCGTCTTTTTGTTGTCCAAACAATTGGAGCTACCTTGATTAAGTCGTATTCTAAGACAGTGGATACGTGGACGGAAAACAGTATCACAAGCATCGGCCATTTAGTATCTGATTTTGATATTTCATCTGATTATTCAGCCATTATTACTGCCACAGAAACCCGCCATGTAGCAGAATACAAGGAATCCTATACGCCGCTATATTATGGAACTGCTGGACTTGATACAGATGGTGATGGAGTGCCTAACGATTTCGATGAGGATGATGATGGAGACGGAATTGTTGACAAGTGGGATATCAGTTGCAGCGGCGGAATTTCTTGCTCAACTAATCCTAATCCTTCGCTGCTAAGGAATCTTAGAATCATTATTTCAGAAGAAGAGGTTACTATTTTCGACACAGTACTGCTGACTTCGGATGATAGTGCGGCATTGCGAAACATAACTGCTATGAGCATAGCCGATGATGTTTATCTTAGTGATCAAGAAGCATATCGTGTTGCGGATGCTCTTTGCCTCAATATTATAGATGATGATTTAATAGATGATTGGCAAGCAAAATTAAAGGTAGAAGGGTCTTCATTATCGGACGGTGTCGTTGATTGCACTAGTACTGCAGGATTAAGAGGTGCTAGCTTAAGCGATTTCGACACTCGCATTCGTTTCAGTGTCTTTACAACATTTAAATTGAGTTCTAGCCCGATAACGCCTTACAATATAACAATCAGTGGAACTGTCCCTTTACCTAGCGGTAGTGTTGCGAGAATTGCACCCCTTTACCCAGTACTAATCGAGGTGAGTGCACATGGCTCAGATGATTTCGATGTACAATGGGAGAATAATGTCGAGGGAATTACAATATTTGTCGATAAAGCAAAGCCAGTTGAATTATCTTCTTTCCAAGCAGCGATACAATTTTTACTCGATAATCTAATTTGGAGTATTCCCCTAACTATTGTATTGGTTATGGGACTAATTGCTCTTATTAGGAAACGAAATTCTAGCATGTTAAATATTGACAGTATAGATGATGAATATGATGATTACGATGAATATGAAGAGGAAACTGAAGAGGTTGCTAGTGGTAGGGAAATGTGGCGCTCCGATGAGGGTGCCGAGCCGCCCAAACCGCGACAAGGCCCACCACCTTCAAAGCGGCAAAGATTGTCTTCCGATCCAGTTATGAAGGCCAAAAAACGAAGGGCTGCTTCATATTCTATCCCTTCAGATTCAAAGCGAATAAGATTAGATATGCACCAAGCATCCGTAGAAGAAGAGCCTAGCGAATGGGATTATGGTTGGGATGCGACTTATGATGACTCAGTGGAAGAATATGGTTACGCTGAAGTGGCTACACCAACGGTAAAGAAGGTAAAGGTTGCCAAAAAGCCATTGGTTAAAGAAGAGAAGAAGCGTAGAACAGCAAAACGCAAAAAGTCAAAAAAGAAGAAAAAGGCTACGTCTAAAGATGAAGAAGACGTGATGTCTTCAGCACTGGATAAATTGGTTTCAAAGAACGAAGATGATTAAGGCTCAAAAAAAGTCGGCTCATCTTCCACGCCACATACCTCGCTGAGAAATCTTTTCAATCCTGCAACTTCTTCATCAAACATGTTGTTAGATACCTTGGAGAAATATTTTTCAATTCGAATAGCCGAAAATTTACTTCTTTCTGCACTCCGGGCAACAACATATTCTCGATGTTTGACATCAGAGAATTTATTTTGGGCCTTTAGTAGGTCCTGTAACGCCTCAGCTAAATATTCTGCAGGAGAATCTCTGCGGGCGGCAAATACCCCGAAAACCATCGGCAATCCTGATTGGTCAAACCATTCTTGCCCTAAATCCATTTGCACTAAATGTGGATTTCTTATTGCTTCATCTAATGCCCGATCACCAATTAACAGTGCACCGTCAGCGCGTTCAAGCATTTTACTCAAATCAGGACCCATTTCCACTGCTCGGGGGGAGATGCCGTGTAAGCCTAACAAATACATCAACAATCGACGCGAAGTGGCGCTATCAGATGGTAATGCAATATCACGCATTTCAGCGATAGGCCTTGTCCCGAAAAGCAGCACACTACCCACTTCTCCTCGGCTGGAAATTCCGATATTTGGTAATAGGATTAAATCGTCATAATGTTTAGCATAATCTGCTGAAGGAATCGATGCGACCAAGCAATCTCCTCTCAGCAAATGTCCTGTTAGCCATGCTGGTGGTGCAGGGAGGATGTTCCAACTCTCATCCAGGCCCTCAAATATTGGGTCACAATTTAGAAAAACAACTCTGCCAAGAGTTTTGGTCCATTGTTGTCGTACTTTGCCCATATTCTCACAATGCCATTGGTAAACGCTTATGGATGGGCTCGGGAACATCATATTCAGTAAATTTGGTGTATCTTGTATTTCGCTGAACTGGAATACAACCTGCACCTCGAATCAAGCGTGATAAATCGTCTAAACTATGAGTAAGGGGGGTTGTTGAGCCAGCTAGATGCATTATTGATTCTTGCTGCACAGTGCCATCAATATCATCGGCTCCGTAACGCAGAGCCAATTCAGCAATTCCATCACCTATATTCATACGATAGGCCTTGATATGAGGGATATTATCTAACATTATTCTACTGACTGCGATGACACGTAGAATTTCACTACCACTGGCTAATTGAGCTTGGGGTAGGCGGCTTGAATCCGGCAGGTATGGATAAGGGACAAAGCACTGAAATCCTTCAGATTTTTCCTGTAAATCTCGCAGTGAAAGCAGATGTTTTACTCGGTGACTAGAATTTTCAATCGTGCCAAATAGCATTGTACAATTTGTAGGAATTCCCAATTTGTGGGCTGTGTGATGAATATCAAGGTATTCTTGCGATGACTCCTTCCCGCGACAAATAACATCTCTAATTTCATCATCCAATATTTCGGCACCGCCACCAGGTAATGAATCCAATCCTGCCGAATGCAATCGAGAAAGAATTTCCTCAACTGTCAAATCACTCTGAGTTGCGAGATGCTTTATTTCAACAGCAGTTAATGCCTTAATTTGAAGTGAGGGGAATTTTGATTTGCACATACTGAACAGTTTTTCGTAGTGCTCAACTTTCCATTTAGGATGAAGGCCGCCAACTGAATGAACTTCATCAACAAAATCAGCATAGCGGCCAACTTCAGCAAGATAGTCTTCAACTGACATTGCATATGCATCCTTTTCCTTGGGGCTCCTGCGAAAGGCGCAAAATTTGCAGGCCAAAACACAAATATTTGTTTGATTAACATGGACATTATGATTAAAAAATGCATTATCTCCAAATCTTGACTGCTTAATCATATCAGCCAATTGGCCGATTGAATTGAGGTTAGGGTATCTGAACAAAAATAATCCATCTTCAATAGATAATCGTTCACTTGTAGCGATCTTGTTGGCGATGTTAGATAAATCTGGGTGAATGCCACCAGTAGCAAAAAGATTAGCGAAATGCTCACGCCAATCGTTTCTTGACCCGGCGAATTTCGCCTCTTTTGACAAGCCTTGATACATGCGCTCAAACGGGCGAAATATTTCGCCGCTATGATGGTTCGCAATCTACTTCCCGATTAATTTACCCGGCTTCAAGAAGTCAAGGAAAAAGATTTTTCGGAATTCTTCAAACCAAAATACGACTGATGCTACGGCTGGTAGTACAATCCATGATTCCCAAGGCAACACAGTAGTATGGAGTAATTTTCCTAGTTGGACATCAATAAATGGAATATTTTGTTCTGCACCTTGCACGAATAGTACCAATAACGCGGCGCTAATTATAATGGAAACATTGATTGCCTTATTTGAAAATACTCCAAGTCTGAATATTGAATTATTACTACTGCGGCAATTCAAGACATTGAATAATTGGAATATGATGAATACAGAAAATGCTGCGGTGCGCGCCTGTGCAAAACTAGACTCGGCATATTGTTCCCATTGTTCAGCATCACAAGTTACTTCACCAGAGCCATCAAAATAGAACACTAATTGGCCATTGAAAGGATTGATGAATTCATTACCGTCTTTGTAGGTAAATGGCTTAGTACAAGTCTCTGATGAAGTCAAATGGCCATCCGAGACGTAGAATATTGCTAATGTGCCAATTACCATTATTGCTCCTAGATAGAATATCAATCCCATATCCTTGAGATCGGGCAACCCTTCATCAGTAGCGCGCGGAGGTATATTCATTACTGCTCCATGCCGCTTTTCGACGCCCAAAGCAACAGCAGGGGGGCCATCCATCAGGATGTTAATTACGAGAATTTGTGTAGCTGTTAACGGCAACTCCCATTGGAAAACAAATGTTGACAGGATGATTAAAGCAACTGCAGCAACATTCGTCGAAATCTGATAACGGACGAAATTGCGTATATTATTGAATATTTTTCGTCCTTCCTCAACTGCCTTTACAATGTTAGCAAAGTTATCATCTTGCAATACCATGTCAGCAGAATCCTTAGCAACATCAGTCCCTGCAATACCCATTGCAATGCCGATATTAGCACGCGTGAGTGCAGGTGCATCATTCACACCATCTCCCGTCATAGCAACGACATGTCCTCTATTTTGTAGAGATGATACAATGCGCATTTTTTCATCGGGCGTCACGCGCGAGAAAATACTACACTCTTCAACATTATTTTCTAAGTCTTCATCAGTCATTCCTAGGAGTTCCTTGCCACTGATAATCGCGTGTGAATCCTCGCAGATGTCCAACTCCGTTCCGATAGCATGAGCAGTCGTACTCTGATCTCCAGTGATCATTTTCACCTGGATCCCAGCTCGTTTGCATATCGCGATTGCATCAAATACCTCATCTCTTGGTGGATCATTAATTCCAACTAGACCTAGAAGAATGAGATCTTTCTCAACAAGTTCCATCTCATCTAGATTAATCCCCTTGGGTATTTTTCTAGCGGCTAATGTAATCACCCGCATTGCATTAGAAGCACATTCACGGTTTGCTTCGTCTAATAAATCCAAGTCATATTGGGTAATCGGTACGATTTCATTATCTACTATTTTATGCGTGAACAATTCACTCATCATTCCACCAGCACCTTTCACCAATAACCACTCATCACCTTCCCATTGGTGAAGAACCGACATTCTTTTTCGCGTAGCATCGAAGAAGTATTCGAATTGTCGCGGATTCCTAATTCCATGCTTGGCTACATCGCCAACTATTTTCCAACCCATTACCGCGCAGGCCGAATCGGTCGGGTTTCCGATTGCCGACCAATGCCCATCCTCATCCTTGAAAATTCTACTATTGTGGCAAAGGGCAAGGCAACTTGTTGCCAGTCGAAAATCCAATCGTGAGGATAGGTTTGAAAGCCCATCCTCATCAAGTATCCCATCCGGGCCCATCAACCCTCCCTCTTCGGGGTTGAATCCACTGCCGGAAACTCCCCAAGAATCTCCCGAAAGGAAAAATGTTCGAACAGTCATCTGATTCTTTGTCAATGTACCTGTCTTGTCGGTGCAAATAACAGTAGTAGAGCCAAGGGTTTCGACAGCCTTCATTCTCCTTACAATTGCTTTGTGACGCGCCATGTTGCGCATTCCCAAAGAGAGTGTAATTACCAAAATTATAGGCAAACCCTCAGGTACAATAGCAACAAATATTGCTATTGCGATCATAAATTGCTCAACCGCAACTTCTAGTAATGATTCAGAACTTTCACTAACATATGCAAAGGCCATGTTCAATGTCACTAATAGGACAGCTACGACAAGTGCAACCAATCCGAGAAATTTCCCCAATGATTCCAATTTAACTTCAAGTGGTGTTTTAGGAGTTTCAGTAGACGATATCCCGCTGGCGATTTGACCCAATTCAGTATTCATGCCCGTTTTTACAACTACGCCAAGCGCTCTTCCTCTAGACACGACAGTTCCCATGAATGCCATGCTATATTGATCTCCTAGCAAAGCGCGCTGGCTAACAGGCTCGGTTTGTTTATTCACCGTTAGAGACTCGCCGGTTAGAGAAGATTCGTCGCATTTGAATTGATAGACTTCGATTAATCTAATGTCGGCTGGAATATTTAGTCCTTCTTTGAGTTTAACGATATCTCCGGGGACTAAATCCGTAGTGTTTAATTCGACATCAACGCCATTCCTAACTGCAACACAAGACGAGACAGCCATCTTTTTTAGCGCCCCCATAGCCATTTCGGCCTGCTCCTCTTGCCAATAGCCAAATACTGCATTTGCAGTGAGTACAAGGCCGATAAAAATTGCATCTCCTGGTTTATCAGGATGGATTATCAAAGCTATAACAGCAGCAGCAATCAACAAGAAAATCAAAGGATCGTTGAACTGGCTTACAAAACGTATCCATTTAGGGGTTGATGGTGGCTCGACGAGTTCATTTGAGCCATACTTTTCCCTAAGCGATTCAACACTCTCATCATTTAGGCCTTCTATACTAGTAGAAAACGTCTTGAGAACTTCTTCAGTTTTAGAAGAATGCCAAGATTTGGTAACGGGGTCAACGGCCATATTGAGTCCACAAGTGCTTCGCGGCTATACTGAGAGTTCTAAAGGTAAACTGTGGGATATCCCGCACACAAGCCGCATTTTCTGTGTTTTATAGACCGCATAATTCACAAGCGGGACACTATTCGCCAAGGCGTGAGCGCAGATTTTCAGCCGTATATTTCGGCCCAAGAGGAACCTGCGGAATTAACTGTTCGAGTTTTCGCCATAGGAATCATTCTAGGAGCGCTAATGACGGCTGCAAATGCCTATCTTGGGCTCAAAGTAGGAATGACTGTTTCGGCATCTATTCCAGCCGCTGTTATGTCAATGTTAATTCTGCGCGGCCTCAAATTCAAAGATGTCAGTATATTGGAAAATAATTCTGTGCAAACGATGGCTAGTGCTGGAGAAAGTTTGGCAGCAGGGGTAATTTTCACTGTTCCTGCACTCCTAGTAATGAATATATGGTCGGAAATACAATTACTTGAAACATTCATTATTGCTACCCTTGGAGGTGTCTTAGGTACAATGTTCACCATTGCACTAAGGAGGGTATTCATCGTCGAAGAAGCGCTTCCATATCCAGAAGGAGTGGCTTGCAGAGAAGTATTAGTTGCTGGAGAAGAAGGTGGCTCCGGTTTGGTTGCAATAGTCTATGCACTAATCATCGGTGCCCTTTACGGATGGTTCGTCAAAGGATTTCACATTACTCGAGAACTAGTTCAAGGTGCGTGGAGTTTCTTTGGCACTCGCGTATATGCTGGATCAGAACTCTCCTTAGCATTACTATCAGTAGGTTATATCGTAGGATTGAGAATAGCATCATTCATCTTCCTAGGTGGGATATTGGGATTCCTAGTCCTTGTCCCACTCTATGGTATGATGTATGGTTGGCCTGCTGGAGATATGACCTCAGGATTTATGATAATCTGGAATGACCAAATTCGTTATGTTGGTGTAGGGGCGATGGTTGTTGGAGGAGTATACACTTTATGGTCAATGAGAAAAACCATTTCATCAGGTTTCAAGAAGGCTCTAAATTTCAATGATGATGACACTACATTAATCCGTACTGAGAAAGATATGGATATGCGCAAGGTACTAATTGTCTGTGGAATAATTACAGTATTCACTTTCCTTTTCTACTGGTGGGCTACTGGAGAGATACTCCTCGCATTAGTTGGTGCAGGATTTCTCGCAGTTGCGGCCTTCTTTTTCTCTGCAGTTTCAGGATATATTGCAGGTGTCGTAGGGTCATCGAATTCTCCGGTATCAGGAATGACTATTGCAACACTAATGTTTACTGCGGCACTCGTTTGGGTAGTAGGCGACTTGCTGCTGGGAATGACAACAGAGAGTTTGATGACAGCCACTCTGATAATTGCAGCAGTAGTTGCAGTAAATGCAGCAATCGCTGGAGATGTCATGCAGGATCTGAAAACCGGCCACATGGTAGGTGCAACTCCGTGGCGCCAACAAATAGCCGAGATTGTAGGGGTCATGGTTGGCGCTATTGCCATTGGCCCAGTTTTGATGCTACTTCACGATGCTTTTCGCATCTCGAAAACAGCATGCTATCGAGATCCGTTAGTCGATCCAGATACTGGTTTGGTCCCAACCACTCCAGAAGGGATTGCTGAAGTTTGTGAAACGGCTTTGCTTGCACCGCAGGCTGAATTGATTGGTGCTATTATCAGTGGTATTTTTGGTGGTGATTTCAACCTACCAATGGTGTTGATTGGAGCAATTATCGCCTGCATCATTATCTGGAAGAAGATGCCAGTAATGTCCGTAGCAATCGGCATATATTTGCCGATTTATCTTTCAGTCCCAATAATCGTCGGTGGCCTTTTGCACTTCTTTGTGTCTAGAATTACCCATTATCGAGTAGATGGCACACTTGTTGGCGATGCCAGTCAAGAAGCAGAAAGGACGGCGAAGGGAGTGACTGACAAGGGTGTTCTCATAGGTGCAGGATTTATTGCTGGCGAATCACTTATGGGCGTTTTGATTGCCTTCTTCATTGTTACCTTCAAGCATCCGCGCGATTGGTTTGATCAAATATCCCAACTTGGACAAACATTATCACTAATTTTTTATGCGTGCTTTGTAGCCGTATTCGCCTTCCTCGCAACCCGCTCAATTCCGCGTACTGAGGGCCACAATTTCGCCACAGACTGCTTACAAGTAGTAATTGATGCAGGCCGAAGATTCATCAATTCTGTTCGCCCACGATGAAAATGATTTGAATTTAATTCAGTGGTTGATAGAGAGTAAGCATCAAAGGCCATACAATAAACCCCTGTATCGGGGTAGAAGGGTAATGTCAGGAGCTACACTATCCATTGAGGAGTTGGAGGAGAAATCCAAGCGTTGTCGGGCTGAAATATTGAGAATGACTCATCGCGCTTCGGCTGGCCATCCTGGTGGCTCGTTATCAGAGATTGACATTCTTGTAGCCCTTTACTCAAATCGTTTGAATGTCGACCCAGCAAATCCGCGAATGCAAGACCGTGACCGTTTCATATTATCGAAAGGTCATGCCAGCCCAGGCATGTATGCTATCCTCGCAGAGCAGGGATTCATCAGTAAAGAAGATCTAGAATCATACCGTGTCTTGGGCGGAATATGCCAAGGTCATGTAGACATGAAATGGACTCCGGGAGTTGATTTCAGTGCTGGTAGTCTCGGCATGGGATTATCGTTCGGAATTGGCTGCGCACACGCCGCACGAATGGATGGAAGTATGCGTACTACCTTTGTGATGCTCGGAGATGGAGAAATCCAAGAGGGTGCAGTATGGGAAGCCGCTATGGCTGCCGCTCACCATGAATTAGGCAATCTAAACGTATTTCTAGATCGGAATCGGATTCAAAATGATGATTTCGTCGATGAGCAAATGCGGATGTTTGATGTCCCAAGTAAGTGGAAGGCATTTGGTTGGGCTGTTAAGGAAATTGATGGTCACAATATGCAAGAGATACTTGATGGAATCATTTGGATGGATTCGATAACCGACCAACCCGCAGTTATTATTGCGCATACTGTTAAGGGTAAGGGAATTTCTTTCATGGAAGATAATCCGGCATTTCATGGCGCCGCTCCTAATGATGAGCAATTGCGACAAGGATTAGTCGAACTCGGGGTGTTGGAATGAGTCGTACTGCAGCCTCTCGTGATGGATATGGTCAAGCTTTGCTTGAGATGGTCGATGACGAAACTGTTGTTGTTCTTGAGGCAGATTTGGGGAAATCAACCAAGTCTTTGCATTTTAGAGAGGCCTGTCCAGAACGGACCATTTCATGCGGCATAGGTGAGCAAAATATGATGCTTATTGCTGCAGGATTGGCTACTTCCGGATACAAACCATTTGCAAGCACATTTGCTATTTTTACTGAAAGAGGATTTGAACAGGTAAGAAATGGAATAGCAAGACCAAACCTTCCCGTACACATTTGTGGAAGTCATGGCGGAACTCATACCGGAACTGATGGGAGTAGTGCCCAATCCATTGAGGATTTAGCAATTTATCGCACGTTGCCAAACATGACAGTAATGCATCCATGTGACGATGTGAGCGCGATTGAACTTACTAAGCAATGCCTAAGTCTTAACGGGCCATCGTACATGAGAACTGCCCGTAACAAAACTCCAGTTATGTATGATGGTAGGGCCGATGAATTACAAATCGGAAAAGGCATGGTGTTACGCGATGGCATTGACGTTGCTATTATCGCATGCGGAGTACTAGTCGAGAAATCCATTGCTGCCGCTGAGGAATTATCTGCCACGGGAATAGAGGCTTGTGTCGTAGATATGCATACACTGAAACCCCTTGATACTGAACTTATTACACGCCTTGCACATCAATGTGAGGCATTCGTTACTGCTGAAGACCATTCGGCTATTGGTGGACTGGGGAGTGCAGTCGCTGAGTTTTTGGTTGGGAACCATTTAGCCCCGCTTGAGATGGTTGCAGTAAAAGACCGATTTGGAGAGTCAGGCCAAGCCGAGGAAATGTTGGATTTACTTGAAATTAATACGCCCTCAATTATCGCTGCAGCAAAGCGATCAGTCGCACGTAAAAATCTATAGAATGGTGATATAATGGAGTTTTTTCTAGATACAGCAGAAGTAAGTGAAGTAGCCGAAATAGCATCTTGGGGTATCCTTGATGGAGTGACAACAAATCCCTCTCTAATCAAGAAATCAGGGCGTGATTTCAAACAAGTTGTACGGGAAATTGCCGAAATCTGTGATGGGCCTATTTCAGCTGAAGTTACTGCACTTGATAGCGCGGGAATGGTGGAGCAGGGATTAGCATTGAAGAGTGAATTGCCGGATAATGTGATAATAAAAGTTCCCTGCACAGATGAAGGTTTGAAGGCGACAAAGATATTGGCGAGTCAGGGCATTGGAGTTAACGTAACTCTAATTTTTAGCGCCTCACAAGCATTGATGGCATCAAAGGCAGGAGCTCTATACGTATCTCCTTTCATCGGCCGAATTGACGATACAGGCCATGATGGAATGGAATTGATTGGAGAGATAATGGCAACTTGGGAAAGTTATGGCATCGATTCCACTAAAGTCTTAGCCGCTTCAATTCGCCACCCCCAACATATTCTGCAATGCATGCTACTAGGTGCCCACACCGCAACAATGCCGACCAAGGTATTCAAGCAACTGGTAAAACACCCACTTACTGACCGCGGTATGGATTCATTTATGGCTGACTGGGCCGAAGTTGAGAAGGCAGGAAATGCTTGAATCGCTTAGAAACTCTTTCACTATAATAGAAAAGGCTTGAAGAGGGGGGCGAGACTCCGAAACGACGAGGGGATGCAATGAGTGATGTCGATAGGCTTAGGCGTCTGCTTGATGGTGATGTCGACCATAGCGAATTGGCTACAGACCCAATGCTTGCAAGTATTGCTGAACGCACCTACGGAATTAGTGTAAAACCGATAGCAGTGTCGAAACCTTCTCAGGTCACGCCAACAGATGATTTTTCTGCAGCCCCGGCACCCGAGGGAGAAGCTATTGATTTGATGGTTGAAGTTGTTGCCGGATCTGCGCCACCACCAATGCCGATTGGTGACGAACTTCCCCCGCCTTTGTCCAAGCCGGCAAAAAAATCAGGTTTCATTGGAAAAGCATTATTCTTACTATTATTAGCAGAAATAGCCAATTTGTTTGGCGCTTTTGGATTACTCTTTGGCGACATATGTTCAGAGCCAGTAGCCAGTGTTGGAACCTGCCCTGAGGGCGGTGCTACTCGCATCAACCTCCTTTCCATTAACAATTTAGATAGTGGGCTAGGCTGGTCCGAACCTATTCAGAACGGGTTTTTCGGCATCCCAGATGTCGTTCTTATCGGCGGGATTTTATTCTTACTTATCGTCGCTAAATTACGAAAGTGAGGGAAATAGATGAGCGGAGATGTTGGTAAAGCTAAGAGGGGGATTCCCTCGAAGGCGCAAGATTTCAACGCTTGGTATCCATTTATTGTTGAGGCTGCAGACCTAGTCGATAAGAGATATCCGATAAAGGGAATGGATGTCTGGCGACCATATGGCTGGAAGGCCATGCGAAATATCGATAACATTACTCATAGAGAAATGGAAGCAACTAACCATGAAGAAGTACATTTCCCCTTACTAATACCGGCAAATTTACTCGAAAAGGAAAATCGTCTCGTCTCTTTATTGAAAAGAGCCAGAGAGGAAGGAGTAGATCCCAGCGAATTACGCATCGAAGAA
The DNA here is from genome assembly GCA_964587885.1 of uncultured Candidatus Poseidoniales archaeon. Lineage (GTDB taxonomy): Archaea > Thermoplasmatota > Poseidoniia > Poseidoniales > Poseidoniaceae > UBA60. The sequence continues at coordinate 22,300 of CAZPME010000013.1, forward strand.
GAGGAGGCTGGTTTTGAGAAAGAGGTGTATTGGGTCAAGCATGCGGGTGAAAATGAGATCGATGTTCCGATGTTCCTGCGCCCAACAAGTGAAACCGCAATGTATACTCTATTTCCACTATGGATTAGAAGTCATGCAGATTTACCGTTGAAGACCTATCAAATAGTCAATACGTTTCGTTATGAAACCAAGCAAACCCGATCCTTTATTCGCGTTCGTGAAATTCATTTCTTTGAAGCCCACACAGCTCATGCCGATGAGGATTGTGCCACTCGCCAAATCACTGAAGATTTGCAAATTGTCAACCGTCTAATGAATGATCTTTGCCTACCCGTCGTAGTTACAAAGCGCCCTGTATGGGACACGTTTCCAGGTGCATGGTACACAATAGCAATCGATGTCATCATGCCGAATGGACGTACCCTACAAGTCGCATCATGCCACCATTATCGCGATCAATGGGCCAAAGCATTTGATATAACATACGAAGATGAGAATGCCGAACAGAAGTATTGTCATCAAACGACATATGGAATGTCGGAACGATTACTTGGAGCGATTGTAGGAGTTCATGGGGATGATCAAGGCTTGATAATGCCACCCGCAATTGCTCCAATTCAAGTCGTCATCGTCCCAGTTACAAAGAAGGAAGGAGCTGATGAAGTAATCAAAGTTGTTAATGATATTGCAATTGTGTTGCGCAATAGTGGCTTGCGAGTGAAGGTTGACGACAGATCTATGCGCCCAGCTAAAAAATACTATGACTGGGAAATAAAAGGCGTGCCTTTGCGATTAGAAATCGGGCCACGAGATATAGCCAATGGTACCGCATTTGCTGCGCTACGCACTGGTGGTAAGAAGCCACTAGAAATCACTGATATTGTAAACAATGTTAAAGCGGAATTGGATGCAATATCTAAAGAGTTACGGCTAAGGGCTGATACCTTCCATCAATCTGTTGTACAACAATTTCCTGGAATTTCACAGGACTCTAATGGTGAGTGGGTAATTCAAGGTGATATCGATGACCTTGCTGTTTTCGAAATTCCTTTCGCAGGTAATGATGCTGAGGCTGAAATCATAGAGAGATTGACTGGTTTGACATTCCTAGGAGACGATGTAGAGCCATTTTCGGACGAGAAAACTTGTGTAATCACAGGTCAGAGTACAAAGCGCCGCGTATTTCTCGCCCGTACGTACTAATTCTCTACTAAATGACGTACTGCAGATACTAGGTCAGAATGATTTTGCAAAGCCCAATGTTCTCCAGTAGCATCGACTAAATGCGCTCGTGGTTTACTTTCATCATCAATATCTTCAAGGCGATTTGCAATAACTGCAGTAAGTTGGGAATTTTCAATTAAGGCCAGTGCGCGATGTACGAGGTCATGGATTTTGACTCCACATTCCAATTTGAAACCAACACGCGTGGCCCCATTGGTTAACGTTGACAATTCTCGAATATGTTTTTCTCCCTGAACAAGTTGTAGATTGAGTCCCGTTTGTAGGCTCGCTATTTTACCTTCAATTGGGTTACCAACAACATAATCCAATACAGCAGCGCAATGCACCCACGCATCAATTTGGTCTTTGGCCAAAGTTTTCAATTCTAATAACATTAAATTTGGATCCTCGGCGACAATAACCAGTGGTAAAGATATCTCGGGAATTTTCGAGGTGCTGCCACAAACAACAGTGACGTCATGTCCGCGTCTATATAAATCTACAGCGATACCCCATCCAGTCTTTCCAGAGGATGTGTTCTGAATGAATCGGACATCATCAATGGAAGATCGGGTTGCCCCTAGTGTGATTACAGCACTTTTTCTTGAAGGGAGATGTGAATTGATATGATGTGCTAAATCTGCGACAATTTGTCTGTGATCTAACGTTTTTATTTTACCCTCCTCGCCCTCACTCCACTGAATTATTGCCCCCTGTTTACGTAGTTTACTAACTATTTCTGTAGTAACTAATTCATCAAAGAGGTCGGCGTGCATTGAAGGAATGAGAAGCATTGGAACTTTTCGACCCCTTGCCGCAGACAATGCCATCAATAACGGTGAAGACATCAAACCGTTTAGATGACTGGATAGTAAATTTCGAGTCGCAGGGCTTACTAGTACTCCATCAAAATCTGATAGTTGACTCATTTCACCTTCCCAGTTTGTGATTGGCTGTTTGCCAGTAGCCCATTTCATTGCAAGTGGAGTGATTATTCGTTGGGCTGAATCTGTCATACATACCGTAACTTCTGCTCCGTGACGACGCAATTCGCGCACACATCGAACACTGTCAACTGCTGCAATCCCGCCTGAAATACCAAACAATATTCTCTTACCAGAAAGCGAATCACCGCGAATTTCTACATCTATATCGCGCATGTGAACAGTTATTCGGTACGGGATTTCCTACAAGTGGCCTTCGGTTGTTGGTCGAAGGGGTTGCGCGGAGTCTATCTAGGGGCAGGTTGTCGCAAGGCCGTGCAAAGCGCAGAAGATATGGTGTTCGCCGGTTCGGTTCCTGAACAATTGGATGACCCGTTATCCAGGCTTCATCGTCAAACTTCAAACCTTGTATTGGCAACATCATTGATGATTGTACTATTGGTGGCGGGGGTAGTAATAAGCGTAGTTCCAGACCTAACAATCATAATTATTTTTCCAATTCTTATTTTACTATGGGTGTGGAATTCATTTCGTAATCGACGTTCATTCGCACTTGTTCTCGCTCAAATACAATTGGGTTTCGCCGCACTATTTTTTGCCATATTTGGTTTTGCTCACCTATTGCAAGGACTAACAGGAAGTGGCTGGGACTTGATATTGGGTGGCCTAATGATATACATGACTATCAGCACCTTCCGCCGTTCATCATTGCTTGGAAATCAATTATTTGCTGCTTGGTATCACGGGGAAAAATTGCCATTCGCAGCTGAAAGTAGTTTGGGCAAGGGTGAAATTTTAGCGACCTGCCCGCATTGTATTTCAGTATTGGCGATTCAACCTGAATTACTTTCACCGGACGATAAATGCCCAAATTGCGACGGTAACTTGGTCCTAGATAAAGGTGAAAAAGCAGAAGAAGAATAAATCCTAACTGAAATCAAACCTATCTGCTAGCGAGAGTCAAGTTCTTCCACATATCCTCTGGAACTTCCATCGACAGTCTTAGGCCTCCCATAGCGCCTAAACGTACTGGATCGTCTACAGTATGAACTGTTACATCCCCCATATCAGAAAGCCTCCTCTCAACAAGTGACCCTAGTCCCTTGATTCCAGATCCACCACCAGCCAGCACCATATGTTCACGGAATGCTGCATGATACTCAGGGTTCGATGAGGAAATCAAGCCCTTTACATTCTCGACAATGGGGTCGACTATAGATTCGCAGGCAGCTTGAATGCAATCCGTAATATCTAGAGTCATTGCTTTTCCTTCAACTGAAAAATCAACTAATACTGGCTCCTTAGGTGGGTCGCTTGAAACAAATGAATACTGTTCCTTCCAACGGCGAGCCATGTCCTTGGTAATTTGGGCGCCAGCATACTTCAGTTGAACTTCACGAATCAACTGTTGGTCGACATAGTCGCCAGCATAGGGCACGTGAACTTGGTCATCATGCTCCGGAATCGTTCCGTAAACACGACAAATATCAGTAGTTCCAGCGCCAATATCAATCACTAAGGTGTGATCAAGCATATCAAGTGCATAGGCAACCGCGAAAGGTTCTGAAATAATCATGCAAGCATTTACTGAGCCTGCGGCGGCATCAAAAATTGCAGTCTTGTCAACATAACTCGCTTCGGCAGGTGCGCCAATCACGGCGACAACGCGTGAGTAATCTTCCGGGTCAGCAAGACCGATGATATGGGTGATAAAATGTGCAATATGCTTTTTATCGTCAGCATTATCCTTAATCACACCATGTTCTAGAGGGCGGAATAAGTTAAGTGCGAGGCGATTTTTCAATGCTTCTTCACCAAACAATACGTCGCGAGCGAGGAAATTTCTAGCCACTATATCTTTAGGAGTTCCAATAACAGTCAACACTTCTTGTTCTTCATTTGCGCTAGAAACCATTACGCTTCGAAAGGTTCCTAGGTCTACTCCGATATACAGTACGTCATCCGCCATAGTTCTCGCCGGTTACAGCGAGCCTGAACCGCCTTATGAATAATCTCCCCTTAAATTGAGAAATACACGCATGGGATAGCCTGAATATTGGTGTAAAAGTCCCAATCAAATGGAGATGTATTCTCTACAACCATTCTTCACAGGGTTGGCAATACCACGCGGCATACTCAGGATATAATTCACCCATTTCCCCACAACTCGGACACTCTTTGAGGGCCTTGTCGCCAAAGTGATCCATGATAATTCGGACATGCTTAGCATCATCAATACCCAATTGCTGCCGCATTGCCCACAATAATTGGTCTTCGCTTGGAGATATTATTCCATCCTCAAGAACTATTTCTACCGCAACTTTGTAATCTTCAAGTGAATTTGCTTGACGGTAATCAAGAGATACTCCTCCCTTTTCGTATATGATATCAGTTCCACCAGGGTCATCGACGAATAGTACTAGAGAAGCAGCACTCAGTTCAGCCGAACGTAATTCAAAAGAGATCGTCTCGCCTTCATTGTGCGCATAAACTAATTGCGAGTGGCGATTTATCACACTAGCAATACTTCGAGCAGTATCTTCGGCGCTTCGCCCCCTTTTCCAACCAGTCTCACTTGCTTCATCAAAAACATAGAATTCAGTGCCGATTCCAGGGTATTCCAAGCGTATTTCCTCACCCCCATCAAAATCATTAGCTACTAGTGTCATTGATGCGACAGTTGTCTCAACCAAATTATCTTCATCGTCGAAAGAAATCGTGAGGGGTTTTCTTTCTTCTGAAGCCGCATTATAGTGGCCTTGCATCCCAGTCATCCATTTATCCTGTAAGCGGGATAAACTTTCTTCTTGCTTTGATGAGAGATTCTTATCGATACCCAAGATATCTTTGAGTTCACCACCTTCCATTTCACTTTTAAATTCATTAATTAATTCTTCATCGCGCCGGTAAGTAGGCGGGGGTTTACGTTCTTGTGCAGGAGCATTCGGATCTTTCCATTCATAATTACAACGCAGGCACATTATAAATCCAGCAATTGTGGAATCGCCGGATTCACCACCACAACGGGGGCAATCTCCTTCTTCACTTATTGTTAGATTCTCAAATGCTTCCTTTCGACCTTTACGAACAGCCATGCTTCGCTTATTGGGGCTCTCATCAAGAAGGTTTTGACTACGACCTGCGCAGAATTGTAGCAATACCCATTCCCCCGCCAATACACATTGATGCTAGAGCATATTCGCCATTGGTGCGAGAAAGTAATTGCGCGGCTTTACCAAGTATTCTTGCACCACTAGCACCTAGGGGGTGGCCGATTGCTAGAGCCCCACCATCTATATTCAGACGCTCATCATCAGAAGAAATAGACAAATCATTTAGAACGGCGATTGATTGGGAAGAAAATGCCTCATTTAGTTCGATAACATCCATTTCATCAATACTCAGTCCAGCTCGTGCAAGTGCCTTATTGGTCGCAGAAACAGGTCCAATTCCCATAATTTCCGGTGGTACTCCAGTGACTGCTGTAGAGACGATTTCGGCCATTGCGTTCAGACTATGTTCGGCGACATAATTATCTGAGCATATCAAATTGCAAGCCGCGCCATCTGTCAAAGGTGAAGATGTAGCCGCAGTAACAGAACCTGACTCGATAAAGGCTGGAGATAATGATGCCATCTTTTCCATTGTTGTTGTTCGCATACAACCATCAATAGATACCAAACCACCGGCAGCCTCAATTGGAACAATTTCACTGCTTAAGAATCCACCGTCACGTGCAGCAATCGCCTTCCTGTGACTGTGAAATGCGAACTCTTCTTGCTCCTGGCGAGAAATATTATGTTGATTGGCCAAATTTTCTGCCGTTATCCCCATAGCAATGTATGCATCGGGGAAATCAGCCTCTATTTGTGGGTGGAGGTCACGGTTCCACCCGCCACGTTTCACTAATGACATTGATTCGACTCCTGCGCATAGAAAAACTTCTCCTGCGCCCATCATTATCGAACCAGAAGCGGTATGCGCAACCTGCATTGATGACCCACAAAGACGGTTTGTTGTCATCCCGGGTACTTCATTGGGTAATCCGGCCAAATATGTGACAATTCGTCCCAAATTGAGTCCTTGAACACCCTCTGGGTAAGCACATCCAAGCATCAAATCTTCAATATCTGAAGTTGGAAAATCATTGCGTAATAGGATTTCTGATACAATAGTGGCGGCCATATTTTCTGGCCTTACATCAGCTAATTCGCCTCTGTGAGCGCGGTGGAATGAGGTGCGCGCATAGTCACAAATTACCGCCTTCATGTATCGTCGAGAGCGGATACTCTCATCATCCTTACCATGAGGTGACAACGCTTGGCAATAGAACGGGTTATGAAGGAGGGGCATTACGGCGGCTTGATAACATGTTAAGGGAATGCAAGACTCACAAATTTTTCAATGGACTAAACTGCCCAGTATGCAACGAAGAAGGTAAATTCATAATGAGTGATCGTGAAATATCGGGCCTCGGCCGACTTCTAGCAGGTGTGCTAAGGCATTTCCCTGAAAAATTCAACCTAGAGATGGACATCAATGGTTGGATAAATATTCGGGCAATGACAGATTCATTCAAGGAGCAACGACACTACTACCATTGGTTGCGCCCATGGCATTTCAAAGCCATAGCCGAATGTGACGGCAAAGGACGCTTCCAAATCGAAGGAGATATGATTAGAGCCACCTATGCGCATTCAGTTGAAATTGAATTAGATCATCCAACTGACGAAATACCTGAAGCGCTCTACTGGCCTTGTAACCCAGATGAGTTGACTAATCATCTTGAATTAGGCCTAAAATCTACTGAGAAGCAAAATTATGTCCATTTATCTAAGAGTATTCGCAATGCAATGGAAGCTGGTCACGTGCACAATCCCCGCCCGGCGGTTCTAGAGATTGATACAACTAGAGCCATTGCCGACGGGCACACAATTTACCGAGCTGGAACTACAGTTTTTCTAACCGAAGAAGTTCCGCCAACCTACCTTGATTCCATACCGAGTGATGACCCTATAGTCGAAGAAATTGTCAGCGAGTGGGAGCAGGAAGAAGCAAAGCAAGAAGAAGAATGAAACTAGAGAGTAGTTCCACAAGACGGGCAGAAGTCGAGATCTTCTTCCAGTCGAGCTGCGCACTTTTCGCAGTTCTTTGTTCCGCCTTCTGTATTCACCTTAGTAGTAGGCTTTTCCGCTTTTTGAATTAGTCTAACTGCCTCGGAAATTTTCAATGGGTCTATTCCGGCATCATCAAGCATTGAATGTCGTTGTTGAAATGACAACGCTTCTTGGATTGTAATCTCAATTTGCAATTGTCGTTTAGTACGTTCTTTACTATCTAAGATATCTTCAGCCTTATCCAATTCAACTTGAAGATGGCGAATCAATTCATCGACTGTAGGCTCGGCCATGACCTCGCTATCGCGACGGTATATTTCACCGACTCTCTGCGTTGGGTTGAAAGTCGCAAGCCTTGACGGGGTAATTGTGGGTGCTAAATTGTCTTCAAATCCGAGGGTTGTAATCAAACTCGGTGGCGGTCTTATCACTGATAAATCGCAATTGTGCAATCCTAATAATGGTGCGATAGCAGAAGTTTGCTCTGCCATCTCTGAAATAATCAAGCAAGGAGTTCAGCCGATAGTAGTTCATGGCGCCGGTTCATTCGGGCACCTAAGGGCAAAGGCTTGGCAATTACATCTAGGACGTAACGACAACGTTTCACCGATTGATAATTTGACTTCACAAGATGAGGCGATTGCCGCTGTTCGTAATGATATGTCGGATTTGAATTCCTTATTGGTTGAGGAATTAAATTCCCTTGGAATTGCTACAAGAGTCTACCCCCCGCGTGAGTGGGCAAATGGGTACGGGCACGACTTTATCGGAGACGTAAGTGTTTTTTCTTCGGTTATTGATGGAGTGGTGCCAATCACCTTCGGAGATGTCGTCGATTGTCCACCACCGGAAGATTTTGGGGTTTTATCTGGTGATGATTTAGTATATCGCATCGGTACCGAAATACCCAATGTTGAACGGGTAATTTTTGCTATGGGAGATGTTGATGGCTTACTTTCCGAACCACCTAATTCTGGCGATTCACGCTTATTAGAAACGTGGTCTACCAACGATACATTCTCAGGCACCCACATTGCAGATAAAGATGTAACTGGTGGGATTTTTCTAAAATCAGAGCGAGGTGCACAGATATTATCGAAGGGAGTGGCAGTTATTTTCATACGTGGTTTGAAAGATAGGATCGTTGCTGCAGCACTAGGGCAACCTTGCATTGGCACTATTCTTGTGAATTAACCATGCATGATTGCAATATTCATGGCTCGCCATTTTGCTGTTATATTATCACTTAGGCATAGTCATATGCTGCAACCTTTTGGAAAGACTGAGGCAGTGTTATGGATGGCGAGTCAGAATCAATTTCTGCCCCAAATAATGTGTCTGCAACAAAAGCATTAATCGCTGAGGGATTTGATGAATCACAAGCGGCAATGATGGGAGAGCAGGTGATTTTAGTAGATGAAAATGATATGCCAATTGGCTCAGCCTCTAAATTGGATACTCATCGAGGCGAAGGAATGCTGCATCGAGCCTTTTCGGTTCTGTTATTCGACCAAAATGGCCGTTTACTGTTGCAGAGACGTGCATTGGATAAAATCACATTCCCCGGAATTTGGGCGAATTCTTGTTGTTCGCATCCACTCCATATCGAATCTGAGATGATAGAAAAGGGTGATTTAGGAGTCATCAATGCGGCGATCCGAAAGTTGGATCAAGAATTAGGAATCAAGCCATCTCAAGTAGAAAAAACGGCATTCTGGCCAGTCGGAAGGTTTCGGTACCTCGCCCGAATGAATGAGGAGTGGGTTGAGCACGAATTAGATCACGTTCTTGCGATTCAAGCTCAGGTTGATTTGAAAATTAATCTTAATGAAGTCCATGAAATCGCTTGGGTAAGTAAAAATGAATTTGAAGGCTGGTGCAAACTTACTCGCCAGCGCGGTGAAACAATAGCGCCTTGGTTTGAGGCTATTACGGAGACTTTTCTCGAGAGGTGTTGGCCTGAATCAGCAACCGATGGTATCTTTGACCCCGTTATTTACCAACTCGGTGACGTGAGCCACATGCTGGAGGTCGGGGTGAGTGATGCAGAGGTCGACGATGGTGGTTTACTTGGAACCGTTTCTCGTCACAAGGGCGAGGTTGAAACTCGAATTATTCGCGCCTTGAGCCGGAGCGATGAAGATATTCTAAACCGAGCAATGATGCACTTAATTGAAGGTGGTGGTAAACGTCTACGGGCGACCTTGCCAGCGATAGTCGCTGAAGCGGTTGGTAACTTGCACCATGGTTTGTACGATATTGGTGCGGCAATTGAAATCATTCACAATTTCACTTTGGTTCATGACGACATTATGGATGACGACGAGATTCGACGCGGACGACCTGCTGTTCACGTAGAATACGACGGACCTACTGCTATCAATGCAGGCGATGCAATGCTTGCAGTTGGGTTTGAAGTACTAGCAATGAGTCAAGATATTGACCAATCATATTTGCGTGACCTCGTTCTTACACTCAGTTCCATGGTTCGCCGGGTTGCAGAAGGGCAACAGCGTGATATCGGTTTCGAAACACGTGATGACGAAGTTACTGAATTAGAGTATCTAGAGATGATTCAAGGTAAAACCGCGGTGATGTTTGAGACTTGTGGTCGAGTAGGAGCGTTGCTCTCAGGAGCCAATAATACAATTGTAGACCTAATGACAGAATGGGGATTGGCATTAGGAATGTGTTTTCAATTAATGGATGATTTAATCGATGTGTGTTCGGATTCAGAAACTCTTGGCAAACCGGCGGGTAGCGACGTCGCCCAAGGTAAGCGTACTCTTATGGTAATTCATGCCCTAAACCAGCCAGAACAACCGGCCAAAAGTGAATTATTGGCTGCTTTAGGGAAGGGAGATTTAGCCGACGAGGAAATGATCAAAACTGCAATTTCTGCTTTATCCAAATTGGGATCGATTTCCCATGCTCGCTCTTTAGCAGAACAATATCACGCTAAAGCTCATGCTTGTCTCGACCAACTTGAGCAAACAGTAGGCATTCAAGCACTACGCGAATTGACCGATTTCCAGCTCATGAGAATGAGTTGAATTCAATCGGAAAAGTTAGCTTCAACGGGAATATCTGCTTTCATTCCCTTGCGTTGACGTATTACTCCGATGACATCGGCATATAGGTGCTGAGGTAATTCTTCAAATCCTGAATTCTCGGTATTCCAAACTGCTCGACCTTGACTGGCTGCTCGAATGTCATTGGAGAAACCAAATGACTCAGCGACCGGGACAGTCCCTACGACAGTAGTAACCTCGCCATCTGCTGGCATATCTTCGATGATGCCCCTGCGCTGAGTGACTTCACGAGTCACTCCACCCAACCATTCATTTGGTACACTGACAAACATTTTCTGCATCGGCTCAAGAACCGATGGATTAGCACGTACCATTGCGCCCTTAATCGCATTTCGAACAGCAGGGATAGTTTGGGCAGGGCCACGGTGAATTGCATCTTCGTGCAGTTTTGCATCGACCAATCTCACCAAAAGACCCATAGTAGGTTCTCCGGCCAGTGGCCCCCTCTTGCAAACTTCATTGAAGGCTTCAATTATCAGTTCACGAGTTTCGTGTAGGGCTTGGATACCTTTGGTGTCATTTACCAATAAATTGGTACCATTGATGGCGTAAATCTTACGCATCATATCTTTATCCATATCATATTCAGAGAATCGATTGCCGATTTCTTTGGCATCCTTATTTCGAACTGCTCCATCGCCAAAAACTCCCTCGCGTAATGCATTGATAACTTCAGTGGACAACTTTTCCACTTCAACATAAAATCGGTTGTGGCGATTAGGCGATTTACCCTCAAAAGCCCGTCCTTTGTTGTCAGCAGAAACACTTTCTCTGTAAACAACGATTGGTTCGCTAACCTTAACCTTGATATCTTGTTCTTCCTCAATTCGATAGGTAGTAATCTCCAGATGAAGTTCTCCCATTCCAGCCAGCAATGCCTCTCCAGTTTCCTGATTGGTAGATACTTGTAGGCTAGCATCAGCCTTTGCCAAAGATCGTAAAGCATCCAAAAATTTCGGCAAATCCTTCATTGACTTGGGTTCTACTGCAACAGTAACAACCGGTTCAGAATAATGGCGAATTGCTTCAAATGGAGTCATATCTTTATCTCGAGCTACTGTAATCCCTGCAGCTGCTGAACGAATCCCAGTAACTGCGGCGATGTTTCCGGCCACAACACTTGGTACTGGAATTCGGTCTCCACCAACCATCATGCTGACTTGCTGAACTCTCTCAGCCTTAGCAGCACCAATAGCCCATACGGATTCCCCGTGGTTAACTGACCCAGAATAAATTCTACCGACTGCAACTTCTCCAGCGTGTGGATCCATCCAAATTTTAGTAATCATCATGGATAGTTCGGCGTCAGGGTCACAACTCATCATTGCTTGGCCCAAATCACTTTCGAGGTCTCCAGTCCAAATATTGGGGATGCGGTATTTTTGCGCCTCTACTGGCCCAGGTAGTTTGGATACAGCCATGTCGAGTAGTACTTCATGAACGGGAGCTTTCTTGGACAATGCACGTTGATCCTCATTGTGACAGTATTCAAAAATGTCCTTGAATGAAATTTTCGACTTTTGCATGTAAGGGACAGTAATACCCCAATTGTGGTAAGCAGACCCGAAGGCCACAGTTCCATCTGCAACACTAACCTGCCATTCCTTCTTCTTCTCTTCAGGAGCGAATTGGCGAATCAACTTGTTGACCTTAGTGATTGTACCTTTGAAGCGCTCCATCATATCCTCTGGAGTTACTTGTAATTCGTTAATTAGACGATCTACTTTGTTGATGAATAGTACCGGTTTGACCTTCTCCTTGAGAGCTTGACGAACCACAGTTTCGGTTTGAGGCATTGGCCCTTCAACAGCACAAGCGAGGATGAAACATCCGTCAACAGCACGCATGGCGCGTGTAACGTCGCCGCCGAAATCAACGTGCCCAGGTGTATCGATTAGATTGATTAGGTAATCGATGCCATCGACTTCGTGAACCATCGAGGCACTAGCAGCGTTAATTGTAATTCCACGTGCACTTTCTTGCTCATCAAAATCTAGAACTCGACTCTTTCCAGCCAAATCTTCTGACATCATTCCTGCTCCAGCAATTAGGTTGTCGGAGAGGGTGGTTTTTCCATGGTCGATGTGGGCAGCAATACAGAGATTTCTAATCTGCGGTAAAATATGCATTACTTCGGTTGCACGCTTAATATTGTCTTCCTTTCGTCCCATGGAATCACCCTTGTAAGGCCGGCGACAAACAAGGGGTTGATAAGCGCTCCGTCATGTATGAAGACGGCCTTTTGCAGTTGAAGTAAATTACCTTATGCTGGAATTGGCGCTGAGACTTTGCGCATTTCGGCAAATAGTACTTGTATTTCCTTCTTCACTGATTTCAAATCTGCTCTGATTTCGGCAATTTGTTGCCTTAGCAATTCGCGCTTTTCTCGGAAATCAGGCATTTTGAATTGCTTCTTAGCGGTGGCGATTTTGTGCATGGTATCTCGCATTGAAGTCCTGTATTGCAATATCAACCGATCAAATTTACTGAGATCTGCATCAGCGTTTTTACTAAGAACTCTCTCACTCTCTTTAGCATATTTTGTGTCTAATTTCGCCACCTCAATGGAATAATTAGGAGTCTTCTTTAGATTTCGATTAAAACGCAATAATTTGAATGATGAAATCCACCATTTTGAAGGATCCCAATGATACCACTTGTAGCCATTACGATAATCAGCCTGAAATGCGTGGTGATAATTGTGAAAACCTTCACCGAAAGTAAACAATGATAGAATCATCGAGTCTCTGCTTGTATTCGCAGTTGTGTATGGTTGGCGACCCCATATATGTGCTGCTGAATTGATCAAGAAAGTACCATGATGGACAAATACAGTGCGTAGTAGTCCACCCCAGATGAAGCACCCAATGCCGACACCAATACCGCCGATCGCATACCCTATTGCAGCAGGAAATACCATACCCACAATAAATCCAATTAGGAAGATATGACGGTGCTGCCAAGCAATAATTGGATTGTCCATTAAATCTCGAACGTTGCTGAAGTCCGCTTCAATTTCTTCTTCCATTATTATCCATCCAACATGGGACCATATGAAACCTCTTTTTGCGTTATAGGGGTCGCCAACTTTGTCGGTAACTTTGTGATGGTTACGATGGTCACTACACCATTCAATAATTGAATTTTGAAATGCACCTGCTCCAAAGAGTGAATAAAATAGAATTAAGGGCCATGAGGCTTCATGGCTGCGATGAGAAAACAACCTATGGTAGCCAACTGTTATTGACAGGCCACAAAAAATGTACCATATGAAGAATATAATGGCTTCAGTCCAACCGATACCATAGGTGAATCCGTGCCATATTGCAGCTGCAAAAGCCAATATCGGGATGCCGATAATGAATGAAGCATTGAGCCAATTAATGACATACTTCTGTGATACTTGTGACTCCATATCAACGACTTCCATGAATTACCCGCATCGCGCCTACTCTTTGACCGTTTGCCCAACAAATGTAACGAGGCAGTGATACGGCCACAACAATATGTGGCCGCAGGTTATCAACGGGCACTTGAAGCAATACGCTCAACTTCTTCTTTCTTACCGATAGCGTAGGATGACGCATCTCCTGCTGCAGCCTTTGTCAATTCTGCAACAATGCATTGAGGCAATGTCTTTTTCGACTTGTGAGTTCCTTGCTGGCTACCTTTAGCCAAATGGCGAAGGGACGTATCCAAGCGACGGCTTGGCGATGAATCTACAGCCTTGGGTTGGGAAACTGCTCCAAAACGGATTCTGGTAATTTCTTCCATCGGGGCCGCGTTTGCAACTGCATTGACGAATACTTGCATTGGGTTTTCGCCACTGCGCTCTGCGATTGTATCAAAGGCCTGCTCTAACGCCTTACTAGCGCCAATTTTCTTACCAGTATATTTTCCTGTTCGCATCAAATTATTGATGAAACGTTCAACTATTGATAACTTTGACTTGCCAAACCATGCATTAGCGTGTCGACCGCCAGTGTGAGGTACGCCAACGGTTCGCAAACTCAAGTAAGGGGCGATACCAGGATCATTGCATGTTATTTGCGAAACATCCCATTTGCCGAATACCAAAGTTCCAATACCAGCGATTGGTTTCTCCTCTTCCTCCTCGACCACTGGACTCTCTTCGACTACTGCCTCGGATTCGCTCATGATATCACCTAACCGGTTTCTCCTTGCGGCCACGGACCATCTCATCGAGACTAACTCCATTGACCTTGATTACTTTGTAACGAACTCCAGGAATATCTCCATATGAACGCCCCATGCGGCCACCGATACCTTCGACCATCACTTCGTCGTGTTCATCAATGAAATTTATCGCACCATCTCCGGGAGTGAATGCAGTCAATTTGTTGCCACTTTTTATCAGAGAAATTTTTACGGCTTTGCGTATTCCTGAATTTGGTTGCTTGGCTTCAATTCCAACCTTTTCGATAACGATACCACGAGCCTGAGTTGAGCCACCGAGAGGATCGTGCTTCTCCTTGGACTTTAGCATCCGTTTCTTGTAATAACGGTCTGACCAACGAAACTTCTGCCTATCTTTGCGCATTTTCTTGCCCGCGAATAGTCCCCGTCCCATGTTTAGCCACCGTTAGAAGCGTTCCGCCGACCAACAAGCCGTATTTGACTGTGCCGACTGAAAGGCGTAGCCTTGTAGTGAGTTAGCAGAGCGTTTTCGGGGTGATATTGAAGGGATGATTCGGACTCGGTCAGGCATGGCGTTTCGCGACCATCTCGGCCAAGCTCGAATAATAGCCAAGCCTACGTCATGCATTCATGGACTTTTTGACACCTCGGTGAGTGAGAAGAATTGCATATTGTTGTTTGAAAATTTGATTGAGGCAAAGGGTCACAGAGCGGCACTAAACTTGCTTACTCGTGATCGTTTAGCCAAGACCCTGAATGTGCCGGCCGCCGACCTTGTTGACATATTGGGTGAAGCAATGAAGAGTCCAATAAATCCAGAGGTGATCTCGGCGGATAATGCACCAGTAATGGAAAATCAACAACTCGAAACAAATCTTGATTTGCTGCCTATCCCCTGGCATTATCGTCAAGACCGCGGGCGCTACATGTCGGCAAGTATTGTAATCGCGGAATATCAAGGCCAGCGAAATGTCTCTTTTCACAGGCAATTTTTGCGTGATTCAACGCATGTCGTCGCAAGGCTTGTCCCGAGGCACTTACGAACCATGTTAGATGAAGCGCGGGCCGTTGGTGAAACTATTCCAATCGCCATTGTCAACGCCCCCGACCCTGTAGTCCTACTAGCCGCAGCCATGTCTTTTGACGAAAAAATTGACGAATTAACTATTGCCGCCAGCCTACATGAAACCCTATATTCAAAACCCCTAGATTTGGTGGAATTGGATAATGGGATACTAGTTCCTGCAGATTCAGAATATGCAATGTCTGCGACCATCACTCTTGAAGATGATGATGAAGGGCCTTATGTCGATATTACTGGGACATTAGACCAAGTACGCCAAGAACCTGTGATCGAAATCCACAATATTTACCACCGCAACGACCCCATTTTTCATGCTCTAATTCCGGCCGAGGCCGAGCATCGCACCCTGATGGGATTGCCTCGTGCCCCTTCAATAAAGCAAGCTGTGAGCCAAGTTTGCGATGTTGTTGACGTATATCTTACAGAAGGTGGTTGCGGCTGGCTTTCAGCGGTTATTTCTTTGCGGCCACAAAGCAATGAGGATGGACGTAAAGCTATCGATGCGGCCTTATCAGGACATCGTTCAATGAAGCAAGTTACTGTGGTGGATGATGATATTGATATCAGCAATCCTGTCCACGTAGAATGGGCAATGATGACTCGGTGGCAACCAGATCGTGATACGATTATCCTTAGTGGGCAAAAGGGATCTAGCCTCGACCCTAGTCGCGATATTGACGGGCTAACTAGCAAAGTTGGATTTGATGCCACTATCCGCATGGAAGCTGACCGCAGAGAATATACTACAGTTTAATGAGCATTACACCACAAGGGGCAAAACCGAGAAGTACTCACTAGTGCAATATGGGTAGTGATTCTGGTGGAGAATTACAGCACCCGCGCCGCAATCTTGGTAATCGCTGCCGCTCACAGGCAGAGAAATTTGTAAAGTTAGCCCGCAAGGATGCAACACGTTCCACCGACAATCTCCATTGGGCTGAGCAGAATGCCTTACAGGCAATCTTGTATGATTTTACTGATGAAAGAAATTGGCAAACTCTTGCTCATATCAAGAAAATGCTAGGTGATGGTGAAGGATTGGGTCGCGTTTTAGATGATGTATTCACTATACTCGGGCGTGACCCTGAAAATTTACAACAACTTCACGGATTGGATATGTTGGAATATGGAATTGAACTACTTGCTGCAACAATTGCTGCTGATCCACTCGATGCTGATTTGTGGTGGGATCTAATCCAAAACTCTGAAAACGACAAAAATTTGATTGATTTTTCCAACCGGTGCCGGCGACTTGATTTTCGTGACCAACGTGCAAATATCATATTTGGTAGGCGGCTTGAAAGAGTGTTAAAATCCGGTCGAGATGACTTGTTTATAGAATTGGTACAGCACTTACTCGCCCATCGCCCCGGCAATCACGAGCTTTGGTTAGACTTAGGGCGGTTGCATGAAGGGAGAAAGGAGTGGGAGCAGGCCTGGCTTTGTTATGACCACGTCCAACAATTGATTCCTCACTCAGAAGTTCGTGATGCTTTTAGAATAAGATTGACCGATAGAATGGACGGAGAATGGAGTGTTCCAGAACTAAATACGCGTAATGCGTTTTTGCAGAGGATGCAAGAATTAGCTGAAACTGTCGTCACTGAGGATGCTAAAACTGTCGAAGAAGAAGGTGAAAGTGAGCAGGTGAATAAGGAAGAAGTGGAATTAATCCAACTTCTCAATACTCAAGACTACCCCGCAGCATTCTTCCTTGCACGTAGATTAGTTGCCAATGGTGAAGAGTGGGCGGGAATATATCTGGAGCAAGCACGTGCTGGGGTTGGCTCGGATTAATCCGGCTCGGCTAATATCATCATGTCAGTTAGGCGCTTTTGCCACTTTTTTGACTCTTCAGGCGTTGAGATATGTAATAGTGCTGCAACCAGAAAAGCATCTTCAAATTGCTCAGCATCAATAATGAATAATTCAGCAATTGAATCCGTATCCTGTAGGTTAAGAGCTGCAGAAAGTAACCCCATTAAATCCTGCCTTGACTCTCCTCCAACCTCACCATCCCACAATTCAATACATGCAGTGAATACTGTTCTGTAATCTTCCGTGTTTACTTGTGCGGGAGGGAGTTGTGCATCTAAATCACGAGGTTTTGCCGACTTGACTTGTTCATCCATTGATGGTGCTTCATCATCAATTGATTCTGCTCCAACGGCTAGAAAAGTCGTTCCACTTACCCATGCTAAATCACTGAGAGACGACTCTAAAGCCAATTTGTGAGCTGTCCACGCATGGCGTAGTGATGCTGAAAATTGACCCATGTGAGCGTGTATTTGTGCAGCGCCATAGCGTGAAAAAGCCACTGTGTCCGGACTATGCTCACCTTGTCGTGGAATTTCTGAATACGCTTGAAGTGCCATTAGGTTCTCGTCTGCTAATATATGGAATGCGGCTTTATTTAACAGCGCAAGGTCATGGTCACGGCTGGCTTTCGCAACTGAACGCAAGCGTGTTTCAGCCCAAGTTAAATCATCACGAGCTGATTCCAAGTCGCCATTTTCTACGTGGATTAAGCCACGCTCCATCCGTAAGCGACCTTCGAGAGTTAGTTCACGATTTTCAGGATCCTTTGCTAGGTTTAGTGAGTTCTCAATTTTTTGCATTAAGACGCTAGTGGAATCGCCATTTAATCGGGATTTCGTAAGGTCGAGAATTTCCATTTCGACTTTACTCAATTGTTCTGATAATAGATTTAGAAGGTCTTCTGCATCGCTTGCCATCGCTTCTTCACAATGCGCTAACCAATCCTCACCCCAACCATCCTCTCTTCGCCAATCCTCCAATTTTTCAAGAGTTACAGGTCCTTGGTCAATCCATCTTTGAATCAATTTGGTGGTTGGTTGACGCATTATTCCTCAACTCCAATTCCAGACAAAGCATGAATAAATGCAGATTCAGCCGCTATTCTATCGCTCTCTCCAGACCAGCCGGCTGCTCCATCATGTCCGCCCCCTTCACCGCCAATTTTTTCTGCCAAAGATTTCATTATGTGGCCTAGATTGACACCTCTTATGGTTGCAGATCTTGTTGCTCTAGCAGACATGCGAGTTTGGCCATCTCGATGACGCGACACTAGGGCAATTTCAGCACCTGCAATTTGCAGAACCCTGCACATCCGACCCTCGTTAGTACCAACATAAGTATGCATCAAATGCCAATCTCCAGCCTTGATACTCTTGACTCTTGCCATGCCAGCGGCAATTGCACCCCTCTCAGAATCAGTTATTGATTCAGTTTCCACCGATTCAATAAATTCCGCATAATCAATTCCACTACCAGTTAGAATGTTGCCGGCAGTGACGAATGCGTCCTTATCAGCATGGCGAAAGCGTCCCGTGTCTGTAATCAATCCCGCCAGTAATAGACGACGAACCGAATCAGTTAGGGTGCTGGATGAATACTCCGTTAGATATTGATGTATTATTTGAGTGGTGGCTCGAGCCGGCCAATTAATTTCTAAATCATTTTCACCGAGTGTCCAGTCACTCGTTGTATGATGGTCAATAATGCATAGTGGAATGCTGGCTGGCAAATCTATGCCAATTTGACTTGGAGCCGCAGCATCTACGCAAATAATACCGCCTAACTTCTTTGGCAAATTGGGAGATGACTGAGAGATGAAGCGGAAAGGTGCATTTAATTGCGCGCATATTCTCTTAGCGACCTTGTCCTGATGCAGACCACAGGCGAGACCATTAGGGATTGCGGCAGCTAAGGCAATCGCTGAGCCAATTGTGTCCATATCACCATTCTTCCCACACAAGACTGCAACTGCACCATTGGAATTGGCAGCAGTAATCCAAGCATCAAGAGATGCCAAGTCAGTCTTACTCTCTTGATTCATCATTTACCCTCAAACTCAGCCGCCATTTTTTCATAACTTTGGCGCAATTCGGTCTCGCGCTGGGCTAATTGTTCAAGTGCTTGAGAAATCTTTTCTCCCGTTTCATGTAATTCACTAAGCAATTCTACCCGATCTCCGACCTCTGATAATATTGCCCCAGTTTGACGATAAAGGGATAAATCTTCAGGCTGTTTGTCAACCTGCTCGATTGTGACTTCTATCTCTCTCTGTTGGTTACGTAATGCCGCTGATTGTTGGGCAACCATCTGTAATTCCTGAATCATCATTTGCACACGCTGTTGGTTTTCCATAATATCACTCATCATATCCTATTGTGTCAAGTATTCCTGAAGCCACTTGTAATGACCTCAGGCGGGTATTCCAGAAGGCACGTAAATTTCGCGCACTGCTTTCACTTAAACTAATTTTTAAGCCGTCAGAATTCAAATTCATCTCGACATCTTCTTCACCCACGAGACTAGCCATCAAGGATTCAACGTGGGGATGTGAAACAATCAGTTCTGCTCGCCAAGCCGGCTCGCCGGCAAGGGACAAGAGAATTCACTCCTCTTCTTCGCCTGCGGCTAGTTGGCGCTCATATTCAAGTGCGGCTTGACTAGCGATAAAAGCCATGTCAGCCGATGTAGCGCCAGAAGCAGCACGGCGAGCGATTCTCAGATTAGCATCACTAGCGCGGGTAAATGGTTCCCATGCGCCACCAGCAAATGTGTGGTCGCATTTCTTACACACCCAAATGCCGGTTGACTTTCGGGAAACTTTTGGATAGTGACAAACAGGGCAAGTGTATTTCTTGCCCTTTTTACGCAAAACTTTACCCGCATTACTGCGGACGCTAACTCCATATCTGGCTCCGAATTGGGCTGTAATGCCAGTTTTTGCAGTTCTTTTGCTCATTTTCAAGCCACCTTAGAATCTATTAAATCACGAAGTTCGGAACATTTCTCAGCCGATACATCAAGCATCTCGGACAATTCTGCCGCCGTGAATGTACCCTTTAACCCCTTCTGCATTGAATGCATACTACCATTATCACCAAGAGTAATTGAGACGCGTTCAGCACCTCCCATTTCCTCTTCTTCGTCAGCATCGTATACGTAACGTCCACCGACACGAGTAAAGGTACACATAATTGGAGTCAAAGCAACTTGTAATTTGTAATCCTCACCAACATCAAAACGCTCGGCTGGAACTGTTGCGTCGCGTAATGCTGCAATAGCAGCTAATCCAGCGGCGTCAAATATATTTCCACCATCGGAAATAACGTGAATATCAATAACTACCATCCAAACACTTTCACCAGGAACAATACACAATGCTTCCATATCGATGCAACCACTTTCACGGATTCCTCGGTCGACTACACGGCCAAGTTCAATAGATTCAGGGCTTGGTGGCCCTGGCTCATATTTTCTATGAGCTACTGGGCGTAACTCCGCTCCACACATCAAAGAACCACTAGTTGGTCTATCCGAATATGGTTCTCGAACTTCAAACTTGACTCCGACATAAATAATCGTGTCTCCCCAAGTGACCTTGGCGGAACCATCAGCATTGTATAGACAGCCTAAATCAACTTCAGGTTGGCGTCCTTCCCAACGTCCTCGGCCGCTGATGCGTTGGTCCATTTCTGCAAGTTCAGTCAGGTGCTGACGTAGCAATTGAGGTACAACTCGTTTTGCCATCACTCATCACCTCCGTCATAGCGGGCTCTTAGAGCAGCAGTCATGATTTCATGCATCTCCTCTGCAGCAGCAAAGTTGTAATCAACTGCTAATTGAAGCTCATCCATCGACAAATCACCATCCATTTGCATAAACGCAATTTCTCCAGTAGTTGGCATGATGCCCATTGGAAGGTCGGCCTGACCATAATTATCCTCAGCCTTGTCTAAATCCAAAACTACAGTGTCTTCGATTTTACCACTTGCAACACCAACTATCATTCCACGCATTGGGATGCCGGCATCGGCAAGAGCGACAGAAGCCGCGGTGATTCCAGCACAACGAGTACCTGCTTCAGCAGCAAGGATCTCAATTTCAATGCGTATCTTTGAACGCGGGTAGCGTTCTACCATAACTGCTGAAGCAAAGGCTTCAGCAGTGACTTTACTAATCTCTCGACTTCGACGGTTGAATCCTGGGCGAATACGGTCGGAGGTCGAAAAAGGAGCCATGTTGTAACGAACGTCTAACACTGCTTGGTCTTGCTTCTGGATTTTGCGCGGGTGGGCTTCCATAGGCCCGTATACCGCGCAAACTACCTCATTCAAACCATGCTTTACCCATGCTGATCCATCAGCAGCGGGAATAACACCTGCTTTGACTTCGACCGGACGGGACTCATCGACACGGCGACCGTCTAGGCGGCTACCATCGTCGTTGAGGAGTTTTACATCTCCATATCCTCCCATTAGGCCTCACCTCCAGCCAATACTTCCGAGAGACGAGAGGTCAAACCCTCTCGGTGTCCGGTTTTGGTCACGACAGCAATGGCTTCACGAGCCAAGCGGATTCCGGCAGCTGAGCCATCGACCCAGACGCGTCCGTTTTCAGCGACAATGATTCTGCATTCGCTGGCAGTCTTAATACTCTGCAATGTTTCGCCATTCTCGCCCTTGAGCATGGGTATCTTTTGCACGGGTATTTCTACAATATGTCCTTCGGAAATCTTACGCAGTCCAACTCCTTTCATCGTACAAACCACACTGTGTGATTCATCGACTTCCTGCGCCCGAGCAAGTACTGCTTCGCCAACATCCATATGGTTGCGGGCGTCACCAAACTCGACCTTCCAAGGTGCTAGCGACATCGGCAATAGTGCATTAAATGGTCCGCACACATCGAGGAACCAAAGGTTACTCTGTACGGCTTCAACATATCCGATTACCAAATCGCCGGAACGTGGCATATATGCTGCATTAATCGGCATTACATGCAAGGTTCCATCGTTATTATTCAAATGCCCCAATCGGGTTACTACAAGCCCATCTGCGCCCTTTATTAGACCGCATCCGGGGTTTAGGTTGGCGTTGTCTCCAATGACTTCACCAGGAACTACGAGGCGCAGCTCGGCGCCAGTTTCATTTCCTTTCATTCTGTTTCCTCAGCGCCGCCGACTCGCCACCCCTTCATAAGGCAACCCCTCTGCCCTATGGGCAGTCTTCACAGTTCTTTTACTACCAATTCGGAATCACGTTTTGCAACTTTGCCCATAATATCAGTTTTAATCGCTGCAGGAATTTCGACAACGCAGGCCCAGTCTCCATTAGACAACCATTCCTCCTTCTGCATATACTCACGTAATAATTGTGATACTGAGCCATAGTGCTTTCCGGAAACGCGGAAAGCCAAGCGGCAGGATTCGAATGAGAGTGGCAATAATGGTTTCAATAAGGTAAGAACTTCGCTAATTTGAGCATCTATTGACTTGAATGGATCAACAGAATAACGCGATTCATCTAGAGCCAATTCAATTCTCTGACTTGGGTGAGGCAATTTGCTTCGTGGGTCAACTGCTGTCGAAGAGATGTGGTGGATTATTGCCTGTCTTTTTACTTCGACCATTTCTTTTCTTTGATTAGTGGTTAATTGAATTGAGCCTTTGTTAAGAATGATGCTTGTAATCTCCTTAATATCCTGAGTAGCGAATGTATTTTCAATCGCTTCAGAAGTCGGTCGCTCACCATCACGAGCATCGTGAAAAACGTCTTCAATAGCTAATAATTGGTCAATTTCAACTGATTCGGGATCGGAACGCCACTGATTAACCAATTCGGGGTCGACTAAAATTTCGTAGCGTTTGCCACCCTTTTCCATGCGGGCGAGTACTGCTGCATCTAAACTTACCATCAAACCCCTCAACCAACCCAAACGGCTGGCGACCTAAGTGCTTGACCCTGCTCAATCTTCCGGCATCGGCTTCAATTTATCGATTTGAGCATTCACTTCGTCACGGTCCAAATTGCGATATCCGTCACTATCAATAATAGCAATCTCCACAGCATCACGATTCAATTCAGCATCAAGACTGGTTCGCAGTGCCTCAAGGCCGAGTTTTACCCCTGCATTCAGTGTCATTCCTTCCTTCCAGTTTTCTTCAAAATACTCAACCACATTAACTCGGCCAGAGCCGATTGCTCCGGCATGATAAGATTGGTATGCGCCGGAAGGATCGGTCTCAAACAAGTGAATTCCATTTTCATCTACGCCACCAATAAGCAGGGCTGTACCATATGGGCGAGCCCCGCCATATTGAGTAAATGATTGTTTGAAATCACAAATTTTCTTGGCTAGAGTGTCAACTGGTACAGGAGCAGCAAAGGTAATTCGATTAACTTGGCATTCTACACGAGCACGGTCAACCAATTGTCGGGCATCAGCAACTAATCCTGAGGTGGCAAAACCAATATGGTCATCAATCTTGAACATTTTTTTAATACTCTCGGGCAGAATTAGTCTGCTGGCGATGCGCTTATCGCAAACCAAAATAACTCCGTCACGGAATTTCAATCCAGCTGTTGTCGTCCCACGCTTAACCGATTCGCGGGCATATTCAACTTGGAATAATCTTCCATCGGGGCTAAACATCGTTATGCTGTGGTCGTAACCTCTTCCGCTCGGTTGCACTTCAATCCCTCGTAGAACCCGTCCTGCGATGGGGTCTTATCAATCTATGCGGAGAGTCTGCCCTTTGAAAACCCTAAGCATACATTTGAATGGTCACCGCTTGGGGCCATTTGTGCGAGTCATCATCCTCTCTTCGGGCGGCAAAGATTCAGCCCTTGCCGCGTGGTGGGCAATTTGCAAGGGTTGGGATATAACATGCATGATTACAATAAAAGTAAGTGGTGACGACTCTTGGATGTTTCAACTAAATGGGACTGAAGTTGCAGAATTACAAGCAAAGGCAATCGGCTGTGATTGGCGCTGTATTTCTGTAAGCGGTGAACAGGAAGTGGAGGTAAAACAACTGGAGTACTCTTTATCGCAAATGCAGGGAGAGTATGATGCCCTCATCAGCGGTGCATTGGCTAGTGAGTACCAAAGACGTAGAATTGAACTTATGGCCGAACGTCTCGGTGTAATCTCATACACTCCTCTTTGGCATAATGACTCACTCCAGCACATGCGTGAATTAGTAGAATGTGGGGTTGAAATGATGCTCGTATCCGTATCTTGTGAAGGATTAGATGAGGATTTTCTAGGTCGACAAATAGATGCACAATTACTTGCTAGAATGGAGAGACTTGCCCATGAATATAGATTCTCAATTGATGGCGAAGGTGGTGAGTTTGAGACAATTATTACTGCAGGGCCACATATGAAAGGAAAAATCGAAATCACCGGTACAAAGGATTGGAAAGGTAGCCATGGAAATTTCATTATTGATAATGCAATCTTACGTTAACGCTGAATTTGCACAGGGATTTATCAAGCGAAAGCATCATGTCCGTAACCCCTCACCCGGTAATTGAGAGAGATTATGCGCTTTTGCCCACTGGATTATCGTTACGGTTGTGATGACTTCAAAATTATCTGGTCTGAAGAGGGGCGGCACGCCCGTCAACTCGAAGTTGAGAGAGCCCTTGTTTGGGCGCATTTGCAACTGGGAAGAGTTAGCCAAGAGCATTATGATCTAGTTGCAGCAATTGCTAATCCGCAATCAGTTACCTCCCAGAGAGTTAACGAAATAGAGGCTGAAACCAAGCATGATATCATGGCTTTGACTAAGGCTATGGCTGAGGCGGCTGGCGATGCTGGATGGTGCATCCATCTTGGCGCCACTAGTAATGACATCGTCGATACTGCAGTTGGTCTACAACTGCGAGATAGTATGGTAATTTTACGTCAAGTCGTCACTAAATCGATGGCCGTAATGGCGGATTTGGCAGAGCGAGAACGTGATACTGTCATGCTTGGACGAACTCATGGCCAGGCGGCAGTTCCTATCACGTTCGGACTGAAAGTTGCGGTGTGGCTTGACGAAATGTCTCGCCACCTAATTCGTCTTGACGAAGCATGGTCAAGAATTGCAGTCGGGAAATTTCTCGGTGCAGTTGGCACTGGAGCTGCTCAAGGTAAAGATGCCCGCCAATTACAGAATCTTGTACTAACTCACTTGGGTTTAGGTGTTCCACTAGTAACCACACAAGTCGTCGGTCGTGACCGTTATGTTGAATACATTTCATGGCTGGCTAATGTTGCAACTACCTGTGAGAAAATATTGCAAGAAGTACGTAATTTGCAGCGTTCTGAAATCGCTGAAGTTGGTGAAGGTTTCGACAAGGCTAAGCAAGTCGGGTCATCAACTATGGCGCACAAACGTAATCCGATTACCAGTGAAAACGCCTGTGGTTTGGCTCGAATCGTCAGGTCATTTATTATTCCAACCTATGAGAATGCCTTGCTATGGCATGAGAGAGATTTGGCCAATTCAAGTAGTGAAAGGTTTACATTATCACATGCTTCATCATTGCTTGAAGATGTTGTTACCAAGACCACTAAAGTGTTGACAAATCTGTGGGTGGATGCTGACCGAATGATGGCGAATATTGATTCACAACGAGGATTGGTAATGGCTGAAAAAGTTATGATTGCCCTCGTCGATGCCGGTATTCCACGTGATGAGGCCCACGAAGTATTACGTGAGGCTTCAATGACATGTATTGAGGATGGTGTCGATTTAATCGATGTATGTTCAACAACTCCTGCAATAACTGCGGCCTTCACCAGCGATGAATTAGAAGCACTATTCGATCCAATGAATCACCTTGGAGTTTCTGGAGAACTAATCGATGAAGCAGTAAGTATGGCTAGAAAAGCAATTTCTGACTGAATTATTCTGTTGCTGCTAATTGTTGGGCTTGAGTCATTGCCATTCTAACTAGAACTAGCGCTATCAATCCGGATAATGTGAAACTGATCCCTAGAATCCAGCTTGAAGCATAGAACATTATTGCGATACCTGATATGGAAAGATAAGCAACAACCTGACAAAAAGAGGCAAGGTGTTGTAGATTGATGTGCGCCTGTTCTCCGATTCTATCGGAGTATTCCAGCACGAATGCATAAACCATGAAATATACTGCTTGGAAAGGTATTGCACTGATTACTATCAATAGAGCAATCTGCCTAAGTTGTAGATAATTTTCCTGTTGGGCAATTCCATGGAAAAGGGCGAATGCTGTATTTGTCCCAAGCATTGCTGCCATGATTGTCCAGCGCTTTTCTGAAGGGTCATCGACCCTAATCATCACTTGACTATCTGCATTTTTCTTAGCAGCCATGTCTATTCTGCATTATCATGGGATGTTGAAGGTTACCCTTGCTGTGCTCGCAAAAATACGATTGTCGGCTTCACAAGAAAGTGCCGACGATTTGTAAAGCAGCACCGGTCACGGTGGCAGAAATAACCAGTAAAACAATCATTGCATGCGGTCCATATTGGTTGGTATCATCAAGCGCCACCTTCCAAATCTTCCATCCATGTTGGAAAATACCTGCAACAACACCACCCTCAATTTCTGTATATTCAGGTTGGGTTCTACGAGGAATCCTGTCTTCTCCAACCGGCATGCTTGTCGCATATTGGATGAGTGTTTAGCAATTCGGGTTGGAATATCAGCCCATAATTGCTTTCAACCTGTGCCCATCATCACGAACTATGCGCGAAGATTTGCCAAAGTTGCCGTGCCGACTTCATCTAGCAGTTACTGGAAGTGTGGGAGGGACCACTTTGGCACTGCAATATTCTCGCCAGTCAATCGTTGAAGGTGGAAGGGTAATATGGGCTAGTGAAAAAATTCCTGATCCATTACGATTCAGCCAGATTTTCGCTGATGTCGATATTGTTTCGAGTAGTAGATTTCATGCAATTGAACTTGGCACAAACCTTGAACAAGGAATAAAGCAAGTGATTGACGCAAGTGATTTTCTTCCCAGTGTTATTCTAGTAGTCATTGATGACTGGGCACCAAAACAAGGTAAGACTCCTTCCAGTACTATCGCATTGGCTGAAAAAGTTCTAGCAGTTGCCGACAAGGAAATGTCGGTGATTCTAACTTCCAAAACTTATGGAAATCCTGCTGCTGGAGCTGATTCAAAGGTACGGGGAGGGGAACGCCTTGAAAATGCAGGGTGTGAAACATGGTATTTAACTCGTGAAGAATCAAAGCCTGAAATTCGCCAAATAAAATCTGCCGAAAAAAGTTTTTCGCTTCGACTAGGAGATGAGGGTTATTATTGAATTAGTCCTCATCTTCATCGCCAAGTAAAGCACCCATTTCATCAAGAGCGTCGTCGTCAGGTTCATCAAATTGCTCAGGGTTTTTTGCCTCGCCACCAATTTCGTCATCTCCAGCAATTTTTGGTGCAGATTCATCTATCGCTTCTTGCCTATTCGCCCGCGCGATTTTGACAATATACCATATCATTAATCCCAACGCGATGAGCAATATTCCGTATGTGATATTCAGGGTTAATTGCTCAGACATACCTCAACGATAATGCCTGCACACTTCATAGTTACCCTATTAGGTGTTTGGATGATCTAAGTTAATGCGAGACAAAGGTGCAGCGAGGTGTCGGCGGAAAGCAGGACTAGGCTCATACCATTTCCCTAAGTCAAAGCCTAATGGTTTCGATAATTCATTGGATCTCGTTACTTGGGTCCTTGCACCGCAAGTAGGACATCTGACTCCTTGATTATCGCCCATAGATTTCATCCGCTTACCACAATCGCAGAGTGGCCTCAATAAGCGATTGTTTGCAATTTTTATTACCCGCAACTTCTCAAGATGGATTGAGCCATCTGGAGATTGTAAACCAGTATATTCAATTTGATCTCCTTCGACTAAAGATTGAACTGTACGATTAATTGGACCACTTTGGGCAAAGGCGACGATTTTCTGCTCATCAATTCCAGTGAATGACGAGTGGCCTTGTTGACGAATATCTACAGAGTCGGTCAATGTAGTTACCATCACCTTCTCAATGTGATCATCAGTAGCTTGATTGGTGCGCCATACTTGAATGCCTGAAATTGGTTCGCAATCATCTCCTGTAGTAAGCCATTCAGCCGCCTCCTTTGCTGCATGGGCAAATTCTGCACGAATTCCAAAAAGTACTGGGCAAGGGGTTTGTGGTGCGATAATACTACGGCTAGCAGTGGGATCTCGATTTAGAAAAGTCTCAGGAAATTTTGAGTCCAGTTGAGCGCACATAGACTGAGAAATCTGCCTCTCTTTGCCAATATTTCGAACTTCACGAAAAGCAAAGGCTACCCACGTAAGGTCAACTTCTCCAAGCCAAGCACTAGCCCCAAGTGCTCCAAAGCGACCATGACCTAAATTGCTATGCCAAATTGTAGCACCTAGAGGTATAAATTCCATGCAATCATCAAGGCTAACTTCGCTACGTACACACCGCCAATACCACTCTTCGTTTGGCCTTGTATCTGTCCAAATCATCGCAGGTGATGCTGCATATTGAGGTCTCTCATTATGAGAACTGGTGCTCAAACCACCATATTTCTTGACCGATACGAGAATTAATGATTCCCATAATTCGTTTAGTCTTGAGATTAAATCTTCATTGATTTTCTTAGTTGAGCACTTAATTTCAACCGCTACTGCAGCATTTCCCCTCGTTCGACGACTAGCAAATGGCCACAAACGAATTAGTTGAGGTGGGTTACAAATACTCCAACCTCTTGATTCACTTTCCGAGGATAAAATTGCGATTATTTGATTCATGGCATGTGTTGTGCACCCACCATCGAGTCCATCGGTATCATCAAGACCGAGCCAACCCACACCAATTCCTCAAAAACTATCGCCGCGGTCATCAATATCGATAATCCTGTCAACTACACTACTCAATCCAACTTTTTCGTCAACATGGAACATTCTGACTCCGTGAGCAAGTCCAGCGCCGATATCTGCTGGGCGGTCGCCAACCATACAACTCCTTTTACCTTCTACGAAAATGTTAGAATCATATCCGTCAGCCAATTGAATGTTTAATGGTGGCTCACCGCGCGAACTAATGTCAATAATTTGCCGGCCAACCTCAAGCATTCCAGGGCGTGGTTTTCGAATATACGAGTGCGACCATGGTGTGTATGGAGAATACAAAATTAGATCTAAATGAGCATCTTCGTCTTCTACATACAGTCGTTCTTGCAATGCTGAGTGGATTTCCGCAAGCCTAGCATCATCCCATAATCCGCGTCCAATTGGCGACTGATTTGTAACTACACAGACTCGGAATCCAGCACGGCGTAATGACCCAACGGCATTTCCAACACCAGCCAATACCTTCAATTCCGAAACCGAATTGACGTAGTCCGATTTACCGACATTGAGAACACCGTCACGGTCTAAATATGCTATACTACCATCCCATTTTTGTTGATTGGGAAGAGGAATTAATTCAAGCATTTCGTTGATATCAGCCCCGTGGCGTCCGGGCAAATCCATTATTCCACCTCAGCAACTACCAGCTAATCCACGTTTAGCCTTGATTGATTCTTTAACAATATGATTTACAACTAATTGAATGTCTTCAATTCTCTCCATTGATTCGGTATTTGCTACAATAGCAATATCAGCCATTTTCGCCAATTTTCCACCAGCCATACCACGGTAATTGCCAGTTATTGCAACAGTTTTACAGCCAAATTCTTTCGCGTATTCTATCCCGTTCAGTACATTCATAGAATTACCTGATCCCGAATATCCAACGACGAGGTCTCCCGGCCGTAGAAAGGTCTTCAATTGACCTTTGAAGATGTTTTCATAATCGGTATCATTGGCCCATGCAGTTAATCCAGAAACATTGTCGACATGGCATAGAGTAGGTAAAGTGAGTTCCTTCGACCAATCGCCTGCTGAATGGCTAGGAGTTCCGGCACTTCCGCCATTACCGATGAAATGAACAGTTCCACCGTTATCCATGACCGCCTCTACTGCATCAGCAAAATCTGCAATGTGAGAATGTTCAAGAGAATGCAGTGCTGCAACCAAATCCGTAGTATAATCATCCATAAATTTGGGGAAATCATTACCGCTTGTCATTGGCCTCTCCATTAACTGCCTTTGAGGCAGACCTTATACAGGTTCTCCTTCAACGGCTGAATAATCATGACTACTTTGCCCGAGCCTCATTCTGCCCTCATTTTTTTGGGGCTTCTATTTCTCGGCATCGGATTTCATGGTCGTAAACTCGCAATTAGTAGCAGAAGTTCGGCATTAGGGTGGATCTTGTTTTGTGCATTTTTCTTTCTCACCACGCCATATTATGTTGAAATTTCCGACCCAGTTCTAGTCGTAATGTGTGCAGCAAGCCTGCCGATTGGGATTGCCTTAGCGATATGGGAAGTAAAGTCATCTGGGGCTACTCCAGACCACCTTAGTTGGTTACGAGGGGCTGTTTTTTGGGCAGGATTACCGTACATGCTGGTCGATAAGGTTCCATGGATGAACGTGTTGGCGATTTGGTTTGTTGCTTGGCAAACATCACTCTATTTGCGTTGGACTGGTTCAGGCGACATACATCTTGGTGAAACATACGTCCACATGGAGGGCCAAGCACCCGTGCGTTGGCAAGACTGGGGGGGTAATCGTTGGTTCATGGAAAGTGGTGGTGCCGAACACGCATTTTACACCGACTTAGTAACCTCAACAGGTGAGCCGATTGGCATTCATTTCATCCTATCATGCACCGCCCTGCAATCAATGATAATCTTTGTTGGTGCAATAGTGGCACTACAATCTGCACCTTGGCAACGTCGAGCAAGGGCATTATTGATTTCTGTTCCATTAATCCATATTTTGAATGTTTTTCGCAATGCTGGATTGGTATGGTTACACACCAATTACGATGGGTGGACATGGTTGAGCATGAACATGTTTCACTTTGGTCATTCATATGCAGCAAAGGTTGGTTCTCTTGCCGCGATGTTTATGATGGCGTTGGTGCTATTCGAATTACTTCCACAAATGCATAGGCATATTATTGAACTAATGGCCAAAGTTTATCCTTTCAAAAATCAAACTTTACGCCAATCTTGACCCATCTCATCACGAGTCCAATTTTTCCCGGAGCCGGAAGGCCATTCCAATACTTCCGAACCATTATCATCAAGAGAGCCCATTAGACCAGAATCAGGTGTCTGAATAGTCTCGCCGTTCATCTCCCCAACCAAATCATCAAGGTCAGCATTTGACATCGGGGCAACTCCAACACTTCCTACTTCAACAGTTGATGACGTAGTCATCACAGATTCTGCGGTAAAACCTAGATCCCCGACCGTAACGGATTCAGAAATATCTGGAGTATCTGGTGAATTATCTATTGGCGCCAATTCCTTCTCCCCAACCTCAGCCATCGCCAAATTCGCAGTGGTAATGTTGCTGATTTCGGCATTCACTGATGGATTAAATTCAGGCTTTCCACCACGTAACATCAGTAAAATAATTGGTACCAGTATTAGTAGAAGTAAGGCAAAACCACCTGCAGCAGCATAAGCTAAGTCATTATTTACGCTGGCAAACGCATCGCTATTATCACCGATTCCATCACCATCACTATCCTTTTGTTCACTAGAATCATCAGGAAATGCATCTTCATCATTATCGACACCATCGCCATCACGGTCATAAGAATCCCACGTAGTCTCACATGAATTCTGCATGTTTCGATATTCGGTTGAATCTAGAAAACCATCGGAATTGCTGTCAAATTTATCAAAAGAAAATTCGTTAAACCAAGGGTATTTGGCGAAATTTTCCTCACTCACGCGAAAATCATCATCCATTAATTGGAAGCGTGCCAATTCCAATTCATCATTACATGAACAGACCATGTTCTCTATATCACCCATTTGAAGGGACTTGTCACTATTACGATCGACATCGCTAAAACTCACAGGATTATTCACAGAAGTCGAATAAGTAAGAAGCCATTCATCCTCACTGACCTCGCCATTACTATCACGGTCCAGTTGTCGCATTACCTGCTCGGTCAAATCAGAGCACAATTCCCAAATCGGATCAGCATCATCTGGATTTTTTTGGTCATCATCCAGCGGCACCTTAACTTGGATAGTGATTCCTCTAACGAAACTACTAGCAGAAACATCGATTAAGTATTCTTCAGATCTAGGCTTGCTAATAACAATCTGTCTATCGATTTCACCATTTTCTTCTTCAATATCTAAGGACCAATATTCTCCTTCAAGGTCCCATACCTCTAGGAAAATATTAGCATCCCGACCTCCAGGTCCACCACCGCGTTGGGATGTAATTTCAACTGTGATTTTACGGAAATCGGGTTGTGACTTGAAGAAAAATTGCAAAGTATCATCTTCATTTATTTGCAAGTTATTCACAGGTGTATTGGCATATAATTCTACTCGATTTGGCTCAACTACCCAATTCTGTCCATCCTCAAATGTTGCGGTAATGAATACTGCACGGAACAAATCTTCTCCTTCAAGCATTATGTACCATTTACCAGATGAAGGATTATCAACGGTTACACTGTCCCAAACACCCCAAGTTCCTTGACTCGAATCGTCATTATTTGCAACCGAAGCAAACTCCTCGTGGCGCATGAAAATATCAGCATCGCCCCACTCGCCCTCGATTGAGACAGTTAGAAACGGTGTATCTTCGGGTACTGAGATGAAAAAGTGGTATTCGCCAATATCCTCTGTGCTATCCCAAGGTCCATTCTCCTTGCCCTCAAATAACTCAATCGCAGATTCGGGTTCAGTATTTTCGGGAGGATATTCATAATCAGCCCGTAGCACAACATCTTCAAAGTCGCTGCTTGCATAAAGGACGATGAACCAAACACCTGCTTGGACATTCAAATATCGAATTACCTCGTTATTATCTCCACTCAATGAGTATCTAGTATGTTTTCCTTCTTCCATACCATTTGTTCCGCCAATTGCAGGAAAATCACTGATGTCGTCACCATCGCCATCAAATTTCCATAACTCTCCAATTAATGGCGCCTCCTCATATTGAGCAATCATATCGGCATCTCCAATACCATCCCAACTTGAAAATTTCAAAGCGTGTAGTTCTTCTTCCAACTCAGTGTAAAAATACAGTGCTTCACCCTCGTTTGCGGAAAGGTCTGTAACAGCAATTCCATTGTGTAATTCCGTCATTTCAGAGATATCTGGTGGCGGCAAAGCCTCAAACCAATCTGCTCTGATACGATAATTTTCGGCACCCCTATTAGCAAAAAGTAAGATGTAATAGCGGCCAGAATCAGGATTGGGCTCAGTCCAACTGGCCCAGTTTTGAAAACCCCATCCCTCGTAATCAAATTCTTCTTCTGTTGGAATCCATTCATGGCTAATGAAAATCGAGGGATTAGAACCTCTGCCGCCTTCAGCGGTAATTGAAACATAGGTGACGAAATCTGGTAAGTCAACATAGAATAGCATCATTTCATCTTCTTCGATATTGAGGTGGTCAAGTTCCTGGCCATTCTTCAATTTGATAGCAGTAGTAACAATACTTCCATCGGGATTAAGCCAGTATGGTTCTCCATGTAATAATCCACTACGGTTACTGGCGATGCTATCCCATGTCCATTCACCATGACCCTCGTTGAAATTCCATTCGCTTGATATAGTAACATTACCCAATGAATAATTGTAAATATTTGTCGCAGAAGATGAAATCACAATATCCTCAATAATGCCGGTGAAGTAGTATCCATCGTATCCCATCCCATGACGGCCGATGACTAATTGATTGCAGTCATAGGGGTCGGAAATACATTCATTGGACCCAAAGTCACCTTGGGGAATTACTGCCCCCGTTTCAAGTGCTAATTCGGTTTGATTTCCGACCGTTAATTCGACCGAGCCATTGGCAATAACAGACAACGCAACGAAATTCCAGTGCTCAGGAACGATGGATAAATTGGTGGTTTTAGGGTGGTCGGCAATTGAATAGCCACTTGAATACGCCAATTTGCCATCAACTATTTCCATTCCCCAGCCATGGTCACCCTTCATAACAATAGT
>CAZPME010000014.1:0-21744 GCA_964587885.1 uncultured Candidatus Poseidoniales archaeon
TCCAAACGAGTAGTTTCAGTGATAAGTAACATCGATGAAATCGCCAATAGAATCCAGGGTAGTTGGTCTCGCATTTCTTCGTAAAAACCTAGTTCATCTCCAAAAAGGATTCGGGCACAGAGTACCAAAGGCAATGAGAGTATCAATCCTAGTTGCGAACCCCGAGCGGAATAAGCAACACCTTTGGCAGCATTTCCAGATAATAACATTCTATGCCCTGGCAATAAGGATAGGGCAGTATCACCATCCGGGGCGCCGATAAGCGCCGAAGGGATGTAATTTAGGAAGGTGTGAACTACGCCGCAAGATACTATGATCGCGGCAACGGCGAAAAGTGGAATGCCTAACATCAACATTGCTGGAGATAATGAGAGCAAAATTAGTGCAACATTGTTAACGTGGAAACCGGGGATGAGTCCGGTCAAACTGCCGAGCAAGATGCCACCGAAAAGTGCGCCATATAACCACGCTAATTCGACCATCCATTCCATGATTTCACCCCTATTTACTCGTATCGTCGTTGGGATCGGTTCCGGCAACAACTTCATCGTAATCGCCGACTCCATCATTATCGCTATCGCTGGATTCCGAATCGGTTGACAGCACTTCTGATTCGACACGGTCAGAAAGACCATCACCATCAGTATCATCTGGGCTGGCAAAATCTAAGCACAGTACCATTGAACGAGTTTCTCGGTCTTCATATTCTATCAACCGGCCCATCCACGGTTGGCTAATTGAGTTATTTTGTCCGTTTGCATTTAGTTGGAATATCGAATCTGTATTGGTAGGACGAACACAAATTTTCTCGTCACTACCAGCCCATTCCAGCCAATATATGTTTTCAGTATCATTTACATCATGCCAAGATGAGGCATTCAATACTCCTTCGACATAAACCAATTTGTTGACTGAATAACCCCAAATTAATGGGCCATTATTCCACGACAATGTTTCTGGCTCTAGTTTTGGATATGAGTCATTCCAGTGATGGGCAATAAGAATCATTCGGGCATCACCTTCATCCCAAGAGACGCTGACATTGACCTTCAACATTTGACCAGCTTCTAACCATTCATCGCGGGCACTCATGAATTCGGTTTTCACCTTGAAATTGGTAGTTTGGTAGTTTTTACCATCGGCGAGATATCCACTTTCGGATGAAGAACCTGGTTCAAGACTGTATGCCATATAGGCATAGATATCATATCGTGCCTCACTATCATTAAGATAGTCGATAGGTGAAGAAGTAATGCGGTCGAATAAGTCTTGAACAGGGTTGCCAGCAATAATGCTCTCCAACCCTCCTGCATCAATGCACCAAGTGTGGCGTAGTCCTGACCACACAAGCCTTCCTGACCAAGTAGCGCTCATGTTTTGGGCTGAATAATTGGTCATCGAATTTGCCAACTCTTCATTTGGACTGATACAGGCTTGCTTGCTCTCATCAACATCGTTAATCCACCACAATCCATTTTCATCACTGTGGGGGATGCCGTCAATGCGCACAATTTTGTTTTCATTGTAAACCCATGCCGACATATCTTCCCAATCAAGGTCATTCAATTGTGGTCTAACTGTATAGTCGACAACAATTTCTGGGCCTTGAGAATACATTACGTATTGAAGTGACCTTTCGTCGTAATGGATTTCACCGACTAAATTTACCTTTGAACCAGCCTCAATCCAATATCCCGTTGCACTACTTACATAAGCGGTAATCTGATGTTTGGTATTGGCATAATTAGGATGGTCAGCCAAATACATTTTTGTCCATGTCGAATCAGGCATGAGAGTCTTAGTAAAATAACCGTCAATACTGACTATCTTACCGAGATGTTCTTGGGGTGATTGTGATAATTCAGTTAGTGAAAGTTCGGTAGTAGTAGCCGCGTCTAGAACCTGTACCGATCCACTACCCAAAGCCTGAACCCAGATTCTACCATTGTAGGCGATGACATCACCAGTAACAGAAATATTTGATCCTATTGCTGGCAGTTCACCATATTGGTACCACCTCACTTCTGCTACATGAGTCGAATCTTGAACGATGACATCCATGCGTTGGTCACCTTGTCCATATGGGTCCTCAACCCAAGAGATTACTTTCCCTTCTATCCGTACGACTTCGTTGGTATGCTCGACTAAATCTTCGATGTCAATAACATCGGGCTCACGTTCTATCGCATACCAATTTAGTGCCGCTACTAGCAGAACAGAGAAGAAAAACATCGACCACAAATTGCTCATGTGACCTTCCAAACTGTTCAATGGGATAAGTCATGCTCCAGCGAAACTTCGCTGAAACAATGGGATTGAAAACAGATGAGTTGACCCCCCTATGGGGACGGGAGATGCGAGAGAGGGTAATTCGCGATGAGATCCACCGCGACATTTTAGTCCCGGCAAACATCGCATTGCTAATTGATACTCGTGAATTCCAACGTCTTCGTCTAATACAGCAACTATCTACTTGTTACTATGTTTTCCCTAGTGCAAACCATAGCCGTTTCGTCCATAGCCTAGGAGCATTCCACCTGGCCTGCGTGTTAACCAAGCAAATTCAGGAAAATCAACCCGGCAAGTTGAATGATGATGATGCTGAATTGGTTCAAATTGCCGCCCTTTTACATGATATTGGCCACCCTCCGTTTTCGCATTTATTGGAAAATCCGACTATTTTTGCTACCTATCATACTCACGAGCATTGGGGGCGGTTATTGCTTGAAAGCGAAGCCACTGAAATCGGCCGCGTAATTCGCTCAATATTGGGCGAGGCACGATTAGGACGATTATTTGCGATAATGTCTGGAGAGTCGGAATATGGTGGTGAAGTAATTGCACCATTTTTGAAAGAGATTGTATCGAGCCAACTCGACGTTGATAGGATGGATTATCTTAAGCGCGATGAACGCAATTCTGGGGCTCAAATCGGTGGTTTCGATGTAGAGCGAGTCTTCCGTGCATTGAGGATAGGCGAAGATGGCCATATCTATGCAAAAAGTTGGGGTCAACCTGCCATTGAAGCTTATTTGGTGACGAGATTCCATATGTATTCGCAAGTCTATTTCCACAAAGTGAATATGCTGACTCAGTGTTACCTAACCCGATTACTTGTACGAGCGCGCACGCTTGCTGCTAATGGAGAAATTGAGTTAAGTCGAGAACTGAGAGATATGTTATGCAATAGTGAATTATCGGCAGAATCTTATGTTGCAATTACCGACGCTCATATCCAAGTTGCATTACCCGAATGGGCCAATCATTCCGACGCTCATCTTTCCGAAGATGCACAACGAATGATGTCGCGACGAGATTTCCACAAGTCGTTGCGCATTGACGAGTTAACGGTTGAAATGGCCGAGAAAATTATGCCATTAATTAGTGAAGTTGTGAAAGGCGAAGGTTATGATGAGTCACGTGACCTAATTATGGCGACGATTTCGAAAGCCGGATACAAGCCTTATGTTGAGGGAATACGGCTTGAGGACGGCCGCGATATGGCTGAAGTTTCAGAACTTGTGCGCTCGCTCACCCAACCGAGTGAGCGCGTCCTGCTTTTTGTTCCGGTTAGTGTCCGTGATGAATGTGAAAATATTGCTCGCAACGCCATTAAACCGAAACAGTCGAGTCTTGGTCAATTCTGAGGTTGGAATGAATCCGGTTATGAACTATGACATAGCGCAAGGATTCAGGGCCCGTAGCTTAGTCTGGTTAGAGTCCTCGGCTCATAACCGAGTGGTCGCTGGTTCAAATCCGGCCGGGCCCATCACCACATTTGCGAAACGAGTCTCAATGACTACAAAATTGATAGTTGTGTAGTGGCCCTTATCCCCATAAGCGTTATCAATACCCGTTTGTAGGGAACACTGTAGGTGACGAGATGAAAGCCGCACGATTTAGCCTTGCTATCCTTGCAATGTATGTTATCGGATTGATGGCAGTAGCAATTCCCGCTGCGGCCCAAGGCTCGCCAAATCCAAATATTGACCTGCAATGTACTCCTTCTAGTATTGTCATAGATGTTGCACCTGGATCAGCTCGATTGGGTGCTACCCAATGTACGGCAACCAATCCAACCAATTATGCAGAAGACGTTCAGATTACTGTGCAGTCTGATGGTTTAGGTTATGCAGCGCCAGGTTCGCTGACAGTTCCCCCACTAGGTACGATTGACTTTGATGTTACCGTACGTGGTGCATTACGCGCTCCAGAAGGCGACCACCAACTTTCAGTCACCGCTACGGTAACTGCCGCAAATGGTGTTGCCAATCCTACTCCGGTGCCTAAGACTGTAGCAATTATCGTTGTAATTCAGCAATTCAGCCGTTTGCAGGTAGAAGCTGAAGAGCCGTTCTCCCAGATGCGCCCATATGTCGATCACACTTACGTATTCAAGGTCGATAATCAAGGAAATGCTTTGGATAAATTCAAGGTTGAAGTCACCGAATCCTCAATGTCTAAGTTAGATGAAGCTGGGTTCCAAGTTCAGTTGCCTCTTGTAAGCACTGAAATCATGGCTGGAGATCCACCAGAAAAGATTCGAGTTCTTGTTCGAACGCCAAAGAATCAAGGTTGGACTGACAAGTATTATTCCTTGGAATTCCAAGCCACCAGTGATTTTTCTTGTAAGGATGAAAATAAATGCAACTCTGAATCTCAACAGATTACAATTTACGTCCGAGGAGTTTACCTCCCCGGTTTTGAAGTAATACCATCTCTCTCAATGCTCGCATTGGCTGCGGCGGTTGGATTCAGACGTTTCAATGACGACGATGAGCCTGAAGAATGACAAACTTGGTTTGGTTCACCAGACCAATTCTTATTGTTTCATTTTGGTTAATAACCTCAAATGGGGGAAACGTTACTATCGTCATTCTTCAAGGGGTTGGGTTCATAACTATCTGAGTATAGGATTACTTTGTAGGAGGTAGAAATAATGAGTGGACTGTTGGACAAAGCAACCGACTTGGTTACTGAAAATGATGAAAATACTCTAGAAGCGCCTATTCCAGTAGAAGAAAAGTCAGGTTTACTTTCTCAGGCCGAGGGTGTTGTTGATGAATCGGACAAGAGCGCACCTTCTTCAACTGAAGGTAGTCCATTACTCGTTGGTGTGGGGGCCCTTCTCCTGCTGATTTCAATGGTTGGTTTTTACAATCTTCGAATCTTGCCTGGAATAATTGTTTTGTGCGTCTTTATTTCCTCTTATGCTGCCTTCACCTATGGGTTGAAGACCTGGAAAGGCGGAATATCAACCGATAAATTCGTTACCATTGGAGTCGCATGGATTTTACTTGGTGCCGCCCCCTATTTGGCTGCCTTTGATTTCACCGCGATTGGTAATTTAGCAGTCAGCGAAATAGCTATTGATGAAGATAATGACCAACTTGAATTCTACATTTATACCTCAAGTGGAGATGACATCGAAGTTTCGGTTGAATTCGATGGAGTTGAAGTTTGGAATTCATCAGTAAAAGCGGTATCTGGAAAAAAGAAGGTCGAGGTCCCATTGGCTGACTGTTATCGTGGCAATGCTTTAGATGGTGCTGGAAATACCTTGCATTCCTATACGATTATTGCAAGCGTTGGTGGTAATAGTGATGAAAGTCCAGTACCTGGTGACTTGATGACGCGTACTGCTCAGAATGCTGGGGGTGAGTTGTATACTGTCTCAGAATATGATGATGATACGGGGACAAAGGAGCATTACGGAGTAATTTTGAGTGCAAATATTGGTTTAATCCACCCCTCAAAAACTCGCGAAACAGGTGGAGATACTAACAAATATTCCACCCAAATCGTTCCGATAATGGGTGATTATACATTTTCCTTTAACATCACTTTTGATGGAACCACAGTCTACAGCAGTACATCTGTAGCAGTCGATGGTGAAATTGCCACATGGTCTGGTGGTTCTAGCGACATTTCAACCGGTTGGGTGACTCTTGATGGAACTGCAACACGAGCGGTTGGTGGTATTGACACCTCTTACCTTGACCGTGATGATTTCTACCAAGGAGATGGTTGCTATACAATGGAATTTACAGTGACTAACGATTTGTGGCACTCAAGTATGGGTGAAAACAAATTAATCGATGACAATGCGGCATATGAATTCTTTTGGGACTATAATGAGGATGAAGACCGCACGGGATCTTACAAAAATGCCGTTGAGTGTTAAATTATCTTCATCTCCGGTAGCCGATTAGTCTTCGATTTCGGCGTAGTCCTTTTCATCTTCGTCGGCTTCTTCGTCGGCTTCTTCATCAATTGCATTCATTTGGCGTATGGCTATGAATGCAGCAAGTAATATGCCAATTCCCATTGAAAGCATCAATACCCATACAATTGTATTACCATCACTAGCATCGAACAATTCTTGCCATTCTACCTTAGGGGAAGTCGCCAAGTCTTCGTGGTTGAGATATATGCCATTTGGACTTAGAATACTACAAGTCAATGTGCTTTCACCAGTGGATGCCTCCCTCCAAGTGAAACTTACTTCAACAGTTTCCCCAGATGGGACATCTACTGTCGGGTAGGCAGGCGAGATTCGAGCGTCACTTGAATTGCCAGATAGAACACAATCCAATGTGACGTTTTCAGCACTTGCGCCACTATTGGTTACAGTCGCAGTGGCGCTGACGGGTGATCCAACAGATTGTTCCGTTTTGTCGAATGTGATGCTATCAACAGATAATTCAGGCAACGAAAAATTGAGATGGAAATATGAATGATTAGTTGAATCAAGGTCGATAATTCCGGTTGAAAAATTACCCCATGCGCCATTATATGTGGCCTGTATTTTCGCTTCCTCTTGCCAGTGCTGGCCTGTTGAGTCTTCTAGTTCAATGATACGCTCGGGTATTTCTAAGTCCCACATGCCATAATCATCTGATTCACCACTTTTCGACAAGCCTAACCAACCTAAGTTGGTAGCAGTAATGATTGATCCACCTGCATTCGTGCGAATCTGCTGTGTCCCGACCGTGCGAATCCAGTGGTCCACAAAACCGCCTGTCCCGCTTGAGTTTTCCCAATTGATGTAGGCCCATGGCTCTAAACGAATATCTTCGTCATCCAAATTGCGGGTAAAACTTGACTCTGAAATAGTCACGTTTCCTACAGCATTGGCCTGAATTGGAGCGCTACGGTCGATATTGCTTTGAGATGCGTGCATGAGCCCATCAACGCTTATTTTGACGCCAGAAAGTGTACTAGTGTCTAGATAAAAATCATCTTGAAATCCAACATTTATTTCCCAGTGGTGAGTGCAACAATAGTACAAGCCACTGGAAGTTAATTCTGCCGGATTATATTGGTTGGTATCGCCACTAGGTCCAACGACACTAATGCCCGTAATAGTAGGAATGTAGTATGGGTTATGGGTGATATTGACGATAGTCGAATTTTCACCAGATGAATCGAAATAGACTGTATGAGAAGTGTTTTGGGCATATGAAGTAGGGTTTTGTTGAGTATCAAAACCGGGTCCGTAACTCCCAACATCGTCAGCAAAGTGGAATGTGATTGAGTTATTTCCGTATTCAAGGAGGGGGATTTCGACATTTCCATCTTGGTACTTTACTTGTAGGCTTTGTTCGGTAGTACTGGCAGTAAGGTTAGAATCTGAGATTCTTAGATTTCCATTTGAGGTACTGATACTGCTCCCGTCTATGACGGTAATGTTGCCATTAATGAAAAGAAACCCATTATCAGATATCTCAACATTGCCATCAAGAACATGAGTTCCATTCCAATACACAACATCGGTGATTGTAACTGTGCTACCATCACTTGGTGGTGCGGAATAATGTGCTGGATTTTCTTCTAAGGTTCCTGACTGAATCGGCATGGAGTTGATAAGAAAGGTTAGGGTTATGGCGATGACTACGATTCTTCGCATGTTGTGCTGTCGTAACGCGCAGCCCTTCAAGCCTACGATTGCCGGCATCAATAAGGTACGTCTTTCCAGCCCAATTTGTAGCCGATGAGATTGAAGGCACGATGAATAATTGGAGTGAGTATTAATAAGCCAATCATTGGGACAATTAATGCTGTGTCGGAATGCACTGAATTAGGCAATAGAATCAAGCCCCCTGCAAAGGTGAATAAG
This sequence comes from uncultured Candidatus Poseidoniales archaeon, assembly GCA_964587885.1. Classification (GTDB taxonomy): domain Archaea; phylum Thermoplasmatota; class Poseidoniia; order Poseidoniales; family Poseidoniaceae; genus UBA60. Next base: position 8,120 of record CAZPME010000014.1, read on the forward strand.
GCGAATGGTAAGGTGTCAAGTAGAGGTGCTTTGCTGCTGATGTCACCTTCCCGCTTAAGGCCGCGTCGACGTTTGATGAAGGAGCCAACTGAGTCTCCAATCAAACTGGTAAAACCGAGCAACGTTCCGATGATGAAAGCGGTACCGACCCATCCGCCAATAGCATACCATGCACCTTCAGGGATGCCCCATAGCAAGTCGATGAATGGAGCGGAGTCATAGCTGCGGTCACGAGTCAGCCATACTTGGACGATTGCAAGCAAGCCACTAGTAAGGGAGCCGCCGACAAGACCATTCCAGGTTTTCCCATCACCCAATAATCTGTTCCCATCTTTGTGAATTTTGCCACCATCAATTGGCCATGGTCCAAATCCAATTTTAGGTAACATCTTGCCCCATAGCATCGCCCAAGTATTGACAAGATAACCAGGTAAATATAGCCACTGAACCGAGAGAATTAGCATCACAAATCCGAGGTCTTCAAATCCCATTATCCTCCCCTTTGTTTGACGGCTATTGAATCAACCGCCGGAAACAGTGAAAGTCCATACTGGAAACCCTCATTTGCTGTTCCTTCGGAACGTGTATCATGACGGAGAGTGGAGGTGCTACAGTCCTAATCGTCGGAGGTGGTGGAAGAGAGCATTCTCTTGCTTTGGCTTTGCTCAATTGTGCTAGCGTTGAATCCATCCATGCTGCCCCAGGGAATGCTGGAACCGCGCTAATTGCAACAAATCATTCAATTTCTGCAGGGGATGTTGACTCTCAAGTAGAGTTAGCAAAGAATTTGGCTGTTGATCTTGTTGTAGTTGGCCCAGAAGCCCCCTTAGTTTCTGGTTTGGCGAATAAATTACGCGGCATAGGCATCGCTTGCTTTGGCCCCGATGCTGAAAATGCCATGTTGGAAGGAAGTAAATTACGTGCTAAGCAGGCGATGCAAGATTTAGGGGTGCCGACCGCCGGATTCAAAGTATTGACTTCGAGTAGCGACATTGAATCCGCTCTCGATGAATATTCAGGCAATCCATGGGTGATAAAGCGCGATGTATTGGCTGGTGGAAAAGGCGTGGTTGTAACTCAAGATCGCATTGAAGCAGTTGAGTTTATCAACTCATCAATAGTTACCGATGGTAGTGTATTACTTGAAGAATTTCTTGCTGGCGAAGAAGCAAGCATGCTCGTAGTGATGGACGAAAGTGGATATGTTTGCTTACCCTCAAGCCAGGATCACAAACGTGTTGGTGAAGGTGATATTGGCCTCAATACTGGGGGGATGGGTGCATATTGCCCTGCTCCAGTTGTAACTTCAGAAGTATTTGAAAAAGTATGTGACCGAATAGTCGAACCAATGCATCGTGGCCTAAGCGCCCAAACAAATCCTTATCGTGGCGTCCTATATGTTGGTTTGATGATAAATGAGTCATGTGAACCATTTGTTGTGGAGTTTAATGTTCGATTTGGCGACCCAGAGTGCCAAGTGACTTTGCCACTCATCAGTAGTGATGTATACGCGATGCTTCATAGTGCTGCGACCGGAAATCTTGCCGATTATCGGGCTGAGTTCTCATCCAAGAGTTGTTTGACAGTAGTCCTCGCGGCCGAGGGTTATCCCGGTCCGCCGGTTAAGGGAAGGTTAATTTCCGGAGCAGGCCTTTCTGCTACTGGAGATGGTTGGGTAATTCATGCTGGGACATCAATTGTTGAGGGGCAATTGGTTTCCTCCGGCGGCCGGGTAATTTCCGCAACTGGCATTGGAGCAAATTTGTCTGATGCCGCACAGCGAGCATATTCAGTGATATCTGCGATTGATTTAGAGGGCTCTCACTATCGCCGAGACATAGGTCATCGTGCTCTAAAATAGGGTGATTTATTTATCACTAAGTTGCCTATTAATTCACTGTAAAATACGCCGCTGCACCACATTTCAAGTTCTGTGCTCAGGGCAACGGCTAAAAAGGGCTTTCAGGTGGCCGGCGTGCCTCAGCCTTTAGGCTGAACTGAAACCGACGAGGGAACAGTAATGGGAGAGAAAAATACACAAGAAAAAGCGCCATCATTTGTGCTAGGCTGGCTTATTGCCCCCCTAGCCGTATTATTGGCATTTGTAAGTAGTGAAGCAGTTGGCTTCGAACTAATAAACGAAACTTCGGGCATTGAATTTGGAATGCTCATTGGTGCCGCCATTTTGGCGACCCTACCCCGCATACTACGCGACAATGAAACTCTCTCCCTCAGCAAGGGTCAAATTTCCTTGACCTTTTTCATTGTTGCATCTATTGCTGCATTTGGAATTTCACAATATGTCAGCCCAGTGGTTGGTATATTGTTTATGATTCTAGCATTCGGGGGATTCCTCCTCGACAATAACCACAGATTTGAAGCGTCTACCATCTTGACATTTACAGTCATTGGTCTTATGGTGTCTATGGCTATCGCTGGAATGGCAGATACCTGGGCTCCAGAGTTATTCGATGTAGAAGGAAATGGTACTGAACAACTGGTAATCGACAATCACCGTGAGGCTATTGGCTTCCTTTTCTTTAGTGCATTGATTTCTTCAATATTAATTGGAGGAATCGTTGCGATTGCCCAGCGCGGAGTTTTACTACCGTGTGGTCAGGGTAATTGGGCCAAATACTTGCCCCAACCAAATGGTATGTTGCCAGCGAAGAGCTCCTTGCCTTTGCTATTGGCTCTTGGAGTTTGGGTAGCAGCACATATTGCATCAATGATTCATTTTGGTATGAGTGATGGACTTGCTCGTTTAGGATTAACACATGAGGAAGTCCAATATAGTCACGTAGGATTTTTCTGGGCATTATTTACCGGTATTGTTTCAATGATAGTGGCTTTCTTTGCTGCAGAGCGTTGGTTTACGCGAGCTATGCTTTTGTCTTCAGCATGGATCCTCTATACTGCAGGCCTGTGGCAAGAACATGGTTACTATACTGTAGATGCACTTACTGGCACATGGGGTGTATTTATTTGGCTAGGATTTACTTTCTTTGCCTTTGTTGGTACATTTTATATCGCCACACATGAAAAATATGGGAATTGGTCGAATCGGGAGTTGAGCAGTCCAAGTGCAGCACGCGTTTGGTGGTCTGAGAATTGGGCCAATTTGTTAATTGTTACTGCTTTCATGTCAGCATTACTCATCCGTGTAATGTGGAACGTCATCCCTGCAATGAATGCCGCTGGAACCGGTGGCTGGGATATGACTGGGGGTTCTGACCCTTGGTACATGAAGCGTGCAGTCGATTACATCATCGCCAACAATGCACATTTCATCGTTGATGCTGACCGCGCTTATCCTGTAGGGGCAATCAATCCCCGTCCACCATTATTTACCTGGTCACTGGCACTTGGGGGCTTTGTTCTCGCACCATTCTTAGGTAGCACGCCTGATGAAGCAGTGTGGTGGTCAGTTAGTGCAATGCCGGCAATTTTCGGCGCACTAACCGTCTTTCCAATCGCTGCAATGACCAAAGAACACTTTGGCAAGGGTGCCGGAGTCATCGCCGCATGGATGATTGCATTCATGCCGGGTCACGTCAGTCACAGCACTTTCGCATTGGCTGACCACGATGCCTTCGTTCTGCTATTCCTTTCAATGGGATTCCACTTCTACTTGAAGTCGATAAAGTATGGTGGCTCTGAGCGTTTAACCAAGGATGCAAGATTCTCATTATCCTATATCATTGAGGCTGTTAGCGCGGTGATTAAGAAGAGACCTGCTGCAATTTCGTATGCTGTATTGGCGGGTGTTTCAATCGCCATCGTCGCACTGGGTTGGAAAGGATTCGTATATGGGCCGGGGATTCTATTCCTAGCCTTCTCAACTCAAGTAATCTTGAATTTGCTTAAGCGCCGAGATAGTACTATCTTAGCGGTTACGACATCAATAATGCTATTGCTTTCATTCGTAATACCACTGCCTGTTTATGGGCACTTCCAACTTGATCTTATTTGGGATGCTTCTGGAATGCAGCCCCTGTTCTACATACTTGGTTTCACCCTCTCACTTAGCGTATTGGCAATATGCTCACGAGATAAGCCGTGGTTACTCGTAGTTCTAACTGCCTTTATCGCAGTAATAGCGATTTTCGGAGGACTTTGGATTTTGCAATTCTTGGATATCTACAATGGTTGGGATGTATTAACAACAGGTGGTTTCTACTTCACTAAGAACAAGATTTTCGGAACTATTGCTGAAGCACAGGCTCCAAGCCGTGGAATGCTATTCGCATCCTTCGGACCGATTGTCTTCGTACTTGCACTCGGTGCAGGTGTAATGGGTATTATCCAAGGTATTCGCAGCAATCAAGTTGTTCGACAATACTTGGGCATTTGGGTATTGGTTGCTTCAGTAATGTCTTGGAATGCAGGTCGTTTCGTTTTCAATGCAACTCCAGCAATGGCTGTATTGGGCGCTTGGGCAACTGTAGCCTTGTGGCAATCAACCGGTGCAAGTAACTTTGCTCAAAAGTGGCGCCACATGGGTGTTAGAACTCCAGCCGACCGCTTTACTGCAACTCGAAAGGCATTGTGGAAGAGCCCTGCATTTTGTGCTATTGGATTAATTATGCTCCTAATGGCAAGTCAACACGCAACTTACGGAATTGACTCAGGTATTCCACGTGGAGATGACGCTGCAAAAAATATTGATAAGGAGATATACCACCTAGCACCAGATCTTTTCCGCTACGACATTTGGGACTTCTCAATACTAGACCACACTCCATATGACTCGAGTAATGGTGCGCTAGAATATCTTGGTGCGTTTGGTCCCGGCTTCAATGGGTACGGTTGGAATGTTGCCCATGATTGGTTGGCCAATCAAGATTTGACTTATAATGCGGCAAATAAAGAGGATTGTACAGCCCTAGGGGGTATTTGGATTTCTGCACAATCCACAGATGAAGATGCAGTGTGTCACCAGCGCTTTGGCGATCGCCCTGCATTCGTATCTTGGTGGGATTATGGATTCCAGGCACTAGCTCAAGGACAACACCCTACCGTATCAGACAACTTTCAGTCGGGAATTCCTGCAACTGGGAATATGTTATTGAGCCGTTCACAAGAAGATTTGATGGCTATGTTCATTTGGCAGTTAGCTGAAGGTGATTTGGCTTACAACGGAGGAATTGATGGCGAGTTTGCCCTTACTAATTCATTCTCTACAACCATTGACCGCCATTTAACCGCGGCTCAAGCCGAAGAATTCTCTGACATCGTAACCGCTGTCAACGATAACATCGTCGACGACCGAATGTTCAAAGTGACCAAGGTCAACCGTGAAATCTCTATGGCTGAGGGTAAGATTGTTGTAGATGGATTGCCAACCGAAGATGTTGTTTACCGAATTTATGACGGTCAGGAAATTGTGAGTTGTAATAATCAGACCGATGATTGTGTTGGAGAAGATTTCGTTCTTGAAACAGGTGCACAACGCCTGTTTGATAGTCGAATTAGGACAGCAGAAGAAACCGAAGATGACACTACTCACTACATTGTTGGTGATTATTGGTATACTAGTGACACAGTAGAGGAGTTTGAATCTGTTTCGACCAATCTACATCGCAAGAATACTCGTTTGGCATTGGCTCGTCAAATGTTGACGACTGCTCTAGATACGGAGGGTTTGGCTGGTCTATATGCAGACCTCATGGATAATCGCGTTTACACTGTTCAAGACAGTGAAGGTATGCCCGGAGAAATGATGCAGCGAAATCACGAAATTCGCTATTTCGCTGTTGATAACCGACTGTATCCTGTAGGTGGACATAGTGACCGAGACCGATACTACAATTACGGAAACCCAACTGGAATTTTCCACGCACCTACTACTTTAGGTGGTCAAGATGTTGAGCACTTCCTCGATACTGTGTACATGACTACGCGAGGCTCGTTTGAAGATGAAATGGATCTTGATGAATGGTATGATGCACAGAGGCAAGATGTTCTTGCCCAACAAGCAGGAACCGAGTTTGATCCGATTCAATTGACTGACGTTCGCGTCGACCACAGGCCTGCATTCTTTGATACAATGCTGGCTCGGACATATGTTGGATTCGGTGCTTCAAGCATTGGCCTTGATACAGGCACTAATAATCCGCAACCTGCCCAGCATTTCCAGCAATCTGGCTCACCAGGTTCAGTTTTGTCTTCTGCTCCAACAATGCCCGCGGCAATGTTGAACCACTTTGTAATTGCAAATTGGTATGGCTCTGGAGTCCCAGATACTGTCGATTTCCCCAACGAGTTTGCTGAAACACGGGGAGTTGGTGTTGCCAATACTCTCGTCAAGGTACTCAAGTATTACACTGGAACCGAAGTATGCGGAACAGTACAAATGTCAGATGATGGCGTGGGAATGGGCGGTGTTCGAGTATTGGTTGAGCGTGATGCATTTAGCGGCGAAGATGCCATGGATATGGATAATAACACCTACTGGATTCCAATAGCTTCTACCGATGCAGATGCTAATGGTAATTGGTGTGCTGTTGTCCCAGCTGGTCATTTGCGTTTCAGTGCCTTTGTCGGAGATTACAATGCACAGGTTGACCGTGATGCAATTACTTCTGGAGATCTCGGAAATAAACTGCAAGATTTGACTACCACTTACAATGAAGAGCGTGATATCAATCAATTAACCTCTCTTTTGGGTGAAGTTTCAAACATGACTTGGCTAAATGAAGTCCACCTCAATGTTACTGGTGATGAAGGACATTCAGGTAAACGCCATGCTCAGAACGTAGTTATTGAGATTGGCTCCTCGGGAATTAGCGGACAGGTTAGCTGGTTTGGGCATGATAGTTTTAATGGTGATGCATTAGTTGATGTCGATTTCATTTTGCGAAATATTTGGAGTGATACTGACAACGTAACCGTTACCACAACCAATGGGACATTTACAACTTTAGAAGAGCGGATTGTTCAAGGCAATGGAGAAGTTACCTTTACTGAAGTTGGTGAATTTACCAGCGATGGTGTTGCTACCGTTTACAATTTCTCTGGTAATTACACGCGCACTTTGAGCAATGGCCAATCTTTCACAAGTAATGGAACTTGGAACGGCAATGGGGTAATTGATGCAGTATGGATTGCTGTAAGCGATGTTGAACCCTGTATCAATGCTAGTGATGTTGATAATGCCATCATGCCTGAGAATGCGAGTGCGTGTTTACTTTCCTCATCACCTGAATTATCTACTTACATGATTTCTGGAGAAGTTGCTGCGCAAGGAAGATTTACTGCAGAAGGCGAGGTAGCATTCACACGCGAAATGTTGGGGGCTACTTTCGAAGGTGGTGGATTTTTCACTGGCACAGGAACGATTAACGGAACTGGATTATTCAAGGGAATCGGAACCTTTTCCGGTGACATGGTTAAGGCCGGTTCATTCTACGTGACCGGATTGATGCCTGGCCGATACAACATGATCGCTCAATTGGATAGTGGCCGAGAAATTCTCTTGCCTGACCCAGTTGATATCGGCATTACTGCTTCATTTGGTGTTGAAATGAAGGTCCCTGGATCATATTTCAGCGATAATCTTTCTGATAGCGCAGGAAAAACATTGGAGAACTTCACCTTTGAATTGCAAGATATCGGATTGAGTGATGACGATGTAATTGAGATTACTACCAATGAAACCGGATTCTTTTCCTATGGTCCGATGCCACCTGGTGATTATTACTACCGTTTCGATTTAGATAGTGATGGTTTTTATGAGTATAATGAGAGCATATATGCCATGGATGACCCGAGCAACCTTAGCGTCAATTTCGCCATACCGATTCATCAAGATGTTACTATAACTATTTCCGATACTGTGCATAACTCAACCACCGACCAATTTGAATCGTGGGATAATACCAATCGAACCATCACCTTTACTAATGCAATTTATTCAACTTTTGTCGTAAATGCCACCTCAAACGAGACTGGAGTGGTACGTGTAGAATTACCGAAGGGTGAATGGATTGCCACAGATACTTCTGATGATGTCTATATATTGTACAATGAATTTGACCTATTGGAAGAAGATCTTGTGATTGATAATTGGATTTACATGAAGAGTATCAATGTAACTGGAGTCGTTCTTATGCCTGAAGTATTTGGCGAAGAGTCACCTGAGGGCGAGAGTTTTCCACAGCATTTCCTTCCTGCAAATGGAATTGGAGTAACCTTCCGTTCCGGAAATATTATTATCACAGATGTCACTGATATCAATGGGACTTTCGAGGTATCTTTGCCCGAAGGCATGGAATTTGATGCAACAGCACTATCAGTTACTAATCAATCTGCAACTGGCCAACATATCACCGTTAGCGATGGTATGGAACCACTCAATTTGACCTTTGAATTGGCGAGGAATGCAATGGGGTGGCTTTACGTTTACGATAATCAATCTGCCTATGTTGAGGGATTGACAGGATGGGATAATGTTGAGATTCAAGCTACTGATGATGGAAACGTAAATTGGTTCACTAGTATCGAAAAGGATGGAAGTTTTAGTTTTAAGTTACCTGATGGCAATTACACTATTTCCGTCTTGAATGACTATTTGAATGTGTCAAACAAGTCCTTCGTAGTCGATGGTGAAGGTGGTCCGGATTGGCAATTGATAGGCCAACCGGGATTGCAAACTATCGATTTAAACGTTTTCTTAAACACGGCATTTGATAATTCCTTCGAAAATGGAACACCGACAAGCATTGATATGCAATTTGTTCCTTTGTTAGGTGAACATGGTGAATTGCTGAATATTACTGCTGAGAATTACACCTCACTCGGAAATCTTAGCGTGGAATTACGTTTAGGTGTCTATGATGTTACATTTTCAGCGCAAGACCCACGTAATAATGCAAGTGACCACGAAACCAAAAATGCTCAGCCAGCTTTGACAATTGGTGTAGGATTAGAGCCTACTGATGAACCAGTCCCAGTTTTATTGGAGCCCGAATGGTTAGTTGAAGCAACTTTGACTAATGTAAGCGCCGGGACGATGGCAAATGCAACCGTTTGGCTATACGATTTAGATGGTGAGAATTACGAATTATTAGTGGCAGATGAGAATGGAACAATTGCCGCATATGTGCCGCAAGGCAACTACTCTGTTGTAGTTCCACCTTCTGAAATCAATGGTTTCCAACAAGAATTGCGATCTACCTTAATCGTCAATAATGACTCAGCACGTCGTGGTGTTGAATGGCAAACAGTAGCCTCGACATGGCTTAATATTCAATTCAATGATTCGCTAGGGGAAATGAATGAGGGGTTCGTACTTACTGCTGTAAACCAAGATGGATTGGGTAATGTCAGCATCGGGCCAACTAATGAAACAGGATATATTCGTGATTCAATAATGCCTGGAAACTGGTCGATTCATCTCAATGATACAAGATTGCAAAAGCGTTGGACGATTGCCGAAGGTGAATTCAATTTCACAGAAGATACCTTTGCTGCAGGAGCCAATGTGAGCATTGACATTACTGCCCAGACTTGGGTTGAGGTTGGTGGAAAGGTCTATTGGGATCTAAATGGAGATGAATTGCCGGGGACTAGTGAAGGAATTGACGATGTTAACGTTACAATTATTGGGAATTCAACCGATGTCAATTCGTCGCTTGTTACGGTAGATGGCGGAGTATGGAAGTTGTTCGTTCCCGTCAATGATGTCTACAATGTAACTGCCGCAAGGGAAGGTTTTGCAACTGTCTGGTATGGTAATGAAACCGTATCCGGCTATGTGGTAAATGGTTCGCATGTTAGTCGCGATATCATGATGGTAGCAGGGCAAGTTTCTGTTTCAGGAAATATTTCTCATATTTTCGATGACACATCGGTTTTGAACCGTACTGAAGTGTGGTTGTACCCGCAAGTGGGACTTGACCGTTCACCGGTCATGGCAAATGCAATATTGAATGGTAGCAATATTGAATGGGATGCAGAAATAACCCCTGGAAGTTGGGTTATTTGGGCTCAACTGAATGATATTGGTGAAGGTGAATTTGATGTGGCAATTGGAAACTTGGATGCAGGTGTTGCCGAAGGAGGTACTCTAGACCTAGAAATGCGAGATGGTGGCAAAATTAACTTGGATTCCAATTGGTTAGATTTCAATCTAGGCCAGCATCATTTCGGACAGACCAATATTACTGGGGCTATAATTAATGGAAGTTCGGTAATGGTCGTTATTGAATTAGGTGATGATTCCGAGTGGGAATTGCCGATTGGAGAAGATGGAACTTTGCAGGTACTCTTGCCTGCAGACACGATTTCCTTTTCGACAGAATTTACTACGATTCAGCGCTCCATGGAGATGGACTACAGCGGACGCATCACCTCAACGATTGGCACTCAAGTTGAGAATCCAATATCATTAGAGGCTAATCGCGAAGTGATTCATAGCGTTTCTTACGATGTTATTACGGTTACAGGAGCAACTCCGTTTGGTGCAGACAATCTGCATCTGAATGGAACTTGGGAATCTGATGTAGGTGGAGAATATTCAGTTATTACAATGGACATTGTCATTGAATATGGTGGTAACGAAGCTAATGATTTATTTGCAGCCACGCCTGAAATGTCTAGCAACTCACCAGATACCGACGATTGGATTGTGGAGATACTCAACGAAACAGGTGAATGGGCAAGCACCTCCGATATCGAGTTAGGAATCGGAGAAGTAGACGCAAATGCAACTCTTAACAAGACTATAACAATCCGTGTTCAAGCACCAAATGGTAGTTCAATCGACATTATTGATGCCGGCCACAGAGTCAATCTGCACCTAATGGCTGAGGGCGGCTCACTTTCAGAGGTCAGTATCCATTTGCAGATGCCACAGCAATATGGCATTGAATTAATTGATCCGACAACTGTGGCAGGAGCCGGTGCTGGTAAAGAAGGAACATTAGAAATTGAGATTGAGAATACCGGTAATGGTGCTGATAGCATGGTTATTACTGTTGATGATTCACAATTACCAGATGGATGGGATGTTTCTCCTGAGAGCACAACTGCTACCGTGGCCAAGGGAGACAACCATACACTAAATTTGGTAATTCATGCGCCACTAAATGCAACTTCCGGTAGTTGGCCAATTATAGTCACGTACCTAAGCGAGGATAATTTGACTACAGTCAGCCATACTGTTGACGTCCAGTTGGCTAAGGCTGATTTGGAAATTGAGCAAATTTATACTAAATCGGACGCACCATATTTCGGTGAAGTCAATACATTCGTAGTAACCGTTCGCAATGACGGGCTACTAGACGCTGAGGCAGTTACTGTAACACTGAATGCAACAAACCTAGGTATCGGCAATTCGTTCATGATGGATGTTCCTGCAGGAACAACTCGGGAATTTGCAATATCAATGAATTTGACTGATGCGGGACCTGGTCCTGAGATTTTTGTAGCTCACATTAATCCAGGATTAACTCCAATGGAGGATACACCTGATGACTTGGTGCAATCGATTGATATCGTCAGTCGACCATCTGAAGAACCAAGCAATGCTCTTGCTTGGATATTGGCAGCAATATTTGGATTGATTGTTTTCGCAGTATTCAACAATTGGCGAAAGCGCAGTACTGGTGCGAAATTCTAGTGTAATGATCACATGCATAACAATGCAAGGTTGGATTTGCATTGTTTACCCATGAGGATTATCATGAGTGCTAACCATGAATTTGTACGTTGATTCACATGCAGTTAGGCATATTGCGTCTTCACGCTATTCATGTTAGGAGAGAATAAATGCCCATTCACTTTCGCTGAAATTACGAGAGGAATGTTGTGAGCAAAAAAGGCATTCCCGAAGAGATGGACGGGGTAGATTACCTCCCCGAACCAAGTGACCCGAGAATGCTATCTGCAGTCGATCCATCTATTGCTGGTTGGCAAGACCAATATCGATCTCAGGTAGTTGGCTGGGAGCCTTTACCAGTACCGGTGACTCAAGCGCCGCGACGAGTAATTCATAGAACAACGGGAGTTTGGGTTGTAGCAATAATTGTGGCTAGTCTATTCGTATTGTGGAATACTCAATCTCCGATAACCGAACTGTCCTATCCCGACTCTGAATGGGCTTGGAAAGACAGTGGTTTGCGTGAATTGCAAGCAAGCAACCTATCGGGTAACGGAATTAAAGTGTGCATTGTTGATACGGGAATTGATGTCAAGCATCCTGACTTGGAATCGACTGATATAAAATTCAAGGATTTCGTTGGACAGTCAACTGAACCTGTAGATTATGGTAGCAGTTTTCATGGTACAATGATGGCTGGAATCCTTGTCGCAGATGGCCACATTAAGGGCGCGGCGCCAAATGTGTCCCTATCAGTTGCTGCGGCTCTACAATCGGATAATAATGGAGAAAATACTGGGGATGAGAATGTTGTTGCCGCGGCCATTGAGTGGTGTTGGGAGCAACAAAATGCTGACATCATTTCACTATCCCTAGGTGGAGATGCTATGGCAGGTAGCCAAAGCACATATTCTGCAGTAGAGTTGGCGCTGGAAAAGGGAGTATTTGTCATTGCTGCAGCAGGAAATGATGGCGGAGAAGATGACGATGGATTTGTAGCAACACCCTCAAATGTACCACTAGCGATTGCAGTTGGCGCATTGGACGAGGAGGGTAAAATGTGGCCTTCCTCGAGTAAAGGCAATCAAAATCTGCAACAAGTCACCCGCAAGAGCCCGAATCAAAAACCCGAGATAGTTGCTCCAGGTGTAGAAATTATTTCCACCGGTCCATCCTCATCATATTACCTCAGTTCAGGAACTAGTGATGCTACAGTTTTTGTTACTGGAGTAGTAGCATTGATGATTGAGAAGTACCCAGAGTTGGGGAGAGCAAATGCTAATGGTACATCTTGTATTGAATTAGTAAAACATGCAATCGCAAATTCATCCGACACCGTTGCTGGACAACAGTTGCCTCATGATGACCGGGCAGGTTATGGTTCTCTTAATTCGCCAAATTTGCTGTCGGAAGTTGGAAGAACCCTTCCCTGCTAGGTTTTTGCATTATAAATGGCAATAATACGTCACCGAAGCGGAGATATTTGAATAGTAAAATGATATTTTTTTAGATATTATCGGTGGAAAATGATATTATTAAGGCCATTTTCTTCATTATTCTACGGAGCACCCTTATATCCCCCACATCGGTGGGGCAAGCAGTGAACACCATGCGAAGCGCAAAAAGCCTCAGTCTAGTAATGCTGATGATTCTAAGTACCCTAGTAGTTTTGATTCCCGCTGCACCTAGTGCAATGGCTCAAAATGAGACCTCATCCGGTGAAATCACCGGAACCGAAACTTGGAGTGGAACTCATACTCTAACAGGTAATGTGAGGGTTGCGGGTGGTGCAACTCTAATCATCAATGCTGGAACGACTATACAAATTCCAAATGGAACATACATTGAAGTCGAGGGTGCAATTTGCGCAGGGGCATCTTCGTGTGGAGCCACCGCTGCGGGAACTGGAAGCCCAGTCCGTTTCATTTGGGGAGACCCTGCTGATCCAACGGCAAATGGTAGTTGTACTTTCAACAATGATGCAAAATGTGGGGAAGGATTGGTCCTTAGGAATACCATTGAT
>CAZPME010000014.1:21754-55288 GCA_964587885.1 uncultured Candidatus Poseidoniales archaeon
CCAAAACTGTCCTATCTTATGTTGAGTTTGATAATGCATACGGTTACCCGATAGCGGTTGGTGGAAATCCTAACCCCTCTCTGGGTGCCTTGATTTTTGATGGTGCAAGTATTAATGCAAATAATCTGAAATTCTCAGATATCAATACCTCTAATGTTATAGCAGTAAATCTTGCTGCTCCAACCATTATTGACAGCACATTCGTTGTCGGAACTGATGGTGATGGCTGGGATGCTTCCGCGGTACGGGCTTATGGAACTGGTACTGGAATCCTTTCTTCGTTCACCATTCGTAATTCAGCCTTTACTGGTTCTAATGCTGATGATTGTGGCACCCAAGGTGGCGGGCGCTCTGCCATGTATGCTGAAGATTCATACATTGAGTTAGATACTTTGTCCATTTCCAATAATGCCTATGGGATATTTTTGTCCCAATCATCTGGTTCACTTACCGGCTCAACCTTTGACATCCAGTGCAACGCTATCGACACCAATGGATACAAATCAACTGGAAATATTGATCATTGGCTCAATATCGGTAACAATTCGATCACAACTGCTGACGGTGCTGGTGTTACCGCATATGATGGTGCGAGAGTCAAATTGGATGGTACAACAATTTCCGGTGCTGGTGAAGCTTCGGGTATTGGGGTGCGCGGTGCTACTCTCTTGGCTACCAACAATATTATCGGACCTATCGGTGGATGGAATGGAGTTTGGGTTTATGGCGATGGATTTGATGTATCGTTAGAGAACAATTCGATTTTGAATACGACTAAAGAGTCAATTCTTGTAGGTGAATACCACTATCAAGACTCCGGATGGTCGGTGCCAGCACCGACCAAAGGACGTGCCTACATTGTAAACAATACCATTCAAGGAAATGAAGGCACTTGCACCAGTGACAAGATGTATGGTGGTGATTTTAATTGTCCTGCCCTACATATTTTCATGTCTAGTGCAACGATCAATGACAATACTATCACGGCAAATAATGGTGATGGAATTAGGGCAACAGGTGCAATAATAAATGCTAATCGCAACAATGTTGAAGTCGGCTCTGGAGAATTTGCTGTTCGTGCTAAATTGATGGATGATAACTACGGCAACAAATATGCAACCCTTGGTTTCTTTTCGGAGAATACGTGGACTGGGGCCGCACAAATCTACAATGTTACTGAATCCTCAATTACTGTTCAATCGGAATATCTTCCAGATCCAGATCCAGCATCGGGGGAGATATACCCGGTTAGCCTTGGATGGTTTGGTGCTGAATGCCCTTGGGTTGCTAATGAGTGCATCAAATTGTCTCTAGCAAAAACTATGCCGCCACGTAACATGCCAATACAGTTGTCAATCAAGGAAAATGCCACCGTGTTTCAATTTGCTAATCTGACAAATTTTGATTTATCTAAAGCGCATATTCAGAATCAAAACTCCGCATGGGGAGTTCAAATTCAACAGGCAGAACTTGTTAGATTGCGTACTATGGCTAATGGAGTCCATGTCTCCAATGCGGATGTGATTGTCCAGGACAAGTCGACTGGTGTAGAAGTATACAATATGACTACCGACATTTGGGGCTATACTCCATGGTTTTCACTCGCTAGTAATTTCCATATCGATACTAATTGGAATCATCTGGCCATAGATGCAGGCGAAGATTCATGCAATGACGGACTCGATAATGATGGAGACGCAGTTCGTGATGGAGAAGACCCCGATTGCACCTCTGGAAACTCACGTGAATTATCTCATTATTCAGTCACGGCTTTCCGAGTGGGTAAAGGAAGTTCTAGTTTCGACTTGACTGTTTCCGGCCAAGTGGACAACGTGGTCATTCTTACTAACATGTTACCTAGTGTCGACGTCCTCCAAGAAAACGAGACAACTTTCAAGAAAATAATTTTCATTGAAGGTCAGGCCTGGGATGGGGCTAAATGGCCATATTTCAGTGATTATGATGCTAATTTGAAGCAATTCGGAATGGTTGATGAAATTCAAGTAAAACCACCGGGCGTCACCGATTGGTCTAATGCCTACATTGCAGTTGATACAAGCAATTCTGGTGGCATAATCAACAAGACCAATCATCCGTGGAAAACTTGGTCGTTTGAATGGGATATGTCGCAACAGCCAGAAGATGATTACACTTTTGAATTCCGGGCATACGATGGACTTGATTATAGTACTGCCTTGACTCGAATTTATCAGTTGAACACTGTCGCTCCAGTGCTTTATGTCGATAGCCCTGCTAATCACACGACCACTGATTCATCCGTTGTTGTGTTCAGTGGCACTGTTACAGATCCCTATGGAAATGGAGCAGAAGATGTACGTGAAAATGGAGCAATTAACTTCGAGATTACGGGACCTGGATATTCAGTCACTACCAAGTCTACAGGCGGTGGTTCATGGACATATGAATGGAGTACTGAAGGAAAAAATTCCGGTGAGTACAGTTTCAAAATTTGGGCTAGTGATTCAAATTTCTGCCGTATTACATATGATGAATGCGTCTATCGTGAAATTATAATTGTAGTAGACAATGATAACGACCGCCCATCGGTCGAATTGAGTGCACCTCTACCGGATTCATCTGGGCGCTTGAAGGCTTCAGAGTCTACATTAATTAGTGGTACTGCCCGAGATACTGACGGCACTGTGACCAAGATTGAAATTTTGATTGAAGACTTACAAGTAGGTCAATTTTTGACCAATGCGCCTGAGCAAGTTACTACATTCACTTATGCAGGCAATTTCCAATTATGGAGTGTTGAGTGGGATACTACTACTCTTACTCATGATTTCATGTATCGAATTTCGGTACGTGCCTATGATGGCTATGACTGGTCTTTGCCATCAAATATGACTTTCACTATTGATAACAAGGCTAACAATCTCAGGCCTCAATTCAATGGCACGGCTTGGGATGAGGATGTAACCCTATTCTGTGATCGTGATTCCAAATCCGAGAATCCCTGTACTACGGCTGAAGTAAATATGTACGAATTTTTCAGTGACCCCGATGGGATATTAGAATGGCACAATTTTGAGGTTCTAAACATCAAATGCGATTTGTCGGAAGTGCAAATGGTTACTGAGGAAGATTGTAAATCTTTACTCGTTCCTAATGACCAAGGTGTTTTCGTTTACAATCCAATGGATGCGATGGATTTGCTTGGTTCAAATGCAGAGTTATCTCTAGAAAATGTTCAATTTCGAGTGACCGATTCTAATGGTAGTGAAGTTGAATCATTATTCATGAATTTCTGGGTATCATATATCGATTTCTCGGTAGAGCGAGAGGATGGCGACATTAGCCAACCAATTGTTGAAGATTCCCCGGCCATTTTCACTGGTCGCGCGCGTCCAGGTGAAGTTGTATTCTTGCGCATTGCTGACGGTAATAGAGAAGTCAATCGCACTACTGCAGATAGCAATGGTTGGTGGACAATGGAAGTTTCCGAGGGTCAATTAGCCGGAAGTGGATTGAAGGACGTATATTTCCAATATGGTGCGGATGTTACTCCTATCGAACTACAGTCTGGGATGCCTAAAGAGGAATCTAGCAATTCGATGTTGATGATAATTATCGGAGTTATTGTGGTTGCATTATTACTAGGATTATTTGCCTTCTTCTTTGTAGAATTTGAAGATGAAGAGGAATTTGGAGAGAAGAATTATGACGAAGAAGACGCCATCCCACACGACCCATATGCATGGGCTAAGGAAAGGGTAGAGGAGGAGGTTGTGCAAAGTGCAGTCGCTACTGCTGCCCAAGCAGCACCTGCACCTCAACCGACTACAAATCCGGATTATCCAGGGTGGTTGTGGGATCCAGCGACCCAGCAATGGGTGCCTGATCCCAATTACCAACACCCTAATCAATAGTTACTAATCCATTAGAGGTGTAGCAAAAAAGGGGGGAATTGAAATGGCGCTGCCTAAACCGGGTGTACAAGAGAGGATACTTTTACATCTACGAGATTACGCTGATTTCGCTAGTGCTGTTGAAGTCCCTTTTTCATTATCCCAAATGGGGATAGCCAATGCGGTTGCTATCGCACGCTCAAATGTGCCGAGAGCAATAGCGAGTTTGAAAGACGATGGATTACTCATTGAAAGGCAAGCCCATGTCGCAGGTGTTTCAAGAAAGAGAAAGGCCTACTTTCTAACCGATGGTGGACTTGCACTTGCAGAAGATACATGGGCACGATTACAGGATTTTTCATTCCGGGTCATCCTTGCTAGTGGTGATGCTAAATCTACAACTTTGGGTGAAGTTGGACAAATTTTGCCTTTCACAATGCGGATTGTAGATGTTATTCGTTATATTGATGACAATGGAGTTTTGGACGCGCGTAATTTATCAGAGGATGTAATTGAAAGAGATCTCTCAAAGCATGTTGAAAAGCAATTGGTAACTTCATTGGAAGATTTACCGCGCTCACGACATTTCTTTGGTCGAGAAACTGAATTGGAAAATATGGTACAGTTACTTGAGGCTAGGCCGACAACAATTCTTGTGCCCGGAATTGCTGGAATCGGTAAAACAACGATTGCAAGTAAATTGATTGAGCGTTTCACTCATAGACGAAATTTATTTTATCATCGTTGCCAAGATTGGGAAGGGTCACGTTCGTTTTTGGAAGCAATTGCCGATTGGTTAACCAATATTGGCGATACTATCCTTTTCGATTATCTCGCCGCTACTCCAGTGCCGAGACCGGCCGAGTCGGTGCGCCTAATCACAGATGCCATAGCAAAGTATCCGTGCCTAATTATCGTCGATGATTTTCATAAAGTCAGCGATAAAAATTTGCATCAAACTCTACAGGGACTGGCACTTGCGATTATGGATCTAGAGGAACAAGTAGGATTGGTGATTTTCAGTCGCTCTTATCGTGAGTCAATTCCAATGCAAGATGCAGAGGGAAAAATTGTCTCCATACCGATGGAATTGACTGGATTAGATCAGGATGCTTCGCGTAGCCTCTTACCTGCCTTTGGTGAAATGGATGAGGGGCAATTTCAATACATCTATCATCTTTCACGCGGCCATCCATTAGTACTTGAATTGATTAATCGAGGTGCCCCAGCAACTGAATTCCACGAAACTTTGGAGAATTATATCTCTGTTGAAATTTTTAACAAGTTATCTGCCGAGCAAAAGCGCGTACTTAGTACACTGTCTGTTTTCCGAGATTCTGTACCGCTGCAAGCATTGATTGAGCAGGAACTGAAGGTTGACGAACTAGATGCATTAGTCGAGCAGGGATTGGCACGTAATGCTGATGGAGACACCTATGATGTACACGATTTGATTCGAGAGTTTTTGCTCCAAGGTCTCGACGACCAGACTTCAATTTCACTGCATTTGGATTCTGCCGCGTGGTATAAAACGCAAAAGGAAAGCCCAGATCGTGACCTCGAATTGATTCACCACTTGATACGTGCTAAGCAAAGTGATGAAGCAGCGGAACAGATAACTGCCTCTGGAGCGGCTTTAGTAAGCAATGGTCATTTAGAATTATTGAACTTAATCGACAAACTAGATCTAAGTGAAGTAGGCCCTAATCTTGCCGCACCAGTGCTGCAAATCTCGGGAGATGTGCAGATTCTATTGGGTCGTTTTGATGATGCTGAGAAAACTTTCGCTGATGCGCTTGAACAGGCAAAAAAGAGTGATGAAAAGTTAGTCCAAGCTCAGATCCTCAGCAGTATGGCTGATGTCAATTTTAAGCGAGGAAACAACGATGAGGCACTTGAAATGCATCATTCCGCACTGGAGATTTTCATCAAACTGGAAGATTCTATCTGGGCAGCACGTACTTACAACAACCTTGGCTTCCTTTATCGCCGCCGTGGCGATAAACCCAAAGCGATGGAAGCCTATTCTAATGTCGAAGCAATTATTTCTGAGGGAGAAGGAGCAGAGATTTGTCGAGCCAGAATTAATCTAGCACGCGCCTATCTGGATTTGGGTGAGGTAGAATTGGCACGTGAACATGCATTTGTTGCTCATTCTGAGACTGACTATTTAGGAGATTCAGCACTTCATTCACGTGCTCGGGCTGTGCTTGGGCGTTACTATGCTAAAGTCAATGACGCTGAATTGGCTTTGCATCATTATTCTGAGGCTTTGGAATTGATGGGCGAGGCCGGTGACCCATTGGCTTTGGTCGAAATAACATTGTTACTAGGAGAAGTTCTAGTCGATTCTGGTCGGTTTGAAGAGGCTCTTGAGCAGTATCGAGAGGGCCTGATAATCGCAGAAGCTAATGACCTAAGGATGCAAATTGGTGAATTGCTCGCTAGGCTCGGTGGAACTGCACCTGATAGACAACGACGAATGGAATATTTGCAACGAGCGCTCACGGTATTCCGTGAATTAGGCGCCCAATCAAGAATGCGTGAAGTGCAATTACTCGTCCACAAATCAATCATGGGACATTAACTTACCAACTTGGATGTTGGGTTGTAATCATCGTCACCCCGTCCTTGTGGACTGCCCAAATTGTATCGACTCCACTCAGTTCAATTTCTCCTTGATGAGTAGATAATCCCGCACCTGACAGTTGCACTGTGCGATCGTACAGATTTCCTGAGTCATGTAATATCAGTTGGCGCTGGTCTAGTTGAATAGTCAAAGAAGCCTTTGAGGCCTCAAACGGGATGATATTTACTGGCTCGGCATAAGAGCCGTTTTCTACAGTTCTACTGGCTTGGTCAGCGCGCTCAATAGCTCCGGCAAGGCGCTCCATATTATTTTGAATCGCTTCCTCGTTCCATCGCTCACGGGTTGCAGTTTCGATGTCCCAAGCCCAAATAGAAAACATGGACAACAGAACCACTCCGAGCATGAATGTAAACACGTATCCAAGTTCAGTTGCGGCGCCACTTTCGTCCCTGCGTAAGTTACTCATGAACTCGCCTCCTTGGCAGTGTGGTGCAATATGCTAATTTGCAAAGTAAATTGAATCGCCTCACCTTGGGTATGATAGACGGTTTCAGAACTGTCTTGACTTGGGTCTGGTACCCAACCTTTGTAATCATTAAGCAACCTCAATTGTTGGGGAAAAGTAGTCCAGTCAGAAGAATAGGACAAGTCCTCACTCGCCTTTCCAGCCAATGCCTGACCGTACGGGCCATCCCAGCCCCGCCTAATTTCGTTGGCTAAAGAGGAGGTCAATTGATAGCGTTGAACCATACTTAGGTCGACTATGACTTCTCCACTTCCAACAATCGAGTTGGTAAGTGGATAGGCGACCGGTACAGTGGCAGCGAATCGCGGACCCGGACCCGAGCGATCACTCGGTGCCTGAATTACCGCAGCTTGAAACTCCGGATGATTTGTTACTACAGCACCGCCTCGAGTAGCGGTCTCCATACCCGAAATGCTACTTTTGAATGAATAAACTAAACTTGGCATGTGAAAAGCCCATGCAGATGCTACGCTGCGAAAGGTCTCGTCAACTACTGTGCTAAAAATACTTAATTTTAGTCCGGATGGATGCAGGCCAGTACGCCACGCATGTTCGATTCCCGCCTCCCCTAAACTTGCCGCAGAAGCCCAGGGAAGTGGGGTAGATATCCAGCCTGAAGCTTGTGTCCCAAGATAGGTACATCGCTGCTCACCATCATGAGGTAAATGGGCTAATCCATCATCCCCTACAGACGAAATAATTCTTACTGAGTTTCCAGAATCAACTTGTAATCTGAATGTATTACTATCATTGGCTGTGAATGAATGTGAAGATTGAGCGTGAATTCTTTCTTCTGTTATATTCCAAGTAGTCACATTCCATTGCGAATTGATGCCTGCAACTTGAATGTTGAATATTGTGTTGTCTGAACTTCCAGCAATTGTAGGAGTTGAGAAATTGAAATATCCGCCACTTATTCGCCCGGTATCACTTGCACTTTGTAGTGCTAGACTTCCGCTCCGATTCATTTCAAGGCTCGTAGATTGAGGTAGCCAGTGCATAAAAAGTGCCGCATCAGCACTCAGTGTCGGTGCTCCAGAAGCAGTTGCGGGCGGCCAATCAACACGCAAGGAGTCATTTGCTGCCACACTCAATGCGCCGCCCAAATAACGTATTACAATAGCAGAATCGCTGGGGTTATCTAGCAATAATGTGCCCTCAGCGGCAGGAGGTAAAAATTCGGTACCCAATAGTGAACCAGTTGTTGCCGGCCATGGTGCATCTCCTGCTTTGGAATCTCCACTAACTACCAGAACTCTTGCAAGGCTACTGCTGTCAAGAGTTAATACTGCGGGGTTGGCAGTGAAGAAAGTTTTCGACCAAGTTGCTCCTTCATCATAAAATCCGCCGGCAGCGGGTAAAATATCCTGTCCATTTGAGGGCCCATTCCACTCTACCCGTGTAGTCTCAGGGCTGGTAAGATGTATCGTTGTATTGCCTACTGCAAGTGGGATATTCCATGATTTGCCCATACCAGTCGCAGAATCCGGATTAGATGCTGGTGCCTCGGTAGCGCCACCAGTTCCACGTAAGAAATATACTTCTACATCAGCACTCGCACTAAGCCAAGACTCACCACTAGCACCAGATAGTGGAAGTTGGATATTCCATGACGACATTCCTATCAAGGACGAACTTGCACTGATTTCCCCTTGAGTGATTTTTACCTCAATTGGTTGGAGATTTTGGGCGATGCTTGCTGCAGGAACTACCATTACGGTTCCTGAGAAGTTAGGTAATCGTGTCATTTGTAATCTCTCCGGCCCGAGTCGCAAATCATCCCAGCACACACTTCCAACCTCACCAAAGGGGTAGCGAATATCTGCTGTTGAATCGAGGTCTAAGACTCCACGTAAGCGTAGGCTATTTCCTTCCAACCAAGTTGCTGAATACCAACTTCCACCGCGTTGATTATCCCACAATAATTCTCCATCAAGAGGGTTCATTTCAACCCTAACCGAATCACCAGGCATTCCTGATTCAGCTAGCCTCGTAGTTTGTGTGGAATATTCACCCATTTGCGTCAACATGCCATTTCTCTCGACTGAACCTTCTAATTCTTGAATAACAGGTAACATCGTTATCAGCATCATGCCAATAAGTGAAAGTACCCCCCCAAAGAGTAGGACTGTGGCGACAGCAGCCGACACAGCTTCCTCATCTCGCCGTAATGCGGCACGCGAATTCATCAACTCACCTCGACACGCTGAATTGCGATTTCTAGAAGGATAGTTTCATCAGCGGGGAAGAAACCAATTCCATCGATACCAGAACTTCGACCCCAAGGCGCAAAACCATGGTAGTCTGTTGTATCGCCAGTGGCGAGGTGAACCGTGTGGTCACCCATCCAATGTTCCATATATTGGGGATTAAAAATTTCGTGTAATTGGTTATCGTAGGTAAAACGCAGATTCCTCGCATCACCATCAAATAGTGTAATTGGGCCCTTTGAAACAATTTCTAAAGTTGCTGAATTACCTTGTGGGAGAGAGCTACTTGCCCTAATATCACTGAGGACAATCCCGATTCGGTTTCGTCCCGACATTGTTTCTGCAGCATTTAATGGAGGAAACTTCTCAATTACCCAAGCCTCATTTGGCATCCTACTGAACAAACCATCATTCACCATCGCTGCACTATGGATTCCAGTATTTAGGGAAGTATCCATTCGTAATCCGGACAAGCGAAATCTCACCAGTCTGTGCACAATATTATCCGCGTCATCATAAGCGTCAATTATCAATTCATCACCAAAGGATTGATTGGTATCAATTGAATGTTCACTGCCGAGACCAGTAATGTTGAAAGATTGGTGTAAGCCATTATCGATAACTACCACTTTGTCCACTGTCTCATTGGGGCTCAGCAATTTGAATGCTGTAGCATTAATTAATCCAATATCAATGCGATCATTCCCACTAATATCTGCTTGAATAGTCCATGTTTCGACCATTCCCAATCCAGTTAAAGTGCTAGTTACAAGTGGCAACGTGAAGGCGACTCCGGTTCCGTTCGGTGCCGAGCCAACCACACTAATCCTTTCTTGCACTTGCTCAGTCAATATTCTAGCTGATGACCAATTTTTGTTGTCGTCAAAATCATTTACGTAAGGCTGTAGGGCAAACACAACAACTCCCAAAATACTGATGACCATCGCTAGTAACATTACAACTCCGATGATTTCTGACACTCCATCTTCGTCTTCTGAGCAGGACCAGCGTCGGGTCTGGGCAATCTCAGAGTAGCCCTCCATAATGAGTGGAGAGTGAAAGGGCTTCATATGGCTTATTGTAGTTTTTGTGAAGGTCATCGGCTATCATTGTCGAATGGCTTGCGCGAAAATTGATTAATGTTCAACCGACATGTCAATATTAGTATTCATCAAACCGATAATAGAAGCAGGGGTTTTATTGGAGTAATTTTGCTTCAGCGAGATGATTTTGTGCATGAGTAGGCTCACCGACAAAGTGGGTGAACGAAGGCCCATCTTGCTTGGAAATGGCCAAATCACCTGAAAATATTTCATCAATATAGTACAATACTGTACTTTCAGCTAGATGTGGACGGTTGTTTTCTTTTGAGAGATGAGTCAAAACGATACTACGAGTATGGTCTCCTACTACCATGCTGAGTAATTCACCGGTTTGCTGGTTAGATAGATGCCCGCCACGTCCAGAAATGCGCTCTTTTAGCGAATATTTGTACGGCCCATTCCACAATTTTTTATGGTCATAATTGGCCTCAATTGAGATATGACTACATCCTGACAAATGCTGAACAATCTCGTCGGTCCACGAACCAAGGTCGGTGAAAATTGCTGCACGCTCGCCATCACCACGACTGGCTATGAACCCCACATTATCTGCACCATCATGGGGAACTGGTACAGGTAAAAGAGAAATGTCTGAGCCAATTTCAAGTCTCTCTAAGTTCTCAAACAAGATTACTTCAGAAGCCAAATCTAATCCCAGCGCCCCAGCCGTTCGAAAATTGCAATACAAAGGAATACCCCAGCGTTTGTGAGCTATTGCCGCACCCCCGCCGTGGTCACCATGGTGGTGAGATATTGCGATTCCATCAATATCCGTCGGGTGAATGGAAATACTAGCAAGACGGCGCTCTAATTCCCGCCCCGAGAATCCCTGGTCGACTAGGACTTTCGTCGAGTCGGTTGCAAGCAGTGTTGCGTTGCCGCTACTGCCTGTGCCAAGATGGGTTATCGAAAGGGACATGCGACTATGCGATGCGGGCAACGAAGCAACTTGAACTAATCCCTATTTTATATTGGAAAAGAATGATTTTACGATGATTTTCCCAATGCGATGATGAAGCGGTATCCGAACTTCGCTCCACCATCCATATAAGCGAACCCAAAGGGTTCGGGTTTGTTGGTGAGACAATGCGAACCAAACAGACAACGCTTATCGTCGCGATTGCAATGGTGAGTAGCCTATTATTGATGTCGCAAATGCCTGCGGTTTCTGAGGTAGAAAACATCTTCCCTGGGGATACTGAGGGAGAAGGCCCACCTGTAACCGATTCAGATGGCGATGGCATTCCAGATGTACATGAAAACCTGTATAGCGAGTGGATGAATTTCACTTCTGTCGACGGTAGAGAGGTCAATATCGCTGGCCTAGACCGCAATCTTTCTTCAGATGCAGAGTTTGATCTCGACCTCGATGGCTTGAATGCGAGTGAGGAATATTGTTGGCCATATTCCTTTGCTGCCTGTTTTTCGACATTGCGAAGTGGGCTCACAGGAGATTTAGATTTGCTCACCGGTCAACGTCAGTATTTGGATCCACGTTCTGCGGATAGCGACGGTGATGGAATGCCAGATGGCTTTGAAGCGGTGATGTGCTATCAACAATCGGGCTCCTTTGACACGACTACTGGTAAGTATTCGTGCACAGGATTTGACCCTTTGAATTCTAGTGACGGAAGTTTAGACCTCGATAAAGATGGGTTTGATATTGACCGTGACGGAATACTTGCACCTCATGAAGAATTGACTAGTTCCGAAGAGTATAATTTTGGCTCAGGTGAAAATTGGACTACTGAGTTAGATGGCTTGCGTTGCATGTTTTCTGCTCCTGATTTGCCCAATCAATCTCATTGGCCTTCTATCACGAATAGGTGGCCTCATATTGGCAAAGCTTGTGCAGAAAATGTTACTGTCGATTTTGGTGAAGATAGGTGGTTGGGTACAGACCCGACTAATGGTGATAGCGATTGGTATTATGCTGATGCTGGAATTGAGTTAAAATATACTCATCCAGTAACCGGAGACGGAATCCCAGACGGCTGGGAGATTCATTTTCAACTAAACCCCCACAATCGTAGCGACCGCCTCCTTGATGGAGATAATGATGGTTGGGATCTAGACCGTAACGGGATAATAAGTGCTGATCAATCGGTTTCACCTATTGATTTGTTAATTGGTGAAGAGTTGAGCAATATTCAGGAATATCTAACCTATCAAGACGGTGGAAATAATGTCCGTGCTGGATTAAAACAGGTTGGCCTTGATGCGGTTTCAGGAACGCTGTATGAATTCCCCCATTCATCCTCAATTGAAGCAACTGGTACATCATCGGTCATGCATCATGACGTTATTTCATTGGTAATCGATGACCAAGGCGAGCAACTCTATGCAGGAACGAGACTAGGTGTGAGTATAATTGAATTAAATTCAACTTTAAGTGTAGACCACAACTTACCCTCTGGTTTTGAGTTAAATGACCTACTAATTCTTGATTTATCCAGTGGTGAGTTGGCGGTCATAGCAACCAACCAAGGCGTTATTGTGGCTGACCTAGACTTAAACGGTCAATTGACTCCTGCTTCGATTTGGACTTACATTGACTCGGGCCCCATTACTGCAATGGAAGAGTTGAATCTTGATTCAGCCAATACTCAAGTTCTAGCTGCTGGACCCGAGGGGATTGCATATGTTGTTGAAATTGCATCATCCGGAAGTGTCATTTTACCGGTTGAGAACACCTCTACTGATTTCAGCACTCCCTTAGCCCAATTTAATGCGACACCACAAGATCTTGCCCATGTAATATATGAATCCGAAATACCAAAAATGTATGTTGGTACCGACAAAGGTCTACTAATTTGCCCATCCGTTACTTTGCGAGAATCATTTTCATGTTCGTGGAGGTTTAACGAATGGAATGATACTGAGATGCGTACTAAACCCATTGGTATTGCTAATGCATACGATGTCCGGGCAATATATCCAGATGGGCCAGGAGAACAAACACATGTGATTTGGCTTGGTACTGGTTCAGGTGTGCACAAACTTGACCTTGCAACGGATGTAATTGAGCATAGTAATAATCTTGAGTATACTGGTGATGAAAACAATACCAATGATGGAGCAAATGATGTATACTCAATTTTGCCTACTGAAAGCGAGGTCTTGGTTGGTAGTGCTGAAGGATTATGGTCCATTTATGGTGGGTATTCGACCGTATATGGGATGTCAGTTCAGGATCGGATCCCTGGTCACATTCAAACAATGGCGATTGCCGAAATTGACGGTATCGCAACAATCCTAGCGGGTCTAGACCCCGGACAATTCTCTAATTATGAGTCGATAGACCCCGGCAATAACGATTCGGATTTCGATGGAATATTTGATGGGTGGGAACATACCTATGGTTTAGATCCAACTGACCCATTCGATGCCCTTCTTGATGTTGACGGCGATGGTGTAAATCTCGACGATCAACAAGACCCCTACCTTGAGCGGTTGTGGACCAATCTCGATGAGTACCGCTATGAAGCGATTACTGAGCAAGGTTGGAATTCTACTGACCCGCGGAGTGCGGATTCAGATGCTGATGGGATTTCAGATGGTGCTGAAGTATTTGGATTCTTTTTCCAAGAGAGCAATCTATGGTGCCATTATTTGCCAAATATGAGTTATGATTGCGATTCAAGTGTAGTATCTGCGGCAGCCAATTCGACCTACTTAGACAGCGGTGGAAATGATCAACCGCTAGACCCAACAAATATTGATAGTGACGGTGATGGGATGCCTGATGGGTGGGAGATCGCACATCGCCGATGGATTGGATATTCTTTTAATGGGGGGAATAATTGGACTCTAGACCCGCTTCGTCCTGAAGATGCAAATTGGGATGCTGACGGTGATGGTCTAGTAAACCTTCATGAATATAAGTGGGGTAATGTCGTAGAATTAGGATTAGCTGGGGAATTGATAGAGTCCCATAATGAGTTGCCCGAATATGTTGCAAATTGGTCGAAGACCGACCCGAACAATCCTGACAGTGATGGTGACACCTTACCAGATGGATGGGAAGCACGTTACCTCAGTGATTGGCAAGTCAGCAACAAGGGAATAAATCCTCTGAATGGTAGTGATTGGGATAAGAATCCAGACGGCGATGGATACGATATTAATCACGATGGGATACTAGATCTTGATGAACAATTATTCAATTGGCTAGAATATCACCTTATGGATGGAATGTATTCTCAAAATGTTTCGCTTGGGACTCCCTTGCCCGGTAATCTCACCACTCAGTTATTCACCTATGTCGACTCATGGGGTTTGCCTGAGAGTACCTTTGGTGAAGACTCTACTCCAAGCACGTGGGTTGTGGTTGATGGTAAGGCATTGGACGCTGGCTCAGGTAATCCTGTAAGTGCAGATTCAGATAATGATGGCATGCCCGATGGTTGGGAATTATGGTTTGCGCGCTGGGATATCCTTGCCGATGGTTGGACTTTGAATCCTTTGAATGATACCGACTTGGGTGGTGATGCCGATGAAGACGGTATGGCAAATTGGGAAGAGTACAATTCTATTGACCCAATGTACACCGAAACTAATAGTAATCAGACTTCACCACAATGGTTCGTTACTTTAGTAGGCCAAGCAAAATTGCTGAACGTTTGGTCAAGAATTACCACGGATCTGTCTTTTGGCAGTTTTATCAGCCAAGACCAAATCAATAT
Organism: uncultured Candidatus Poseidoniales archaeon; assembly: GCA_964587885.1. Classification (GTDB taxonomy): domain Archaea; phylum Thermoplasmatota; class Poseidoniia; order Poseidoniales; family Poseidoniaceae; genus UBA60. The sequence goes on from CAZPME010000014.1 coordinate 36,741, forward strand.
CTCGGGCCGTACAGCGGACCCAAATAATCCCGATACCGATGGCGATGGCATCCTTGATGGGATTGAAATGTTATTTACTTCTTGGAATACTTCAGCCGAGGTATGGACGCTAAATCCACTGGTCGCTGGAGACGGACAATTTGATAGCGATAATGATGCGTTAATTGATGCGATTGAATTGTCGATTGCAACCACTAACCCCGATAATGGAGGAGACAACCCGGATGATGCGCCTTTGTTGGGTGAAGATGCTGCATGGAATCAGCAGCAATATACTCCGGTAAGGGTGCACAATATGCTGATTACCAAAGAGGGACGACAAGTATTGGTCTACGAAGATTTCCAATTATGGCAAAATGGCGAGCCACCAACCAAGATTCTCGAAGTATTATTGTCAATAACCGACCCTAACCATGCTGACACCGATCGTGATGAAATGAGTGATGGCTACGAATATTGGTTCACTGAGTGGGATCTCGACGAAAGTCGTTGGTCAATGAACCCTCTAATCGATAATGATGTATATCTTGATAGTGATGACGACTCTTATGACTGCGATCAAAATGGGAATATTTCTGTCGAAGAGCGATATACTAACCTCGAAGAATGGAAGGCGCGTCAACATGGTAAGGAAAACATGTCGTGGACGATCCCAAGTGGCCTCGGAATAATCGGTTATGGTGATGATGCCCTTAGTGCGATGGTCGATAAGCATGGGTATTCTACACTAGAGGGGCGCGGAGAATTGTGGCAATTATATGCAAACAAGGATGCTGAGAGTATCTTGCGAATGGGCAAAATAAATGAATTTGATTCGAACAATTTCAACCGCAGTTTATTCGGTGTTTCTGACCCGACTTCTGCTGATTCGGATAGTGATGGCATTCCTGATGGATGGGAATGGTGTTACTCTTCTTTTGCTATGCCAGACCCGACGACGATGAATCATTGGTCGAGTAACCCCTTGAATCCTCTTGATATTGATTATGATGGTGACCAAGATGGATGGTATGATAGAACTCCATTTGACACCCCTGCTGCCCAAGGTAATTGGGAAGACAGGTCATTTGAACAAGATGGTTTGCAAATCACCCCTGGGCCCGGAAGTTTGCCATTTACCAACATCATGGAATATTGGAATGGTACTCGCCCAGATAGTAATGATTCGGATGCAGATAGTGTTGCAATGCGCCGAGAAGGCACCGGGCAAGTCACGACATTGTATGAACAAGATTGGAATCTTTCAGATGGGCGTGAAGTATTCAAGTACGGTAGTAATCCCAAGGATAATGATTCGGATGGCGACATGTTGCCTGATTGGTACGAATACGCAAAGGGCTGGAATGAAGAAAACGATAATTATTCTACCTATTTGAAAATTCAAGTTTGGTGGGATGAATCCGGCACTTGCCCAACTGCGCTATTCTATAATTCTTCAACCGACAATATTGAGCGTGCACGCCTAAATTATACTTGGTTCACCCTTAATCCTGCCGATCCCACTGATGCTAATTTGGATCCAGATCGGGATGGTTGGTGGGATTGCTCTGGAATCCCTTCCTATCAACCCTATACGAATTTCCAAGAATTCTTTGCGATACATGACCAGTCAATCGCTTCTCCATCTGCAGTAAGATTGGCTGGGCTCAAATATAATGGCGCCAATGTAAATGAGTGGTGGCAATTACGCGGATATACCCTCAAAATCGACGGGGTTGATGAGCACCTGACAAATTATCTGCGCATGTACAAGCGTACTTCAGGTGATACGCTTTGGGCCTTGATTATCGATGATAATGATGGCGATTTTGAGACCATTGATGCTACTGACGATGTAGATATTTGTCGCGGTGATATTACCGATCAGTGGGACATCTTTTATGCTGCTTCTCCAAATAGCCCCCCGAGTCTTTCCGTTGGTGAGAGAGAATACGGCTGGTGGCATCTTGATGTTGATGGCGACCATACAGCTGAAGGCACTGACCCAATGAAGTGGGATACTGATGGCGATTGGTTACACGATGGCTGGGAAGTTGCCGAAGATGAAGTCGATGGTATTCGCGGTGATTCTTCCCCTATTCATTACGATTCAAGAGCGACATCGACATGATTTGTTGTGTAGTTGATAGATTCTATCTGAGATGTAAATGTTAGGTATTTGCAATTTTTCAATAACCAAAGCATCCGTAGGATGCTATGGCCGATATGCGATGAATTGAAGACTCTTCCCGGCATGGAGCAACAGTTCGGATGCGCGTTAGACACAATTCATCTCGTAGTTTGGTAGTTGGATTACTATCACTATTTTTGCTATCGATTGTCAGTCCAGCATTCATTAGCGTGGTCGAAAATTCCGAGGCTGCAGGTGGCTCAAGGCATCTTTACACCTTTGCTGGTGGAGCTCCAGATACTATGGCCCTATACACCGGTTCTTCACCCGACCGGACTACAAAAATCGCGTTACCAAATGGAGCCGAGGTGATTGATTTTGAAGTCAAATTGTCAGGCGCGTCGTCAACAGGGTGGTCTTCGGTAGGTGTCGATGTGAGAGATGAATGGATGAGTGGAACGTCGTCGGGAACAGATGCGCGTTCTGATTCACTTTCATTGGCAATGGATTCACGAACCTCAACATTTTTTGGCCATGGTCCTATTGAAGATGTTTCCAGTCAGAGTACTGCGTGGTTGGACAATGGTTCATTTTCGATAGTACAGCCACATCTTAGCAATTCAACTGAGAATCGATTCAATCCACAACAGCAAGTTTCCAGCAACGCCTTTAGTGCTCAAAGCCAAGGAGCGATTCTCAAGCATCACGATTGGTTATTTTCCTCAAAATGGAGCGGCAGCACCTTTTCTAACGTAGTAGAACGGTTGTGGCCGAATAATGCAACACGTGAATCCACGATCCATCTTGAGCAGGCCGGATGTTCATTACCTCAAGTGCATCCTAGCAGTTACTATGGGATGTACGGTTTTAGAGATTGGACAGTAACTCCAGATGAGATGTTATATGGGATATTATCAGGATACCGTTATCATTACGGCAACACAATTCAAACTCAATATCAGAAAGTAGTGGTAATGGATATTCGCTACGATGATATTTGGACTTGCATTGATACTTATGACCTCGCCCCGTCATTTGGCGATTACTCGGGAATTTCTTATGACCGAGTTGAAGATAAGATTTGGGTAGTGCACAATAGTCAGAGGAAGTTAGTATCCTATGAGTTTGAAGCCAATAGCCAATTCACCCGCGGCACTCAAATGTATACTTACCAATCTTCAAGCACGCATGATTGTGGAAAATCAGGCGGTATGGTTCGTGGCTTGGCAGTACATGGCAATCTATTCTTCATGCGTTGCAAGGATGCTAGTTCGACATGGACCACTACAGATGTGTTGAATGCATGGGCCGTAGGCTCTACTTCAGCATTAGTTGCGCAATCTGGAACTCGTACAATTCCTCAGATTGGTTATGGATTGATGTATGATGGAGAACGCTTGAACACTGTTGATTGTGGAATGTACTACTGGGGTTCAACAACTCTCTATTTCCGCCAATATGGCGCAGGAATGGCGTATCCAACAAATCCGGCACCGGGGACCTCTACTTGGATTGCTGAACCAATTATCACGTCATCAGACGTATTGTCAGTAAATATGGAGACTAAATGGTCTGCTGCAGCCACAGGTGACCGAGTCGATTATTGGGTAAGTGCCGATAACGGCACACATTGGGAAGCGGTTGAAAGTAATAACACGATACATTTTTCTCATCCGGGTAATGAATTGCGCTGGAAATTACAATTGATTGGTTCTACTCCGATTTCATGGTGGGTTAATCTAGAATATTCTACTGCATATCAGACCACCGGCTCATGGCTTTCTCCACCGATACCGACCGGCACAGAAGTTGGTAAAGTGAAACCATCTTGGTCAGCAGACTTGCCGAGTGGAACGACCTTGTCGGCATTTGTCTCTAATGACAATGGGTCAACATGGCAACCAGCAACTAATGGAGCGAATACAGATTTTACCAACGATGGAAATATTTTGCGCTACAATATTGAATTGACAAGTAACTCGGATCAAATCACGCCTACTGTTGACTTCTTCACCCTAGATTACCTCGAGGGATTCCCCGATCGAGTAGAATTAGATATTGGTGACGATGGAACATGGGATTGGAAAGGTTTGACTTTCCTCGGAGACAGTAGTGTTGTGGCAAGCGATGACTCCACTGTTGGTAGTGATGTATCCGATGCTCCGACACTTGTTCAAGCACTTAATCAGCATGCAATACGTAACGGAGTGGGAACTACGGATATTCCGATTGCTGTTAGGGCCCATTCGAGTGGCCGGATATTGCTTTCCGACCTAGATTTGTCATATCGATTACAAACCCGTGTACTTGACGCATCTTTGGATGGTGGTGTCCTATCTCCTGATGGTGATTGGCGCACCCTATCTGTGCGTATAGCCCCCGGTGATGAGGTAAACTCAATTGAGAAGGCATTGATTACCTTTGAGCATCCGTCCGGAAATGATTCAGTAATTGAATGGCTGGCCAATGATATTTGTGGAATGCTAGATAGTGGCGAAGGGCGCTTAGGCTTTGATAGTGCAAATTGTACTTCAGTCGAAGATGCGTTTGGAACAGTTTCCTTGCGCTTGCCGATCAAATCTACATGGTTGTGGAACGATGCAAATGATGTTGAAGTGAAAGTCACAGTCGATGATAACTTCGGCCGGGCAATTACTAATTGGGAAACCAAACATCTTGATTTGAGAATTGAGAACGATATCCAACTTGATGGCATGCGTGTTTATGATGAGACTGGAAGAGAACTACTCAGTCATGATTGGGTAAGAGGCGGCTATAATCTAACATTTAGTGGTGGGATTCACTTTGAAGGCACTCAACTAACGCCTCAAGCTGGTCAATTTATGCTAAGAATTATCGGTCAAAATGTGACGTATGATGGGGATCCAATTGGAGAGGCGGTATTGATGCATGAAGAGGCCAATCCGTCGCACGGCTCGTATTCTATCACTTTCACCAGTCCACGTGAATCATCTCCGGGTGGAATGCAATTTTTAGTACAAGCATTCAACATGAGCAATGGTTCTGTCTTTGCCAACCCGATTTACAACACAATACGATTAATTCTAGATGGTAACAGTCCCCTAGTACTTTCTGCGACCCCTAAAGATGGTGCCGAGATGCACAAAGGCCCACCTAGCCCTGGTGGTCAAGCAGTCTCAATTGTAATCCAAGATAGTGTCGACCCACCGTCACAAGTCAATTTGCATTATTGGCTTGGATGCACGAGCCGGCATGAAATGTGCTCAGATACCGATTTCGATGGAATGCCTGATGAAATTGAGTACCGGAATAAGGTCTTGACCACGCCTGATACACAAGCAGGTGGAATCAATATATTTGAGGGCTTAATTGATGATTCAATGTTAATTCATGGCGAAAAGGTGTCTTTCTATGTAGATGGCAAGGATGGTCAGCAAAACAATGTGGCTATGGGTGGAACGCCGGTTTGTCTTGATGACGGCACTGATTGTGATTGGTCCAATTCATTAGTAAATTACCAGATACGCGAAGAATTTGAGCCTTTACTAGTAATTGATAATTCCACGATTATTGGCCATGACGATTATTCACCACTTCATCCTGGTATTCCCTACAATCTTATTTTACAGCTTAGTGATGGTAACGGATGGCAAGATATTGGCGGGCTCCAGTTAGCATTAGGCGGTGATTTCTCTGATAGTGAAACTTCAATTTGGATGGAATTTTCATCCCTTGAGGATGGCACTCCTATAATGCATGTCGAAAGCGGCGGTGAAGGATTAGCAGTCAGTAATTTGTACAGTGCAGTCGTGCTAGATCCTGAAAACGAAACATTGTTGATGGTCAATATGCGTTTCCAACTTACCTGGGAATTCCCTGAAGTATGGGACACAGATGGAGTTGAGCGTTTCATTCCTAAACTCGAAGTTTGGGATCGAAGTTGCAGTGAAATTGAGGATGTTCCATGTCACACAAAGGCTGATGGTTTAGGCAATGATTGGTGGAGTTTAGACAATGACCTGCGCTTTGATACGCAACAAGGGCATATCTCCGCGATTGAGTTGCGTAATGGCAATAATCACTATACTGGAGGACAAGAAGAGTCCTTAGTCGGAGCCGGGCAGGTCCTGCGCTTTACCGGCCGAGTAATGTTTAGCGAGGACTCAACTCCCGCACCTGCAGGTGCCTTTAATGTGGTTCTTGGTGATTATGATCATCTTTGGGAAACACGGCCACAAGAGGGTGGATTTTTCAGAATGGATTTCATCGTACCGAGTGTACGAAGTGGACATCTCGACCTCTATGCCACAATGTCGGATATGCCTGGGTTTGCCACCGATAGTACCAACTCCCCACCGCGCCTTCAATTGGCCGTTGATAGCACCCATCCGGTGATAGAATCTGTTACCGTAGCAACAATTAGTTCTGGCGGCAGTGCACCTCTAAACTTAGTTTCAGCATTGCCAATAAATCTGGAACTAAGTGATGATAATGGGTTCAATGTTGAAGACTCAGCAATATTCCATTATGTCATGCAGGCGGGTGCAAGTGAAGTGAGTCGCGGGAGTATGGAGTTCGATGATTTCCTAATCATTGATGACAAATTAATTTGGCTTGGTGAGATAGACCTAACTGATAATGGGGCGACTAAGGTGTTGCCAAGTTATACAATTCATGGTTGGGTAACCGGAGCTGATGCTGCTGGAAACCCATTCATTTCCGAGGGCAACACCGAGTCTTCACCTATCGGCACATGGTCATTCATTTGGTCGGGGCCGGAAGTGGATTTGCGTGATGCTAATTCATCGGTATTTTGGGATGAGCCCAGTCCAAATGCAGGCGATACAGTAACTTTGAACATCAAGGGTAAATCAATGAATGGTGTACAAGGTACCCTTCGCTTTATACTGGAAGAGAATCAAAATGGTGACTGGGTCGATGTAGGTGAGGCATCAGTTTTGGTTGGTGCAGTGAACCCATTCCACACTACTATTGATTATGATGTCGATGCTCATGGCAAGGATAATGTTTTGAATTTCCGCCTACGAATGTTGGATGGTGATACTGAGTTGGACCGGTTAACGATATCGCCACTACTACTCACCGAGGAAGTTGATCGAGATTGGAGTGCAGTTAGTAGCCAAGTTTCCGACTCTAAATTGTCGGTTGTGCTCTATTTCATTATGCTATTTGCTGCCTCATATGGAATTTGGATGATGGTATTGTATCGCAAAGCGATTTCGACGGATGAGGAAGAAGAACTGGACCACACCGAGGTAGTAAACCTCGACATGCAAGGCAAGATTGCACCTGCGATACCTGCTGGATTTACTCCTGGAATTACACCTAATCAACCACTACAGGTTGCAGCAACACTCCCGCCACCGATGCCTGTGAATACAGTTGCTGCACCCGCTCCATCGGTCACTCCTATCGCCCCTATTGTGAATGAGGCTCCACCGATACCTGAAGAGGGCTTGCCGAAAGGTTGGACTGAAGAGCAGTGGAAGCATTATGGCAGCAAGTGGTTATCAGAGCGAGCAAAGAAGTAGTTGGCATTATCATGTCATCGTCGAATTTAGGCGCATTATTTCTACAAGAGCAAATGGTTGCCATTGTTAATCAAATGTCTATTCCGCTAATTGAAATCAGTTTGGTATTACAAAAATATACCAAAGCCTTGGTTGCAGAATTGAATAAGCATGCTCAACAATCTAACGAAATCTTGCCAGAAAATATTCTCCAGCCATTGCCTTTGGAAGGAGACATTGAATCTGGTGATGCTGGAATTGAAATCGACATGCAAAAAATAGTAAGTATGACTGATGTAGATAGAATGGACATTTTTGATACTGTGATTAGAACTGCAATAAACGAAAAGGAAACACCATTGTTCGACGCCCTTTTGGTCATTAGAGAATGGGAAAAGTTAGCCCGTACCCAATTGGTCAAATCCACCTCCGCCGGTCAATTATTCAGTCCTTTGGAATTACCAGAGGGGTTCTAGTTGTCAGAGACTCGCAAATTGTGAGCATCTTTTACGCTTTGAGTTGCAACCCCCCAAGCGTCGACAACCGACCAAGCATAAAGGCCAATCCAGAAGATAATCGTAAAACTCAATGGAATTTGCAGTAAAGTCCAGTCGAATGCCTTTTGATGTTCACGATTAAAATGCTGTCCTAGAAAGGCAAACGGAATCAATGCTAACAAGACCACTATCAGCGGTTTGAATGAGCCCCAAATGCCGATTCCAGAAGTAAGTTGTAGCCAAATAACTTTCACAATATTGCTATTTTTCTCTCTACTATTGGAGAGTGAAACTACAATTTCTTCGGATTGACTCATGGCCTCAACAGGCGTTGCTAACCGCTAATGGGCATCAAACCTTCCCTCGGGATTGGACGCGGCAGGGTATTATAGCATCCATTTCATTTGCCGCAAGATGTGTCCGCCAAATGCTTTCAACTCAAACAATGTGCCAGGGTTGTGTGCCCTTTCAAAGTTAGAGTAACCGGATTCGAACCATTCGGCAAGCATTTGGAAAATGCTTCTGAGAAGGTAGTGGAGGTGCTTTCTAAATTAGGCCAGTCATCAGTAATCGCACCCTCTTTGCCACGCTGTGCACAGGATGGTAGTGCTCTTTCAGGAAGTAATGTTCCGATTGGAATTGTTTGGGACGCTGAAGTAATGTCGGTAGATTTGGATGGTGCCGAAAGAATCGCCAATGAATTATCCAATAATTATCATTCAGATTGGCAAGCAATCATCCATCTTGGTTTATGTGAATCCAGAACCCCGCGTCTTGAAACTATAGCAAAAAATTGGCGTGACTTTCCTATTGCTGATAATTCAGGGAGGTTTTCCAAAGAGGAGGAAATATTTGCAGGTGTAAATTCACAGTGGTCAACTACGATTGAGTCAAAACGCGTACCGTTTTCGCAATTCAGTTCGCAAATTGATTCTTCAGATGATGCAGGCGCATTTGTGTGCAATGAAACCTATGCTAATACTTTGGCTAAAGTGTATGGCGAAGGAATCACAGATCGCCTAGGACGACTTCTGCCAGTAGTTTTTTTGCACTTGCCTACGACCGAAATAATGCCCCTAGTAGAGCAAGTGAAGTTGGTTGAGGAATTAGCGGCTTGGATGGTTAATCGCCCGTTGATTACCGTCGCAGCAGGAGTAGTCCTAGACGGTAATGGAAAGTCTCTCTCATGTCGTAGGTCTCCGGATGAAGTATTTCCCGGAGAATGGGAATTTCCTGGCGGCAAAGTAGAGTATGGCGAAGATATCCAAGCATGTTTACGGCGGGAACTAATTGAGGAATTACAAATTCAGACATTACCTGTGCAAGCACTATGTGTTCATCGAGTGATTGCAGGTTCGATAGAGTTAGAATTGCATGCTTGGTTAGTTGAATGGGAAAGTGGGGAGATCAAATTATCCGTACACGATAAGATGCGATGGCTACAAGTTGAGGAATTAATCTCTGCAGATTGGATAGAATCCGATTATCCAATGATTTCTATCATCGGGGAAAAATTAGCTAACTTAACCAAGTGATAGCATGGCCATCGCCGCGCATGCTCAGGTCATCGTTGATTTCTCGTGGTACTTGTTCTCGCCCAGGGTGCCACGTTGCTTCTTGTAACCATTCACCAAGTTCTTCACCACTCAAGGTTACTGCAATTGTACCGCCAAGAGGAACCTCTCCCAATACGGCAAAGGAAACTTTGCCTGCAAGTGCCGCTTGACGTGAGAGTCGGAATTTTGTTGCATTTTCTCCAATTCGCATACTCATCGAATCAAGTGCGGTATCAAGTACCCGTTCTTGAGCCGCAAGCTCAAGAAGATGAGTCATTGATAGGCCTTCAGCCTTCAGTTCAATAGTTTCACGATTGATTGGAAAAGAATTTCTCTCAGGCAGATTATGGGTTGGGAAATCCGGAAACAAGTTGCAAAGTGCTTCCACTATTGCATTATGATCTTCACCACTTTCAACGGTCGTTGAAACAACAACAGAAATGCCTTGACCAATACCGTCGACTCTAGGCATGGTGGGTCTGTGGATATGGTCGACGATAACCATTGCCATGCATCAATGCAACGGATTGATTTACAAACGGTCTAAGCCACCGCGTTGTGTGAATGCAGCCCAAAAGGTGGCAACGGTAATTCCATCTCTAAATGAGGTGAGCAATATTGGCCGCTGTTTGCAAAGTTTGATAGACCAGACATTTCCCGCAAAAAATCATCAGATCTATGTTGTTGATGGTGGTAGTAATGATGGCACTAAGGCTGTAGTCGAGGAATTTATCGCTAAATCTTCATCTGCTGGGCCATCGATAAAGTTGCTTGAAAATCCGAACAAGTACACTCCACATGCGCGTAATATTGCTCTTGCGGAGATACCGGAAGATGTCGAGTTTATCTTTGAAATGATTGCTCACGCATATATTCCACAAGACCACATTGAAACCCGGGTGAAAGATTTCCTCAATATTGAAGAAATCCAAGGCCGCAAGATCGCAGGAGTAGGAACTTTAGTTCGTCCTGATGGTTCTAGCCGTGGAATGTTTGCTCGCTGGGTGGAGTCAACATTACTTTCCCCATTGGGCAATAGTGGAGGACAGTTTTCTCAATTCAAAGGCCGTGAAAAGCATCATATTCCTGCTTTTGTAATTCATCGACGGGAAGCATTACTCTCGGTTGATGGTTGGGATGAAAGATTCCACACCAATCAAGATAGTGATTTATCAATGCGATTACGCAAAAACAATTGGCAATTATGGCGAAGTGACGTTAGTCATGTTGAAATGAGTAAAAGGCAGAATATCTCGTCCTTTGGGAAAATGTGCTGGCGTTATGGCGCTTGGCGTATGGAATCATTGAAAATCCATCCTGAGCGTGGCTCAATTAGAGAAATGTTACCTGCTATCGGCGTATTGGCAACACTATTACTGGTACTTTTTGCACCCGAATTTATGTTCATTCCGATTATTGCGTACATGATTGTAATATTTGTTGATGGGATGAGGGGGGCTATTGTTGCAAAGCAACCTTCGCTTTTGCTTGGATTGCCCTTATGCCTAGTTATTCTCCACACTTTTTTCACTTTAGGATTCCTTTCAGCGTCTTTTCGGCGACCGTTGGATATTGCAGATAGATGATGCAACAAGGTATTATCCTGCATAACCTTCAACAAGAACGACAAGGGCACGATAATAGATGGCTAGGAAAAATAGTGCTACTTCTTGGGCTTTGCTCATAGTTCCTGTAGTTGTCACTATCCTGTTAGTCAAATTATTGCGGCCATTACAATTGCTATTTGCTGAAAACAATATTGCTGAGTTAGTAGTATACTCTGGGGCTTTAGGAATTGGAATATTTCTGTTTAAGCGTTCACGAACTGTTAGAGATTATGAATGGCGGCGACAGAAGGCTATGGATTCGGTTAAGAGCCACATTAGAGCTGAGGACCGAGGAGTGTGGGAGACAAATGCACTTGTTCCAACTGGGTTAGGTGATGAAGGACAAAGTGCATTGGCAGGAAGTACTGGAAACTTGGCTGGAGAGAGAGAAACTGCCGAAATCGCTCGAGAGGAAGAGGCTGAGCCAGAGATTGAATTATTGGTCGAACAAGACCACGTGCTCAAAGCCACTCGCCGTGTATCTGGTGATGATACCTATGACCATGAGCAGGTTGAATCAAAGACAGGAGTAGTGCGCCGTGCTAGTCCAATGGATCGGTTGATTGATTGGTTCAGCAAGCGTATTGTTCAGAAGAATAAGCCACCTGAAGAGGATATTACCGATGCAGAAAAATCCACTTCGGACAAGAAATACCCTTCCTCACCAATTCAAAGTAGCGAATCAAGTCAAGGAGGAACAGCCCCAGCGCAGCCATTAGAACCTGAGGCAATACCACAGGCCGAAGTAGAGAAATCCCCTATCAATTCGGAAATGGCTGCAATTTATGGAAGCGGGGGGGACTCAATTGAAGCGTTGGCTGGACTTACATCTTCTAAGGCTACTTCTTCTTATGACCCAAGTGGTGCCGGTAAAGTTAGCAGCGGTTATGCCATAAATCGCTGTGCTGGATGCGGTTTCAGTAATTCTGCTGAGACTAGATATTGCGAGCAGTGTGGAGCAACATTGTAGTTTGAGTAAGCGCAGTATTCATGAGTCTCGCACGCTCCGAGGCGACTGATGTCGGCAAAGCGGGACTACTATGAAGTCCTCGGAGTGGACAAGGATGCAAACGATGGCGAGCTGAAAAAGGCCTTCCGCAGCCTTGCTAGAAAGCACCACCCCGACAAATCTTCGGACGAAGATGCCGAAGAGCGCTTCAAGGAAATCCAAGAAGCCTATGCAATTCTTTCTGATGCTGAAAAACGCCAAGTCTACGACCGATTTGGCCACGAGGGGCTTGGTGGTGGTGGTGGTGGAGGATTCCAAGGTTTCCACATGAATTTCGATGATATCTTCTCTGGCGATTTAAATGATTTATTTTCATCATTTTTTGGCGGTGGTCAAAGGCGTAGGGTGAGCAGAGGAAGTGATGTATTATTGCGCCATCAAGTTGACTTTCAAACAATGGTTGACGGAGCCAGTGAAGAGGTTGAACTCGATTTACTCGACGATTGTTCAACCTGTGACGGAAGTGGTGCTCAAGACCCAGATGCAGTGCGCCATTGTACCTCTTGCGGTGGCCGTGGTAGTGTAACCATTCGCCAGCAAGTGGGACCATTCATGGTCAATCAATCAACTCAGGCTTGTCCAAAGTGCAATGGGATAGGTAAAATCATTGATTCTCCATGCAAAAAATGTTCTGGAGATGGGAGAGAAAGTCGTAAGCAGAAAATTCGTTTTGAAATTCCGGCTGGTGCTGCTAACGGAACCAGATTACGTATGCGTGGTCGTGGTGAGCCTGCACCACGTCGTGGTGGTGAGCCAGGAGATTTGATCATTCAAATTGTGGTTAAGGAGCATCGGTGGTTTGAGAGAGATGGTGCTGATTTGATAATGTCATTACCAGTTGGCTATCCCGATATGGCTCTAGGGGCAAAAATTTCTCTTGATCATATTGATGACAAGCCATTAATTATCGATATACCCAAAGGTTCCTCAGCCGGTCAAACGATTGAGATTAGAGGGCGCGGTTTGGTTGGTCGTCGTGGCCAGCGAGGTTCTGTTATTGTATTGCTTAAACTTCACATGCCTAAGAAATTCGACAAGGCAACCAAAAAATCGCTCGAAAACATGCGTAATGCGATTTCTATTGATGCAAGTGAAATCGAGAATTACGTTAGTAAAGAAGCTGAAGAGCGCCGCCGCAACAACTGATTATTCTTCACTATAATCGATCGAGATTCCCTTTGGAGTTTTCATTGCAGCCGGCTCACCCGCAACGATTCCTGATAGAGCAAATTCGACTGCACTGCCAGTGCCCTGTAACTCTATTTCGACGAAAAGTCGTGAACCTCGATGGAGTTGATCAAGAAATAGTTCATCTTGGCGATGTAGTAATTTTGGTTCAGCGCGCAAGATTTCCCAGGCCATTCCCTCAGGTGCTTCACAGCATAATCCTACTACTTCCCAAGTATCTTCTACCATATGGATGCCCACAAGTATTGGAATCCCACCCTTTTGAGCCATTCTCCTATCAAGCCTCCAAGCGGCAATATCGACTGAACCGGTTCGATGATGAAGGTCAGGAGTTCCCCAAACCTCAATGCCTTCATCCCACGTCAAGGTTGAGATAATGCGCAGATTAGTGGCTAGGTCTTGCTGTGCTGTAATCACGTCACCTGTTGCGAGAATCTCAAGTAGATGCGCTAAGCGGGCTTTCTTACCGACCAGATTTAGTGCTGATTGCTTTCTCGCTCTTTGTTTTAAAACTACCCAAATGAATGGTGAAATCAGGCAAATTCCAAAGAAGAGAAGCAGTTGATTTGAAGCTTCAGTTACGTTTGGGTCGGTTTCGAACCAAGGCTCATCACCTGCCTCAGTTTGGATGAATGTAGTATAGAGTTGATAGTTTGATGCATTAATGGCTGGTGAACCACCCCATGTCCAGTTCCCACCTTGCTCTTGCAATTTGATATGTTCAACGAGTAAAGTGTGGATGCCTGGCCCAACTTTCATCGTTAGATCGGCTGCGGAATTACCTGCTACAGTAATATTGACTGCCTCAATGATATCTCTGCTCGACCAGTTGATCTCTTGCAGAGTTACTCTAATTTCCTCATCACCCAAGTTGTCAATCGTGGTTTGAATCAAAAATTCCGATTCTGGCCAACCTTGCATTTCATACCAATAGAGGTCGGACGAATCATACAATGCGGTTTGGAAATCTCCTTTGGTTGTAGAACCAAGTAATAACGAAGACCATGACTGGTTGAGTAGTGACGAATTAGAGGGTAGTTGACCCGGAGTATCAGGAGAAACTTCGGTTGAGATGTAGGTTACCCATGAACTAATCTTCGAACTTGAAAGACACATTTTGATGGCGCTAGAACCGCTGGGGGTGAAGAAAGTTATAGTTTCAAAATTTTCCGAACCAATATGTGAATTAAAGGTCGAAACTTCATACCACTCATCATTAACGCGATATTGGAAATTGCTTGTGATGTTTTCTAAGGATATCAGTAGTGAAGTTGTATAATGCGCACCCTGTTTTTCGTGACTTTCCGGCTCGGTTGCATAGACCATACAGTCTTCCTCATCCGCGTTGTCGACAATAATTCCGTTAGCTTCAGTACTCTTGGAATATATGGGGCTAAAGTCTGTATTTGCAGCAGACGAATTAGGCAATTCAAGTGCTACTTCCTCATCAACTCCCATTGCGGCGCCAGAGATAATGTCACTACTATGTTTGGCAACTCGGAGGGCATACAAACCGTTAACATCAGGGCTTGAAATTTTGATCCAAATATCTTCTCCCTCACCTACTCCAACCAAAGAGCGAGTTGGCATTTCAAAAACACTGGTGTTAGTAGTTGTCGAAAGAGTGGTAATTGTTTCCATTGCCGTATTATTGCGGGCAATTATATCGACAGTCAAGGCAATGTTACTATTCTCTAACCATATCTCAACAGCATCACCCTCATCTACTGAAAGTTGGACAACATCAACATCATCGAGATTAGAGATACTACCATTGATCCAATCCATATCTTCCCTTTTGGACCACAATATTTCTTGACCTTGGGTGTGTTCTTTGCCCGCAACAATATCTGTTACAAATATAGGAGTAAATTCAGTAGTGGATTCAGCGGGAGATGGGATTGCATCAGGGTGGTCTGTGCTTTCCCAATAACCGATTGGCAAGACTGACTGAAGGTAGGCTAGTTGAGAAATTTGGTCAAGTGTTGTGTGTGCTTGAATGAGGGCTGTGCCAGAATTGACGTGACCTTGAATTATTATATATTCTCCAGCATCACTACTCTCAAGTAATTGACCACTTGAGTCGGTCAGATTTACGGTTAGATTTACACATTCGCTTCCGCAGTGGAATTCAATCCAAATCTCCCCCTCTTGCAATTCGAGGGTGATTTCACCAGCATCTTGGGAGAGAACAATTATTCCCTGTTCTGTAAGGACAAAATTGTCAGTAACTTCGGTATTTTCCCCGTGGCTGGCTAATATTGGCATATTTGCAAATAGCAATATTACCGTGAAAAGTAGCACAGATTTGTTCTTCGACCCGACTAGGCGGGTAGTGTCCATACTGCCTTCGGCGGGCTTATCGGTTTTCAAATGATTGAAGAAGTGAACCGCTACGGCATCATATGGGCGATGCACACCTAGGGCTGACTTGCATATCCCGCTGGCGTCATGCTCGCCTTCTCGGTTTGGGCGATAGAAAATCACCATCTGCATATTCACCATGCTTAGTAAATTACCATGGTGGGATTGACTTTCCTACTGAATTAGCCCCCTTTGTGGTTACAACAACAGCCGAGATACCTGCCGATATTACGATAAAATCTCGATTGAATCTTTCACCACCATTCTCGGAAATAGGTCCGGAGTTTTTAAGCAATATTGGTCATGTGTTGCCGCCAAGTCTCGAGGAAGCAGATGCGGGGGAAACAGGGGGAAGTGGACATTTACTCCCAATTTCTTGGCAGAGAATTTGTCACGATTCCGAGTTACTGTCTACAGACTTGATGCCGCAAATCATTGTTCTAACTGATGCCCTACAAATTGCTAACCAACAGGGAATGCTGGCCGAAGCATTGCACACACTAAAATTGCGTTTTCCTGGTGCTTTGGTTTGGACTCCAGGTTTAGCGGGCCCCGATAATGCTGCATTACTAGCCTGGATGGGAGTTGATTTGTTTGACCTTTCACGAACTGAACAGGCCTTGTGTGAGGGCTATTTGCTCTCGGCAGAGGGTCCGCGAATTCCTGATTCAGAACTTGGTGAAGTCCCAGATTCGGAAACTATGCAATCAATTTGGCGACGTGAATTAGCAGGAATTCGCCAGGCACTACGGGCTGGTAGTTTGCGAGAATTGGTCGAGAAGCGTTCCGCTAATTCTCCTCGCTTAGTCGAGCATTTGCGCTACCACGACCGTATTACTGCGGCTTCCGAACACACTTTTCTTGAATCCTTTGTCGCGCCTGATGTCAAAATGCGTTGCAATACATTCGTTAGCCGAAATGACCCTGCAGTCGTCGATTGGATTCAATATATTGAGCAGGAATATCGTTGCCCTAAAGAGCAGAATGATGTACTAATATTATTGCCTTGTTCAGCTCGTAAGCCTTACCGAACATCGCGTTCCCACAAACGATTTTTGGATAACATCCGCAATTCAAGTCCCCATCAGGTGATGGTAACGGCGCCCCTTGGATTGGTTCCGCGTGACCTAGAAAGAATATGGCCAGCATGCCATTATGATATTCCGGTCACAGGTGAATGGGATGGTGATGAATTATACAAGATTAGAACATTGGTCAAGACTTTTGTTGAAGCTCAAGGATACCGTGCCGTCATTAATCACAGTGGAATAGACTTTTTTGATTTAGAAGTCCCGATAATTGAAACGCGACAAGGTGAATCTGCTGGTGCTCGAAGTGCCCTAGAGCGTCTTGGTAAAGCAGTAGATGAATTATGTGAGCGATTTGGTCTAAGATCAATAAAACACAACAAATTATTGATGGCTGAATACCGCTCAGTCGCTCGCCGCCACATGGTAAATGATGATTGGATGAATGATTTGACAATTGTCGGTCGTCCACCGCGTCATAAATTGATGCTCGGAAATGAACAATTAGCCCAATGGAATCCAGAGAGAGGGGGATTATCACTGTCGAAATCATCACTGCCGATTATTTACCGACATGACTCCTTACCTGTCGTCGAAATCGTTCATGAAGGTTCGTGGTCGGGTGATATCTTCACACATATGGTGCGTGATTATGATCCCTCAATACGCTCTGGTGCAGACTTTTTGGTTGTTAGAGATGGTGAGTTAATCGGCTCGGCCCGAGCCATCGTTCCAGGTGGAGCATGGCCTGACAGTCCAGGTAAATTGGCCAAGTCTCATCACCGCCTTCCGTCAGCAAAATAACTTAGTTGCCCTCATTACCTCTGTCGGTTGTAAGCAAAGCGGTTATGAAGGGGGAGCGAGTCGGCGGCTCGCTTAAGGTGAACCAATGGCACGAATGTACGCCCATCGCAGGGGAAAATCAGGCTCGACCAAGCCTCATAATGAGGATTTACCAGAGTGGTCAAACACTGACAAAGAAGAGGTTGAGGCTCTCGTTCTCACCCTCAATGAAAAGGGCCATTCTTCTGCTATGATTGGTACCATTTTACGTGATCAGCATGCGGTGCCTAACCCCCGTGCTGTTTTGGGTCGCCGTATCTCTCAAGTAATCGCGGAAAAAGGAAAGCAGGGTGCTTTTCCAGAAGATATGATGAATCTAATGCGCAAGGCTGTTGGTATTATTGACCATTTGAAGACAAACCGCAAAGATTTACACAATTCCCGCTCGCTTAATCTAATTGAGTCAAAAATTCGCCGCCTGGCCAATTATTACCAGGCCAAAGGAAGTTTGGACTCTGAGTGGAAGTACAAGCGCGACCAAGTTCATCTAGTGGTCGAATAGGCTTGGATTTCTGTATGCCTTTCCGCCGGATTGATGAAGAACCAGTCATTCCCCCATTTTGGTGGAGTTGTGCAATCACTATTGAAGGACGGCATTTTCGCCAATGTAAAGGAACCTTTGTCGGCCGCTGCCAGTGACCTTTCTGCCCAGAAATCTGTTACATTGGTGGGTGAAATATCTCTAATTGGTATTTTGGCAATGGCGCAGGTTGAAGCAGCATTCCTTGATACAGGAATTGCATATACTCGCCTTTTTTTGGGAAGCGATAACTTGCCGCAATCATCTTGTGTTATTTTCAGTTCAGAAAAGGATACACACTGGGATGATTCAA
>CAZPME010000015.1:0-23765 GCA_964587885.1 uncultured Candidatus Poseidoniales archaeon
AAAACCCATTCAACAGGCTTGAGCCAAATAAAGGGCTTTCAGTGGGTCGGTTTGTTCGCTACCCATTCAAAAGACGTATTTCGCATGGGGTTCGGAATGGCCCCCTTTGAAATAGAGTGAATGAGACCCGTAAGAATATAGCATAAATGAGATAAACATTCGATTCTACGAATTATACATGAGTTATACAAGAAATCGAGTTTTGGTTAAATCGTTCGTCTGGAGGATCATAGCAACCCTAACTGGGGCAACAATCGCATGGTTTTTGACAGGCGAGATTGAAACGGCAGGCAAATTCATCATCATCGAATTCCCATTGAAGATGATGATTTACTACATACATGAAAGGGGATGGGAGTCGATTTCATGGGGAATGGCTCCAACCGAATTGGGGAACTAGATGCACTAACTCTTCCTTCGATTTGTGAAGGAATTGGATTACATGTAACGACCAGTTACACTGGTGAATGTTTTTGATAACTCGCCGACGTAGGGATTAGACTTCTTTTCAATCCCAATAGTGGTCTTCGGACCATGCCCCGGATAGACGATAGTATCATCATCAAGGGTGAATAATTTCTGCTCAATACTCTGTTTTAGTAGTGGCCACGAGCCACCAGAGTTCGGCAGGTCAGTTCGTCCAACTCCACCGGCAAATAGAACATCACCAACAAATGCGTGCGATGCTCCCCCCTCATCGGGAATTATTAGGCAAACGCTACCCAAACTATGTCCCGGAGTATGCCGAGCCTCAACTTTAATGCCCTCAAAGTCGTAGATTTCGCCGTCTTGCCAAACGTCGGTTGGCACCGCAGGTTCAGGTACAGTAAAACGCCATCGAGCTGCAGATTCTTGCACACAAGATTGTAGATGATGGTCACCTTGGTGCAACCAAAACGGAACATCCCAGCGCTTTTTCAGTTCTGGAATCATCCCAGAATGGTCAAAATGGGCATGAGTATTGGTGTAGGCGATTATCCGACGTTTTGCAAAACCCCTCTCCTCGGCTTCGACTTGGCTACTTGGGCCATTGCTATCATCAGGACCTAGACCCTGCCAATTCTCAACCCAGTCGATTAGGCGTTGTGGTTCATCCCCACCATCAATAATGATGGTAGCACCATTTTCGGGATTGCATACAATACTACAGCGCATTTCCAATTTGCCGACAAAAAATTCCTCAATCCAAGGTTTCATGCCTCTCTTCCTCCCTTATTTTCAATCTATTCGACAGTAATGAATGTCGTGTCAGTAGTCCAAACTCCATCATCGTCGAGAACCGATAATTCGAAGCGATGCTTGCCCTTTGAGAGCCGCACCCGAATATTCTTTACTTCACCAATTGTGTTGCCGCGACCATCTTTCCACAACCAACGCTGAATTCTTTCATGAGGGTCATATGAATCACTGCCGTCGAGTTTTACTACTGCACTTTCATCAGCACCAAGTGAAACCTTTCTGTCCTCTCCCGAATTTGCTACCGGTGAGATGCGGTGCTTGCCAACGTCCTCAATTAAGCCGGCCATTATGTCTTCTTCTTCATTATTTGGCTTATCTTCTAACTGTACTTCAAATGCATCTGTAAGGTCGCTCATCAAGTCCTTATCGTCTCTAGAATCCGAAGGAGAGAGACCAGAGGCCATCTGTTGTTGTTCTTCTTCAGTAAGGAATTCGGAATAATCGTCACTCAAATCTAGTTCACCAACTGGGTCAGTTCCATCTTGAGACAATTCCAAATCTTGAATCCATGGGTCGCTTGAGCCTTCTTCTTGCCAAATCGGCTCAGTGTGCGGGTTGAGAATTAGAATCGGTTCCTCACCGGTGTAATCATTGCGATCTTCACCACCAATACAAATGAGAGACTTGTTATTGTCCGTTACCAAGAAATCGACAATCCCTGGTGATTCAACCTGCCATTTCGGCTCGTCATTTGCATCGGAACTAGTTTCTGAAGAGATTCTATAGAGGTGGAACCAAGATGCAACTAGTATATCTTTTCCGAGTCCTAATAATGACGAAATGGCATAATCTGATTTCCACAATTCAACCTTATCTTGGTTGCGACCGAGCAAGAAAACTTCACCTGAAAAAGTTCCGGCTAGAACCCCGGTTGAAAATGAATGTAAACAGGTGCAGCGTGTATCTAGTCCTTGAATGTCGACACGCTCACCTAATGGCGTCCACCATTCTATTTCGACTTCGTCTTCATCCTGTCCGGCGAGACCAAGGGTTTCTCTTGCGATGACTAAATGACCACTGGCGTCAAAGCAAATCGCGGTTACTCTTTCTCCGCGGTCAGAGCGTGGTTCACGTTCAATTTGACTTTCACCACTCGGACTGTAGGTGCGAGACCATCCATCGGATGAGATAACAGCCAGCGAACGTCCGCCGGAATCAAAAGACAGTTTTTCGGCATTACTTGAATTGAGTTTGGCTTTGAGTGTGCCATTCAAATCTAGTAAGTGGATTTCACCTGCTCCATCCAAACACGCAATAGTTGCAGACTCAGCACACAATTCTTCAACCCCCCCGCCAATTGCATATGTCCAAGCAGGGTTGCCGTCACTATCAAAGGCCGATAGATTGCCTTCAATTGCTCCTATGACGAAACCACCGTTTGGGCGAGCAACGATTAGTCCAGCACGACCTTCAATTTCAACACAAGAAATTTCCATCCCACTCTGGTCGCAGAAATATGCATTACCATCGGCGAGTGCATAAGCGATGCGCAGTCCATCTTTTGAAACCGCCAGAGACAATAGGCGAGATTCAACTTCAATTGTATGGCTCTCGCGGATGATGAAGGGCACGTGACTCAGACTTGCGGGAGAGCTCCCTACTCTTCACGCTATCCACGCAGTGAGCATGTCATTATCGTATGAGGGTCGTGCACAAGATGTAGGGTTACAAATATGGGCGAATAGTTGCTCCTTCTCAGATTCACTCCATGCACACATGGGATCCAAGGTTGAGAAAGGAGTATTTTTTGCTCCTTCGGGCAATTGAACTTCAATTTCATTACCGATTCTTCCCCAAATAATTCCCCTATTACGCCCCGGGCCCGATTTACTGCGTAACGCCAATTGAGGTGAAGAGATAGTTGAGTCCCACTTGGCCAATTGCTCGAGATATTCTTCAAGGCTTCCTTCTACTGCAACAATTCGACATCCCCGCCGCATCAATTGCCATGCACTCAAGCAAATATCCCGTGAATCAATTCTTGCTTTGACCAAGCCTTGAACACCGATTGGTAGACCGCTTGGACAATTCACCTTTTGCTGTAATAACCACGCTTCATTTTTTGTCAAAATGACGCGGACCGGATAATCAGGATTGCCAAGATTGACCGATAGGGATTCATCGCCTTCCAGCATGTGATGTCCAATCATTCCAGAAAAATCTTGCGAGCCCCAATCACCTTTCACTCCACTACGCTTGGTCGCAACCCCAAAAGTGCGGGGTGTACCTTTGTCCTCGTCGATACTGAGAGCAACTTTCGCAACCTCTGCCGGCTCAGCAGGACACATGATCGCTCGCTCGACCGACTGAAGGCCAAAGCAATGGCAAAATACATCTTCGACCGCTTCAGTTGGGCTATGTGAAGAAGCAATTGCTAGGGCACCTTTATGCTCAATATGTAAATCGATTCCGGCATTTATGGCTAATTCAAGCATGCCTTGTTCCATACTATTCTGGAAGTGTTTACGCACTGGGCGGCTTTTTAGAGTTAATTCGCCGAGGCGAAGTATCCAAAATTGTGGACCTTCCACATCCTCACCTCATTCGTCTTGCTCGATTTCGACTTCCTCGAGGATGTCGCTAAGTTGTTTGACTGAATCGTGACGTGCTGCTTCAAGGTTGGCGAGATAGTCGTCGGTAATCTGACCGACGACATATTCGCCATCAAAACAAGATGAATCAAACCTAGTAGGGGGATTTTCGCCAATCATACACGACGTGACGAGGTCTTCAAGTCGCTGGTAAAAGACAACATCACAAC
The DNA here is from genome assembly GCA_964587885.1 of uncultured Candidatus Poseidoniales archaeon. GTDB lineage: Archaea > Thermoplasmatota > Poseidoniia > Poseidoniales > Poseidoniaceae > UBA60. The sequence goes on from CAZPME010000015.1 coordinate 4,001, forward strand.
CAATCCACGTAGCGATTTCCTCACGGGATTTGCTAGTGGCGATTAATTCTGAAGCCGCAGGCATGTCGATTCCGTAGACATTTGCGTGGCATACGGGAGGGGCGGCACTTGCGAAATAGACTTTATTTGCACCAGCTGAACGCGCCATCTCTACGATTTTCTTCGAAGTATTTCCGCGTACGATTGAATCATCGACCAATAATACATTACGACCCTCAAACTCTTTGGCCATGGTATTGAGTTTCTTGCGCACAGAATCTTTGCGGATCGCTTGACCAGGCATGATAAAAGTGCGGCCAACATAACGGTTCTTGACGAAACCTTCACGATATGATACACCTAGTTGCTCTGCCAAAGCAAGTGCTGAGATACGGCCGCTATCTGGGACCGGAATAACCACATCAATTTCGTGATTAGGCATTTCATCCAAAATGCGTTCAGCTAACGCCACTCCCATATTACGGCGTGCCTCGTGTACCGAGACTCCGTCGATAGTAGAATCGGGGCGAGCAAAATAGACGTATTCGAAAATACATGGTGAGAGTACGGAATCGATTTGGCTTTGGCGGCTGAATAGATGCCCACCAGAACTGATGAATACGGCTTCACCAGGGTTGACATCTCGGACGATATCAAATCCTAGCGTAGTTAATGCGACCGATTCAGAGGCGATTATCCATTCATCGCCATCTTCACCATCACGCCGTCCGATGATTAAGGGGCGAATTCCGCTTGGGTCTCGGAATCCGAGTAAACCGACTCCAGCAATCAAAGAAACGATAGCATAACCGCCTACACAATTATTGTGAACAGCCTCTACCGCATCAAAGATGTCTTCAATATCAACATAATTTTCATCTTCGATTTTCATTCTCTTGGTTTCGGCCAATGCAGCGGCTAAAATGTTGAGTAACATTTCCGAATCGGAAGAGGTGTTGAGATGGCGGCCGATATCGGCGACCTTACGCCTCAAGTAGTCGGCATTAGTCAAATTGCCATTGTGAGCTAATGTAATCCCATAAGGAGAGTTAACGTAGAATGGTTGTGCCTCTGCTACAGAACTTGTGCCTGCAGTCGGATACCTAACATGGCCGATGCCCATATTGCCGACCAATTCTCGCATATGGCGCTTGTAAAATACATCGCTGACTAATCCTGTGGATTTTCGGCGATGGAGTTTTTCACCATCGCAAGTTACGATTCCTGCCGCATCTTGACCTCGATGTTGAAGGACCAATAATCCGTCATATAGCAATTGATTGACGTGCGAGCCCTCGCCAGTCACAATTCCGAGGATGCCGCACATGATGAGGCCTGATACCTGCTGACGAATACAGCATTTGAACCTTTCACGATTTCAAAAAGAGCGTTTGCGGAATAGAGACTTCTTCCTAGACTCTTTCTGCAATAGCAGTACCGCCGGCATCTTCGACTACACCGATGACCCGTGAGTTAACTTCATCCCAAGTTGACTCGCCGATTTGATAATCTGGTGCACGGATCTCAATGCGATAATATGGTGCACCATCATAGAAACATTCAACTTTTATTTCAGCTTCTTCATCGGATAATTCTTCAGCACTTGAAAGAGCACTACGAATTATTTCAATTCCAGCTTCACTGGTTACTGCTAAATTAAATCGAGCGCGTATTTCCACAAATGGGGGGATGATATTTTCGACTGCGATTTCATTGAAGGTGGTGATCCAATCGCCTTCAAAACCGGCTTCAATTAAAGAATTCTCATTCAATGCAGCATCTTCAAAAGCACCATAAAGAGTTCCAAAAGCATCGGTCATCTCTTCTTGAGTGTGTTCGACTTCTTTCTCATCCCAGCCCACCTTTTCTCCGACGAAGCGAAGAAGTTGAGCTGCACGCCCTTCATTTTTCCAGGTTTGAAGAGTTTCACGGCGGCGTTCATCGCTTACCGCCTTAAGGGATAATTCGAGACTTTTTCCATCCCTGCGAGTACGCAAGACTTTGCACACTACACGTTGACCTTCGCGAACGTGATTACGAATGGTTTTGACCCATCCGCTAGCAACTTCACCGATAAAGATGAAACCTTCTCGACCCGGATATTCATCAAGAACACAATAGGCACCGTTTTCCTTTACGGTAGTGATGGAACAGACAACGAGTCCGCCCTCACGTGGTCCTTCCGCCATGTTCAATCTACCTACTTTCATGCGAGGGACTCAACCACGGTGCAGCCAACCAAATCAGCTTTACCACCGCTAGGTGAAGTCAATGTGCTATTACACACTAAGCATGAAATTGAGGTAGTGGCGCGACTGAAAATAGTACATTCAGACCCACAATCATTGCAGGTAACTTTGAGAAAACCAGATGCCATTTTATCCCTCACTTATCGATTAGTTCGAATCTCTTCGCTCGTTGGCAAGGAGCGTAATGTGCCTTGCCGGTTTCAGTACAGCGGTATAGAATGTTAACGCGCTTGGTCGGCTTTTCTCGACCTTCGGGCTTTGGACGGGGGAAACCACGGTATCCAGCGGTGACTCTACGGAATCTCCTCTGACCCCACTTTTGCTCGCTGGCGCGTCGCTTCTTGACTCGCTCAACTGTGTGTAGAGTATGCTTGCCAGCCGATGGGCTGTAGCGCTTGACTTGGCGTGGTCTTTTCACCATGATACTTCCTCAGCGCTTCGGCCACTCGGGTTCGGTATATATGGCTGACGGACACCCCTACGGGGTGGAATCACCCTGTCTTTGATGTCTTTCCACCAACCTTCATCAACTTGAAACCATGCCTATGGGCATGGCGATGGTCGATGGGCAACAACTCGATGCCCTGCTGTGGTTTTGGATACCTCTTGCTTTAGTTCCTCTCGGCAGTTGGATGTTACTGTCTCGTAATAACCCGACTATTCGCCGCTTAGGACTCCCAACACTCTCACTTGGGCTGGCCTTGGTAATGGCTTCACAATGGACAGTGCCGGAGTCGGATTCAAGTGCGAGCGGACACCTATTATTGGTGGTAATCGGGCCGATGATCCTGCTTGGGATAGGTTGCTTCATGGCGATTTTCGGAGGGCCAGTCCCGGTTGGCCGATTACCCCCTGTGGCGCGGCCGGCGGGCTTTTTTTCCATCACCCTTGGTCTGGCTTGGATTTTGGCTTTACATTTAGTCTCGTCTCCAATGTGGCGAGATTCGGTCAATCCATATTGGCAAGTATGGTTTGTGATTTTCCTCCTCACCCTTTGTCTTGCCGGCACTAGCATGGCACAAGCAGTGATGCTTTTAGGAGATGGACGTACTTCGACTGCGGCAAATGTCGGTTTTTTTGGACTTGGTGCAGGAGCGGTCTTATTCTTGTTGATGTTTAATGATGGGGCACAAATTAGTGCCTTAGAAATGCGAGCAGAAATTTGGTTGGCCAGTGCCGACTTACTCGGTACGGTTGCAGGGATTGTCATAGCGGTTCTAAACTTTGCAATAGTGATTACAATTTACGAACGTTCATTACCAGAACCAAAGCCAACTGATCCACTGAGCGAAACTGAAAAGAAGCGAGTAGTTGAGATTATTTCAGCGAATGTTGGAGGTGAAATCAGTGAAGATTGATAATAGTAGGAAGACTTGGATATTAGTCCTACTTCCAACGGTGATTTTCCTTGTTGTAATCTTAGTCACAAACGTAGTACTTGGATTAGGAGAAGTTAGTAATGCCTTCAAGCGTTTCGCCAATGCCTTCCTTACCGCTTACACGTTGACAGCAGGCGCTTTCTTTGGTGCGATGTTTTTCTACGCAGATAGTCGTAATCGCCCCCTTGCACCGTTGTTTGGTATGTTAGTTGCCACTTTGGTTGGTGCGCTAATTATGGTGGCTTTCCTTTCTCAAGGTGAGTTGTTGATGGAAAATAACAGTTCTATGCAGGCGCAATTTTTCTCTAATATTGTTCATTTGGCAATTGTTTTCACAGCACTATTGACTGCTATAGGGCTGTTAGGTGGAATCACGATGGCGCATATCACTGGAAATCCTCCACGCCAATTACCTTGGCCAGAGATGAGCGAAGAAGAGTGATTACTAATTAGTGTAAAACTACTGTAGTTTATTTCCCTAGCATCGTTATTGAAAGCGTTTTTTGGGACCTTAAACTTCTCAATAAATAATGCATTAAGCGCCGAGAGAGGGATTTGAACCCCCGTGTCCATGAGACAGTGGATTTCGAATCCACCGCGATACCGGGCTATGCGATCTCGGCTGTAAGAGCGGCGACCTACGCGAGCGTCATAAGCGTGATGATATGACCGCATTACGATGAGGGTTAGTTTTCTAGCACCTACTGGCACAATAGTAGTTGATTGCAATCCTGGCGTCTCAATACATGATGCAATAAAATTGACAGAGATACATCCGTCGACTGTGCTTGCAGTTCATGCTGGTGCAGTAATTCCACAAAATACTAAGATTACAGAAGACGTTGAAATTGAGTTGATTATCGTCTCAAGTGGTGGCTGATTATTCCTCTTCAGAATATTCAGGAATCTTGGCCATCCATTCTTCGCTGCCAACATCGTGTAGTTGACGTCGCCGCTGGGCTTGGCGATCTTCAGGAGACCACTTTAGAGGCCCAGCTGCTTGCGCACGCTGACCACATTTTCCACATGTGGTGGCGAGACCATATGCACCGCAAGCGGTACATTTCTGCAGTTTCTGGCGCGCCATGTCCATCCCAAATATCCCATAGCAATGAATGATTCGTACTCCTCACGTTCGCAAGAACGTGCGCTAGGATTACTGCTTTGGCCGGTGCGTTCGCTTAGCCCAAGAATATCCACGCCTTTTGGCGGTTGCACCATAACCACACGAGGCGCAAACGCCTTTCGTTTTATGATAAGAATGATTGCCACAGCGACGGCAACGAATGTGAGTAGATTTCTGACGCTTACCCATTGACGGAGTACCCTTACTCATATTCAACACCTGTTCGGACAGCCCGCCGACCAACCGCCCATATTTGAAACCGCCGCACTACATTGGTAGCGTGGTTTGATGCTAAGCGTACAACGTCGACGGTTCTTCTGATAAGAAATCGTTGGGCATTTGAGCATCAGGATACTTTTCGACCAAACTTTCAATTCTTCCGGCAATGGCTTCTGTAGTAGCGATTGGAATCGGTAATTTGAGGTTGAGCCACCTCTGTAGTGCGAGCCGCAATCGTTCTCCAGCATGGACGTCGACACTACTACCGATAGTTGCGGCTACAACACATCCACTTGAAATTCCGTTGACCGGCCCCATTGAAGCCAGTAGGCCCGCGAGACCTATTACTCCACCAGCAGGTTTGTCGGTGGCGATTTCCCCACCACCTTTGGCAAACAACTCCTTGCTCTTGAGGTCGGCACAAATTGCAAACACGTCTTCACAGGTAGGCTCACTGGAAAGGCCAGCTAGGACCAATAGGAATTCACAACCCAAATCAGCCACAGTAGTAAGAATAGTTTCAGCCATCTCGTATTGGCCGCTGGTGGAAAGAGGCTGGGCTTCCCCGGTGATGGTTAGGATTTTTTCTCCTCCTAGATCTATTGAATACATTGACAGATGAGGGGGTGTGAGTAAGCCGTCGATGAGATTGGCTTGGGGGGGCATATCAGGGTGGAATAGGCTGGCGATTTTTTCTGAGTCTAAACCATCGGCTAGGCCATCGACCAACAATTTACCCACATTGCCGACGCCGGGGAATGCGGCAAATGCAAAGCGGTGCTTGGGCAAGGTTTCACGCTTAGAATCCCATACGATTTTCCCGACCATGAATCTGATGGTTTTCCCGAAGGGGCATAAGTATTCGTAATGAAGTTAAGTTGAAGAAAGCGATTATTCGGTGCTTTTATGGCTTCCGAATCATAAGATTCGCAATATCGTTTGCCCATCAAAAGCCACCTGTTTCTTTGTGGCAAAAGCTGTTGCGTATCCACCGAGAACGACAACTTCGTCACCGCGTTCAACTTCGTCATGGACAAAAGGGATGTTCTCACTCATAGCGGTGATTTCTATTGGACCTTCAGCGGTCATCAATTCAGCCCCCCAGCGTTTCCATTTACCCCACTCGGTTTCACCTTCACCAGCTGAAAGAGACATCACTCGGCCTCGAATATTGACTCTTGGTAGAGCCATTGGAGCCGGTAACCCTTGGAAATTATCTGATTCAATAATAGTGAAAAAGGTCTCCTCATCCAACTTCAGTTGAACTCCTCCTTTACGGGTTGGAGCGAGATATCCATTGTCAATACGGATGTTGCTACCCCCTCTAACTCCTTCGGGGATCGAAATCGGACCACCCTTGTAAGGGGAGCACCAAAGGCTAGTCGAATCAATGAATAGAGACAGGGCTGGAGCAATACCACCGAACTTCCATGGATTTGGTTTCCATGTACCTACTCTCCCCTCAACTGAAATACGTGCCTCAAGTTTGTCAACTGCGGTCAACAAATAGGTCGAGCCGTCATGGTCGGAATACTCACTTGCATTGTTATGAGGGCGGTATTGCCCACTAGCCTCACATTCACCAGCCCAATAGCATTGCCCACAGCGTACGCTTGGTTCTTCTTCGGAGATTTTTTCTCCGCCAGCGACTGAAAAACGCGGCACAGGTGCCGGTTTAGGGGGGTAATCCGCAATGTCTCTTTTGCCTTTAGTCGAGACATAAGTTTGCCAAAACTCATGTAATTCTACCTCAAATTCAGTCATTTCATCGGCAGTAGGTAGGGAGTAAGTCTTGCGTTTGCCCGCTCCAAGATACCAAGTCTCAAGCCCGCTTACCATCTCCTCTTTGCCATGGCTAGCCCACCACAACCACGCATAGGTTTGCATCTGTACGGGATAACTTGCCGCCCACTCCGAGGTTCCATTACTGGCCTTGAGGTCAACAATTCTCGGACTGCCTTCCCACCGGTATACTAAATCGTATTCACCTTGGAACCAACCATCAGGCAATATTGCTTGCTGGGTAAATTTTCCGGCATCGGGGTCTACAAACCATGGACGAACAATTTCCCAAGCCTCGAGAAGGCTTGGGTCACCTTGTTTTTGGGCGCAGGGGTGGATTCCATTATATTCGGCCGGAAATCCATCTGGAGCGGGAATTGAAGGCCTATTTCCGGCACGGAAATTGGCTAAAGTTGGTCCACCTTTAGCGGCGAGACAATTTTCAATTTCTTGCAAATGTAAATCGATTGCATGACGAATAAGATCTGGGCCTGAATTACCCCGAGAAGCCATGAATTCTTCCCAATCTCCACTGCGATTGGCGTCGGCTAGCCATGTCTCATGTGCAGTTGTTAGAGCCCTTGCCCAATGTGTTTCAATTCGTGCGTAGGCCCATTGGCGCAAATCATCAATATTTGAAAAATCATCATTGGTTGGCAATAGCAGTGGCCCTTTCCATGCCGCATCATCGCGTTGGTCGATTACGGTGTTTATGCGGTCACGCCGCCGCCAAAATGCCGCTTCTTGGCGTGTTGGCGAATCAAATGCGTTGCTTACCGCATTGGCCATCACCAAGGACGGGCTTTCCTTGAGGATGCGACAAACGGTCTCTTCGACTGCATGACCGAAGACCAAGACTGGAATTGCTTCTCCTTTCCAGCCCCATTCACGCTGATAGAACCATGCTCTAGGGCAGAGTCCATGACCCCAGCGAGAAGAATGTGAAAGGCGACCTCCTGGACCAAAGTTATCTTGAGCAGGGTCGAGGCTATTTGTCGGCATACTACCACACCTAAATCGGCAACCTCTTTGAACCCTAACTTTGCCCACTCACAGGTTTTGCGAAGGATATCCATCTTGTGCTTCCCAATCAGTAGGAGTAACTTCCATGCGTGTGATACGAGGATTAACGCGTAACTGTGGTAAACCTGCACGCCATCCCAGTTCAGCAGAACTAATCAACACGCGGTCACCGACGAACAAGCCAGCCAATGTAGAAACAATACTACGGCCGAATGCAGCGATTTCGATAACTCTCTCTCCATCCCACAGGTGAGCCGTAACCATTGTCCATGGTTTCCCATCGACCCTTTGCCCACTACGCTTACTTCTACCTACAACTAATGCATCAACATTAGCTCTAGTTTGTATCAAGCCCAAACGGGTAGTGGGCTCGTCTTCTGCAATATCGGCAGCGGCTACGATTTCGCTACGGCCATCGAGATAAAGCCGGGTTTTGCTACGCCATAACCCCGGTGCTACATTGCGGAATAAGTAATCACCATCGGCGGTAACGCGCAGATTTGCGAATGCTCCCGTAGTCATTTCTTCAAGGATAGCATGAGATTGACCCCCAGACTGCAATACCGCGCCATGAACAAGTTCACCGAAGTGGTTGGATAATGGACCCCATTTACCACCTAGTCTTCCAACCACGTTGATTCGACTTTGGATGTCTTTGAGTGGGGTTGCTGGCTGCCGAGGAGATAATCGATCGATGATTTCTTCGAGGCTGAGCCCGTGCCAGCGGGGGGGAATCTGTACCTCATTTCCGTGAATAATAATGTGCCCATCATCCTCGCTTTCAGCGAAATCGTTGCATTCACCACAAGTGCATTGTGGCCAAGTATCAGGTCGTGAATCGGCTGAGGTCATCGCTTGCCAAATCGTGTGTAATTCCTTGCCGAGTTGCTCGACTTCGACTTCATTCATCACTTCGAATTCCTTTCGGATTGGTCCTTTGAGATACCACCCTTGGCAACTCTCAACCAAAGCGGTATCTCCTACTTCATCGGCGGTTCTTGTGACTTCCCAAAGAAATCTATAGAAAGCAAGTTGATGCTGTAATCCTTCAGCATATTTGCTGGTTCCATCGCTTGCTTTGATATCAATAATAGTGGTTTTCCCACGCCATCGCAAAGCCAAGTCCATTTCTCCTGCCGCCCAGCCAGCGGGATGGTACAAGCGTTGAGATTGCCACACTCTTGGATCTTTCATCCATGGCCTAGCAACTTCCCAAGCTTCAGCCCATGAAATATCTCCAGTGCCTTTTAGCGGTGAAATTTTCTCATCTTCTCGACTCTTGCGCAATGATAATCCTTTGACCTTAGATGGGATTGGGAAACATGGCCTATCGTCCCAGCGTGGAGCAGGTGTTCGGTGTGGATCACCCTCACTGCGCCAGTGGGAAAACATCGGTCCACCCTTGGCGGTATAGCATTGCTCTACTTCCTCAAGAAATAATTCTAAGCCACCTTTAATCATGTTCGCTAATTCGGAAGGGTCGAGGTCAGACCAAGAATAATCTACCGTACGATAAGGTGTATCATCCCAATTTTTTTGCCCGATTTCACACAATTTGTCGACCGCAGAATCTACCTTGGAATGTATCCAAGTGCTTAATTCATCTAGAGAATTAATTTCTGGACTTGGTTCTAGCGCTTGGTCACCGTCATCGTGCCATGCAGCCCATCTACTATAGTTGGGTATGTGATTGCCAAGAGGTGATTCCATCATTAGTCCAACCAATGCATCTTCAACTACAATTCCCATAACCATGCGTGGATTAACCGGACCGCGCAATCCGATTTTACTACCGATAAACCATTTTCGCGGGCATCTTTGCCAATTCACATAGCCGCTGGCTGAAATTCGCATCCGGCTACGACCGAGCGGCCCTCCAAGTGGCGGAATCCCTACCGGCATGACTCCTGCTAGAATCGACGAGTCTTGAACCCGACCATTTGTGGTGGTCGAAATCATCTACCGTAACTGTAGTAATCACCACTTGCCCGTTGTTCTCGGTCCTTGCGACTTTCATCCTTATTGATTCGGGGGCGTGAAGAATCATGGTCACGGCGAAAGGTTACACCAACAGAATTGAGAAAGCGATTCATTCCCTCACGTAGATTAAATGGACCTTGAGCATCGCCTTTCTTACCGCCTTGACCCTCAAAGACGAGAAGGGAATCGGCGAGAATGTCGATGAAATATACGTCGTGGTCGATGACGAATGCGGATTTTTCATTGGCCTCCATAGTGCGTCGAATCGCTTTGGCACACTCCATCCTCGCATTTGCATCAAGATGTGCACTGGGCTCGTCGAGCAAGTAAAGGTCGGCTTCACGAGCCAAGCAAATGACTATGCTGACGGCTTGCAATTCTCCTCCGCTTAACCGATCTGAGCGCTTCATCAATAATTTATCAACACCAAGCGCGCGTACTACACTAACTTGGAATTCACCGCTGCGCCAACGTTGCCCTACTTCTGCATCAAGCCAATCTTGCACCGTTAATTCATGCTCGACAGAGATATGTTGTGGCTTGTAAGATACCGAGGCTTCAGCAGTCACCCAACCTTCGTCGTATTCCATTTCTCCGGCCAGTAGTTTGATCATTGTTGATTTTCCAGTCCCGTTGGCGCCAACAACTCCGACCACCTCGGTTTGGTGGACTTTTCCTTGGCCAGTTGTTAAGGTGAATTCACCAAGAGTCTTCTTGACATCACCCCATTCAATTATCGCTTGACCCAATTCAGTATTACGTTCAGAATGAGATTGAAACTTAATCGGTTTATCACGAATACGAACATTCTGTTCAGGTAGAAATCCATCGAGGTAGACGTTGATTGCAGTACGAGTTGGGCGGGCAGGAGTAAAAATCCCGAAAGCACCTTTCTCTCCATACACAATGTGTACTAGGTCGGCGAGCACGTCGAGCACTGCAAGGTCGTGTTCAATGACTATCACCCGTTTATCGGCAGATAATTTCTGAATAATCTTGACTATTCGCATGCGTTCGTGAATGTCTAAATATGACGATGGCTCGTCGAAAAAGTAGACGTCGGCTTCCTTCAATAGGGTCGCACAAATTGCAACCCGCTGAAGTTCACCACCACTTAATTTCCCGATATCACGGTCGAGTAAATGGTCAATCCCTAACAATACTGTCTTTTCCTTTAGTAGCCCACTTTCATCAACTCTGGTAAGTAAATCAATAACTGGGCCGTTGGCGACTTTCGGCAGATGATCAACATATTGCGGTTTGACTGAAATTGATACTCCACTCTCTAGTAACATATTGAGGAAATCTCGCAACTCACCTTTTGGAAGGCTTTCAATGGCGTCTTCAAGCCAGACTTCCTCCGCGTCATATTCACCTAGATTAGGGATCAATTGACCAGATAGGATATTCAAAGCGGTTGATTTTCCCATCCCATTAGGGCCCAATATCCCGATTACAGAATCTTTAGACGGAGTGGGAAGGCGGAATAGGCGAAATCCGTTCATGCTGTAGCGATGAATCATGTCGGTTTCCAACTCACTAGGTAATTGGGTGATAATCAACGCATCGTGAGGACATTTGTTGATACAAATACCACAACCGATACAAAGCGCTTCGGAGATATGTGGTTTTCCAGTCTTATCATCCATGACAATGCATTCTTGACCATTACGAACCGGTGGGCAAAACGCGTGGCACTCATCCATGCACTTCTTCGGTTGACAACTATCTTCCCGCAATACCGCTACGCGCATGCACCCACCACTCTCTCAAGTATACCTTCCTCAAGCCAACACTTCTTCAATCCGCCGCTTTTATCTTTGGTTTGAGAATCAATGCTTCACTATCTCTACTATCGAGAAGAATTTTCAATGGTGCCTCGCACCTTATATGTCGAATTGGCCCTTCTTCAAACACTTCATCATGCGAATCAAGCCAATCCCAATCCATTGAATCAGACTTTTCCAATGTTAAGTAACCAACACTGAAAGATACTATATTTTGGAAGAAATGAGAACCCTGACTAGGGTCGACATGAATGTCTGCCATTGGCACTTCAACAATGGTTTTTGCACCACTAATTTGCCCCCATCCAACCGGAATTCCGAGCGAAGGGTCGGAGGTTCCCCAGCGACCAGGCCCGATTAGCAGGTAAGGCCGATTTTGGCGTGAAAGTTCGGCGTTCAAGCGCTCAATTATCGGAGTCAAATCACGGGTCTTCATCCGGTTGATTCGATTTGGATGGATATATACGATATCCTTCACATCACCAATCACTCCATTCCCGAGAGCCTGAGATGAAAGGCAAAGGCACCTTTCTTGGTCGACATTAGATAGGTCAACGTCGATATCTTCGTGGCCTGAAACTACAGGTCGCAACTGCAGTAAGGAAAATCTACGAATGCCCTTTTCAGCATCGTGGCTTACCGCAAATTCAATTTCCACCGGTGTGCCTAGATAGTCTTCACAAGAACGAAGAACGTGATTCAATATCTCTGCGATAGGGAATTTTCCGTGTTTCAAGGCTGGAGCGAATGTAACCAAGCGCTGACCGGCTCGGAAAATGGTATCGACGATTCGGTCATCGGAAGCGATATAGGTTGAGCCAATCAAGGCTAATTGCCCATCTTCTTCGGCAATGTCTAAGTCGAGGTGGAGTAAGTTAGAATCGTCGATATGCGATAATTCGCTTCGGCTTTGTCCCATTTGAATTGCAAAGAATTTTCTTTGTGCAGTTCGCATTGTAGCCTCGGTACTATAGAATTGGTGAATATGTTTAGGATGAGATGGGCTGAAGCGCAAACAGCGTCCACCTTGGGAAACTTGACGGCCAAATCCAAGAGCCAATGCAGCGATTCCATCTTCCGGCTTTAGCGGTTCAACCGGATAGTGATTATGTGAACGGGCAACTCCAGAAATAACAGGGTAGAAACGCTGATTGTGCTCAGTGCCCACTAATTCTTGAACCACAACAGCCATCCTCTCGTCTTCAATTGAATTTGGCGTAGCATCAACATAGGATTTAGCATCACGGAAGTAGGTTGAAGCATAGACTAGCCGAATTGCTTCGCTTAATTCATCCATTCTTACATCAAGGCTGGGGTTATCATTGGCGATTAGATATGTCGAATAGACTCCAGCAAATGGTTGGTGGCTGGCATCCTCTAATTGACTTGAGGAACGTACTGCTAGCGGCCAAGTAACCTCTTCAAGCATTGATCTCATTACCGCAATTTGCTCTTCAGTAAAGTTTCCAGCCAAAAAGGCCGCGGCTATTTCTTCATCTTTGTGTTGTTCATGAGCAAAGTGTGAGAGGTCATTACGTTCAATGAAATTCTCGAATACGTGGGTGGCTATAACCATCGATTTTGGCACAGTAATTTTGACATCGGGAAAAGCTTCGGCCAAACCTAAATCAGGCATCCTAGTGTAAAAGAAAGCCAAACCTCGACCTTTGCCACCTAAACTGCCAGTACCGATTCTTTGGAATCCGCTTCCTTGTTTGCCTGGCATATGGTCTTCAACCGATCGGAAACGTACTTGATGTAGGTGATTGCCAATTCGGTCGATTAGGAATTCTCTAACTCCTTCTATCGAATCAAAGTCATCTAATTGTATCGGCCGTAATTGCGCAGCCAATGAGAATTCTGTACGGCTTCGCATCCAATGCGAGAAATGATTTCTACCAGCATGGTATTCAATACTGGCGATGTCGACTTCTTTGAGACAATTGCGTAATTCCCGTAGGTCTCCAGCGCGGGCGATTTCTTCTCCATCAGGTAAGAGAAATACGAAATCTCCGAAACTCATTTTCTCGCGCATGAATGATGCAATACGCTGGTAGAGTTGAGAATCTTTCTTGTGAATAAATGTCGCACCTAAAGCTTCGGCTTCACCTTGTAATTCAAGGTTGCGAGATTGAAAACAAATCGGCATATTGGGCTGAGTTGCTCTAAGGGTCGCAGCTAAGTCGAGGCCGGCGGTATCGCGGTCACCATTAGCGTGAGGGAATCGGCCATCAGTGAACACGCCGATGATATTATTGTGGTAACGTTCTATGTGGAGCATTGCTTCTTCATAATCTGTAGCCAGGAGAATTTTTGCTCTAGCGCGCAATCGCATTAGGCGCTCGTGTAGATTTGCCCCTTCCCCCATCAGCAAAGTGGTCTGTTTCAGTAATTGAGTATACAATAGTGGCAAGTAAGCCGAATAGAATCTGCGACTATCTTCAACCAAGAGAATAATTTGCACATTTCCAAATTCGACGTCGTGATGGGCATTGCGCTCATCTTCAATCAATTTTGAAATCGCCAATAAGATTCGACTATCACCAGTCCAGACGAAAATTCGGTCGATTCCACTACCAACGCTTAGGGTCGCCAATTCCCGAGTATTGTAGGTTAGCAACACTACTGGAATACTTGGAATAATTGATTTTGCTCGCTGGGCGAAATCGTGTACAGCCATTTCACCAATGCGAGACATCGTAATTACAAGGTCAAATGGGCGTTGTCGCATTAGAGTAAGTGCATCCTCGGCGGTATTGCTGTGAATCACACGGGGTGATTGAGAAAGGTTTAGTGAACTATATTCCCGACTCATCAGTTCTGATAAATGCCCATCTTCTTCGAGAACATAGTGGTCGAAGTGGCTTGAGACCAGTAATACATCACGTACACGAAACGGCGTCAGACGCTCAAAGCGAGCGATATCGCGTAATTCGCCCGTATCCATGTGAACTGCTCACGGTGAACTCGCCTATTTAGGTGCTTGAACCTGAATCTCAAACCCGAGGTAGAAGTCCAATTCGCGAGAATATGTCCCAAACTGGAGTCAAAAAGAATGGTAGGAAGCGGTGCCTAACATAGACTGCCGCAGCGAGCCAAATTTTCTGAACCTTATTCAAGCGTACACGACTGCTGTATACATCACCCTGACGCTTGATGATGGCTTTTAGGATAGCATCGTAAAATGCGATCATTGCTGCTGGAGAATAGCGGCTTCGCCGAGGTAAGAGTGGTAATAGTTTCTTTGCTTCAGTCAAATAGGTGCGCGCCCGCTTAGCGTAGTGGTAGGTGTATGCCTCCCACTGTTTATTGCGCAATACGGTGCCATCGAGTTCTTTGATGGTGATGCTATTCTCCTCAAGTTCTTCCATCGGCAAGTAGACACGATCGCGCTCAATATCCTCTCCAACGTCACGTAGAACATTGGTGAGTTGCATGAAAATCCCCCACGCCTCAGCATATTTGCGGGCTTCTTCATTTTCATAACCATAAATTTCAATGCACATTAGACCGACCACACTTGCGACTCGGTAACAATAGATGTACAACTCGTCAAAGGTGCGGTAGCGGTTAAGGAATAGGTCATCTTCCATACCTGAAATCAAATCGCCGAAATATTCCTGTGGGATGTTATACTTCTGCACCGTATCTTTGAGGGCTAAGAATACGGGGTCGGTTGAAGTCAAGCCATTATAGCAGGTCGAGAGCTTCTTACGGAAGAAGAAAAGTTGTGCCAATTTGGCTTTGTACGCCTCGCCTTCAAGGACGGTTTGTTGATCGGAAAACTCCTCAAATTTAGCGCGATAGGCAATTGCTTCTGGGTCTTCCTCACCCATGCTGCCTTGAAATACATCTTCCCAATCACCGTCAGCGATATCATCTGCTCGGCGGCAAAAAGCGTAGACAGCACACATGGCTTGGCGTTGTTCATCGGGTAGATACTTGAACGAGTGATAGAAATTTCCCGCTTCACGACGGGTTAACGATTCACAATAATCGTAGGCGATGGAAAGAATTTCATTAGGGGGGTGTTGTTCCCAGATTGGAGCATCTAGATTTGAAAAGGGATTTTGCAATTCTTCGGCTGGACTTGATAGTCCGATGAATGCTGCTCCTTCACGAACCGCTTCAATGGCAGTTAGACTGACCGCGTGCACCGCATCTTTGGTTAGAGTTACGGCAGCGCGCAAAGCCTCTAAAGCGCTCGCTTGTCTCTTAGCAAAACGCTTTCGCGTCTTAGCATGCCCCTTTAGGGGCATCAACAAATCGGGTTTGCGGCGCTCCAACAATTCAATCCCCTCCATCCGTGCCGAGACATCTCACTCTTTAGGCACTTGCCTCCCTTTGCGCTTTCTTCCAGAGCCGCCTAGCCCGTAGTAATAATTTAAATTGTTTCATCCGACCGACAGTTGGTCGTTTACTCCATGTATCATAATTCTGTCGCCTTATTGCGGCTAATACCTCTTCCCCGCCCATGGTAAACATCTGCAAATCTACCGCGAGGTGCGGGTCGATAAGAGTCCACAATTGCTTACCTTTCTCAAACCACTCAGCAGCCCTATCAACCTGAACTTTCATTAAATTCCGCCAAGATTCATTTGCTTTCATCGCCTGATAATCTTCCAGTGAATATTTGTTAGCTAACATTTCATCAATTGGCATGTAGATTCGGTTTTGGGCAAGGTCGCGACTAACATCTTGCCAATGATTGGCCAATTGCAATGCAGTGCAAGTATAATCAGCAATATCTCGCATTCCTTGGTCATCATGCCCGTAGACATAGAGGAATAAATGCCCTACAGGGTCGGCAGAATAGTAGCAATATTGACGTAATTCTTCCCACGTTTGATAGCGTTTTTTGCGTTGATCCATTTTGAATGCTTGAATTAATTTCCAGTAAGGTTCATGCGGAATACTCATCTCTCTAGAGGTATGCGAAATAGCTCGCAGAATAGGGTGTCGACATGTCCCACTCCATGCCATGATCTCAACCCCCTCTGGAAGTTCTTCAACCCTGCGGCATCCTTCAGGGAAGCCATAGGCACGGGCCAAATCTGCTTCCCATTCATCTAGCAGGCGCCAACGCTCATCATCACTGTGCGGTGCCTCGTCTCCAAGGTCATCGCCAAATCGGCAATACGCATAGATATTCTCAATGTGCTGACGCTTGTCTGCTGGAGTAAATTTGTTGGAGATGAGAAAATTTTCATAGTGACTGCTGGAGATGAAGGTGCAATATGCTTCAGCCTCCTCAAGTTCGGGATGAGTGTCATAACCGGCGAGGGTGATTTCCGAAGCGGAAATCGTATGTTCTCCCCATTTGACCTTCTCACCCATCGCCGACCCTCGTGAATACCTATTACTTGCCTAGATTATAATGCGACGGTTTATTGTGTATCAAGAAAAATTCCGCAAATAAGTCTTTACTCACATGCCCAATCAATCCATTCTGGCGATTTTCTTGATGGGTGAGATGGCCATTCCGGCCAATTTTCATCAGGATTCCAATCACGGCCGAGAACCAATGCTGCGGCCTGTAACCCCGAACGAGCAGCACCTTCCATAGTAGAAGGCCAGCCTTGTGAGGTGTAATCTCCAGCTAGTGATATTCCCTCTCCAGCATCTCCTGCGTCAGGCCTATTGGGATGACTTCTAGTAGGGAAAGCACAGGTAGCACGCTTGGTTCTTACCACAAAGAAACGTTCGAGATTGGCGGTTGATTGTGGCCACATGAGATTTGCCACTTTTTCAAAATCCTGTCGTAATTCATCATCGCTCATTTGCATAAAGGGGTCGGCAAAACTAATCGGTACTGAGAGCCATTGTTTGTTTTCCGCAGGCTTATTTTCTTCTGCAAGTTCTGAATTGCGATTGAATATCATTTGAATTACTGGTTCATCTACTATGGCTGAGAAAGTGAAATCTTCGGGTGCCTTTGGTTTATCATAAATGGCATGAAGCCCGATTAGAGCTGTGTAATCGAGATTAGATAATCGTCCTGCAACCGCCTTTGCTGGTTCACTAGCATCCCCGTGACTGAGAAATTTTCTAGCGATATGATGGGGAGTCGCCATCACCACCCAATCAGCGAAAATATTCTCATCACCACATCTTACGCCAGTACATTTTCCATCTTGCCAGATTAGTTCTGAGGCAGAAGTAGAGCACCGTAATTCAACCCCGGATTTCGCAAGTGCTTGGGATAAATCAGAATCTATAGCCCCGCTGAGGTGGTCCTGAAATGCTCCTACGTCAAAGGCGTGTGGATCGCCGAATAATCCACGTTTAAACAATAGTGCACACACTGCAGTAGAGGCATCTTCGAGTTGCATATTTAGTGCTGCAAGAACGAAAAATCGCCAGAACCTATCAATGGCCTTTTTTGTTTGGCCGTTGTTTTCTAACCATTCAATGAAAGGCATCTCGTCAAGTTTCAAGCGCTCTTCTTCGTTCATCTTTGCAAAAGCGCTTACCGCCTTTCTCATCTTGGCTTTATCTTTGAATGCTAGGAAGGGAAATTTGAGTATTGAACCCAACATGTGGTTTGGTGGAGAAAGCCTTCCATCTTTTAGAATAGCAGAAATGCCCTTTTCGGGCAGTGTAAATGGAAGGTTTGTACGTGTCTGCAATTTAACTGCTGTTTGTGCTCCAGCCCGACCCAGTAATTGCAAAAATCTCTCGTATACTCGAAAACAGGCGTGTTGGCAATTATCAAATTCCATTTGCGACACCGGGTCGACTACTGAACCAACTCTCCCACCTATGCGCTTGCGGGCCTCAAGTAGGGTTACCTCCTTGACCCGCTTATCATCGGCTAATGCAAGTGCTGAAGCAATACCGGCGATTCCCGCACCGATAACTACAATCCGCATCCTACTCAGGTGCGGCTCGCTGGTCTTCGTCAAGAACTCTCCGCAAGAATCGCCTTTCTAATCTATGCTATGCATAGAAGATTTGTGTGAATATTTAAGCAAACGGTTTTTACCAACCGTCTCCCCCCCTTTACTGGGGATAGGATGGACTGCCCGAGTTGTTCAGAGGTAATACCGGATGACAGTATCTTCTGTCCGGAGTGCGGAGCGAGGCAAAATTTGTCTCGGGCATCCGAAGGATTCACTCAAGCATTAGGGGGCGGAGTGGTCGCTGCTAATACCGGTGGTATTGACGCTACAATGAATCGTCAGCAAGGCTCACATAACCCCGAAGCCGAAGCCCAAGCGGACCTTCTCTCACAAATAGCCCATGGTATTGGTGGTGGTGGTGATGGTTTCTCTGGTGGGGCTCCGCAAGGTGGATTCTCAGGCGCGCCGCAAGGAAATCCTGCAGAAGGAGCCGGTGTCTCCGGTGGCGGGGTACAAACAATGCCGCAACAAGCCGATGGAATAAGTGGTGGCGGTGTATCAGACATGCCCAATAATAATCCACATACGCTCGCTGGATTCACCGGTGTATCAAATATCACTCCAAATGATCCAATGAGTGGTTATTCTCCGATGGATGTTTCCCAGAATCCAGCAAATAGCCGAACCGATGTGGTGGTTAATCGTATCGCTGAGGCTGAACGAGAAGTGAAAAATGAGAGACGTAGCCAATGGCTGCAAATGAATCACGATACTGCAGCAAATGTCCTAGGTTCAATTTCTAGTGAACTTCCATCTCATCTACAACAGAAACAAGACCCGGCTCAAGCTCTGCTGCAACAGACAATGGGTGGGCAAGGAGAAGAAGGTCCAGCACCGGGTTTGTTGCGTCGAATGGCCGAAGTTGCCGTCCGACGAGTTGCTCGCAAGCGCGGTGTCGCTGTTGAAACTCCACAGGTTAAACCTGATGGTGACAACTTGAATATTAACGTGACATTTGTCGATGATGGGAGAGTCCTAGATAGTCCTGCAGACTTATGCAATGCCTTCCAACATGCCATTTCTACAGAATTAGCGCTTAAAGGAATTGATATGAGTTCTGAAGTGACACTGTTCCGTTCCAAAGATGGTGAAGTAGAGAAGGTTCACGGTCGTGGTTCGTCTGAATCAGAAGATGAAGAGGAGATGTTTGCTTGCGAAATGTGCAGCGGTTTAGTCAAAGATTCTGATACTAAATGCCCTCACTGTGGTGCAGAATTCGGTGAAGAAGAAGAAGAAGACCCTGCTCCAAGACGTGGTGGCCCTCCCGGTGGTCCAAGTCGTGGTGGCCCTCCCGGTGGTCCAAGTCGTGGCGGCCCTCCCGGTGGTCCAAGTCGTGGCG
>CAZPME010000015.1:23865-53022 GCA_964587885.1 uncultured Candidatus Poseidoniales archaeon
CCTGGTCGCGGTCCTGGCGGCGGTGGCCCTCCTGGTCGCGGTCCTGGCGGCGGTGGCCCTCCCGGTGGTCCAAAACGCGGCGGTGGCCCCCCAGGTGGTCCAAAACGCGGCGGTGGTCCACCAGGTGGTCCGAAAGGTCCAAAGGGCCCGAAACGCGGTCCACCTAGATGATTCAAAACATCATTACGAAAAGCCCTACTGCGGTTAACAATAGTATTGTACCGATAATTAGGTCGACACGATGGCGTTGTTTTTGCAATTGTTCCAGTAAAGGAGTTCCTGCCAATATTGTGGCAACGAAAATGTACCAACCACCGTCAATAATTCCCGCCATTAAGGCGATGCCTAATTTTTCACCCCATATCAGGTCAGTAGAAATGAATTGGCTGAAAACAGCAATTAGGAAGGCGAAAATTTTCGGATTGAGAAATGCGATGAGAAAACCTTCTACAAAACCGCGTTTATCCCCCGAAATATGAATTTCAATTTCCCCTTCATTTCGGCTCGCTTGAAGCATTTGGATGGCAACAAAGGCGAGAAAGAAGACTCCGAAAAATTGTAGAATTTCAAATGCGGCTGAATTTGTTTTGATTAAATATCCTAATCCAGCAACTGCAATCCCAGCATAGATTGTAAATCCGATACCATGGCCAATCCCACAAGCAACTCCACGGGATTTTCCACCGGCGATTGTATTGCGAATTACGACACCTAATGATGGACCAGGTGACATCGCGCCCAATGAACAAACAAGGGCAACCTCGAGCCATGCGGTGAAGGCCATGCCTCGCTTTGTTGGTTCAAACTAATAATTTACAGCCTAGCGCAGTCCACACTCTTGTAGGGCTTTTAGCAGAACAGCGCCGATTTCACTCGGGTCGTTGGCAACATGAATTCCTGCTGCTTTGAAAGCGGCAATTTTCTCTGCCGCAGTACCCTTGCCACCTGCGATTATTGCTCCTGCATGCCCCATCCGTTTGCCTGGTGGGGCGGTAGAACCGGCAACGAATCCGACGATGGGTTTGGTGGCATTTTCTTTGGCCCAAGCCGCAGCATCTTCTTCGGCAGTTCCACCGATTTCACCAATCATGACGATGGCAACGGTCTGTTCATCATCTTCAAATGCCGATAAACAGTCGATGAATCCAGTACCGTTGACGGGGTCGCCACCGATACCAACACAAGTTGATTGACCTTCGCCGATACTCATTGTTTGGTCTACGGCTTCATAGGTCAAGGTTCCAGATTTTGAGACCACACCAATACGGCCCTTGGCGTGGATATGACCGGGCATGATACCAATCTTTGCTCCACCGTTTTCAGCTGGAGTAATGATTCCAGGGCAATTTGGCCCAATAAGACGAACTCCTGGCCGATCATTCACATAAGATACAGCCTTTACCATATCGAGAGTAGGGATTCCTTCTGTGATACAGATAACAACTCCTTCACCACGAACTCTGTCGAAAGCATCAGCAGCTTCCATTATCGCTTCTCCAGCAAATGGTGGAGGGACGTAGATGACGCTAGCATCTGCCTGTGTGGATTCAATGGCATCAACCATGCTGTTGAAAACCGGTGCCGAAACATCGCCCAAGTCGACAGTTTGTCCACCTTTACCTGGTGTTACTCCGCCGACAATATTTGTTCCGAATTCGACCATTTTAGTAGCATGAAACATTCCTTGGTTACCCGTAATACCCTGCACTAACACTTTGGCATCTTCTTCAATCCAAATAGCCATCAAGCACCACCTCCAATTAGAGCCACGATTTTTTGAGCACCATCGGCCAAACTTTCTGCACTGTGGATATTCAAGGTTGATGATTTGAGTATTTCACGACCTTCTTGGAAATTTGTTCCTGAAAGACGGACGACAAGTGGTACATCTAGGTCTAGAGATTCGGTTGCGGCGATTACTCCTCTGGCGATGATATCGCAACGCATAATACCGCCAAAAATATTGACTAGAATTCCCTTGACATTTGGGTCCTCAAGGATAATAGAGAATGCAGTTTTCACTTGTTCTTCATTTGCTCCACCCCCTACGTCAAGGAAATTTGCCGGCTCACCACCATACAATTTGATTACATCCATCGTCGCCATGGCTAATCCAGCCCCATTTACTAGACAACCAATATTTCCATCGAGTTTAACGTAGGACAGGTCGGCTTCTTTGGCCATCACCTCTGTCGGTTCTTCTTCAGATAGGTCACGCATGCCCTCAAAGATATCTTTGTGACGAAAATCAGCATTGTCATCAAAGCCAATTTTTGCGTCTAGGGCTACCATCTCATCTTCATTTGTACGTACTAGAGGATTAATTTCTACCATACTACAATCCTTGCTTGAAAATAGGTTGTAAAGTGAGAATAGCATCTTTGCGAATGAGCGAGAGGCCATTTTCGAAAGTCCCAGAGCGGTTGCCATATTGCGTGCTTGGAAACCCAAGAGGCCAGTTGCTGGGTCAACCCAGATTTTGCAAATCTTTTCGGGGGTGGATTCGGCTACTTCTTCAATATCCATGCCGCCTTCAGTAGAGGCCATGATGAGGATTGCTTTGGCTTCACGATCAACCAATAATGCTAGATAATATTCATGTGCAATATCACATCCTGATTCGATATATAGATTCTGAACAAGTTTCCCAGCAGGTCCAGTTTGCTTGGTCACCAGGACATTACCCAACATGCTTTCGGCTAGGTTTGTTACTTCATCGCGACTACGGGCAATGTGTACGCCTCCCTCGATGACAGTAGCGCGCGAGTTTGGGTCGATTACTGTGCCTTTACCTCGGCCACCGGCGTGGATTTGACTTTTGACCGCGACCAATCCAACTCCCAAATCATCCCATGCCTTCCCGGCTGCTTCTGTTGTTGTAACATGGACTCCCTGTTGGACAGTTATTCCTTCTTGGGCGAAGAGTTGTTTGCCTTGGTATTCGTGAATATTCATGTCTATCGACTGTGCGAGCGGCGACCTGTCTTTCAATGTCGCGATGCTCTATCCACTTACGCAAGGGCATGATGCACCATTACTGATGAAGATAAAGGTGAGCGAGGGGTAAGGACTTCAAGCGAAGTTGCTTTGCATCGAGCATGGGAGTTCAAGTAGTCGTCCTAGCGGGTGGATTTGGAACTAGATTACGACCGTGGACCAATCATTGTGCCAAACCATTACTACCACTAGTTGGCCGGACGCTGCTTGAGAGGGTGGTAGAAGCGTTGGATGACGAATTAGTCGACGAGGTCCTCGTAGCAGCAGGATATGGGATTGAGCAAATGCGCGAGCATTTTGCCACAGTTGAATTGCCATATCCAATAACAATTGTCGAGGAATTTGAACCACTCGGTACCGGTGGAGCAATCCATAATTGCAAACCGCATATCAATGGCACATTCGTAGTGCTGAATGGTGATTTAGTTTCCAGTGTTGATGTTGGAAAAATGCTTGATTATCACCGCTCACAAGGTGGGCTTGCTACGATTTCATTGTGGGAAGTAGAAGACCCGACGCGCTTTGGTATTGCTGATTTAGGTGAGGATGGAAAAATCAGTCGTTTCAAAGAAAAACCAACTATTGAAGAGGCGTTCTCAAATCTCATCAATGCAGGTGCATATGTGCTAGAACCAGAGATTTTTTCTCGTATGCCCGATGGTGCGCACAGCATTGAGAGAGATGTCTATCCAACGATAGCCGCCGAAGGAAAACTCAATGGATTTTCTTTTGAGGGATGGTTCGTCGATGCCGGAACTCCGCCCTCTTGGATTGAGGCGATGAAGGTCTGCTTGAGCAATCAACGTTGGTCATCGGGTGCGGCTTTGGGGCAATCATCATGGTTGGGGGATGGAGGAAAAGTCGAACTAGGGGCAACTGTTGAAACATCTGCCATCGGAGCAGAAACTATCATTGAGAGTGGTTCTATCGTACGAGATTGTTCAATCCTAAATGGAGCACTCATTGGCCGTGATTGTAATTTGCATGGTTGCATGGTTGGTAAGCGAGCTGTGATTGGTCATGGTGCTCATTTAGACGGTGTTGTGGTCGATTATGATGCCGTAGTGCCTGAAAATCACCGTCAATCAGGTGGTGTTTGGCCTAATTTAGAAGCCTCCCCTTAGCGGGGTCATCCTCAAGTGCGCGGCCTGAATCGCCGAATAATGTCCGCCCCATTAGTCATCGTCAATGCCAAGACTTACGAATCTAGCCAAGGTGATGGTGCTGTTACTCTCGCTCGAATAATGGATGACTTGGATTCACGAGGTGCTAGATTAGTATTGGCAGTTTCAGCCTTTGATTTATCTGCAGTTAGCGCAGCAGTTGAGAATATTGAGGTCTGGACTCAGCATCTTGACCCGATTGGTTTCGGCTCAAATACCGGTCGACTTCATCCGAATACTGCAGTAGAAAGAGGGGCGCAAGGTACATTGATTAATCATGCTGAAAATAAGGTTAACATTTCTCATGTAGGCGAATTATTGCCAATGGTCGAAGGAAAACTCGAAGTTTGTGCCTGTGCTGCAGATTTGCAAGAGGCCGAAGCATTAGCCGCATTATCTCCGATGTACATTGCAATTGAGCCCCCCGAATTAATTGGTGGAGTAATTTCGGTGACAACCGCAGACCCAGCTATCGTTTCTGATACAGTTGGCCTAGTTAAATCAGTAAATCCAGCAGTGCGAGTGCTGTGTGGTGCTGGAGTAAATTCGGGGGAAGACGTTGCAACTGCCCTCAAGTTAGGTGCTGATGGAGTCTTACTCGCAAGCGCAGTAACCAAAGCAAGTGACCCCGCAGCGGTATTAGCCAACTTACTAAGTCAACTTTGAACGAGAGAATTCCATTTCTACAGCACGTTGCTGTAATCGAGAACGAACCGGATTACTCGCTCCTTCGCAAGTCCACCGATACGAGCATTTCCGGCAGCGCCACATCTGTTGAGTATAGGCTAAGCGGTCAAGATCACGGCTTGGACCCATTGTGCGAATGACTTTTCTCATGCTGTTAACATCGTTAGCGATCAAATTTCTCACTTCACGCCGAGATTTTTGCGTTCCGCTTTGTGACCACAACACCCACTCGCCGTCATTCCAACCGAGGCGAGAAACCTTGTATCTGCGAGGTGAATTTGGCAGACCAGCGGCATCCTCTGCCCAAAGTAGCATCGCATTTATCTCAACCCGACGCAATGCACTTGGCTTGCGCCAAAAGATATCACCAGAAAAGCGCACTAAGCGCCAATGTCTTCCTTCTCGAATTATCAAGTCGGGAGCAGCATAGATTTGATTCCCGTCGACAAAAAAGGTCTGTAAACTATTGGGGACTAACCATTCTGTATCGGTAACTCCTTTCAAGATGCGGCAAAGTAATGGGTGACGTTCAGCAGCGACTAATCGCTTCATACCTTCTTCGACTAAATCATTCAATTTGGCGGGTCCAATTCGGCGTTGCGGTACAAAATCCCACCCCATCCGTTTGGATAGGTGCTCTTGTTGGCGGCGTTGTTCGGAGATTTTTTCTTTCAACCTACGCCTCAATGTCGCTTCAAGAGTATCATGCGACCACACGATGCCACCATTTGCCTCAATCAATCTCTGTCGCAGTACATCTTTGCTAACAAGAATCATTAGGTCACGTGGTGGTCGCCAACGACCTTGGTCGACCACCCAACGTGATTGACGTTCCCCTTCCTCCTCTATATCCTGTTTTCCGAGAACATATTGTAGTGCGTATCTCCGTGCACAGCCTGACAATAAATTCGCTCGACTAGCACTCCATTTCACTGGTAAACTCTTGACCATAAGCCTCGAAAAACTCTTCAAACAATATCAAACAATCCCCTCGCTATCTTGGTAGGGTATGACGAATCTTGAAGAATCTAAGATATCTTTTCGCAACCAAGTAATTGGTTAGATAATTCCTCGCAACGAAAGCCCAATTATGATATGAATCAACATCCACAGAGAAACAGGTACCATTAATGCACCCATGATGCGGGCAAATTCGGGCTGCCCATACTTTCCAAATGCTCGTGAAATTGGCCCACCCCAAGATGCAACCAAACGAATAATTAGAGTAACGAGGCCGATGCAAAATATTATGCCAAGAGCCCAAAATGTGGCCACCATTACTCCAAACATCCCAGTTCTAGCCGTAGCTGAGATTCCCTGTGGAATTAGCATTGGAATGATGATCCATCCTAACCATCCTATCCACATCCCAAGTTGAATGTCGGTATGCAGGTCCTTTTCAGTTCGCCAATCAACATATGATTTTGGCATCAGTTTACAGAATATGGAATTAATTGCCTTGGCTTCGTAACTTTGACCTTTCCATGCAATGACTGCAGCCTGTTCAATGAACCACAGCACCATCACTAAATCCATCCAATACCACAATTCACCGGCACCTAGTATCAAAGTCAATAGCAGCAAAGGGAGATTGATGATAGCATAACCAATTACTCCACCTAACATGATTCCACCCCACAAACTACCTGGGGGCAGTGCTTCTTCTGGGGCCTGCCATTCACGGCGCGGAAGAGCAACCAATAACAAGGCTCCAGCACACCATATTATCGTAAATACCGAGGCGATAGATTGCTGTCCTCCAGTAGAGATTCCATCGACAGCCTCTATGATGCCAGAATGTGAAGCCGAACCGGCCCGCCACCAAGTTACAGTCATGGTATTGTCGATAACTACGACTCCGTCGCTGACTCCACATGGCAATTGGCGAGCAATCGCTCCGCCTTGTTCATCGATTAGAATAGGCCATGAGCCATTTATCAAATCAGCATGTTCCTCAATATCAATCATTTGTACCGATTGGCCAGTCGCTAATTGCACAAATGCCACATCACCGTCGATTTTATCGATAGCATTGGTAAATTCTTTCATCTGGTCATTAGCATTTGGTGATCCTGGCTGGAAAACCCCAATCACTACAGCATCATTGCCTTCCAGCAATTCGCTTAATGAATATCCAGTTGCATTAGAATTATTCGAGTATGTTAGCAAAGAAAAATCACTAATTGCTTCGTCATCCATTGATTGAATTTGGTCATTTAAGTCTGGTAGTTGCATTTGTAAAGGAATCAACAATAGGGCCATTACCAAAAAGGCACCCATCATTGGTGGCGGATATAGCATCCCGCCTTTCAGCGCCACACCAATCCATGCTATTACTAATCCTAGAGAGGTAATAGTCAGCCACAACACAGGAGTGAAAATAGACGCCTTTTCTTCTTCGACGATAAACCGATATCGCCCTTCAAAATGGCATTCCTTCAGAGTATTCCCATCAATTGTTTGCAAACAGAATTTGGCGATATAATGGCCAGCAGACATTCGGCTTTCAGTTGCCCAAGTCCAAGCGGTTTGATTTCCCCCAACCTTGCGCTCTCCCATCGGTTCATCAAAGGTTTGAATCGCCAAATCACGATCTTCAGTCGAATATTCGTCAGGCAATATTGGGCCAAAAATCATCATGCTATTTTTGATGAATTCACTAGCCCCCCAAGGTGAGATTGCTACCATTTCAAGGTGGGCAAAACCGAGGTCATCAACGTTTGCCTTAGGTTCTAATTTGACTAAATCACCAGTCAATACCAACCCGCTCATTGAACCAAAGGACCCCCAATTCAATTGCGCTTGAGTCCCTTCACAATTATGTTCGACCGATATTTCCAAACTCATCACGTCGTGTTGCATCATTGTAAAATTAATCTTTTGTTGCTCTATGGTGAGATTATGAGGTGCTGCTTCATCATTACTCTTCAGAACTACACTGTCTGAAGTGCCATTCATTATCGCTTTACCATCAACAAGCAGTCGCATCGACAATGTAGTCGCTTTACCACCGAAGGGATTTGACCACGTGGTGCTCGAGCAATATGTGACGACAGGAGCATTGAGGGTGAAGTGAAAATAGGCACTAATGTTCAATGATAGATTGACGCTATCGGTAGCTGGTGCTGATTCAGCAACGAGAATTAGGTCGGAGGAGCCGGCTGTGTACGGAATTAATTCCATTCCGGTTGGGGTTGAAGAAGTAGGTCGAACGCGAGTAAGTGCGGCATTTTCAGAACTAGTTCCGTTGAGGAAAATAAAATGTTCATCTGGAGTATCCCAATATTGGTCTCCTGCAGCATATTCTTCGGGTTCTTCTTCAGCACTTGAGAAGGGCAAGCCAACGACAAGAGCAGAAGATACGAGAAGGAAAAGGGTGAGGAAAAACCCCGAGCGATGCTTACGCATCGCTTGCCCGCCCTCGCGCATGAGTAAGCGTAACCTCAGCCATTTAAGTAAGGCTGGGGCATTCGTTCGGCATTAGAAATATAGATTTATCAACCAATATGCCAACAACATTCCACATGAAATTGCCGCAGCATTTACTGTGCCTTTAGTCATCAGTCCACGGTTCTCTAGAACCGCACCTAAGACGCTGTCGATTTGGCAACCAATCCATCCGATGACAGTAACCAATCCGGCTATTTGTAGCCCGAGAAAGAAATCACCGCTGCCAGGCAACCATCCGGCAATCAAGGCGACCGTACCGATGAGAATACTACCGGCTAATGCTGCACCTTGGCCAGTCGGAGAGAATCCACCATTAATTCCGGCTTCACATTTCTTGAAAGTGGTAATCATCCTCACGCGGTCATCTAAGCAACCGAATTCGCTAGCCCACGTGTCAGCAGCAGCTACTGCAACTCCTGCACTAAAGACCCAAAAGAAACCACTCCAATCAGATTGGTAATACGCGAATATGGCGATGAGGGCAGGAAGGCCTCCATTAGCGACGACATTTTCCCAGCCTCTTGAACCATCATTTGATTCACAGAAACCACTTGCCTGTTTATCTTCCCAGCGCCAATTTGTTGCCTTGTGTGAAGATGCTAAGAAGGCAAGTAAAATAATCAGCCAAGACCAATGGCCGATCAGGCCAACTGCAAGGCCAATGACGGTGGCAGCGATAGTGCCATTGCGGTCGAGTATATTCGCCATCTTACTACTCAATAACAGCAGTGCAACCAGAGAAATGGACACTACCAAATTGGTAGTTTCAAAGCCTCCAGTTTGCGAAAACACTCCTTCCACCTAACTTTTCTGTGCCGCCGTCATTATTCAAGTATTTCGCGCTATTCTTGCTTATCGGCATGAATTATCCCAATAATGCAAATACTGGCACCCAAAGAAACCATTTTGCAAACTATATTTTCCGGTTTCTTTGATGGTGAATTGCATAGAGATGGCTTGAAATGGTCGCTCTAGAACCAGCAGTCATGGCCATTATGTTCATTCTGAACCGCCAACCCTATGATGGAACCGATGTGACGTGGAATGCCCTTAGATTAGCACGCCAATTAAATGGCGAAGGTAAGGAAGTGCGAATATTTCTCATGAATGATTCTGTTGACCTCGCACGAGATGGCATTGAGCCACCCGATGGGGTTGAAGACATGGTGCAGATGACTAAGAAATTAATTGAGAATGGTGTGCCAGTCAAAGTCTGTGGTACTTGCCAACAAAGGTGTGGTATTGCCAAAGGGCAACCATATTACGAACAGGCCCAATATTCAACAATGGCTGAATGTTCAGAGTGGGTTCAAACTAGCGAAAAAGTATTGACATTCTAATGGTACAAGATTGAGAATTCAATCAGTAAATAATTAGTTTTTAGATTGGTTAATTTCAGGACCCGGTGCATTGGCGACAGTACGAATAATATTGATGCCAAATGCCAATATCCCTGAGATTAGAACGGCAGTCCAGCCTAATAGAACAAGGATGATTCCAACATCTCCAAGACCCATTGATTCAGCCAAATATTGTGATAGGAACGAGGTTCCATTCCAAAAGGAATGTCCGAGTATGGCCAAACCTATGGCAAGAGGAACACTCTTTGGAAGAGGAATACCGCTAGGTGAATTGACTTCACGGGATTGTTCCGGTTGAAATGAAATTCTGCCCGAATCGAGAATTGTTGCACCACCACCAATTGAATCCACAAGTTGTCCAGTGCTCCGGTCAAAGAGCGACCATTCAGGTTGTTCAGCGGAACTTGTTGCCGCACTTTCTCCTAAGGCGCCACGCACTGTATTTGCGAGGTCTTTATTTTGACTCAATGCCCATCCAATAGCCAAACCCGAAATCCCAGTCCATACAGCATGGCCTGGAATTGAACCGATGCCTCTAACAAATGTGGTCATGGCAAATCCGAGTAACCCGCCGCCGGCAAAACTACTCGCCACATACATGAGATTTTCAACGATAGCGAAACCTAGTCCGACAGTAAAACCAATCTGAAATCCTCGCCGTGGCGAATCTATATACCGGGCCATGAAAATCACGGCGCCTGCTTTGCATAACTCTTCACCTACTGGTGCCGAGACCGCTAAAGTTAGGAAAGTAGCGAGGTTGGTTTGCTCAAGGCCAACCGAGGTCCAGTCAGTGGTTAATCCAGCCGCTACGAGTAAGAGTGGAAACAGTATGCTATTGATACAGATTGCCGGTATTGTCGATAACATTCCCGCGGTCAATGCAGCTTCGGCCTCATGTCCTTTGGTCGGTAATCCAAGACGCTGAGAACTGTACGACCACCACGCGAATACCGGAATTGAGAATCCGAGTAATAGTAGAGGTATCGCCAGGATAGCGATGGTAAGGATGTTAATGACAAAAATGGTGTCGTTTTCGGTTACTCCGGCAGCAACGGTGGTAAACATTAGGAAAACCGCAGTAGCGATTGTTAGAATAAACACGACCCACAATTTCTTCGGCTGGGGGATGTCGAAAGCCCCAGAATCACGGACGATATGGCGCCGCAGTATCGTACGAGTTGGCGTTTGTAATGTCCGTTGTCCACTTAGAGCATGCATTGAAGACCCATATTCTGAAGGATAAGCAAGCACAACTTCAACCAATTTTGGCCGCTTTACCCAAATCAATAATCCGAGTAATGGGAAACCACAGGTGATCCCCACTACGGAAACAACCGGTTCTAACATTGCGATACCAAATGGAATCATTACCAAGGTTTGAGCGATAAATGCAGTAATAATTGAAATGGCGCTCATCCGCCTAATAATCTTCCAAGGGGAACTATATTTGGCTAGAACTAGTGATTTTGGAGTTGGTGATGGCGGATCTGGCTGAATCACTACTCGATTCATCACAACCCCTGTCGGCTGGGCATGAAAAGTGGTATTCATTCCTGTCTGCACGCTTCTACCATTTCGTCATTAGTCATCAACCCGACGTAAGGTCCCGCTCAGTTCGCCCGTCATTCGCCATATTGGCGCTACAGGTGTTCATCATTGCGGGAATTGATGCAGGCATCACTCGGCGATAAAATGACTGGTTACAAGAGGCGGCCTCTAATCGTGTTTTGCAGCCCAAGCATCCTCAACCGAAAGGGCCTTGTTTTTCAACGGGATAATCTTGCGGTATATTTCAGCCGGTGCTTTGACTTCACCGTCAACGGTCAAAAGTCGAGCCAAAGGAATGTCAAAGTGTTCTTCGTTCTCAATTAGCATATCCTTGACTAAGGCCCAATCTTCTTCGGAAAGGTCGGTAAAACCACCGCCATTTAACTGGCTGTCTGAGACACGCTTGTATGGGTCGCGAAGATAGATTGCTCCGCCACTGGAGAGACTGAACAAGTTGCCGCCAGGATATGGGGTATCGAGTTCAATAATATCGCCATTTGCGGTAAATTCCATTCCGTTGACAATGACGAAACCACCAGGGTTGTCGACATCCAATGGATCGCCGGCCATGAAGGACTCTGCGAGGTAATCCAATGCGGTTCCATTAACTACTAACTTTGGACAGCCTACACTGTTTATCATCGGCCGGCCAGCAGCATTTCCGAGAATAAACAAGCGCCCTCCTTTGGCTCCATAGCCGTAACACTGCCCGACATCGCCATGCACTACTGTAGTGCCACGCTTGTGAATCTGACCGATTTGGTCCTGACCATTGCCGTGCATGTGAATGGTCATTCCATCGTTGCCGCTTGCCAAATAATCGCCGGCACTTTGGTAGACATCTATAGTGACACCATGGGTATTAGGGCCAAATCCATTACCAATGAAACGATGTCCTCGGCAATGAATGATGTGGAAGTGACGCCAACCTTCACCGTAAAGTGAGACTAATTCACGGGCTAGAGATTCGACTCCTTCAATAGGATATGGACGCGCATCGACGATGATGGCTTGGTTAGGGTTGACCGGTTCGGGTCGGTGGCCGAGGGTTTTCTGACCAACAAAGTCATCACAAGGATTTGAAGCAGCACTCATCAAGACACTGACTAATTCAATTTCGACAAGGCCTCTCCAACGGCTGGCTCGTAAAGTACCGCATGGATAGCGGCGGTCGAGAAGTTGTTGTAATACAGTTACAGCATCAATGCGAGAACATTCCCCCGAAATTTCCGACAACATTGCTCGGGCTTCGGGCCACCCCATTTCTTGTAGAGATTCAATCGCTTGTTGAGATATTTCCCCGGCGGGGGAAGAGAAAGGTAAGTTTGCACCCGAATCAATCGCCGCCCCTTCAACTTGGTAATCTCCAGTTGGAGAAGTATCGACTACTCGTCCGAATTTATCGGTCATCACCAATTCAAATGAACCATCATCCTGCTTGTCTACGTCAAATAAGAACGCTCCACCATCGGTGTAAGAGCCCCCGCGCGCATTCCAGTATTTGTCGCAATGCCGCCAAAAACGCTTATCTTCAGAAGATAGGCTATCTAATACAGCATCGATAACTTGCTTCTCAGAGGCGCAAAAGGCGATGCCGACTTCACCGCGCTGGTATGAGAATACTTGCGGGCGCAACATGCTGGTATCGGTAATGCCGATGAGGCGATGATGGTCTTTTGCTGCTGCCTGCGCGATGATGAAGAACCACGGTCCATCAGGGGAGCCATGAATGTGAGTGCGCTGTATTTGTTCGTACACTTGTTGCTTATTTTCAGGTAGCATGACATAATCCAATTCGGCGGTCGGGGCTAGAGATTCGATCAAATATTCCATCGGATAATCATAGACACGATGATGGAGGTCAAAGGCCAAAGCTGCAACTTCTGTATCGGTGAAAAAGAGTGGTTCCATGCCTCTTTGAGCCAAATAATCCTTGACTGAAACATAATTTGAGAAATCACCATTGTGCACTAGTGCGACATCAATACCTTGGCCAAAGGGATGCGCTCCACCGGGATGAGTAACTCGGCCTCGAGTGGGATAGCGATGGTGGCCAATCCAAACATGGGCGGTAATATCATCGAGACAATAGTACTTGATCACATCTTCTGCATAGCCGACAATTTTGAGAATTATCATGTCGCGGCCGTGCGATAGAACGAATGCATCGGCGCGGCCATTTTCTGCATAGAACTCTATATTCAACTTGTGAGTATTTCGATAGATATATTCTTGCTCCATCGCATCGTCATCTTTGAAGTCATTCGGCGAGAGCCCACTTTCGGCGATCATTGTTTCCAAGCCACTAGCCTTGGGTCGGACGAAATAGCACACGACGTCAGGTGGCTGAACTTCAAGTGAAGGCAAGTCATCTTGCCATGAAGCCAAGGTAGGCATTTCGTGAATGTGGTCGACATCAAAAGCGTCATGGATATATTTTGCTTCAACGTCTTGACGGTGACCTTTGTTGACGTAGGCTATGGCGATGAGAAATGAATTCTGCAATACTTCGGGCGTGGTCGAAAAATGCTTTGCATTCAGACCGACCATGGCGACGCCGCCACCCTTGCCATTACCTCGATTACGCATTTGCTCAAGAGAATTAAACAGATGACGTCCAGCGACAGGAATTTCACATGCTAGACCAACAACGCCACAACCACCTTCGGCAACATCGTCTTCATTCATCTCAATTGTTGGTAAAGAACGAGTCAATTGGCGACGGGCTGAAAGGATAGCATCGGGATTGTTAGGCATCACTGCTCACTCCCATCAGTATACCGCAATAAGTCGGTTCGGCCGCGCAATTCGGTTATCTTGGATAATCCAAGTTTGCGCATAATATCACGCAAACGCCATTGTACCGCTGTGTAGTAATTGAATAGGCGTTGTTCGCCCCAATCTTGTTGTACCCACTCTTGTAATTCGATATCAGTAGTAGTTAATCCCCAAGGGCAACCACGTCCGCTCGGTCCTCCTTCACAATTAGAACAACGTGTACATCCCATTGCAACCAAGTCGCTGGTGCCATATACGACTCCATCGGCGCCGAGAGCAATCGCTTTGGCAACGTCGTCAGGAGTTCGGATACCTCCACTAGCAATGATGGTAACTTTATCGCGCACCCCTTCCTTGATGAGGAATTTGTGTACCTTTGGAATCGCCAATTCAATCGGCATAGCGATATTCTTCTTGGCAATTTCTGGAGCAGCACCGGTGCCGCCATATGAACCATCGAGATGGATGATGTGAGCGCCAGCATAGAAAGAGCCAACTGCAACCATGTCGACATCATGAGGTGTACTAACTTTGACCGAAATCAATGCCTCGGGATTGATGGTTTGAATCCAATCAATATGTTTCATGTGGTCTTCCACAGAGTAGGTCGAGTGGAAGGGGAATGGACTGAATAGGCTAACAAAAGGAACGCTTCCTCGAAGTTTTGCGACCTCACCTCCTGCTTTAGCGGCCAATAGGTGGCCACCAAGTCCGGGCTTAGCACCTTGAGCGTACTTGAATTCAATTATTGGTGCTGCCTTTATCGAGCGCTCTTCAACTCCGAAATATCCAGTTGCGACTTGAGTGATTACATTGTCCTTGAATTGATATAATTCCTCGGGATATCCACCTTCTCCTGTTGACATGTAGGAATTCCATTTGGCAGCGTTACGAGCACGCGCCATCATCACGTTGACTGAAACAGAACCATAAGACATCCCACCGCCATATATTGGCAAGTCGGGTCGAAGTTGATGGCGCCCATCTTGACGCTGATTCAATTCCAAGGTTGTATCAAGGTGTTCACCATGCTCAAGCCATTCTCCCTCGCTTAGGAATTTGAAGCGCAAGCGATCGAAACCACCGTCGCTGTTACCGGTCATGTAATTGAAATTCTCAGGCACTTCACCTGTCTCGGCCATATACCATGTGGCAAGAATCAAATCATCGGTCCATCGGGCATCACCAAGAGCCTCTGGTTTGGGGAACTCACCAAAGGCACGTGCGCGCATGCCATCCTGCATTAGATGCGTAGTCTTCTCAAATAATTTCTCGGTTGGAAAGGTTGGCTCACCAGGAGAGAATACCATTATTGTCCACCTCCGTTATATCCCTCAATATCACCAAAGGCCTCCGCCTCTAGAGATGCACAGAGCATTGAGCGACCAAATTCGCCTCGCAATCGTCGGACTTCGCGAATACCCATTGCGCCAAGAATCTCTAACATTTGGTCACGCCATGAGCACGATAGATTGACCAAGCGCTGTACTGCCCATGCTTCATCCAGTTTTTTGGGCAGTTGTACGGTAGCAGCATCTCGACTTTGCAAATCCCCCGATAGTCGGGCTTGCATTGCAACTAAGAGAACATGGTCGAGACTTACTGCATCAAGTCCGCTGATAACAGATTTAGGCAGGTTGTCGGCTCCGGCGATTCCACCACCACCGAGCAAAGTGATTTCATCCCTCACACCTCTTTCAATCAGCGCTAAATGGGCTGCTTTTAGGCTATCAATTAGGAAACGTCCATCTCCATCTAGACCGTGATGATCGGCGAGAAGGTGGATGATTTTTACACCGGACTCTTGCATTTTGAGCATTTTATCTAACCAATCTCCAGTCATTTCCAAGCGAATCCCGACAGCGTATCCTTGCTCAACAAAATGTGAGTATGCACTTTGGTCCCATTTGGATAATTCAACCATGCGCGTACCGGCCCCAACTGAACAACCGCTACAGTCGACGATTGGCACTACATTGGGGCCTGAAAGTTCCAAGCGCTCCACCGTCTTTGCCGGTAGAATTGCTAGAGTATCGACAATATCGGCTGTTTTCGCAAAGGTGCGAGCGACAAGGTCCGACTCCAAGGTTGCCGGCGGGGCATCAAAGATGAAGGGTAATTGGATTTGAAACATATTTGTTGGATTGCTGACATTTCCATTTTCATCGAATTCCAAATGCATTGGTTTGGCGCCAATATCTACTCCGGTACCAATTAATTCACGACCGTGAATCCCATCACGGCTCGGTCGAACAATTTCCGACATATCAGTAAACATGCCGTCAAAACCAGGGCCGCCAAAGCGGCCGCGATAACCTTGACCGCGCACTGGGACAGTACCCTTTTTTGCCTCTTGGTCGATGGTGTAGATGTGTTGGTAGGTTAGGTATTTGTCACCTAGAGCTCTTAGTTCACCATTTGGGGTGACGGTGACGAAATCTGGGTGTTGTACTTCACAACGCAAACAGCCGACACATAGGTCAGGTCTAGGTGAAAAACCTCCAACAGGGCCGCTGAAAACTCCGTAGGTACAAGGCCGTGAAAACACCGTTTCCCAATGGCCGAAATATTTGAAAAACTCTGTAAAAATCAATTTCGCAAGGCCAAACTTGCCGACTTTAACATTGAACCTGCGGGGAAATTTCCACATCTCTTCGGTCTCAACCGTCTCAATATGATAGCGCTCGTATTGGTCGGCACGTAGCCTCGCCTCGGCCCGAGATAGATTGAGAACATCATCGGATTTTATTACTACTTGATTTGCATCACTAGAAAACTCGGTTGAAATGACCACACAAACACCCCAAGAACCCTCGGCTCGCTTTTTGCGGTTCGCGTAACGTTAATATTCGTTGTGTTGTGATACTCGTGCATTATCACAATATTATTGCGAAAACAGCAATCATACGCATACTAATAGGGCAATAAAATAGTCATTTACTTAGTATTTTAGGAAAACACTATTCATTTGAATCTCAAAATCACTTATCTTTCAATACTAGGGCGGTTATGCTTTGTGAATGTCGACTCAAAGATGTATGAAAAGGTCGCATTGCGGCCCTAAGTCCAATGAAATATCCACCGGTTCATAGACTATCGGTAGTAAGCGATAACAGAATTTTTCGGCACCGGACCAAAATTGTGACTATCTTCGCTGGCCAGTGGGTCGGGATTATCGCCAACCAATTGCAATTTACTGTCACCAATCATTTCGGCAATGCGCTTGACGATTTGCACCCTTGGTTTGAGTGGGTGTGGTGCTAAAACTAAGTCGCCTACAGATAATTTCTGATCCTTGAGCATAGTAAATTCAAGGCTGTCGCCATCCTTGTGAGTCGGCCACATACTGTCACCGCTAATCACGACTTGTACAGTCGTCATATTGCCTACACAACCGATTAACTGGCGCGAACCCATGCTACGTCGCGGCCTTTAACGGCCCAAAACATATTGTGAATTGCTTCAATAGCATCCATCAATTCTTGAGCGTGAGTTGCTGAGACTTCTACTTTACAAGCACTACAGAGTTTAGCAGCCTGCCAAAATGTATCGTGTAGGTTTGGATTACCTTCAAGATGCTGAGGCTTGAAGAAATCGGTCCACAAGACCAACAATTCATCCTTGCATTTTTGCGCTTCTTCTTCCTTTATTGCAGCATATCTGCTCATTGTATTGAGGTATGCTGCCATTCCGGCCGAATCAGTTGTGTCTGGGCATGACATGTCGAGCATTTTTTTGGTCATTGATTGCACAGCTTCACCGGCTATTCTAGCACTAGCAGGGTCGTAGACTCCACATGGTCCATCGCAATGCGCTTCGGCAATTATGGTATTGTCTTCTTGCATGGTTAACCGATTGAAAGATTGCATATCAATATGCGCATAGTTATATTTCTTTTTCTGGTCAAGGTGAAATTTCCATTGCAATTACAAATGTGCCTGTGATTGAATTGCGATTTGGAGGTGTTTAGAGGTATAATGAGGACTTGGTTTCAAATTTTCACCGAAAAAGAAACTTCAACTGACAAAGGTTTTTCCACACTATCTATTCTTCGCACCCCCAGTTTTTTTATCCCCCAAAGAATACCAAGGGTGCTTGCCAAGAAAAGGCAGAGGACAAGATCCCATGAAATCTTGAACACTAATCTTGGTAGTTGTGGAGATATCGATAATTGCAATGCTAATGTACTTGCTCGAGCGATTAACAATAGTGCCATTAGGTGCATTGGCCAATCCGATTTACGGAATAAATGCATCCATGTAAAAACCATCACAACTATAGGGCCACCGCCCATAAACGCCACCCATTCGTTACTTGGAGAAAACCGGTCACCGATATACCCGCCGCGCAGGTAGATATTGCCAGGGTCGATATCTCGAGGATGGAATAATCCATCGATTTGTCCTAACGTAGCCCACCATGCATACCAAATTCCGAGTGGCAGAATAGCGACAAGGATTTGTCGGGAAAATTCTTTATTTTTGTTTTCACATGGAGTGAGAATGAATCTCCATTCTTTGTTAATGAGTGATTCCGTAGTGGCAAACAATAGCATTGTCGTACCACCAGCCCATGCGCCCCAACTCATGGTTAACCAAGCGAAAGCGGCATAGTGGAATAATTCTGAGGACAATTTACCATTACGTGTTCTATAATATGCCGCTGCAGCAACGCTAAGCATTAGAATGCTTAGCAAAAACCAATCTAAGGTATTGTTACTTTGGCTCATGCAATATGGCAATGTGGCGAAAGCAATAGCGATGGCATAGTTCAGTTTGGAATTGGTAATATGTTGATTACGATAGGTGAAAATAAGAGTCGTAATAAATGCGAATATAGTGGCGGCGATTACCGCGCTCGTGACTTCAGAAAACATCAATGTAGTCATATATCTAGGAATTGAAACTCCCCAAAACCGGTTGTCGCTGAAAAATATCGCCAAACCAAGTAATATCACAAATGGATACAATAGCATTCTACTGGTTTGTTTGGTCAGATCAATATTACGAGAATATGTTTCTTTATTGAATACAAATACTAGGAACATAGCCATTATGAGAATTGAAAACCTAGTTTCAGGATATACGATGGTGAAAATCAATGAGGCGAATAGTGCATATGGTAGCCAAGTTTTTTCGACCCATTCATCGTCATCCGAAGGATCTTGTTTCATGCGCCAATATGCTAGAGCAAATAGCGTTAGTGGGCCAAGGAGACCCGGGAAATAATACACATTTGACCATATTTCTCGATTAGATGATAGAATCGCCGAAAGCGCAAATAGTCCCGAAAAAGCCATTATTCCTTGATACGTTAAGGTGTTTGAAGTTTCTTTTTCGGTGAAAATTTGAAACGCGAAGAAACAGAATAAAAGGAATGCAAATCCTGCTAATATCAAATCGCTATTTCTTATTCCCATCTCATCACCAACGAGTTTATCCCATTCGATTTCATTAGCATCTAATCCTTCAACATAGTAGTGGCCTTCGTCCTCCATCCATTGATTACGGGCTACAGCTGCCTGCCAATTCCACTGTTCTAAGGTGGACCTTTTTTCTGCGCTAACATTCAAAGCATCAAATGGGATTTTCCCATGTATTGAGTGCGGTAAAGGTAGTGAAAATAGAACTGAAGGGATAGTCGCCAAATCGCGTTGTTCAACATCTTCAACGATTACGCCTTCCGCAATATTAGGGCCCCACATGAACGCACCTACTTGGCGGATAATTTCGGCTGGTGAGCCGTGTTGACCCGAATCGGTCAAACCATGGTCTGCAGTAACCACAACAGTCCAATCATCTGGTACTTGAGCGAATATTTCACCCATTTTGTCATCGAGCCAAATTAATTTGTCATTATATTCACTTGAATCTGTAACGGTATATCGGTGTCCGATACTATCGAGCCCAGCCAAATGGGCGACGATAATATTGGGGGCTTGAGAATAACCTTTAGGTGGGGTTCCTTGAATCCAATTGTTTAGTGTAACGAATGATTCCTCATCACCTTCGTAATAATCTGCATGGCCATAGCGGTGCTTGGAGAACGGGATAAGTTCTCGATTTGGATAGAGGTCTGACCAAACATAATCGCCGAGGATACCAACTCGGTAGTCATACACTCCATCACCATCAGCGTCGTGAGTGCTGGCCAAATTGTATCCATCAGGTGTTCCAGGGTGAGTTGGATGAAAATTACGCAGGGCTTCATTAGGGCGAGTTGGCACTCCTGTAGCCATTTCTTTGACACACATTGCCGTCATGGTAATTGGATTGGTTTGTACCATCAATAGCGTTCCATTTGCTACTTGAGAATTGAGATTAGGCATTAGTTCAGGATTTAGCATTTCGTCTATGCGCCCACCATCCAAGACAATCATCAGCAAACCTTCGCTAAGCGGCTCATCGGGAAATGGGCTCGCCTCCATACCTTCCTTGGGAGATGGAGATTCAGAGGTGATGTATGTGCCAGTATGCATCAACGAAGGTAGTGAAAGTAGGAATAATGCTACCACAAGCCGAGTTAACTTGGCTTGGAATCTAATTTCCGAATTGGACATATAACAACTTGATGCCGCAGGCTCAATTCTTTATAGATTCACTATTGTCTCAAAGAGTATGTGTCGTTTCATCATGTTTTTTTTTACCCGAAGGTAGTTCGAAAACATTAGGATTTGATTTCCCCATTCATTGATTGCAATGAGTCTTAGTAAGGACGCCACCGGCAATACCAGTAACTGATCCGATAATAGTAACCCACCAACTTCATTCGACGTATTGCCCTTATTGTACTGACAGGCGTATCGCACTGATGTCGTACTAACAAAGCGGAGAATTAGTAGGAACAAATTCCTAGAGTTCCTTTTCTAGGCATTCAGCCAGGTAATGATATTCGTCTTCATGGTTGTATAATTGTGCGGATATTCTGATGTAACGCCCACGCGGTGAACTCCAAGACCAAACCGGGATTTGAATTCCATATTTGTCTTGAAGTGTTTCATGCAAGGGATCTGGTTCGTGCAAGGGAATGCCGCCAGACAACTCTCCAGGGAGTGGGAGTGTAGCAATACTAGCAATCATTTCTTCGGGACATGGCGGTTCCATACCAAGCCGTTCACAGATTATTTTTCTTCCTTTGATTGCCAAATCTCGGTTGTGCTGCATTATCCCCGACCAGCCCCCTTCTACCATGTCGGCCATCCCTTCGATAACACTAGGAATGGAGCAGTGGGATGAGACATCTCGGGTACCAGTCCAATCAAATTCGTGACGGAATCTAGTTATATCCCCCAGTGGGAAAGTCATTCCATGACTAATCGTTAGTGGATGAATGTCTCCTTGCATATCTTTTCTAACGTGGAGGAGTGCTGCTCCCTTTGGAGCACAGAGCCATTTGTGACAGTTGCTGGTCGTGTATGATGCGCCGATTTCAGTCAAATCTAATTCAATCATCCCTATTCCATGTGCTGCATCAAGTAGAACTGAGATGCCTTTGGACTCTAGTAGCCTAACCAATTCTTTGAATGGCATAAGTAATCCTGTGGGGCTGGTAACCGTATCAATCATCGCCAAAACAGTGCGCGATGTGACCTTGCTCATAATCTCATCAATCACTTCTTGTGGGCTGTTGAGGGGGAAGGGGATATTGCAAACGACAACATTGACTCCCCATCTCTTGGCGACGAAATCTATCGTGTTCCTGCAGGCCTGATATGCGTGGTCAGGGACAAGAATCTCGTCCCCTTGGTTAAATTCTAATGAGCGTAAAATCGTGTTCACTCCGGTGGTTGCATTCTCAACTAGAGCGAGGTCGTCGGGATTACAGTTTAACATCTCAGCAAGTGATACTCTCGCTAATCGCAACGCTTCAGGAGCTATTCGCTCATAGAATCTTACCGGTTCATTTTCCAATATATCCTGCCATCGACGTTGCTCCTTTCTTGCAAATATCGGGGTTGCGCCGAATGAACCATGATTAAGAAATACACAACTTGGGTCGAGTTCCCAATGTGATGAGAGTTGACTTTTGCTGGGAATCTGCATACAGATGCCACTCTACGTTCAATTATCAACTTGCTCATGCAAAACACTATTTTGCTCCCACAAAAAGCAAGTTGCATGAATTTGGAGATAGCCGCGCAATATGCTGAAGTGTTTGGGCTACTAACAATAATTGGT
This sequence comes from uncultured Candidatus Poseidoniales archaeon, assembly GCA_964587885.1. Classification (GTDB taxonomy): domain Archaea; phylum Thermoplasmatota; class Poseidoniia; order Poseidoniales; family Poseidoniaceae; genus UBA60. The sequence continues at coordinate 46,030 of CAZPME010000015.1, forward strand.
GCGATATTTTTCAGTTGGTATCAGATTCATGTTATTAGGAATGATAGGAAGAGTGCGGCAGCATTCAAATTGACTGAAATATACCATTCGCCAACTTTCGCATATGGAATGCACGTCGTTTTCAATTCTCCGGAAAATTTGAGTGCAAAGGATTTTGAAGAATATCACGGTGAGAGTATGAAAGATGTTCTAACTTTGATGACTACTTGGGAAAGTATTGGTGCGATGATTTTTCGAGACGAATTAGATTGGGATTTGATGTATGATTATTTCGCTGGTGCCGTAGTTATTACCTTTCAAAAAACCAAGCGGATGATACAAGAATGGCGAGATGAAAACGACCGACAGAGTTACTTTGAATGGATGGAGTGGTTAGCAGATAAAGTAATCGACTTTGAAAGCGATACTCCGCCAACACCTGCTCATATATTGTACAAAGATTGGGCCCCTGAAATCTAAACAATCACTGATTGGCATCGTAATCATTCCACGATTCTCCAGATTCATCCCACCACTGATTTGTGCCATCAGGCAACTCTCGCCACAGGTAGCCATCAGCTTCGCGCCAAGTCGTGTAATCCTGTTCACTATCAACACCATCGTTGAAGGCCTCAAAGTTATTCACTTCTTCACCCTCAAAGCGGTCTTCCTTTTCGTCTTCCCAATCATCATATTCATCATCATCCCCCAATCTCATCACGAGGAAGATTGCCGCTCCCATCAATAGGAATAATGCACTTCCACCGATGAATAGTGAATTCTGCGATGAAAAGAAACCACTTGCCGGCTCAGCCGGACCTACCGAAACTGGGAAGATGAAACTGTTATTCTCGTCTCTCTCAGAAAGAGTTCCGGTTGAATCGACAGTGAAGATGAGGTCGAAATCCCCTTCCCAATCCGGAGTCCAGGTTTGGGAAATGATGACAGATGTCTCTCCGTGTACAAACCTTATCGAAGTGTTAGCAACCTCTTGGTAGAGGAACTCCCCTTCATGGTCGACCAGCGTGCTTATACTCACCCAGAATATTTCTTCAGTTTGGTTACCGATATTGATAACGGTGAAATTAACCGTAGTTGCAATCCCCAAAGTCGGCATAGCAGGTGAAATGGTGAAGTCTGTGGCAATCAGGTCAGGGCGGGTCTCTACTGCGGGAATACTCAGTGGCCAACTAGCAGACGAGCCTTGTCCACTGATGTTGTTACCGGCTAGATCACTGAACTCCAACCAGCAATCAAGTGACTCCTCGGCTGAGATTGGCGGGATAGTAAGATTGGCTAGATAACTAGAAACTTGGCCTGAGAGCAGTAAGGTGGCATTGGCTTGGAATTGCTCATCGGTGGTGGTGATACCACGGCTGATTTGACAGAATACTCCTATGTCATCACCAGAGAGGCCCGCACCGTTCTCCTGAATATTTACCTTGAGAATGAATTCAGTGCTATTTGTGGCGATGAAATTGGGCTCAGAACCAACTAGAGTAGGTGGTTGGTCATCAACTTGAATGCGCAGAGGCGATGGTGATGGAACGACTTGACCAGGGCCAATGATGACGTTGAGATTGACTTGGTAAAGGCCACTGCCGAGTGCATCCATTGTAGCGCTGAAATAGCCATTATCATCGATACTAATGACCAGCGGTGAATCAAGTGGCACCTGCAGTGAGAGCACATGCGAAAGTGAAGGGGGGGGCACATCAGCGGCAACATATAACACTCGGCCGCTGAATAACAAGCGTTGACCTTGGATGACATAACTGTCGTTGTGTAGGGGCGACATTAGTGGGTCATCAGCGCGAGTAATCGAGAATTCTGCCAGATGAATATCAGCGGCGAGATACCAACTTTTTCCGCACGCTAACACTGCTATTCCCGAAGAATCAGTAACCCGAAGGATGAACTGGCCCTGATCGAATGTGGGCGAATAAAAAGCACTGACTGAGAATGAGATATTCATGAAAATTTCTTGTCTAGAACCATTTAGGCCAAATGATTCAGACAGGCTGAACGATTCGACGATGATTTCAGGATTGTTTGTAAGTAGTTCCGATGCATTTTCTGCAGACCATACAAGTTCATCACCTTGACCGAAATCGACGATGATTTCCTCAAGGTCTTCTAGCCAGTTCTCATCATCAAGGGTCAAGTTCAGCCACACAGTATTTTCTGGCACCAGCGCCATACCTCCGGGCATCTCTAGAGTGGTATTGATCAAGGTGGTCGGTGAGGTAACCAGGGAGATATAGTGCAGTAAGTCTACATCTAAGCCGGGCTGACCTCCAGGAATAGAATTGCCCGCTAAGTCAGTACCTTCGACAAATAGCGAGACAAGTTGGCCGTGAACATTGTTGGTATCATCATAAGTTGTATGGAAGAAATCGCTCGTCCCTTGTCGTAATAACGGACTGGTGAAATACTCGCTACCTTGTGGGATTCCATCCCCATTCACATCACTGATTGCTTCGACCCACCAACGTAGAGTCAGTGAACCTTCGTTTAGACCAATGGTATCAGCGATTGAAATATTGAACAATTGCTGTGGTTCAGGAATCACCCGCGCCCCGACCGGTGAATGCACTTGTAGTCCGGCCGAGGTCGCATCGATACGGAAATCGCGCTCGGCAAATCCGGCCGGGGTTGCATCATAAATTCCCTGTATCACTGCGCCGACTGTGAAGCCGTCGTAGTGGTTCGCATTCGGTGCGGTGGCATTGATCGAAAAGACTCCGTTCTGCGCCACGCTGGCATTGCCGCTTAGATTCACCAATTCGACCGTTAAGTCACCCGGGCGTGGGTGGGTGCTAAGGTTGAGGAAATTCACCGTCCCGCTTATGCGCAATTGGTCGCCACCGGCAACCCATTCATCGGTGAATACTTCCGGGCCACCATCACTGGGGGCGCTCTCATCCCACAAGTTGAACGAGGCGATTTCAACCCGTCTCTCGTGGTCGGTGGTGGTGCTTGAAGTCCGATCGGAATTGAGCGAATCGATGGTGCCGACCTGCGCCAACCACACCACCTCCTTTTCGACTGGCCATGCCCAATCGGCACTCAAGTCCCACTGCATCAGCGCGGTATCGCCATTCAATTCCTGCCAGTTCCCGCTCAGATTGGCGACCAGTCCACCGGGATTGTTCATCCACACACTACTGTTGGAGAGTGAATAGAATAGAACTGGGCGGGTGGGTGAATTCTGTAATTGCGGTGTCAGAGCAACCCATGAGAGGTTGCCAAGTCCCTGGTAACAGGTGACCTCAAGTGAGACAGTGTAGGTTTGGCCATCTGGCACAATGGTCTCGATGGGAAGGCCGATGGCACCGATTGAGGGTGGACGGTTGCCGGTATTTATCTGCAAATTGGATAACTTGACCACTCCAGGACTTCCGCTGGTGACATTGATGATGATGCTGACATTACCGGTCACATCGGCAGTCAGGTTGGCCAGGTGCTGGTTAATTTCATTGGCTAGGTCACCGTTTGGTGTGATGTCGACGGTTGGATTCCAATCATAACTAACGTTGAGATTACTCATTACCAATGTTGCATTGCCGGTGATATTGAGAGGTATGTCGACGAAGTCATTACCCCATGCATCGGTGAAGGACGGAGTTGCATTAACCAAGTAGGAATTGATGACTCCAGAGAGGTCAGGACTGATTGTCCCACTGCTGAGATTACCCGAATGATTCCATTCCATACTACCATCATTGCCGAGGTCGAATGCGGCGGTGATGTCGTCACTGCCTTCAAAGGTCACTACTAGGCGAGGGCCGTGGGTGGAATTCTTTCTCCCCATGATAGAAAGAACCGATCCGTCTGGCTTGTTGGTATTCTCATCACCGGTCATCAATAGACCGTTATTGGTGGTAGTACCATTGACCCATGCCTGCACCAAAGAAGTGAGATTCTGTGTATGGAAATTTAGCCAATTCTGTTCAAGATTAGCTGGGCTGTTGGTTATCGCAGCGACTGAACTACCACGGTCAGTCGTTCCTCCGGCACCAGCAGTCGCCCACGCATAATCACTGCCAGTGAGGTTATCGATGGCGTTATTCCAAGTCACCCCTGGCCCATTCTGCACCAGGATATTATTCTCTTGACCCTCTTCCCAGTCCTTGAGCAAGGGATACAAGGTGTAGGTATGGTTTGCAGTCACAGTCTGGCCACTAGTGGCATGGTTGACCCCATTCTCGACCCAGAACGACAGATTCGCATCGAGTACAGTTACCGCCGGTAATTGCGACATATTGAACCAGTAGACGCCGCGGTAAATGTGCCAATTTGCCCACACGCTCTTACCGACCAAGGTAAGGTTGGAATCCCCGTAATTGCAATCCTTATGGGTCGCATTGCCCCAGGTGGGATTGGGCTTGTGCAGGTAGGCATCACGTACGTCATTACCCGAAAGGGTGATTTGGCTCAAGGTTGAGAAATTGACGGTCGCTGAGTTGACGAAGGCATCTGCTGGAAGGCGAATTGAATAGGCTGTGTTTGTACCATTTGAGAGGTTGACGCCAATCTGTCCCCAGCCGTTGGAAAATTCGTCCAGTTGTCCATAGGTACCGTTTCCCGGGCCGCCCCATCCCCACTCACGATCACCATCATCGCCGATATCAACACCGATGGTGAATGGGCTTTCGCCATTGGCATTAGGTAAGCCGCGCACATCAAAGGAGGCCGAACTCACAACCGCATTCTGGCCGATGGTGATATTGGTGGTCGAATCATAGCCTGCGGCGGCAAAGGAGACGTTGACGGTTGCGGGAAACCCGGTGTTGCCGAAATGGCTTACCTGTGCTGCACTTACAGAATGAACTTGCAGTGCTGGGAAGATGATTCCCGAGGAGAGAAAAACAATCGTTAGTAAGACTGCACGTACCCTCATGGTCATCAAACCCCACCGCTGTGAAAAAGAAGTTTCGGTCTCTTATCATCGGATTAATTATTCGCTTTACGATTGCCAATGATAATGATGATGGAGCGTGGTTTGCACACATTGCGAATCCACGCCAACCTCTGCGCGCAGGAGCAGAGAATGATTCTCAAGGGATTCCTGCTCGGCCTCAAGGCTGCAGCTAAACTGAAGTGAACGCTTGTGGATTCGAACTAGTGGGTAGCCTATCGAAGGACGCACTGAAAGCCCTTTGATTTGGTTTGGATTCTCGTGGATTAACCGAATATGTTAGCAGTATGTATTAAGTCCATATTCCTTTCCTTTACAACTGGTTAAATTGATGATAGAGGGGTTGAGCAACCATATAGAGCGAGTGAAGAATACATTGTCAGAATGTTCTGACGAGAGAGATATAGTCAATCGGGTAACTGAATCCACGGCTTCGCTGGTAAGCAAGCCACTGGCGTTACCACCAGAGAATCTGAAGATACCGGATGAGGGGTATGGCAGGAATTTACTGTACCAAGACCCAGACCACGGTTTCGTGGTGGTAGCAATGGTATGGCCGCCTGAGGGAGGAACCCCCATTCACGATCATGGTACTTGGGGTGTAGTTGGTGTCAATCAGGGCACGTTGGACGTGACCAACTATTCAAGAGAAGACGAAGGGAATGTACCGGGGCGCGCAGCGCTGAAGGCGATTGGCACTATCTCAGCGGGTGAAGGAGCAGCAGCCTTTGTTTTCCCCCCAGACGAGGAAATACACAAGGTGTGGAACGCCACCACAGAGAGGGCGGTTAGCATCCACACCTATGGTGAGGAAATCAATAACTACAACATTTTCGACCTAGAAGAAGGTACGATGGAAAATTTGGAAGTTTCCTACACTTGAGAGACCGGCCCAATAGTGGGTAGCGAACAAACAGACCCACTCAATGCCCATCAAACTACCATATTCAGTTGGAAGGGGTTTTGGATACTCCCTTCCAACTTATCCGAATCGGTTTGTTGGTGGTTGCAACAAATTGCTCTTTTGAAGAGTCGAATCCTTCAATGGTTCTCTCACTATAATAATACAAAGGGCCCCTCTGTATAGACGGGTATAACGAGGGTACCGACTAGTTTGGACGCTTGTGCGTATAAACCCAAAACCCCTTCATTTGTTTCTAGGATCAAAACTCCAATACAATATTGCAAGTCCAGGAATTGCAAATCCAAGACCCCACAAATATTTGCTCAAACCGGAACCACTGACAAACGGCTCTACATCAAATCCTCCATTCTTATCATGACCAATTGAAGCAAGATACCATTCCTCACCTTCTTCTCCGTCAATAATCAAAAACAATCCACGGAGAGGGATTGGGTTTTCTGTAACAGAAATGTTGTATCCGTCACCAGTCCAAGGAGTTAATTCAGTAAGACTAGTTCCTTGAAATTTCCCATTTCTGTAGCAGAATTTATTGGTAGCACCTTGAATCTCGCTATCCGAGTGCAAATCAATCCAACCCTCTAGAGCCAAAAGTCCATCTGAATTAGGGTCATCCCACACAATTGAGACATTAAAAGGCCCATCTGAATGAGCAACAAATTCGAAGTCATCACCTGCTTCTTGTAATAAACTGAATCCACTTGGCACGCAGTCAAAAGTACCTAGCATCCCTTCATTTAGATAGAAATCTGATTTTACCCAAGTCCCTTATTCACCTTCTAACTCACCTTCTAATTCCTCATAGTCTGGCAATACACCATCCCATTCTTCAATATCATCTATTGAAGCTATATTTGGATCCGGAGTCTGATAACCAAAGTAACAGAATATTACAGAAATCAGTAGGAATACAGCAGAAACAGCCCACATAACTTTCCTGTTTCCAACTTCAGGAAAGATTTTTTCTTGTTCTTCCTTGATTCCCACAAATTGTGCTTACCAAACTACTATTTGGATGTGGTCATTTTGTAAAGGTATAATTCCGAGGAGTCATTGCAAGGGGTTTCCTTTACTAATTGTGGGAATCAACATCAATGGTGGACGTGCCGAGATTTGAACTCGCAAACCTCTGCGCGCAGGAACAGAGGCTTATCCTCAAAGGATTCCTGCT
>CAZPME010000016.1:0-9462 GCA_964587885.1 uncultured Candidatus Poseidoniales archaeon
CTTTAGCCATGAACGATTCCCTTCATGTGTGCCACTAATACGAGAGCAACATACCTCTCCCCGACCATGTGAGATTACTAATGTGCAGGGCTATTCTGAATAATAGGTCACTGTGTTCATTAATTATTTGAGGCTCAAGAAGTTGTATTGGCTCGCAGTAAGTCGTCTTTATGCCCTAGAATCCCTGCGGTTATAGGAGGATGGATCCCCTTTGAGATCATAGAATCCCTCGGTCAATGCCAATACAAGCAATTCGCGCCGCCTAGACCCATCTAGAATGTTATCTTGAGACAATGAAAGAACCTTGTGTTGGGTCTTATTCACTTGAGAGAATAAATGGGGAACGCGCATTTCGATGTTCGGTCTTGAATTCCCATTCTGCCCACAATCACCTATTCAAACGGCGTACGTGGAGCAAGTGGTGATGCCATCGTTGGATTGGGGGTGGTCATGTAAATGCCGTATTAGGAATCCAAGGCGAAGTGAAATCAAGTCCCTTAGGAGTTTCAAATCCGGACGGGCCCACCACGAAAACACCAGTGGAAACTAGGAGTTTTTCTAGTCCCTAAGCGGATTCGGATATGCGTTGATACGCCCAATTTTTTTGCTGGCGTGGCTTTTTTCGACCCCGCGACGAATCGAGTAAAATTCGCTCACACCTCGAGTACATACTCTGCGGTCGACGACTCGACATAGCAACATTGCGAGCACGAAATAGGCTGCGAATATTCCCAAGTATGTCCATGATTCTAGAACATACGCCACCGGCACACAGGCGAGCAAGGACGACCAACCGGAAAACCACATTCCGACGACCGTAGCTCTAGCCAGTAGCCCGATTTCATTCAAGTTATCGCCTCTCCCATTACCTAGTACATACCAATCCCAACCTCTTTGAAATAATCCGCTCCAAAGTAAGAGCGCTACCCCGGCAAAGAATGCCGGAATTCGCAAATGTGAACGCGAGCCGTTGTATATTCCCCTGACCGGAATTTCTTGCACCCTCCATTTTCCTCGTGCAAGTTCGATTAGCCGGTGGTTTGGATAGCCATACACATCCCACTTTCGGGAAAAATCCCAGTTCTTGATAACCTCGTGGCTGGAGACCGCGTACCCAGATTGAGGGTCGCTAATCGTCATCCCACTCGCTAGATTGGTAAGGTGGGTAAGAATCCAAGTACCAATTCGACGTATCGGGGGCATCTGCGTCAAACCCAGTTGGTGCATTGAACGATTACCCTTGGCGTGGTCGGCTCGGTCTTCGACTAAGGGGGTGACCAAGGCATTCAAATCTCCAGCACACATTTGCCCGTCGCCATCCATGACCGCAGCGCACCACTGAGCATCCTGCTCACACCAAATGCCCGCCTCAGCCTGTGCAAGCAAAAATTGCATGCCGGAATCGATGGCAGCCCCTACGCCACTGCGATTTGCTGCGTATTTGCAAACGGATAGGTCTTGAATCCACCATTTGCCACTCCAACCCTCTAAGTTACGGCGCTGAAGTGCGGTTTGGGCCTTTAATGCGGTTGCATCTGTAGAGTGATCATCGACGACTACGATGGCGTCGACCCATTCAGGAATGCTGTTGAGCACGTCGGCGATATGTCGCTCTTCATCGCGGGCTGGAATAACGACTCCGACAGCCCAACCGGTGTGCATAAGAGGAGTCGAATGATCGACGATTATTGGTCTTGCCCAGCGAAGACTTTGAACCATGACCGCCTAACCCGCAGTTGTGGCTGGTATCCGTATTGCCCTTGTTGTACGCGACCAAGAGTTGCGAATCATCAGTGCAATCGTGCGTGCTAAGGACTTCAGTGACGATGTTCACATCATTGATTTGGGTAGTAAAGATGGCACTCTAGAACTTCTTGAGCAAGAGGAAGGCATTGTTCTGCACAATTTGCATCCCGATACAACTGTCCCTGAAGTTGCTGCGGCACTTTTTGAAGAAGATGGCGACTATTCTTCTATTGTTATCCGATTGGAGCCGACATGGAAGTTGCGTGATTTACCCGTGGCGATAAATCGTACCCGTATGCGTAATGATGTCGACATGGTATTTACTGCTCCTGCGGATTCTGGAGAGCAGGTTAATCCGACCGACTTGACCTATTCCGATGCTCCTTTTCAGAGCATCATTTGTTCAAACAAGGGGTTGGCGGCATTGGCCGAAGCAAACCCACACAGCAAACCACTAGATTTGCCACGTGAACTCAATGTCAGAGTAACAAGGAATAAAGAGCAATTACAGGTGAATCAGAGAGAATCCCTTGCTACCGCTTCACGATTTGCCCAACTATTCTATTGGATGCTCGAGTCTAAACATCCGTTAATCAGTTTTGGAATCCCTGGCGTTGTTCTTTTCTCTGTCGGATATCTGTTGTCGCGAGATGTGATTGGCACTTTTGATGAGGTCAATAGCGTCTCACTAGGGGTTGCATTAGCAACTTTTTCTGTAACAATCATTGGATTGTTAGCTATTATGGGCTCAATCATTCTCTATATTCTTGGCAAACAGGTCAAGCAGATTCAACTACAATACCAAGAATGGCCGCAAGAGTGAGGGTTCCTTGTGAGTCGTGGTTTGGTATGTTTTGATATGGACCGTGTTTTGGTCGATCACCTATCTACATGGCAGTGGGTCTACGACAAACTAGGAATAAATAACGATGAGTCATTCGCTCTATATAATCAAGGAAAACTCGATGAGTGGTCATGGATCATTCTTGATATAGCGTTAATCAAGCAGGGTTGTATCGATAATATCGGTGAGGAATTACGCGATGCACACATTCGAGAATGGTTAGAGGATTGCCCCATGATGAAGGGTTGGCGAGATTGTATTCAGAGCATGCTTGATGCCGGCCTCGAAGTGGCGATAATCTCGGGCGGTATGCAACATACAGCCCGCCAAATAGCCGCTGCCTTTCCAAGCGAGGAAAAATGGCGCCGAAAGTGGGGTGCAGTAGACCGCCACACCGCTCGTGAAAAGATGGGTGGAAAAGCCTCAAGATTGCTAGTATTCTCAAATGGTTGGCTTGCTAATAATGATGGCACAATCCCTGACACTGGCCGATTTCATGTGCAAATGAATGGTAAAGGAACAGTGGTGAAAATGCTCCAGAGAAGACTTGGAATAACCCGCGAAAATACTTACAGTATCGGCGATTCAGCAGGCGACATTTCGATGTTTCACGAAAGCGGGTTTTCAATCAATTTCAATCCATGGGATGACCGCCCCAAGGAGCATGCCGACATTGTCATTGAAGAAAAAGACTTGATTTTAGTGGCGCAAGAAATCCAAAACAGAATTAATCAAGGGTCATAATTACGGAAATGCTTGAAACCATGTGTTGTGACGCCGGACTATGGCGAGCAGCAATCAAGCCGGCGGGGTTGTCAATATTGCCGGCTATCGCTTCGTCGACATGCCAGATAGAGACGAATTGCGCCAACCATTCCGCGATATTTGCCAACGATTAGGCCTGGCTGGCACGGTACTTCTTAGCCACGAAGGCATCAATTTCGTTTTGTCCGGCAGTCAAGATTCAATCGATTCTTATCTCGCGTATTTAGCAGAAGATGAACGCTTTTCTGGCATCTCTCTCAAGGTCAGTTATTCCGACCGCCAGCCGTTTAGGCGCATGTTGGTACGACTAAAAAAGGAAATCATTTCCATCGGCATGCCTGAAATAGTTCCAGCTGAGTTCACTGGTCCAGAAATAGAGCCTGCAGAATTCAAGGCTAAACTCGACGCTGGAGAAGAAGTAGTGTTACTTGATACCCGTAATGACTACGAATTACGAGTTGGTACTTTTGCCAATGCTGTAGACCTAAACATCACCTCATTTCGTGATTTCCCCAATGCCATCAATAACTTGCCTAAAGAAATGAAAGACAAGGAAATCGTCATGTTTTGCACCGGCGGTATCCGTTGTGAAAAAGCCTCAGCGGTGATGCTCAACGCTGGTTTTCAAAATGTCAAGCAGTTGAAAGGTGGAATACTTGGATACTTTGAGGAATGCGGTGGCGCCCACTGGAATGGAGATTGTTTTGTTTTCGATCGTAGGGTAGCCCTCAATCCTCAATTGGAAGAGACCTGCCACGAGATGTGTTTCGCTTGTCGTGAGCCGCTTGGAGAATCTGAATTACAATCCGAAAAATATGTTCTCGGAGAATCCTGTCCGTATTGTGCATAGAACATGGACTATTCTATTGTGCATAGAGTTCCAGCAATTCTAGTGGGACTACTTCTAGGGTTCTCTCATGGGTGGCCTCCAAGTTTACTGGGCAAGCATTCCCTGCATCTGCTGCGGCTTTCCAAGTCGGCGCACACACACACCACTGGTCTCCGGGCTTGAGTCCGGGGAAATTGAATTGCGGAGCGGGGGTCATCAGGTCATTGCCCAGACTCTTGGCATAATTGAGAAAGGGCTCGGTCAAGATGCAACACACGGTATGGTAGCCTTGGTCGGAGTCATTGGTATTACAGCATCCATCGCGAAACCATCCGGTCTTCGGGTCATCTGAGCAAGTGGATAATTCTCCACCGAGGACATTCTGGCTGTGATGCATGTCCATTTGTTCACCTCAGGGAGTTACTCTTCGGGAGTCTCTAGGGAAGGGGATTACTTCGCGGATGTGGTCAGCCCCACTGAGCCAACTGCAAACTCTCTCTACTCCCAAGCCGAAACCACCGTGAGGTACTCCGCCATATCTGCGCACATCAATATAGAATTCATACGGTTCTCTCGGTGTACCTTCTTCATCAATGCGCTCAAGAATTTCCTTCTCCGACCAAGTACGCTCGCCACCACCAATAATCTCACCATATCCCTCTGGGGCTAGCAAGTCGTGACAGAGAACATATTTCTCATCCTCAGGGTCCGGTCGGTGGTAGAACGGTTTGGCAATCTTTGGATAATGAGTTAGGAAATGTGGCACATCAAAATCTTGGGTGAGAACTTTCTCTTTTGAGTAATCAAGGTCTTGACCCCATTCAATTGCCACACCCATACCTTGCAGGGTCTCGACAGCCTCATCATAGCGCATACGTGGATAAGGTGAATCGGCATAACGCGCGACCAAATCAAGGTCGCGCCCGACAGCACTCAATTCATCACTACGCTCATCGAGCAAGGTCTTGGCAATGTTGCGTACCAAAGCCTCGCCATGTTGCATTACTTCGGCATTCCCCGCCCATGCGATTTCCATTTCAGCATGCCAAAATTCAGTTAGATGCCTGCGAGTGCGAGATTTTTCGGCACGGAATGATGGAGCGATGGTGTAGAGGCGTTCAAGGGCAGGCATAGCTGCTTCAGCATAGAGTTGCCAAGATTGAGTCAAGTAGGCCTTGCGACCGAAATAAGGCACTTCAAACAGAGTGCTTCCACCTTCTACAGCTCCTGCGACAAAACTTGGCGCTTGGTATTCGGTGAACTCGTTACCACGAAAGTACGAATGAACGGCACCGAAAACACTACTACGAATCTTCAGCATATCTGTCATGCGACCAGTTCGCAAGTATAGGTGACGATGGTCAAGCAAAAATTCGGTCTCTCCACCGTCAGCACTTTCCATTGCTGATTCAGTAATTGGAAAGGGATTATCCGGATTCACAGGGCCAACCACTTCAGCACCTGAGACAACTATTTCGTGACCACCGGGGGCACGCTCATCGACGTTTACCGTACCTTTGAGAATAATACTTGTCTCAATTAATGCCGACTTTAGGTCTTCAAATGCTTCATCCCCAATTGCGTCGCGCTTGGCTACGCACTGGATTGTACCGGTTGAGTCACGCAATACGATAAAGCGGATTTTATTTGAACCGCGAGTTCGATATATCCAACCCTTTAATTCGACTTCCTCGCCGTCATGCAATCCGGATTGAACTTGGCCAATCCAATGCGACTTCTGCATCACTATCTCTCCAAGTTGTTCCACATCACTTCTCCACTTCAAACATGTGGGATGGCACATTGTAGGAATTTAGTCATCAAAGGAGACTTTGCAATGATAGATTGATGAGGGGGATGATGATGAATATGCTCATGGCGATAGGTGGTGAAGCTGGTCCAGCCGCCAGTCGAATTGCAGTATATGCTATCGGTGGCAATGCTCTATCCGACCCGTCCCGTGCTAAGAAGGGAGATGACTCTAATCAAGAACAAGCCTTGGTATTAGGAAAAGTTCTCGCAGACATTGTCGATCTACTAGAGGCCGGCTATAGAGTAGTTGTAACTCATGGCAATGGCCCACAAGTTGGTGATTTGCTGATGTTAGAAGAGAGAGCAACTGCGTCTGAAGATATGGCGCATCGTCCACGTACCGGACTAGATTCATGGGTCGCGGCAACTCAGGGGATAATCGGCCATGAAATAGCCCTAAACCTCGATTCCATGCTACAGCGCAGAGGTCGGCCGGAGAGAACTGCGGTTGTTCTAACAAGAGTAGAGGTCGCAGCCGATGACCCAGCATTTGACCTGCCGGCAAAACCAGTCGGGCCAGTCCTGTCAGATGAAGCGGTGAAGAAGGAGGAATGGGATATTGCCGCAACCGTAATCGGGCCTCGCCGGGTAGTAGCCTCACCACTGCCCAAAATGATTCTTGATTCTGCAGTAATTCATACCCTAGTCGGACAAGGTGCGGTGGTTTTCTGTGGCGGCGGCGGTGGTATCCCTGTAATTCGCTTGGATGGCCAATTGGTCGGTATTCCTGCGGTAATTGATAAAGACCGATTTTCAGCACTTTTGGCGACTGAATTATCCGCCGATGCTCTGCTGATTAGCACCGCTATAGACTCCTTAAAAACCGGCTTTTGTACGTCGAGTGAAAAGTCACTTACTGAAATTTCTTGCGCCGATGCACTGGCGGGAATCGAGAGCGGAGAATTCCCGTCCGGATCGATGGGTCCAAAGCTGTCTGCGATGGTGATGGCCAAACAGAACATCGCTGATTGCGAGGTTCTTTTGTGCCAACCAGGTGATGCGCTGAAGGCATTACGAGGAAAATCGGGAACTCGCCTAGTCTAAGTGAAATCAATATTATTACGGGATTTCGACACCATAGGTGTCGGCAAAAGAATAATCCGCCATGCGCATGTCCGATTACGATAGCATGGGGTTTGTTGAGGTTCGCAGGGCGGCTGGCCTAACCCTTCTGATGCTCATTTCCACCGCCTTGCCATTGGCAGATTTCACAATCTCCTATCCCGATGAAAGCCTTGATGAGCATTTCCCTTCTTCTAAGGTTGTTTCCGGAACAAGCGAAACAGGTGATTGGATCAATGCAATTAAGTTTGGTTCTTCTAACTTTGATTATGTAAGGGAAGTAGTTTCAGATTCTCATGGTAATGTGTACATACATGGGACATTCTCTAATACAATTTCACTTGGTTCAACCAACTTGACTTCTGCTGGAAATCGGGATATGTTTGTGGCTAAATTTTCCTCTGATGGAATCTTGATATGGGCGCTCAGAGGTGGAGGGACTGGTAGTGACCAAGGATATGGAGGATTGGTGCTTGACTCAAATGGAAGTGTAATTGTCACAGGTATATTCTCAAGTTCAGGGGCCTCGTTTGGCACAACTTCATTGAGCGGGAGTTCTTCTGAAAATTTGTATGTGGCGAAGATAAGCAGTACTGGTTCATGGATTTGGGCGGTTACTGCCAGCGGAAATGTTGAAGGTAATCAAGTAAGTGTCACCAATTTAGATGACATCATAGTTTCAGGAATGATTCAGAATAATGCTGGAACATTTGGAAGTTATACTGTTGGTGGCAATGGTAGTTGGGATGGTTTTGTTGCCAAACTTTCACAATCTGGAACATGGCTTTGGGCAAATGGAATCGGCGGCAGCGGATATGATGGTTGTTCAATCGGAAGCGTAACTCCTGATGGTGACATTCTTGTTGCAGGTAGATTCGAAGGCACAATTCAATTAGGGGGTACTCAACTTACATCCAATGGCAGTTATGATATCTATATTGGTAGAGTATTCACAAGCAATGGGACTTGGAAATCCGTCACTTCTGTCGGTGGTAATGGAGGTGATTTAATTAATGGGAGGAATCCAGTAGTTCACGACAATAATGGCAATTCTTATTTTGGAGGTTTTTTTCAGAACACAGTATCATTTGGAAATCATTCCATAACTAGTGTTGGAAGCAGAGATATTTTCGTTGCTAGATTCAACTCAAATAATACTTGGGAATGGGTGAAACGTGCAGGTAATCCGAATGATGGTGGCGGCTGGGGCGAATATTTGAGCGATATTCAGTTAGTGGATAGTGAACTGACAATTACCGGTAGATTCTATGGAACTGCTGATTTTGGCTCGGTAAATCTATCTTCATCGGGCGGATATGATGTCTTCGTTGCTGGATTAACAACATCAGGTGAATGGACTTGGGCTGTATCTGCATCTGGCACTAATGATGACGTTGGAGTCAGTTTATCTCCGATTGGCAATGGCATTTCTGTTGTAGCGGGGGCATTTGAATCATCATTGTCTTTTGGAAATACAACCCTAACAAGTTCAGGTAATTCGGATATTTTTCTCGCTTGGATTAAAACCTCTGAAGTCTTATACATTGATACTATTGGGCCAAATAACGGAACTACCTCCGGCGGCACCAACGTCACCTTGACCGGCGGCGGTTTCGACACCTTGCCACAGTATCGGCGTGAGATCACCGTGACCAACCCATACAGTGAAGCGGTGGAAAACATCACCTTCGATGTGGTCGACCCAATTTACAACGAGACCGGCCTGATTGCCTCCTACCATCTCGATGAGTCCTCGGGCACGATTGCCGACTCCAGCGGCAATGACTACTATGGCACGACCTACGGGAATTCCGTATATGGTGTTGAAGGCAAAGTCGGAGCGGCGATGGAGTTTGATGGTACCAATAACAACCGAGTGGAACTACAGCAATCGCTCAATCCATCATCGATTACCCTCAGCGCCTGGGTGAATCCAAATTCTTCACAGAATCAGATCATCGTCGGAAGTTCCTCTGGTTACTATCTCGCACTACGAGCCAACGGCACTATTGAATGGCATTGGTGGACCTCGACCTCTCACTATCTCTACGGCAGTGCAACGGTACCGACGGGGGTGTGGTCGCACATCACCGCCAGTTATGATGCCATATCTGGAGCATCGACCGTCTACCTCGATGGCCAGATCTATTCCCAGACCTCAATATCACCTGCCGCCCTGAAGAACCAGTCAGGGAAACTCGGAATCGGCGATTGCGATTCTTGCTCGTATTCAACTTTCGATGGGGTCATCGATGAGGTGAGGGTGTATGAGAGAGCACTGACTTCAACCGAGGTATCAGCGCTGTCAGACGGGCGCTCCCGCCTCGATTACGGCGATGTCCGCTTCTGGGCCGCCGATGGTTCAGCCCTCGACCACGAGATGCTCAACGACGGCCACTTCCGC
>CAZPME010000016.1:9562-41586 GCA_964587885.1 uncultured Candidatus Poseidoniales archaeon
TGGTGGCGACTTGACGAGAAATCAGGTACCACTCTGTACGATTACTCAGGAAATGGCAATCATGGAACTATTTCCGGTTCCCCTTCAATGGGAGAACGAGGCAAGGTTGGCACTTCGATGGTTTTCGATGGCACCATTGACTTCGTAAGTTTGGGGACATCTATTAATTCTCAACATGCATCTGGTACAAACGACTTCACTACTTGCTCTTGGTTCAAGACCACATCGACTAATTCTAGCCAAGGAATGAACTATATTGCAGGCAATGTTGTTTCAAGCTCACCTTGGAATGGTTACCATCTTGGTTTAGACAATGGCAAACCGCATATTAATGCGATATCTATTCCAAATGCAAATAATGCGGTTACCGGAACTTCCAATGTTAATGATGGGAAGTGGCATTTGATATGTGGTGGTAGAGACGAAGGGACTGTTTTCCTCTATTTAGATGGTCAACTTATCGGCAATACAAGCATTGGTAGTGCCCCATTGGGAACGCCTTCGACCAGTTGGATTGGTGGTTCAGAAGGTAGCACTACTCCGATGAGGAAATTTACAGGAACTATTGATGAGGTGCGAATGTATGACCGAGCACTTGCATCCACCGAAATCAACGACTATTACAACCAGACAGTTGGCCCTATCGCCCATTGGAAGTTGGAGGAGAACAACCCGACGTCCTCAGGATTCATCGATTCAACCGGAAACGGCTGGGATGGCCAGTGCTACACTTCATGTCCCTCCCGGGTGACAGGGATGGATGGATATGGACAATCGCACAGCGGTGGGGCTAGTGGTGGCGGTCACGGTCTCAACACTTCTTTGATTCTGGATGGTGCAAAGGGGGCGACCTTGAGCACATGGTTCAAACTCTCTACATTATCAGGGGATGGCGCATTCATCTCTAGTATTTACGGCTCCCACAGCCAGATTGGCTTAGGATATGACGATGCTTCGACCGATGTCTTCAAATTCACCTTAGAAGATGTGAGTGGGGGAATCCAATCGGTGAACTGTGATGCTTCAGCCTGTGCACCGGTGACCGGCGAGTGGCATCACCTCGCGGTTTCTCTGAAGTCGAACTCAGTCGAGTGGTATTACGACGGCCAACTCGTCGAGACCGATTCAGTCACCTTCTCAGAACTTGAGGCGCAGTCGGTGAACCGTATCCGTATTGCTGGCCGATTCGATCAGAACGTCAACGCTTATTATTCGGGTTCGCTCGATGATGTGCGGGTATATGACATAGGTTTGTCAGCTGAACAGGTCAGCGATATGTATGACTCATACTTTTCAGGCGCACATCCCATACTTCACTTACAAATGGATGAGAGTGCTGGAATCCTTGCCGATGCATCCGGTAATCGAAATGACGGCATCCCATTCAACGGGCCCACTTTGGGCGAGAATGGAGCGATGATGAAAGGAGTCGGTTTTGACGGTGTCGACGACCACATCATCGCCGGTTCAAGTGCAATTGATGCAATCATCGAAAGCGGGGAGATGACCGTATCAGCCTGGCTGCGTATAGATTCCAGTGTATCTGGAACTCCCCATATCCTCAGTGGCGGAAAGGGCAACTCATACTTCGGTTCACTGATAGGACTATCAGTGGCAACAAATGGAACGGTTCGGTTTTATACTCCATCCAGCACCATCAACTACCCAGAGATATGGTCTACGACAACAATTGATGACGACAAATGGCATCATGTGACTGCCACCCTCAATGCCACGACAATTTCCAGCACTGTAATTCGAATATACATTGACGGCACATTGGAGGCAACGATGTCAGGGTTCTATTGGGATTCGAACCTGACAAGCACCACATATCTCGATGAGTTGGTGATAGGGACAACAAACCAACCATCTCCATCTTCGCAGTATTTTCTCGACGGCCGATTGGATGAGGTCAGGATGTACGACCATGTCCTAAAAGCCTCGGAGATATCTAACCTTCGAGATGATACCAGCCCATCCATTGCTCATTGGAAATTGGATGAGACCTCTGGCACGATAATTGATTCAAGTGGCAACGGCTACAACGGCACAGCATCAGGTGGGCCAACCTATGGCGCTGACGGTGCACTCGGCACAGCCTTGGAATTCGATGGAATTGACGATGTAATTTCTCTGCCTAATGAGAATGGTCAATATCCCAGTGATGATTTCACCATATCTGCATGGATTAACCCTGACCAATTAACTGCCTATCAATATATTTTGGATTTGAACTGTGCACGTTCTAGCAATAGTAACATGA
The DNA here is from genome assembly GCA_964587885.1 of uncultured Candidatus Poseidoniales archaeon. GTDB lineage: Archaea > Thermoplasmatota > Poseidoniia > Poseidoniales > Poseidoniaceae > UBA60. The sequence goes on from CAZPME010000016.1 coordinate 11,829, forward strand.
ATGGGGGAATCGGTCTAGCAACAAATACAGATGGTAAGTTGATTTTCTTTTATGTTCCTTCAAGCAATCAAGACGAATGGTCTAATGAGCATTTATCCAATAGTGTTCTTCAAATTGACAAATGGACTTTGGTTACAGTGGTAAGGGAAGGGAATAATGCCTACATCTACCTCAACGGAGTTTTAGATAAGAGCATCAGCGGGCAGTCTGGTTCAATAATATACAATTATTCTACCACATATGACGATGACAAAGTTTGGATTGGGGGTTTTAGTCGGGATACTTCCGTTAATCCTTTCTTGGAGTTTGATGGAGAGATTGATGACGTCAGAATATTTGGGCGAGCTCTCTCTACAGAGGAGATTAAAACATACTATAGGGAAACGACAGTTTTGGACCTTACAGCCCATTGGAAGTTAGATGATATCTCTGGGACTATCGTCGACTCTAGCGGCAACGGCCACAACGGCACTGCCTCTGGCGGCCCGACCTATGGCGCTGAAGGAGTTCTTGGAACCGCACTTGGATTCGATGGAAGTAACGACTACATAGATCTCAATTATTACATCAATACTCTGCCATCTGGAGGAATGTCTTATTGCATGTGGGCGAAGAACACTCTTCCCACATTGACTAATGCGGTCGCTATTTGGGGAACTGACGGTTCACATGAATGGCGAATAATAATCCAGACGAATGGTTCAATTGGAACCTACATTCGTGGCACTGGTGGTTCTGCGGGTGTTGCGGCAGGCAATTTGGGCGTAGGGGTTTGGCATCATATCTGCTCGGTGTACGACAATGTATCCAGCGCTCTAAATCTGTACGTCGATGGTTCGCTCGCCGCCTCAACAGCGGTGAATCTCAGTGGATTCAACCAAGGTGTCGACCAATTCCTCGGGTGCATGGACCAGTCAGGTAGTTGCCGTTCTGACTATGCAAAGTTCACCGGGGTCATTGATGATGTTTTTCTCTATGAAGGAGCCCTTTCAGCATCCTCAATTCTAAATTATTATCAGGAGGTAATCAATTCCTCGGCCTCACCACTCGGTTCAGTCGGTTCTGAGACATCCATCCCCCTCAGCCTGACATTTGGTGGTTCTAGCGCGACCAATATCACATTGGTCAACAGCACGACAATCAATGCAACCACTCCCGCCGCCCCCGGCGGTATTGTCGGAATGGCAAATGTGACCCTGTCCGGTTGGAATGGTGTGAGCACGACCCTCGTCAATGGATTTGAGTACATCGTGCCAGACCTCGATGGTGATGGCTGGGATGATGATATAGACGCATTCCCTAGTGACAACACTCAATGGAACGATACAGATTCAGATGGCTACGGCGACAACTGGGGTGATGGTGCTTGGAATGCCAGCCGCAATGGAACTCAAGGCCAATGGGTACTCAATGCCACCACGCCTGATGGTTGCCCAGTCACATCGGGTACCAGCACCTTAGGTGGTTGGTGGGGATGTATCGATACCGATGGCGACGGCTGGGCAGACCTGCTGGATGATTTCTCCAACGATTCAACCCAATGGAATGACACCGACGGTGACGGCTGGGGGGACAACCTGTCTGGAAACAATCCCGACCAATTCATCAATGAATCAACTCAATGGAATGATACCGATGGAGATGGCTTTGGTGACAATTGGGGTAACGCTTCTTTGAATGCTACTCGCAACGGCACCGTCGGTAATTGGGTGGAAAATGCAACTCTAGTCGATAAGTTCCCGACCAATGAATCAGCGGCCAACGATACAGATAACGACGGCCATCCCGACAATTGGACGTCATTGGCGATATTGACGAACGGAGTCTCTCAAGATGGCCTCAGGCTCGACGCCTGCCCGTTCATATGGGGAAATTCAACACAAGACCGTAACGCCTGCCTGGATTCTGATTGGGATGGCTGGTCTGACCCAGATACCAATTGGACTTGGGCTGAAGGAGCTGATAACTTCACTGTCAATCCCACTCAATGGAACGATACTGACGATGATGGCTATGGTGATAACTGGGCCAACGGTTCATGGAACTCGACCAGGGATGCAATGGGAATCGGCCAATGGGTGGAAAATGCCTCCAATGTCGACTGGTGCCCCAATGAGTGGGGAAATTCGACCAACCAACGCTTAGGCTGCATCGATACCGACGGTGATGGTCTGGGCGATGTCGATGATGACTTCCCTAACGATCCTCTACGCGGAGGTGATACCGACGGTGACGGCTATGATGATGCCATCGATGATGCCTGCCCGCTCGACTACGGTAATTCAACTCTCGACCGTCTCGGCTGCCCAGATGCAGATGGAGATGGCTATTCTGACCCTGATGATGAGTGGAACACTGCTGACGGTTCCGATGCCTTTCCCAGTGATGCAACTCAATGGGCTGACCAAGATGGTGATTCATTTGGCGACAATCCAAATGGCACGACACCCGATTCTTGTCTAGATACGGTTGGAAATTCAACTGCTGACCGCTACGGTTGCGTTGATGACGATGGTGATGGATATAGTAATCCCGACCAATATTGGAATTGGGCCAATGGTTCCGACAACTTCACCGATGATGCCACCCAATGGGCTGATAGTGATGGTGATGGCTACGGCGACAACTGGAATAATAGTCCTGGGCAAGTAGGTGTTGGAGAATATATAGAAAATGCCACTACACCTGATTCATGCCCACTCGAGTGGGGGAATTCAACCCGTGATCGTTTCGGTTGTTTGGATAGCGATGGTGATGGCCAGAGTGATGCTAATGATGACCTGCCCGACGACCCATTACGTTGGATTGACGGTGATGGTGATGGATTTGATGACCTGTGGGAGGACAACTGTACCGGACAGTCTGGAAACTCGACCGCAGGTGGGATGCTTGGATGTATCGATAGTGACAGAGATGGCTGGGCTGACCAGATTGATGCTTTCACCAATGACAGCACCCAATGGTCGGATTTCGATGGCGATGGCTATGGGGATAATTGGCATCGCGAAGATTGGAATGGTACTTGGAATAGTACATTTTTCGGTATCGCTCAAGGAATCTGGATCGAAAACGCCACCACACCCGATAGGTGCCCTAACGAATGGGGTAATAGTACAAAACCGCCATCAGTGGGATGCATCGATGCCGATGGAGATGGTTGGCCAGATTATAGTGACCCCGAACCCGAGGAGTGGACTTGGTGGTCAGATATTGACCAAGACGGCGTAGTCGATATGTATGACGACTGCCCCGAAACCTTTGGCCTCTCCTTTATTTCGGGTTTCAATGGTTGTCAATGGCCGAATGATTCACCGCCAACGCCATCTAATCTTTCGTTTATCACCCCTAGTGGCGATTCAGGAATTACTCTGAACATTTCATGGCAAAGTGCTGAACGCTGGGATATTAGCCACTATACCCTATACACTTCAACTGATGATGAACCACCATCTACAATTGAGGGTTGGAGTAAAGTTGTAGATATTTCAATCGAAAATTCCGAATATCAGTTGACGGTAATGCCCAACCAAGAAACATGGATTCTGTTACTCAGCGTTGATTATTCTGGTCGGACCAGTTTCCAAGAATCCTCACCAGTACTAGGAATACCTGTTGATGATTCAGCACCTTCACCTGTCTCAGAAATGTTTGCCGAATTAGTCTTCGAAGGTTCAGAAGCAAGGATACTGGTATATTGGACCGGAGTGACAGATTATGATCTCGATCACTATGTAATCTATGTTCGTGAAGCAAATGAGGATCTTAATACCAGTTGGACAGCTTGGAATCTAACCTTCCCTACCGCCATTGTATATTCTGAACAAGCGACTAATATACGCATCATCCCAGATAATGCGATTCCGCCAATTCCGCGCGAGGTTGAATTGTGGGTAGTTATTCTCACTGTTGACAAAAGTGGTAATGTGCAATATGGGGACTCTGAAAGGGGAATCGTTACTTTGCCAGCCATGAGTGATTCAGATCTAGGGCAAACTCAAGATGGCGATGCTGAAGAATATAGTTTATTTGAGGAAATAATGGGTAGTGACGCCCCAACCATCGCCACACGAACAGTAGGTTTCGGAGCAGTTCTTATCGCAATCATTGCTCTTATTAAGAGTAATTTAATTTTGCAAATAATTCCCGATACGTTGCGTTGGGGTAAGTTGGCAAAGCATCGTATTAGAATGAGTGCTGAGACTGAAAAAGAATTGACCTATTTGCAATCTGTAGTGACTGCATATCACCAAGAAGAAGAGGAAATGCTTAGCGAACTCGATAGGATTGAATCTGATATCAATTCCCGTTTTGTGAATAAAGAAATAAAGTCAGATACGAAGGAAGTAATAATTTCATTGATTCATGATTTACGTGAGATGAGTTTTGACGAATGGGCTCGTGTTGCATTCGACCAAACTTGGTTCGGTTTTGCCGAAGCAAGTACCACAAAAGATAGAACGAGAATGCTGAATGAGGAAATTGCATTTAGAGAAACTGAAGATGCCGTACCGGATGAGGTGCAAGATGAATCCGAGCGCTTATTTCCTCCCAATTCAATAGCCTCAAGAGATGAGACACTCAAATGGTTGCGAGGAGAAATCTCCGCAGATTCACATTCAGACATCATCAAGGAACAATTGAAAGAAAGAGGCTGGAATCACGCCCAAGTATTATGGATGATTGCAGAAGTTGAACTCTAAGGTTGAGTGGTAGGATCCCAACCTGAAACGTAGTCTTCATCAAGTTTAGCCAGCGCTTCAGCCTCGTCTTCTAGGTTAACCTCAAGGCTTGCGATATTTTCAATAATTCGACCTTCATTGCTTGATTTTGGAATAGTGATACAACCTTGGTCATAACACCATTTAATCGCCACTTGGGCTGGAGTGCAACCTAGTCGAGAGGCAATTTCTGCTAATCCCTGATCATTGACTTTGTGACCGCGCGCCAAAGGCGAGTAAGCCATCGGTACCGCACCGATGGATGCTGTAGCGGCACGTAATTCGTGTCGTTGTAACCATGGATGAATTTCAATTTGGTTGACCGCTGGACCATATCTGGCGTGTTGCATTAATTCTTCCAAATGATGTGCCCCATAATTAGAGACTCCAATAGCGCGACTCCTGCCCGACTCTAAGATATCCTCCATAGCTCGCCAAACATCAACTCGACATTCAATATCCTCTGGCGGAGCATGAACAAGATATAGGTCGACATAATCCAAGCCGAGCCTTGCTAGGCTTGCCTCAAAAGCGGCGATAGATTCATCATAGCCAAGCGCATCACCGCGGCGTAATTTTGTGGTGACAAAAATATCTGTGCGCGGTATAGAAGTTTCCTGTAAGGCTTGACCTACCTCGGATTCGTTCTCATATACTGCGGCAGTATCAATATGCCGATAACCGCTACTGAGGGCCCACTGACATGCATTATTACATTCGTCGTGGTCTTTCATCAAGAAAACTCCAAGACCAAATTGAGGGACTTCGATTTCATGTACGGTTTTTCCATCATTGCTGCGATGCCCTAGTGTCAGGGTATTTCCCAGTAGTGCTTTGACCATGAACTGCGATTCATCTCAACCCTTTCAAGGACTCGCAGGCGTATTTTGTTTCAGTTTGTATCTCCGAAGGATTCATCATCCTAGTGAAAATGGCCAAACATGGATAAGAGAAACCACATTTTACTCATCGGACTGATATTTGTATTATCGACAGTAGCGCCAGCAGTGACTGCTGGCGGCGGTGGTGGCGGTGGCGGCGGCGCTGTTGGTGCCAATGTCTCAATCGCAGGTTTTGCTTACAATTCGAATAATGTGACAATAAATGTCGCTGAATCTGTTGAATGGACTAATACCGACAGCACAGCACATACAGTTACTGATAATGGCGCTCCTGAGCCATTTGATTCTGGCGAGATGTTGCAAGGAGATACTTTCTCCTACACCTTTTTCACAACAGGTAATTTCCCTTATGCTTGTAGTTTTCATTCTTCAATGACAGGAATTATTCACGTCGTCGACCCTGGTGCAAGTGGCAATGAAAACGAGACCAACGGCTCGGGCGAAGAAGATGTTGCAAACGTTAGCATGCTAGTGTGGATGCCTGAAGGGATTCCCCTTCAAACTGCTTTTGATATTGAAAATGGCTCATCGGCGTGGCAGGCTTCAGTGATTGGCCTATCATCTTTACAAATGACCTTTGATTACACCAATGACTCAACGCATGGGGTTTTCCTCAATTCGATTGATGGCTTAGCCTCTGACGTAGAATTTGGAGATCCAGCATGGTGGTATTGGGGATTTTATGTGATGAATTTTTCCAGCGGATTATTTGACGAGTCCGAAGTCGGAGTCTCTTCACTCAATGTTACCAATGGTACCTCTTTTGCTTGGGTTGCAACCAATGGAAGTTGGGGTCCAATGGAAGGTAGTGTTATGGAAATGTTGGCGTCGTTAAACCAAGAGGATGTCGAAGGTTGTACCAATGATTCAGCCACCAATTACAATGAAAATGCCACCATTGACGATGGCTCATGCACATTTGATGATGGCGGTGGTGGTAATGATATCGTTGGATGCACTGATTCCTTAGCGATGAATTTCATTGCTGAAGCGACCACCGATGACGGCTCATGCATTTACGATGATGATGGTGATGGTATCGCAAATGGCGACGAAATCTCTGGTTGCACCGATTTACTTGCAACCAACTACAACTCTTCGGCTACAGATTTGGATGGTAGTTGTACTTATGATACGGATGGCGACGGTATTCTCGATTCAGATGAGATTGCCGGTTGTACCAATGCTAGTGCCGAAAATTACAACTCTAATGCTACCGATGATGATGGTACTTGCACATTTAGTGACCCGACAGGTAACGCAACAGGTCCCGCTGATGCCGACAACATGACTGAATGTGAGTTGTGGGAATATTGGAATCCTAGTTTAGTTGACGATTCAAAACCAGGCAATGGATGCCCATCCTATACTGAAGATGAAGGTTCAAATAATGACGATGATTCAAGTAATGAAGGAACCACTGCACCGCCTGGAGACGATGAAACCGATTCCGAAAGTGCGATTGAATCACTCGCATCTGGAGTTCCAGGTGGATTCGTTGGATTGGGAGTAGTTGGAGCAGGAATTTTCCTCTTGATCTCCTACTTGGTAATTGGACGTAGCGATTGAGATATCATCACGTATAATTGCAGTAAGATGTAGAGCGGGTCTGACGGGGTTCGAACCCGCGGCCACCTGGTTAAGAGCCAGGTGCTCTACCTGACTAAGCTACAGACCCAGCCCTGCGACCGAGCAACCCTCTATGAGAGTAGCGGTAGAAAAAGTAGGCTCAAGGTAGCCTACCAGTAGGCTTGGTGAGCACTTGAACTCCGTTGGGGCTGGCAAGATATACAGCATCGCACATTTGATTGAATAATCCGACTTGAGCAACACCTGCAAGATTGAGAATCGCCTTCTCTAATTCGATTGGGTTACCGATTGCAGGTCCGGTTTTACAATCTAAAATCACATTGCCGTTGTCGGTCACGAAAACCCCTCCCTCGGCGGTGGCATCAAAGACAACCCCGTCTAGAGTAGCACCGCTGAGATTCTGCTTACGGCGCAGGACAATACTTCCTGCACAACCATTCTGTTCAAGAACCAAAGCGAGTTGTCGTGCGGTCTCACGCCAAGAGAATGGAGTTACTTCGACCGGTAATGGAAAGTCACCTAAGGTTTCGACTTGTTTTCGGTCATCTGCAACTACGACCATTGCCGCAGCAGATTGGGCGACGATTTTTTCACGCAGCAAAGCACCACCGCCGCCCTTGATTAATTGGAAAGCAGGGTCGAATTCATCGGCTCCATCAATGACGACGTCGAGGCCACCTAATTCACCCAATTCGGCTAGAGGAATACCGACTTCAACGGCGAGATTTTGAGTGGCAATGCTGGTCGGCACGCCGATGATTTGCAACCCTTCTTCGGCTATTCGACGTCCGATTTCGATGACAGTATAGGCAACAGTTGAACCGGTTCCAAGACCTACTTTCATCCCATTTTTGACTACATCGCATGCGGCAATACCTGCCGCTTTCTTTAGTTCAGCCGCCGCATCCATTGCAATCCCGTATTCTTGGCTAAACACACTCCATCAATAGGCATTACCACGTGCCTCATGAGGAAATTTCGGACAAAAATTGAAAACTTCTCTGGGAAGGTTATGTTTAGTTAGTAGTCATGTGCGAAGTGATATGCGATACCGAAGGCGCACCACGGCTTGTTTCGGGCTGGTGGTGTTATTTCTTTTTGCCACCCTATCTCCGCTACTTAGCACCTCACCTGAAGCGCAATTGGATGAGGTCTCTAACTCAGCATTCACGCCGGTTGGACAATCTATTCAAGTCAGCATTCCAGTTTATCCAAATGGCACATCTAGTGATCTAAAGATTGAGGTTCCGGCTGGTGAAGCACTTCAAGAACTGGATTTGGAACTGCAACCACGAGGGTTGCCCATTGTTGAGGAATTCACCTGGGATCGTTCCGCACATTTCAACACAACCGCTGCAGTCTTTGATAATATAGATTACAACAAAACAGGTATGACCATTTTACCGCGGGGAGTTGAATGGGATTTTGAAGGCTCAGCCCAAGGCTGGACCTTGTCGACCAGCGGTGGTTGGGCCCATGGTTATGATACTACATTGGGTCAGACCAATGGTGTGCACAGTGGTAACTCTGCAATTTACACCTACAATGGAAATTATCCCAATTACATGGGGTCGACATATTATGCAACAAGTCCGACTTTTGATTGTACTTCTTGTTCTGGACAATGGACTCTACAATATTGGAAGCGCCTCGGAGTTGAATCATCTTCGTGGGATCACGCCTATGTGCAAGTCAAGAATGCGCAGGGTAGTTGGTCAAACTTATGGTCGAATTCTGGTACAATAAACGATGGTTCATTCACTCAAGTTAGTCATAGCATAGGCTCCTATATCTCGAATAATCCATCGGCACAAATCCGCTTTGGTTTGGGTAGAACAGATGGTTCAGTAACATATACAGGTTGGAATGTCGATGACATTTCAATTCTACCTACAGGTGGAGTAAGTGGTGGTTATGCCAATTGGACCTCACCTGATTTTGGCCACCAAGCGGTAACAGGAATGAGTTCAGTTCCTGGACCTTACGGAGTAATGTCGCTCGATGCAATTATTCCCCAAGGTGCTGATTTGCGCTGGACGATTTTTGATGCAACAACATTGAGTCCGATTCCAGGTTTCATCGACCGAAATGAGCACGTTGCTGATTTGGGAATTATTGATTGGGAAACTCATCCTTCTCTGCGCCTAAAGTTATCCTTTGTCGCCGGTAGCGGCGGATCACCTCATGTATATTCTATTAATTTCCAAGGCCGCATTGTAGATGATTTCTTCTCCAATCCAGTAGATGATGGATGGACTCTTGGCGGCGCATCTTGGTCTTCAACCGACAATCGTTTACATGGCTCCGCCAATGAAATTGTCCTCAGCCCAATTTACGAAGTCACTCGACCGATTTCACGCATTCGTTCTGATATGCTAATGTCCGGAAGTGTGACAATGGATATTTCCGTCGATGGTGGTAATTGGACTTCAATGCAACAAAGTACCACTGAAACCTTGAATGATACTGCCCACAGTGTACGTTTTAGGTTCAATGGCGGCGGCTCCTATTGGCAAGTCGACAGATTTGAGTCCGACCTACAAAGTAGCGGAATACCAATCAATCCGCGCATTGATGTCGGCCACGACAATCGATACGAGTGGGAAATTCCCGGAGATTCACATGGTCAATGGGGATTACAAAATCGTCTCGGCAATGGCCAATTATCACACAAATTATCCATCGCCGGCTCTACCCAACAGGTTTCACTATTGCTGCCGACAGATGGCCTCAACTCATTTGCATTCGACTTAACGCCGTTAGGGCTCAACACTACCGATGTTGAGGTTGAAGTGATTGTAGGCGGTATTACAATTTTGAATAGCACATTAGGTGCCATTACAAAATCGACACCAGTAATTTTTGGAAGCGATGAATTAACTCAACTCAATGCAGCATTATTTTCGGCACCCCCTGCTTCGTCAGGAGAAGGATACTCGATGGCGATGGTCGATCTTGAGTTCGTAGCTAGTAGTGGTTCAGATTTACTAATGCGTGGTTTGCGTGCACCTTATTCACCTACCGCCGTCATATCTGCAGACGGAGACCATCCTTTGGTCAAATCAATCAACGAAGTTATTGCCAGCAAAACGTTGTCTTCAGGCACAAATTACATCCCCTTGACTTTGCAATCAAGCGGACCGGCCGGATTTGTTGCAAGGTTGGCCCGAACAACTTCTGCAACTGCTCCAACGATAGTAGATATGTCGATGACCAACGTTTCTCAAACGGAGCCACTAACTCCATCGTGGCAATGGATAGAAGTGAATGTATTGTTCGATACTATGGAAGATCCACAACGAGTTGAATTAGAATTAGCTGCAATAAAAAAGTACGCGGGTTTTCAATGTTCAGCCGATGCTGTGCTTCCGGCCAATAGTCAAGGCGAAATGCCTGGAAATTGTCAAGGGCAAGGCGATACTTCCAACGTTGAATGGCATCCTCTAAATCCGATGAGTATCGTAAAAAATGGCACATTGGTAAGGGTCGAGTGGAGTTTCAGATTTGCTGCTAATTGGGACGATGAAGAGTTACTTGATGTGCGAACATCGATGGTAACTGTGGCTGGAACATATTCTCTACCAGAAGTGATTAACTTTGGCTCAGGCTCAATCAAAGGTCTCGAAAACGACATTACTTTGGATGACTGGTGGGTGATTAACCAAAATGGTGACACAGTAACCAATAGCGCTCTTTATCTCTCACCCGGGGCTACAGTCACAGTGGTTGCTGACCTCGGATTTGAGGATGTTGGTTATTCATGGGCACCTCGTAGTGGCGATGTACAAGTAAGTCTTTGGCAAGATGGTACGCAGCTTAACTCGACAACAGAAATAGACCAAGGATTGGCGATGATGACGGAATCAGTTCCGTCCAGTGGTGCCTTTGTAACCTGGGAAATTCGCATTAGCGGATTGAATGGCCAAGGGGTTCAATACTCAATGAAGTCTTACACTTTCCAAACCGATTCACTCAATCCGAAAGTTACCGCCATGAGCATCGACCGCCATGACCATCTCGCACCAAATACCAATCAAAGGGTTGAATTCACCATTTATGACCAACCAGTATTGCCGACCAAAATAAGCCTCTATCTTTGGAAGCAGTGGGTTGATGACCATGATAATGATAACTATCCAGATGCTGGAGAATATTCATTGACGACGTTAGAATCACCCAGCAATCTTTCTGCTTCTTCGGCTCAGTATTTCTTTGAGCACGATGATACAATGGCTGCAGACGGTGACCTTGTGGCCGGATATTTGGATGGTTCCGACCCGGCCGGAAACTCCCTAATTGGTGGTGGAAATAGCGGTTCAGACCAACATTTGTTCATGTATCAAGTTCGGCGAGACATTGCTCCAAACATACTATCAAATCAGGTATACTATGTTGACGGCGAGCATCAATGGCTACATCCTGAAACCAATTATGAATTGATAATTCCATTTGAAGAGAGCAACGGTATGTCTGATGTGGCTTCAACCCGCATTGAGATGTCTAGCAACTCACAAAGTGATGTATTGGCTGTCGAATGGAATGGCTCAAACCAAATATGCACTTCCATTTCGAATGATTTACTGATTAATTCTTGTAGTGTTGGTGCATCTTTCGGTAACAGCACTCCATATTCATCACACTTGGAAATGCGTCTATCATTCCAATTACAATGGTCATTATTGCCTAATTCATATCTATCACGTGAACCATCATTTGAGGTTGTTGACCGCGCAGGACAAAGCTCCTTTACATTATTGCCTGAAATGCGGTGGAGGTATTCTCCCGACATGATGATTGCACGAAATTCAATGAATGTATCCATTGATGAATCAGTACCCAATAGTGAAGGTGCATGGGTCCGACCCGGTGCCTCTGCTACAATTCATGGCGAAGTGATGTGGTCATCTGATGGAACGCTTGTATTACCTATGGTAGATGTCTCTATTTTGCTCGACGGCGAGAGGAATACTGTAGTTTCTAACGGCGGTGGATTCAACGCAGATATCTCCATGCCATTGGCATCTGGAGACCATCCACTGAGTGTGGAATTAGCCAATATTCATACTAATGCAGAGGACCTAACCGATCGCTCAACTCCTGTGATGTGGATAGTCGTCGATGGCGAACCTCCAGTCGCAAATGGTGTAGCGTCGCCTCGAACAGATGCCATCTTGAACCTCGCAGATCTTGAGGAATTGGAGTTAGAATTGCGAGTGACAGAATTTGAACAATTAAACCTAGAATCATTGCGAATCCATTGGCGTTTCCAACCGTTAGATTCTGAACCTGGTGCATTCCCAGTAGCTGAAGGTGAAATTTCCCCTTCAATATTAGACAATAGGCTTTCAGGCCAATCAATTCCGATTCATGCTGTAGTAAATCTCGCCGCTGAACTCGAAGAGGGTGCTGATTTGGAAGCATTAGAATTGATAGTATGGATTTCGGGTTCAGATATGGCAGGTAATCCAATTGATGATTTACTCAATTCTGAAGTAGTCCCGATAGGTAAATGGCCGATTGAACAACGTGCCCCCGTTTTTGAGTTTGAGCGCGCTGATATCGAATATTCCAAACTTGGCGACTTGAGTCAAGACGACAGTGTAACAGTTAGTGTGACGATTCATAATGTGGGTAAACTGGGCGGTCAGGTTGAATTATTATTGGAGGAGGTCCGACCAGGTGGTGAACGCCTCAAACTTGATCAAACACATCTCTATATTTCGGCGAATTCGCACAATACTTCTGATACTGTTTGGGATCTTGAAGGCCTAGGAGCGGCTTGGGTTGAAGTAACGATAATCAGCACCGGAGAGGTGGAAAATGGGCCGACAATTAGAGTAGTTGAAGAGGGTGATGATGGTTTCCTCAGCACCAATATTGCTGGAGTCGACTCGCTGTACATTTGGCTGGCGATTGGTCTTTCAATTTTGTTAATGGTGGTAGTTGTGGCTTTACTGCGCCAAGAAGGGAGTGGTGGTCATACTTGGGTCGATGAAGAGGAATGGGAGGATGAAATATCCAATCAAACTGCACTGGTGAATCACGAACAGGCGGTCAAAGACTATGCCGAAATACCTACTACAGTACAACAACAAGCCACCCAATCGGCAGCAGAGCAATATTCTGGCCATCAAGACCCTTACGCCAACACTCAATATTTACCACCTCAACAGTAACTGCAAAGGGTCTAAAACAGAGTAATATCGCCCAATGTTGAGGTGTAGGAGGATCGCTGACAGGGTTCGACCCTGAGGAAAGTCCCCTCTCCGCAGTGTAGATGGCGAAATAATTCGTAGTTAGAGATGACTAGGGCTATGCAGAAGAAACGAACGAGGCTAGGTGTGTACAATGAATCCACAAGGACGAGATTGCCTAACCCTTGATGAGACGAGCACCCCCATCGGAGCAAGTCCAAACAGTCCCGCTATGGCGACACGCATAGGGACGGGTAGGATGCAAAGTTGAATGCGGTCAGCCGGAAACGGTGAACAGAAAGGGGCTTATTCCCTACTCCTCATCACTAGATCAGCCATTGCCTTCATCCATGTGAAACCACTTCAACTTCCAATACTTCACTAGATTCAAGTGATGGATCGCCTTCCAAGTCGAACCATTTTTCCTTACCCAGCAAAGATGAAACAGCAAGATTGTGTGCGGTAAGGATTGCTGGTAAAAGAAATACCGAAGTGAGGAATGCAAAACAAATCAAGAGCATCATTACGACGAAGAAATTTTCCAATCCTGGGAATGAAACGAAGAATCCCGCCGCCATTCCAGCGACTGTTGTAAGTGAGGTTTCAAAAATTGTCTGACCGGTCTGTTCTACTGCTTTTGTCATTCCTACCGGTGTCTCACCTTCTTCACGGATGCGGTGCATAACGTGAATTGCGTCATCGACCCCAATACCGAAAACAATTGTACCAATCATAGCAGTGAAGATATTGACGTTGACATCGCCGGACCGCATCAACAATGGTTGCCAAATAATTACTACGGCAACAGGAACCATACAGTACAAACCGATACGGGGGTTTCTAAAGACAATCATCAAGACCAGAATTAGGACTAAAAGGGTAAGGATAGTTGTGTACGATTGGGTTTCGTGAATCCCCTTGTTAATATCTAGGGAAACTGGTAGACCGCCTGTGAGTTTACTTGCTTCTGTGCCACCCTCTTCAGGCTCTTCGAGTAAGATATCATCAATCTGGTCGCGTAGCCCACCGGCGTAAATCAAATTCATGTATGGTTGAGTGACATAAACTAGTGATTTGGTGTCGGCTTCGTTCATCAACATCCATTTGACTTCGGATGACAAGGTATCAAACGCGACATTCACCATATCCTTTCGTAAGCCCTTACGCCCCTCTGGTCCACTGGCATCCAAGGCTAACCAAACATTACACTCAATGGGATCATTACTTTCCCAACAGTCATCGTGAAGGAAGTCCCACAAACTACCCTCGTACAATGAGATGCCATCAGTCAGTTCAATATTGACTGGAATGCTCTCAAAGAAAGTGATTACACTTGTGGTATTTGTGTGCTCAATCATTCCAATGCGCTGTTCCAATCTGTCCATCGCATCAAGCACAGGCAAGTCTCGGATAGCTGCAGTATCATTCATCTCGCCACGTTGTTCAGCGTCAAAAATGAACATCGAGGTTTGGCCGGAACCAAATTGCTCTGAATAGGTAGCCAATGTTTCCAATGAAATAATCCCATTTGGTGCCTCAGATGAACCGGTAATTGGCTTATTCATTTCTTCCTCCATGATGTAGGCGCCATAAGCGGTAATCAAGCCAGAAACGAGCAGTACAATGCCAAAATGGCGCACTGGGAATTTACTTAGATTACCCCATACAGTCGGATTATCTCGTTTGTGGAATCGTAATAGCCAGCCGAGAGTAGGAACCAAAATTATCGAAAATATGAGAGTGGCAAAGATGCCAATACACAGCGTCATTCCGACAGAACGTATTGGAATAACACTGACGATTTGTGGTAGAATCATCACCGAAAAACCAATGATTGTAGTGACGGCTGAGATAAATACCGCAACTCCAGTGGTGCGAGTCATTTCCAAGACCGCTTGACGGTACAGGCGAATGTCCCATAATTCGGGAACCTCTTCCTCTTCTTCGCCCCGTCGGCGTCGCTGATAATTCTCTTCATTTGCCCTATCGAGAATGCGATTCCGCGATTCCTCTATGCGATTTATCATATGCAGAGAGTAATCCACACCTAGGCCAATTAATATCGGACCGGTAGCAACAATCATCGGCGTTAAAGTCATTTTTAGCAATACTGAGGAGCCGAAAGTAACCGCCATGGCCATGCAAATGGGCAATCCTGTAATTAGAACAATTTTCCACGAACGATGCAATGCTGTGACAACTATTACCACAAGGAATAAAGAGATCGGCAACATTTCTTTGAGGTCCTTGAAAATCTCATCTGAGACATCTTCCAAAACTTTAGTTAGTCCGGTTAGAGTCATTGTTGTACGCCGCATGTCGGTGGGGCGATTGTTCAATTCTACGATATCTTCAACATGGTCGAGGAATGAATCAAAGTCGGTAAAATCTCCTGTAGTACTCATATCGTGATTAAGTCCGATGACGATTGCAGTAGTGTCGTAAACACCGTCTCCATTGGTGTCCTTAACCAGTGATTCGACCAATCCTTGGGCTTGTTCAAGGATTTCATCAATTCGCTCCTGCTCTGGAATTGTATATTCACCACCGCTACCGACTTGCTCATTTCGCTCCTCACAATCAAGCTCAATGCCAAGGCGGCTCTGTAATCCGTGATCGCAAAGGGCAACGTTGAATCGTCCGTCGCTACTGTTGACTTCTTTGACAACTTGGGCGATTGAAATGACCCATAGGGCACCATCATTGCGCCCGTGGTCTTCTTTATCCCAATCTATTCCTCGCTGGTTAGCACCCGCTCCACGATTATCTTCATCTCCTTCAACCCATGAGATTTCCTCAAGAATTCGTTTTTCGGTGATATTATCTCCTTCTCCGCCACCGATTCTGGCATTGCTTGATTGGATATAGACGATGGCTAAATCAGTAGTCCATTCTTCCCTCACTTCAAGCAATAGTTCGGTTGAATCAGCCCCCTCAGGCAAGAATATTTCCACATCGTCTTCAATGAGCGATTGGAAATCAGAGCCAACCCACCCGAACCATGCGGCCATGATTATCATTAGAGCGACAGTGACCTTTGGCATCTCAAGGATGGTCGCATACATGCGATCAAAGGCTACATTTGCTTTGTCACGAGTAACATCAATAGCACTCTCGATTTTTTGGTTTGTGGCATCGCTAATTCGCTTACTTTTCACGTACCAATCCTTATTTCGAATTTCATCAAGCCAGTGAGATAAGGCGTTTCCACCTCGCTCGTCACTAGGACTGTCCATGACATGGCCAAAATAACTCCGACAATAACTTCACCCCAAAAGTAAGGTGAATTGCCTCAATCTATTCCGAATTCTTTGACTATCAAAAGGCGAAGAATAGAGCGGGCGCTTTGTAAAACGACTCCGGTAGCGATTAATGAAAGTCCGAGCACCCCTATCCATGCTGCGGTTAGCCCAGGGCCAACTGTGACTTCGGTGATGTCTCCGACTGAGTTGATTGCTCGCATTCCCATTGCTGCGCCTGCTGCTAAAAGTCCAGCCCCTGGCACTCCAAGAACAAGCAGTGGTTTCTTTTGCGAAAGCGATATCACTGCGTAAGAAAGCACGGTGAAGCCGTGGCTGATGGCAGTAAAGCGACTTCCCTTAGGTACATCATAGCGAATCATGGTTGGTACTTCAGCGATTTGAAGTTTCTTTTCGTGTGCATCTTCGAGCAATTCAAGACTCAATTCCATCCCTTCGCTATCAAAGCGCAAGCGCTCTAACGCATCCCTCGAGAAGGCACGGAAGCCACTTTGTGTATCCTTGATGTCAAGGTCACTGGAAAGATTTGACGCTGCTGTAATTACCTTTATTCCGAGTTTACGATATGCAGGCATATCGACACTAGCGCCACCTGCGATAAAACGAGAACCAATGACAATATCAGCATCCCCATTTAGAATAGGCGCAATTATTGCTGGAATATCAGCTGGGTTGTGTTGACCATCACTATCTAAAGTTACTAGAACATCAGCAGATAGTTGGCGTGCAGCAGAAAAAATAGTTTTCAATGCACCCCCGTATCCACGATTGAAGCGATGACGCTCTACAAGGGCTCCACATTTTTCGGCGATTCGTGAACTCGAATCAGAAGACCCATCATCAACACAGATTACGTGGTCTACGAATTTTTCAGTACGGCGAATAACCGTTCCAATCGTCTCCTCTTCATTGTACATGGGTAGACCAGCGACAATGATTGGTGTCGGATTATCACCCATAAATAGCAATCTCCTTGTATTATCGGCTAAGCAGACACTATTTGATTGTTCCACATTAAAACAACACGTAGTGTGAATTATTACACCTTTTGAAAAGAAAAAAGTTGGGGCGCAGTCCCTCGGGAAGCGCCCCGTTTCCGCGGCAAAGCCGGATATTAGTACGCGCTTTCAGCCTTGTAGTTGGCTAAGAGTGGTGACCGCCCGCTCGCCCGAGAGAACTCGGTTAAGCGCCGCCAAACTGACGACCAATTGTACGTAGGTCTGGCCGTCACTGGTTGTATAGGTCTCGCAATCGGCAAAGGCCGAGGTGTTCAATGACACCTTGATGGCCCCACCTGCATTGCTTTTGCGGACATAGCCCACCAACAAGGAGACTTGCTCCTGTTGATGAGCAGCATTGCTCTTTTGGGTTTGTTTTTTCATGTTTATTTCTCCTGACACGTTGCTAAAGATCAACGGTAAGTATTCTTTCTCGCTAACCTCAACCGGTTTGTGCCGTGACCGGTAGATGGTCTGATGTTGACGTGATAGTCATAGATTTCCGAGAGGGGTTAGGTGAAGGTAAACGTGAAATTTAGACGCATAGGGACTTTTTAGGGGTTGAAAATGAAGCGTTTACATTTGTCGGTGAAAGCAAACCCTCAAACCAAAGTCTGAGTTCGGGCAGGCGAACGTCATGCGCGCAATGGTTACAGGTGGTGCGGGATTTGTCGGTTCCCATCTTGTCGATGTTCTCTGCGAAGCAGGACACGAGGTCGTTGTTTATGACAATCTATCGAGTGGCAAAGCTGATTTTTTACAGCATCATGTCGATTCCGAATCTTCGGTTGAAATAATCAAGGCAGATTTGCTAGACATAGACACCCTAAAGCGAAGTATGGCGGGAATTGATATTGTCTTTCACTTAGCTGCAAATCCCGATATTCGCTTGGGAACCGAAGTTACCGACACCGATTTGAAACAAGGAACAGTAGCTACCTACAACGTTCTCGAGGCGATGCGCTTAGCCGGAACTAAGAAAATCGCTTTTGCTTCATCAAGTGTAGTATATGGCGAGGCTAGCGTGATGCCAACACCTGAGGATTACGGGCCACTATTCCCAATCAGCCTATATGGAGCCAGTAAATTAGGCAGTGAGGCTTTAATCACCTCCTGGGTAGGAACTTTCGCATTGCAGGCATGGATATTCCGCTTCGCCAACATTGTCGGCGAGCGCGGTACCCATGGCGTCATTTTTGACTTCATC
This sequence comes from uncultured Candidatus Poseidoniales archaeon, assembly GCA_964587885.1. Classification (GTDB taxonomy): domain Archaea; phylum Thermoplasmatota; class Poseidoniia; order Poseidoniales; family Poseidoniaceae; genus UBA60. The sequence continues at coordinate 30,698 of CAZPME010000016.1, forward strand.
CACAAATTAAAGCGCGACCCAACTCGCCTCGAAGTTCTCGGCGATGGCAATCAAGCCAAGTCTTACATGGAAGTTCGAGATTGTGTTCGTTCAATGTACCATTTAGTTAGTTCACAAAATGAGGCAATCAATTATTTCAATCTAGGTTCTGGTGATGTCTGCAGTGTAAGCCGAATTGCTGAATTGGTAGTTGAAGAAAGTGGCTTAAGAGGAGTTTCTATAGAATACACGGGAGGCCAAAGGGGATGGGCTGGAGATGTTCCAAAGGCTGCACTAGCAGTCGATAAATTAAATGCTACAGGGTTCGAGAGCACCTATGATAGCGATGGCGCGGTTCGCCATACTGCAAAAGCTCTAATTGAGGAGATTGGATTACATGAAAACGAGTGATAACGCAACAATACGCAGATTGGATGGCGATGAAGAAGCGGATTCTAGATTGTCGAGTTTCCTAACTGTCGCCTCGGTATTTTTCATCGGCTTGATGTTCATTGCAATGTCGACTGATCCTGTGAAAATAGGAGTAAACAAGGGTGAAATGCCGCCGAATATCACTGGAGATGCCCGAATTGCAAATTCAGCCTGGTTCTCCTTTGACTTGCATTCCAAATTCAACAATACTTGGGATGGAAATACTACCTCAGACCGCTGGTTCTTGGTTGAATTCATGGATACTGATTGCCCTTATTGTTGGCGAGATGCCGAGTTGATGTCACAACTTGACCAACAATTCGGTGGTATACTCACTACGGTAGTTGTGGTTGCTGAATTGGATATTACTGGGCACTCAAGTTCGCGTGAAGAAATAATCGCCTTCCAGGACAAGACTGACTACGACGGTTGTTATAGCGGAAATCGCAACTGTGCTGAAAGACCTGGTGGAGTCCACCAAGGCACTGATGGCAATCTATTCTATTACGTCGACGACTTGCAAGGAAAATCTCTATCATCTTGGAATCTCCAAGGAACGCCTTCTTGTTTCCTTCTAAGGCCTAATGGTTTAGTCGATTTCAATTCCGCCCAAGATGGTGGATGTGACCAACTAGGTGGACACATGTACGAATTATTCGGTAGCGGAGGTGGTGCTTGATGGATTGGTGGTTAATTGGTCACTTAACTCCAGTTATAGTTGGAGCAATTATTGCTAGTCCGCTAGGTACAAAAATCGCCTCATCTCTTGGTGCCAATTCAGAGAAATTCTCGTGGCTTGCAACCAAGCGAGACCGCCTACTTGGTGGATTAATAATGGTTTGTTTTGGTGGTTTTACAGTAAGTGCCCACACCTTGTGGTTCCACAACAAATTCCACGAACTGGGCAGTTCAGGTATCGGTTGTTCGGCCTTTGGAATATTCGACTGTGCCAGCGTTATTGCCAATGATGCCTACAATTCCGACCCACTATTCGGTGCCCCTTGGGGTGTTGTGGGGATGCTAGCCTTTGCCATGTTTGGCTGGCTAGCACTTACTGTATTACGCGAACCAAATGCCTCTTGGGTTGAGACCCATCTAAAAGTCGGAGTTGGCGGCTCTGCTGTTGGAGTTGTTATCGCTTTGTATCTGGTTTATGTGGAAATCTTTCCTCTCGAGGGAGTGTTTTGCCAATACTGCACCACCGCCCACATCGCAGATTTAATCAGTTTGATGATTTTCTTCAAACTATTATCGCTCAAGGAAGGAGGTCATTGGCTTTCTTCTGACGAGAAGGACGCAGAAAATGATGTAAAAAAGATTGCTGAAATTAGAACTGAACGTAAAAAGCGCGGCGGTTATGTCGCACCAACTTCTAGCGCCGAAGAAGAGTGATTCAAGCAGTATATGCCGAGTTCAAATCGAATTTGCGCATATCAGTTTGTGTCGTAATTGGCTCAAGCCTTGTAATTGTCACGTCTATGCGTACTGCCTTTGGGTACAAGTTGCGCAATTCTATGAAAAGTGCGGCTTGAACTTCTTGCACATTCTTGCCGCATAGTACGGTTAAATGTTGCAATTTAATGCTGTCTTCATATTCAACTTCATATTCAACAATCCACTCCTTTTCCGAGGTAGTGGAGTTCTCGGTTTCAGATTCGTAGGGTAGTTCCATCAATATTACTTAGCGAAGTTTAAGCACATAAAACTCTCGGGAAAGCGAGTGTGTGCCGAAACACCAATACTTGATAGGAGTCCAAGTGTCGGAGTGTGGAAAAACCCGAAAATAGCCAAAAAATGGCGAATTGGACTATTCACTCTCATCGAGGTGCTTTTTCTTACCAATCGTGCGAATTGGTTCCTCGGCGAGAATCAAAATTCCCAATAATATGCAGCCGCCAACCAACCAAATCCATGCACTATTTGTTGAGGATTGCAAGTGATCTTGGTAAATCGCGATTGCTGATAGAGTATCTATTGAGGTATTGGCAATTCTTTCTTCAACCACTTCGTGAATCCCTACGATTGTGGTTTGGTTGGCCAACGATACGTTTTGCAGTAGATGAGCGCTAAAAGAAACCGAGGTTGGAGTTGCTTGGAAATTACTTAATCCCCACTTGTTGCTGGGGAAGGCTGTAGAGTTTGGAGTCTGATTACTTACGTCTAATTCCACCTCCAATAATGAATGCAGGGTTGCATCAAATGGCCCGGCGCCTACTGGCAATCCAGTCGTGTCGACTACGGGCGCGTCATTTCCAACTAGGATGGTAAGTTGGGTGTCGGAAAAAGTGTTTGTGCTTTCAATTTCTACGGCTATTGTAACAGTTAGTATGTCTCCCGATTGGAAGGCATGCATGCGTAAATCAGAGCGATCCCTTAGATTTGCTTCTGCACTAAAAAGTTCGGTGGTAAATTGGGACCCCGACATCGCCCCCTCGCTAGTGAGTTGACTTTCCATGAAAATCGATGGAGTTCCAGTAATTCGCCCCAAATTCATGTGCAGGCGCTCCAGACGGTGAGTACTGGCCGGTGATGATAGCAGGTCTACTCCATCGGATGGGTGCAAATTCATCAACGCTATTCGCCCATCGTGTTCGCGACGTAAGATTGGTACTATATCGTCAAAATCTGCACAAGTCGGGCACCATGTAGCGGTATGAACTTCAACTAATACTGCATTCCCATCCGCAACAATAATCCCTCCCGAGGTAAGACCACCGCGTTTTCCTGAATCGGCTGAGGCCGGTGCGAAAGAGATGGAAATTGCTAACCACGCGAGCAATATTGGTGCCAACTTTGCTCGCATGGATGACTGCAACAGACACGGACACATGTCCCTTTCGCCATTCAGCACCCGTCGCATTCATCACCTGCGGCCACTCCGGAGTATTGTTTCCATGGCTGATAGATGGGTAAATGAGCATAAGCGCGACTCTTGGAGGCGCCAAGCCAAAGAGCAGGGTTATCGTGCACGTTCGGCCTGGAAATTACGCCAAATCCAAGACCGTTATCGCCTACTGCGCAAAGGAGACACCGTTCTTGACGTGGGTTGTCATCCGGGTGGATGGACACAAGTAGCGGTTGAACAAGTCGGCGAGGAAGGTTTGGTTGTCGGAGTTGACATCCTACCGTGTATTCCTGTTGAAGGAGCAAAACTATTGCTCGGCGACATCACTGATTCGATGATTCAAGAACAAGTCCTTGAGGAATTAGGTGAGCGGCCACTAAACGCCATTGTGTCGGACATCTCTCCAGACATTACTGGCAATTGGGCGACAGATCAAGCAGTCAGTATTGATTTAGTTATTCAGGTTCTAGATTTTTCTTTACCTCTATTGTGCTCAGGTGGATCATTTGTAACCAAGGTTTTCCAAGGGACAGGAATTGATGAATTAATTCTAGTATTAAGAGAGCATTTTTCTAAAGTACGGCGCTATTCACCTGAAGCTAGCCGTAATTCATCTTCTGAGGTATATGTGGTGTGTCGCAACCATCATGCTTGGAAAGTTGATGGAGAAACATTGCAGGAGCGCTGGGAGCGGGCTGTAAGTCGCTTAGATGGCGGCGGTGAAGAAGACCGCAGTGAGTCGATAAAAGGTTTAAGAATAGTACGTAGAAGTTCATCCGATACAAATGAAGCTGATAGCGGAATTGTCGGTACCAAGGATTCCGAAGAATAGTTTCAGCACCTCTACCAAGGGTAGCCACATTCACTTTCGCATCTACTCTGCAGAACTTGTTTATGTTCTGTTGATAATTACTATTGCCGATAACGATGCAGAGAGTAGACGTAAACCTGATTGTAGATAGAGAAAAAGAAGAAGAATTAGTGCTGGCGCGACAGAAAGTTTCAGATTTATCTGGTAATAGATTTGTTCGCCACATTGAATTATTAGTGCTGCGCAAATATCCGCGCCGTTACGTTTCCTCAACCAGTTATAGTGGACTAGTTTGCTCTGCCGTTGGTAGAGATAATTCTGGTATTGTCGGGATCGTACTTTGGAGCGATGATGTAGAACGCGTAAAATCTGGTGATGCGATAAGAATAGTCAATGGCTGGTGCCGTCAACAAGACGACCAATTAGTCGTGAGCCAGGGGCGGTTTGGGCGAGTCGAGATTATTGAATCTTGAATAGCGACATCCGTCATTTCAAGAGTTTGAAATGTGGTTTGAAATCGTGATATTGCAGGCATTATTTTCGAATAATATTTTCATTCATTTGAGGGTATTACGCACGTAGTTTTTGAGCAACCTTGAAAGGTGATATCGGTTGGGCGGGTCGTTACGAGGGCATCATATGGCTGATAGAGCGACTATTTGCGCATCTAGTGGAGTTCCACTAACTGAAGCAGGGGCGACCTCACTCCCTTGTCCAAAATGTGGTAACTCGATTGGTCGCAGCCCACGTTGCCGAAATCAAGCAGTATCCTACGTCTGTACTGGATGCGGTTTCGAAGGTCCTTGAGGTGAAAAAATGGGAGAAGTAGCGATTACGTATAAGATTCTAGCCGCTGACGCAGAAGAAATTGATTATGATTCAATCATGGCAAATCTGAACGGCTTGGGCAGTGATGTCTACAATATCCAAAATCTTGAATTAAAACCATTGGCATTTGGTTTGAAATTTATTCAATTGCACGTCGTAATGAATGACGGTGAAGGATTGCTTGATGGTTTTGAAGCACGAGTGAATGAAATTAGCGGTATTGGCGAAGTTGAAGTTCTCGAAATGGGGCTTCTTTGAACACCTTACTCTAGTTGCATACTGCACCTTGTGCAATTTTGAATCGTTAGGAATTAGTCATAGTTTTCTTGCGAATGCAATTTATGTTCCTAAAGTGCTAGAGTTGGCGCAGTGGAACACGCATGAATTCACGCAAGAATGTAGTTGCATATGAGCCTGGAGCAAGGCTGAAGCGGAAACGAATGCAAGCACCTTCTGGATGCCACAGGTCTCCATCTTGCACCCCCTCATTCCAGCGCTGGGAAAGTGAATCGCCTAACGCTATTGGCACGGCGTCTACGACAAATCCTGAGAAGTTGGTCACCAACTGCCGGTAACTTCCTTTGGTGGTTAACCTCTCAATTTTAGGTACTCTCCAATCGGTATCATCCAATCCCATAGTGGTAATTGTTTCAGCCTCAATTTTTCCACTCTCGCCGCTTGCTTTTTTCGACATGCTTCCAGGAAGAGAACCGAGTACGACCAAGCGGCCTAAGACACAATTTCGAGAAATACGAGATTGGTTTTTTTCACTGACACTGGCTATTCGGTCAAGGAGCGGCGCTCCTCTTTCATCAACTGGGGCCACAAAGTCTCCGAGTAGGGGTGTGGCTAGAGGTAATCCTAAGTCGAGGCGGGAATGTAATGCTCGGTTGAAAAATTCAGATTGGAGTGCATGAACCATCATCAATTGTAGGTTGCGGGGAAGTCGTAGAAATGCACCGACCCAATCTCCCTCCTTTTCGACCAATCGCTTGAGCATATTGGCTTCAAAGCCCAAACGTTCAGGACATTTTTCTAAGGCTTCGGCAAAATCTTTACCATCACGAATCATTGCACGAAACTCCTGTATTTCCTCGGATTCACCGATCCCCTCCATGCCAAGGTAGCATCGAACTGCTCCCTCAAAATCACCATCAATCACATGTCGGCCGACCTTAGCGGTCACCGGTCGAGAAGCACCAAAGCGCTGAGGTCCGACCCAATTTGGAAATAATCCCACTCCAACTACTTCTTCCATGCCGGTGCGGAGATGCTCAATTCTCTCTAGTGCTTCAGTCTCACTCAGAGGTTCGCCGGATGAATCACAACAGCCACGCACGACGATGGTGAAGGTGTTGCCACGGTGGCTTCCGAAGCCTATTTTTTGGTGGGTGCGTCCGATAATTTCTATTTCAGCATCGGGAATTTCAACACCCTTAACTTTCTCAAGTTTAGCATCAATTACGAATAGTTGGCGAGTGACTGCGCGCTTATCTTTGGTGCCTGCAAACCATATCCTGTCGCGTGACATGCGTAAAATCTTGGCTAATCGATTGATAAAACGATTTGTTTCCCAATTTGTCAAAGTAATTCGAGCAACGGTGAAACGGCCACGCGGGTCGAGACTAGGTGCTTTGATTTCTTCTTCGACGCGAAAATCCACAACTCTTGTTTTCAGCATCCCACCAATGCCATCACCTGGTATCGCGTAACGACTCAAACCTATGGCTTCAGCAATGTAATCTTGACCCGGCATGGGTCCTCATCCTCAAATAGAGAGCTTGTTAAACTCGGTTTGGAGGTTGGTGCAAAGTTTGCGCAACAACTTCTCTGGGTCGGTTTTTCCAGTGGTGCGGATGTAGAATTCAGGATCTTCTAGAAGAGGGTGGCCTGGGAAATAGTTGGCGTAATCTACTCCTTTGGTCGAATTTAGGCGCTGGCGAAAGACCTGAAGTGAAGTGTGGTCTTCGCCAATAAATCGCAAACGGAGTTCGTTTTTCTCTCGGAGTAGTACCTTAATGGGCATAGTGAACAACGAGCCGACCGGACTCTTATTCAAGAACCCTTCTCTCGACCTTTTGGTAGAAAATAAAAACTGAGGTCTTAATACAGAGCGATATTCCTCAACTTATTGCCGTGCGATTTCATTTTTTACAGGGCTCAAATTTGCCACTTGATATTCCTTAAGCAGGCAATCAAATTCTCTTCTTTCAACCATTGCCACCCACAGCGTCAAGAACTCAATGCCTCTCCTAATCGCATGGGAGTTGATGCAGAACCTTCGGTTCTGGTTAGGAACTCCGAATTTTTTGAGAAGGCAGCATGGCCTCTAATTGCCATGTCAGCACTAATTACTGCGGTTCTGTTGATGCAATTGGTAACCGATGTTCCAGCATTTCACACCCAACTTGCTGATTTCGCTCCCGAAACCGAAGGAACAATGGCTGAAGAGCGAATTTCACCATTTTTTGAGAACGAATCACGACCGATGTTCGTCCATGTAACCGCAAAAAATGATGGTAATGTGCTGTCCTTAGAAAATCTCAGCATACAGTTGAATCACCTGCGACAAGTCCAGGAATGGGGAGAGGCAAATCAAGATTTCATTGCTGCTAATACTAGCGCCCCAGGAATTGTGCAACTTGCATTGGATGAGAAAGCAGATGGAATGGCTTTGGAAAACGTCTCAAGTTGGTCGGGATTAGTCGATTTGATTATCGACGATAACATCACCTGTACCGGTGAAAAAGATACTCAATTGGAATCTGTTGCAGCCTTTGCCCAAGCAGGATTACTACATCGAGACTTCGATCCTGCTCCAACTTGTGATTATTTGGCTGGCCATGATGTCGACCCAACCCCTGTCGCAAGATCTACTCTTTGGGTCATTGAGGTTGATACCGAAGTGAGTGATGATTTACGTCAAGTAAAAATGGATATGTTGCGACAGAAATTCGCCGAATTATCCCAGTCTTCTGACTTGCAATATTCAGTCGCTAGTTTGGATTTAGTCTCTCATGATATAGATCAGGGGACATTTGAAAATCTCGTCACTTTGATTGTGATTGCAGTAGTGGTTGTGGTGTCAATTTTGGCATTGGCATTCCGCTCTTTTAGGGGAGTAACATTCCCCTTGGTAGGTCTCTCTTTGGCGTTGATTTGGACTTACGGTACTCTTGCTGCAATGGATGCCCAATTTACAGCCCTAGAGGTGGCAATTGCTCCTTTGGTACTTGGTTTGGGAATTGATTATACAATCCATTTGCAGAGACGTTATGAGGAACTTAGGGCTGAAGGACATACGCCAGCTGAATCTTGGTTAATGGCGCTCGAAAAACTCTCAGTTGCCCTTTCGTTGGCAGTTATCACCACAGTTGCAGCATTTTTAGCCAATGTCCTCTCACCTCTACCACCCGTTCGAACCTTTGGCTTGGGATTGGCCTTTGGAGTTATTTCGGCCTTCCTCTGTTCAACCGTTGTGGTTGGGTGCTTACATGTTGTAATGGACCGGAGAGAAGGTAAAGGAAGAATAGTCTCGCGTATGCTAACCTTGCCGCAATTATCTCGACGAATAGTCAATTTCCAAAAGCGGCAGCAAGTTTTGGTTATCATCACCGCAATTCTCATCTGCTCAGTCTCGCTATTCGGTGCTCTGAAATTAGAGACTGAGTTTGATTTAGCCGACTTCCTTGACGACGATATGGAAATAATGCAGGTGCGGGGGCATTTGAACGAATCATATGAGGCTAGTAGTTGGAAGTATGTCTACCTCTTTTTCGAGGGTGTTGATGAAAACTCGATTGAGGACGATTTGGATCTCCTAGATCAGTTGTCTTGGTTGGACGAACGTCTAGCCTTTGTGCATGGAGTCGTTGGCTGGGAGGGTGGAAACCCGTCATATGAGGGCCCATATACAGTATTGCGCGATGCGGTAATTCGCGATCCAGATTGGGGTAGGACCCATAATCTCGAAATGTTCGGTGATGAGTTAGTAGAAATCAATGCTTCAACTGATATTGCACTGGGTACTGCATTCGCAAACCTCTCAGTCAACGAGAGTACCGCTGACCCTTTGTCAGGTCGAACCTGGAGTGAGCGAGTAGGCCGCACAGTACATTTGCAAGGCGATGAAATAATCCATATGAGAATGGAGGTTAGAGTTGTTGCATCTACCTCCAGCGATAGTCAATTAGTGATTTCAAGTTTTGAGCGTGAATTAGGCTCTGTTGACCAAGTAGGAACTTTACGCTCGGGCTTGGCTGGAAATGCCCAGGTGTATTTGGGTGGAGATTTGGTAAAATTACAAGCCGTTTTGCAGGGTTTGACGACATCTCAAGTTGAATCTACTGCGCTATCACTTATTGTTTCTTTATTCGTGCTAATGGTCTTGACTCGGAGGATAATTCCAGCCCTAATTGTGCTCTTGCCAATCGGGGTTGCAACCCTATGGGTGGTCGGCTCAATGGTTCTGTTTGGTCTCAAATGGAATGTGTTGACAGTAATGGTCACTGCTCTTACTATCGGTATTGGAATCGATTATTCTATCCATGTTTGGCGTCGTTTTGAGATTGAGATGGAAAATAATCAAGGTAAACCATGGAAGGCGATGGAGACTGTGATCTCTACAACTGGGGTGGCCTTAATGCTCTCGGCCGGTACTACAGTGTGTGGTTTCCTTGTTCTACTGTTTTCGCCTATGCCCGTGGTGCAGGACTTTGGGTTAGTGACCGCAATTACGGTGGTATTTTCACTAATCCTCAGCATATTTTTCTTGCCGGTATTGCTGGCCATGAATGCAACAATGAGTGAATCAAATGGAAATTCCGATGGACAATCCGACCAGTAATTATTGTAAGTAATTTGAAAGAGATTTCAACCCGTGTCAAACTTCATCAAGCGAAGATTGTTTATTCTCTTTTTGAGAGGTTCATATTAATCTGTTGAAGTATGTCTCTAATTTCGACGAGAACATCTCCAGACTGCCCCTCTTGGCTACTAGTAGAGGCAGTACTAGTCTGGGAATCACGTTGTTTCATTACAATGTCGCGGAATAGGGGAGTTGAGGATTTCTTGAGGCCAATTAATTGAAATGGCGTTGCACCAGCGGTCTCAATGGATATCCTGACAATACCGAAAAGGTTGAGCACAGGCCCCTCATGTATGGAGATGTCAGTAAGTTTGTCGAGGGGAATGTTTTGCTGCGCCTTGAAAATCCATCCCTTCCGTATCGCGATTCCACGTTTGGTTAAATTACAGGAAGCGTTTTCAAGTTGCTTCTTGTGAATTATCCACCCAAATGGCACCCAGAAAATCATCACAACTATTCCAATTATTGTGACGAGTAAAAACAGATTTGTCATGATGTACCAGTAAAATATCACACTACGGTTAAACTCTGCGATAGCTATGATTTCATTGTCCGCATTTGCTTCATCCATGCTCAACCCAAATCATTTCAACATTTATCCCTATTGCTGATTGGAGCCATGGGCAATTGAGAAACATTTGTTTGTACGTAACCAAAATTGTCTTGGGGGTGCTGAGTATGCAAATCAAACTGGAATCAACAACACCCTTCTTCCCTAATAGGGGCGACAATAAATTCAATTCTATCAACATCTTTTGTGTTTTGTAATTTCTCAATCGCATCACGAACGAATTTAACCTCCCCCTTAATCTGCATAGTATCCACACAGGTATGACTGGTAGTTAAGCAATTGTGATTGTAAGAGGATATGTCTATCGAATGTGAGTGTCGCAATTCCAGCAACTTATTTTCGATACCATGCTGGTAGTAGATTACTACAGTTCCTTCGACATCATGCTCATTATCCATTGAACTAAGGTCACCTCTAAGTATAGAATCAGAAAAATGAATACTAGCATCTCGAAGAAACATGCTACGGTTTCTGTACCCGCTTTTCTTAACGAGAATTTCTAATTGGTTTGCAAAATCTTTGTCTGTACTAAACGAGAGAATTCGGCTCATGACTT